>CACOYX010000001.1 GCA_902631535.1 uncultured Pelagibacteraceae bacterium
AATTATGGGAATATATTTACCTTTGATGCTGATAATATTTTATTTTTTAGAATATTTAATTCAAAATTTTACCTTTAAAATTTTTTTATATAATTCAATTAAAGTATTAATTCTTTTTTACTTTTTTTTACTTCTACACTATCCTTATTTATGGGAACTAAATATTTTTGAATTAAAAAAATGGTTTCAGAATTTTTTTTATTGGATGGATATTGAGCTTCTTTTTAATGGTAATTATTACACGATTAAATATCTTCCAAGATCATATCTACCTACCTGGATAATAATTTCAACACCACCTATAATATTAATACTTTTTTTCTTAGGTTTCTACGAAGTAACTAAGACAATTATTAAAAGGATTTTCTCAATTGATTTTGTTAAAAAAAATAACAAAAAAGGTGATTTATGGAGTTCGTTAAATGAAAAAAAAGATTTGTTTATTTTTATAAGTTTTTTCAGTTTTTTGTCGTACGCAATCTTATTGAATGTAGCAATGCTAAGTGGGTGGCGTCATTTTTATTTTTTGCATATATTCATAATATATCTAGCCACTATAGGTTTAAATTACGTATACAAAAATTTTTTTAGAAACGTAAATCTAAAAATTATTTATTTAGTATCTTTTTTGATTGCTATTAATTTGATTCATGTAAATTATAGGTTCCACCCTTACCAAAGTTTATATTTTAATGACTTTCTGAACTCTAGTATGATAAAAAAATTTCAAGTTGACACACCTAATTTAAGTCGTGCAGATGCCTTAAAATTTATAATTAAAAATGAAGACCCAAATAAAGAAAGAATTTTCGTTGCAAATGCATCATGGACACCTTTGTATAATGGCAAAGATATGCTAGAAAAACATGAACAAGATAAATTAATATTTGTAGGTCAAGAATTTGAACAAGCAGACTATATTTATACCAATTATGTTTTTAAATCTGATGAAAAATATAATAAAAATTATAAAATACCTAAAAAATTCGACAAAATTCAAGATTTTAGATTAAATGATGTTCTAGTTTATTCTATTTATAAAAGAAAGTAATAAAATGAGAGAATTTGTTTATAAAATGATAATATTTTTTATCTTTATATTTTTTTTATATCATTCTACCATTGGTTATACAATTTATAAATTTCAGAATAAAATATATTCATCCTTAGATAAAAAAGCAGTTGGCGATTTTAAAGATAAATTAAGAAATGAAATTAAAGATTCATTAAAAAAAGATAAAATTTTGAAAGATGAAGATGCACTATTATTGAGAAATTTAATAGATAAATTGAGTTTTGAAATTAAGAGCGCAAAATAATTAAATTTCAAAATTATAATAAAAAAATAATGCAAATTTTTTTTATTTATGCTATGAGAAACATAATTATTAATCGCACAAATATTATAAACTAAACAAATTTGTTACTCAAAAAATAAAAAAAAATTTTTATAAAAAAAGAGGATGAAATAAATTATGATTAAAGTTGGTATAAACGGCTTTGGAAGAATAGGTAGGTTAATTTTAAGGGCTATTTTAGAAAATTATGAGGGTAAAATTCGAGTTGTCGGTATAAACGATCTTGGTTCAATTGAAGCTAATGCACATTTAATAAAATTTGATAGCACTCATGGAACATTGTCTCAACAAGTAAAAACTTCACCCGAAGGATTTCAGATTGGTGATCAAAACATTAAAGTTTTTGCAGAAAAAGATCCTGCTAAATTACCATGGGGTAAAATTGGTGCAGATGTTGTTTTAGAATGCACAGGTTTCTTTTTAGACAAAACCTCTGCAGGAAAACATATCGAAGCTGGTGCTAAAAAAGTAATTATTTCTGCGCCTGCCAAAGAAGTTGATTTTACAGTTGTTCAAGGAGTCAATAGTAAAGAACTTAAAAAAGATCACAATATAATTTCAAACGGATCATGTACAACCAATTGTCTTGCTCCGGTAGCAATGGTTTTAGAAAACACTTTTGGAATTGAGTATGGCTACATGACCACAATTCATAGTTATACCGGTGATCAAAAATTATTAGATACACTTCATAAGGACCTTAGAAGAGCAAGAGCTTCAGGTGATTCAATGATACCGACATCTACAGGTGCAGCAAAAGCAATGAGTCTTGTTTTACCGAGTTTAAAGGGTAAATTAGATGGCACTGCTATAAGAGTACCTACGCCTAACGTATCTTTAATTGATCTAACTTTTGTACCGAATAAGGAAGTAACAGCTGAAAGTATTAATGACGCGATGAGTAAAGCTGCCAACGGCTCTCTTAAAGGTATTTTAGCAATAAATTCAGCTCCATTAGTTTCTAAAGATTTTAATCATAATTCGCATAGTTCAATTTTTGATTTAACCCAAACTCAAGTTATAAAAGGAAAATTTAGCAGAGTACTTTCCTGGTATGATAATGAGTGGGGATTCTCAAACAGAATGTGTGATACAACTATTCAGATTGCTAATTTAATTTAGCTTTTATTTTTTTCAGCTTCCTCAATTAGTTTCAAAGTATCTTTTGGAATATTTGATCTGTCAAGCTTAGGTGAAACTTTAAAACCTTTATCTTTTTTTTCTTTTTTTATTTTTTGAAGATCTTCAACTGCGGATAGGATCTCTTCAATACTATAAATATTTTCCATCAGGAACCCACTTTATAGAGCCTGATCATATTTGTCATCCCAGCCTTTCCAAAAGGCAATCCTGCTGTTATTACTACGAAATCATTTTTTTTTATAAATTTTAGCTTTCTAATAATTTCTTTTGAAATTGACATCATATCTTTCCATCCATTTGCATCCCTACTATTAATAGATTGAACACCCCAAAGTAATGATACTTGTCTACTTACATTAATATTTGGTGAAATTGTAACTATTTTAGCTGCAGGGCGCATTGCCGAAACTAGTTTTGCCGACTTGCCAGAGTTAGAGAATACGATTATAGCTTTCACATTTGGATTATAAGCAATGTCTTTAACAGAAAGAAGTATAGATTTCACAGGGTCCTTATTTGTAATTATAGAATTTTTAAAATCTTCGATGTGTTCCTTTTTGTATTTTTCAGTTGAAAGAATGGTTTTACTCATTGTAGAAACTGCTTGTGCTGGAAATTTGCCAACTGCAGCTTCAGCAGATAACATTACAGTGTCAGCTCCTTGAAAAATTGCAGTTGCAATATCATTAATCTCTGCACGTGTAGCAGTATTATTTTCAATCATACTTTCAAGCATTTGAGTAGCCACGATTACGGATTTTGAAAATTGAGAACATTTTTTTATTAAGCTTAATTGTACTTTTGGAACCTCGCTATGACCAATTTCAATTGCTAGATCACCCCTAGCTATCATTATCGTGTCAGCGGCCTTAATAATTTTGGTTATATTTCTTAAAGCTAATTTATTCTCAATTTTAGCTATAATTCCAACGTCTTTTTTTAAAATTCTTCTTGTTTCTAATATAATTTTTTCATTTTGTAGGTATGATAAAGCTATCCAATTAAATCCTAATCTGGTTGCTTCTTTAATGTCTTTGCGATCTTTAGGCGTTAACCTGTTAAAAGGAACCTCAATTTTTGGAATATGAACACTTTTATTACTATTTAGTAGGCAGTTTTGACTCTTACATTTTGTTATTATTTGATTATTTTTGTTTCCTAATACAATAAAAATATATTTTCCATCATCTATAAGAATCTTGTTACCTTTTTTAATTTTTTTTAGAATTGATGGAAAAGGAAATTTTACTCTTTTATTATCTCCTTTATTATTTTTATTATCAAAAATATACTTTTGATTGAATTTAATTTTAATATTTTTACTTTTTAATTCTCCAATTCTCAACTTAACACCCTGTAAATCTGCGATGATAGGGATATGTTTTCTTTTATTTTTTTCGATTTTTCTTATTCTAGCAATTATTTTACTAATACCTTTTGTATTATGACTAAAATTTACTCTAAAAGCGTCTACACCTAAATCTACGATTTTTCTCAATTTATTTTCGCTGTAAATCGAAGGGCCCAAAGTTGCGATAATCTTGGCTTTTTTTTCCATTTATTAATTAATATGTTATAACATTTTATATGGTAAATAAAAATATGAATTTATTAGCAAATAAGCTTGTTAAGGCTTTTATTAAAAATAAGTTAATAGCACCTTTACCCTCCCTATATGTAAAAAATATGAAAAATGCAGAAAAGTTTAGAAAACTTTGTGAAAGTAAAATTAAAAAACCTGTTAGTGGATTTAAAGCAGCAGGCACAGGTATTCCTGTTCTAAAAAAATTAAAAGAAAAAGAACCGTTTTATGCAACTGTATATAAACACAATGTATTAAAAAATAAAAAAACTGTAAAAATAAATAAATTTACTATGGGTATCGAATTAGAAGTTTGCTATTTGATAAAAAAAAATTTCTTCGATTTAAAACAAAAAGCCACTAAAAAAAATATAAAAAAATTTATAACCCACATCGCTCCTTGTATTGAGGTTGTTGGCTACAGACAAAAGAAGAAAGGTATAAAAAGTCTTGGCGATTTGTGTTCTGATTTTGGTGCTAACGTAAAATTTGTTATTGGTCCTAAAAAAAAATTTAAAAATCAAAATGTAAAGAATCTTAAAACTAATATTTACAATAAAAAAATTAATCAATCGGTATATGGTAATACAAATACTGTTTATGTTGACCCAATAAATTCTTTAAGATTTGTACTATCTAAATTACAAAAAGATAAAATTAAATTAAATAAAGATTTTTATGTTTTCACAGGCTCCACTGTTGGCGTTGTACCTATTCTAGGAAAAGGATTCTACAAAGGAGTGATTAAAAATATAGGGTCTGTTGAAAGTAGAATTAATTAGTCAAAAAGTAACCACCCACTAAAATAAACGAGAGTATAGTAATTAGTCTAATATTTTTAATTAGTTTAATTTTTTTTTCACTACTTACTTTTCTTTGAGATAAGAAATAGATGTTTGATTGTGCTTTTTGCCTAAATTTTGGTCGCAAAGGGTTAGGTATAGTCTTATTTTTTATTACTTTAAATTTTTTTGGATTTATTTGATGCACTACTTATTAAACTCTATTTTCAATATACAGGCAACTTTTAGTTGCGCATACTCAGCATTTGACCTGGTGCGACATTATTGCAAATGATAATCATTCGCAAATTATTGTAACTGATAATCATTATCAACAAACGAGGGAAATAATGAAAAAGTCAATAATAATTAGCTATTTATTTTTAGTTGCATTCGCAAGCAGCTTGTTCGCGAATGAGGTTAATATATTTAGCGCCAGGCATTATGACTCAGATGTTCAACTTTATGAAAAGTTCACTGCAAAAACAGGAATTAAAGTAAACGTTGTGTCTGGTAAGTCAGGTGCTTTAGAAAAAAGGATAATTGAAGAGGGAGCAGACAGTAAAGCAGATCTTTACATTACTGCAGATGCTGGAAGATTAGGTGCTTTCGAAGCAAACCTTCAGGGTGGACTAACAAGTTCAACTATCAAAAATGCTGTTCCAAGCAATTTTAGAACATCAAAATGGACTGGTATTGCGAAGAGAGCTAGGATTGTCTACTTTGCTCCAGAAAGAGTAAGTGGTTCAGAATTATCTGGTTTAACTTATGAAAGTTTAGCTGATCCTAAATGGAAAGGTAGACTAGTAATAAGAGCCTCAAATAATATCTACAATCAATCACTAGTAGCTTCATTAATTAAAAATAATGGAAAAGGAAAAGTAGCTGATTGGTCTAAAGGTATGGTTTCTAATATGGCAAGGTCGCCTAAAGGAAATGATAGAGCTCAAATACTAGCTGTTGCCGCAGGAGAAGCAGACATAGCAGTAGCCAATACTTATTATCTAGCTCTTATGTTGTCTGGAAAAAAAGGCCCAGAACAGCAAGCAGCTGCCAAAAAAGTAAAACCTTTTTTTCCAAATCAAGATGGAAGAGGAACTCATATGAACATTAGTGGTGCAGGACTAGTAAAAGGAGCACCGAATAAAGCTAATGCGATAAAATTAGTTGAGTTCTTATTAAGTGAGGAAGCTCAAAATCATATTGTAAATAATACTTTTGAGTATCCAATGATAAAAGGTGTGTCTCCACATCCACTTGTTGTAAATATGGGATTAGATTTTAAACAAGATCTAAAAACAAAAGTTGTTAATTACGGAAAAAGACAAGCAGATGCTTTAGAAGTAATGACAGCAGCAGGCTGGAAGTAGTTGTTAATTTATGAGGCGAATAACAAAAAAAGAAATTAACTTAAATAAGTTAAAAATAGGTTGTTCGCCTTGTATGGCTGAGGCAAAAAAAATGGAACAAAAAATTTCAAATAGAAAAGTTTCAGAAATTAAAATTGAAGAAGTTAAAATGATTGTGTCTTCAATGTTTAAAAAAGATTGAAAGTTTGACGTCAATTTCCCTGGTTTAAATGCTAGCTGAATTCTACACTCCAGCCGCTTTAACCAGGGAATTATAAATTCAAATGAAATTAGATATACTATACGCTACACAAACTGGAAACGCAGAGGAAGTCGCGCTAAACCTTAGTTCATTAGCAAAAAATCAAGGATTTATCGTAAATATAGATGAAATGAATAATTATACAATTGATCAATTTAGAAAATTAAAAAATGTTGCAATAGTGACTTCAACATACGGTAAGGGAGAAGTTCCCGAGATGGGCGTGGAATTCTGGAAAGATCTAGAGACTTCAAAAATCAAAATTAGCAAATTAAAATACGGCTTAATTGCATTAGGGGATAGATCCCACGAAATATTTTGCGGAGCAGGTAAAGCAATCTCAAAGAAATTAGACGAACTTGATAGTAAAAAGGTGATTGAAAATTTAGAATGTGATGGTGATACTGAAGGAACTCAAGAATGGAGTGTTAAATTTTTAGATATTTTAAAATCTAAATATCAAAATGACTAAATACAATATATGGTTCTTTAGTTCATTATTAATAGCGTCAATAGTAGCTTTTCCTATAATTACAGTTTTTTTAAGCTTTTTTAGCGATACTAGTGATTATTATACTTTACTAAAAGACACTTTTCTTTTTGAATATATTTATAACTCATTAATCATATTATTTTTTGTCGTATTAATTACTTTTCTTTTAGGTGTATTGTCAGCTTACTTTGTGTCGTTTTATAAATTTCCTTTTTCCAATTTTTTTAGCTGGTCATTAATTTTAGCTTTTGCAGTACCAGGGTATATTTACGCATTTTCAATAATTGCTTTTTTCGAAAATTATGGAACAGCTTTTTCAATATTAACTTATTTATTTGGAGAAGATAATTACAACCTAATTATACCTAAAATTGACGGAATTATTGGAGCAATTTTAGCAATTTCTTTCTCACTTTTTCCGTATGTATATGTTTTAACACGGGCCTCGTTTCATTATCAGTCTAATAATTATATTGAGGTTGGAAAAAATTTAGGGCTTTCATCAAAAGAGTCTTTTTTTAAAATAATTTTACCTTCAGCAAGACCAGCAATATTCGCTGGACTTGCGCTTGTTTCGATGGAGTGTTTATCAGATTTTGGTACAGTATCTTTTTTTAGCGTAAACACTTTAACTACAGGAATTTACAATTCTTGGTTATCTTTTGATGATTTAAATACAGCAAATCAAATATCTTTTATATTGTTACTATTTATACTTTTTTTATTATCTTTAGAAATTTACTCGAGAAAAGAGGCTAGATACCATCAACCTGGCAGAGGGTTTAAACCTATTACTAAAATAAAATTAAGTGGAAAAAAAGCCTTTTTACCATTTATTGTCTGTACATTAATATTATTTGTAAGCTTTGTATTTCCAGTATCTCAAATGATTTATTGGACAATTAAATTTCCTAAATATTTTCAGGATATAAATATTATAAAAATTAACATAAATACTTTACTCTTAGTATTGCTGGCAAGTATATCTATAGTTATCATTTCTCTTTTTATTAATTATGGAAGCCGTATCTCAAAAAGTAAAATTTTAACGTATCTAACAAACTTTTCAATTTCCGGATATGCAATACCAGGAGTAATTCTTGCAGTAGCTTTTATAACTTTTTTTTCTAATGCAAGCGATTTTCTCTCTGAAAATTTTGGATTTGAAAGCTCTAAAGGTATTTTTATTGGTTCTATTTTAGGATTAATTTTAGCTTATTTTATAAGATTTTTCTCACTGTCTTTTAATGGAATTAAATCTAGCTATGAAAAAATTAATAATTCAATTGATGAAAGTGCTTATCTTCTGGGATACTCAAAAGTTAAAACTTTTTTAAAAATTCATGTCCCTTACTTAAAAATAAATATTATTTTAATAATGCTTCTTATAGCATTAGAGGTAATAAAAGAATTACCGATTACTTTAATATTGAGGCCTTTTAATTTCGAAACATTTGCCACACAAGTATATATTTATGCTTCACAAGATTTACTTGAAGCTGCAGCCTTACCATCTCTTTTTCTTATATTTTGGTCAACAATATTAATACTACTATCATCTAAATATATACTTTCTAATAAAAACTAATATAATTAAAAAATGTTTGAGAATTTTTTTGAAATTCAAAACGGTAATTTTACCGCCAGTGAAAAAAATAAAGTAAATAATGTCAATCTAATAATTAAAGACCAGGGTGATATAATTTCATTATTAGGTCCTTCTGGTATTGGAAAAACAACCATATTAAGAACTATTGCTGGATTGCAAAAAATTTCAAAAGGAATGATTATTTTAAAAGGGAAAATTTTATCTTCAGCTAACATAAATATCGAGCCAGAGGATAGAAATATAGCTTTGTCATTTCAGGATAACTCTTTATTTCCCAATTTTAATGTAATTGATAATATTAATTTTGGAAAAAAAAGAGTAAATGGAAATGGTTCTTTTTTAAATGCCTCAGAAATTATAGAGATATTACATATAGAGCCGATTTTAGAAAAATTTCCACATCAAATAAGCGCTGGTGAAGCACAAAGAGTATCTTTAGCTAGATCTCTTCTTTCAAAACCGGACTTACTTCTATTAGACGAACCTTTTTCTAATATCGATCAAAATTTGAAGGATGAGATCCAAGTATCGGTAAAAAAACTATTAAAAAGAATAAATTTAACAACAATTATTGTTACCCATGATTCGTACGAAGCTTTCTCAATGGCAGATAAGTGCGGAATAATTTTAGATCAACAGTTAAAACAATATGATGTTCCGTATAATGTTCACCATGAACCAAACTCAATTGAAGTAGCGAATTTTCTAAACAAAGGAGTTTTCATAGATGTTGAAATAATTGATAGCGAGTGTGCAGTACATAAGTTGAAACATGCAGAACTAGGTGAAATTAGGGGTAAATTATCAAATAAGCTTCCCACAGGATCTAAAGCTAGATTGCTCTTACAACCTGAAGATTTAATTCATGATGATCAAAGCAAATTAAAATTAGAGGTAGTGGATAGAAAATTTAGAGGAACAAATTTTATATATACTTTAAAAACTAAAACGGGTGTACATTTACCTGTTTCTGTACACTCTCATCACATCCATCAGCATGAGGAGAATGAAAAATTTGGTGTTCAATCTCCGATTTATATTGACCACTTAGTATGTTTTTAAGTAAATATAATATTATTTGGCGCCCTTAGCTCAGCTGGATAGAGCATCGGTTTTCTAAACCGAGGGTCGTAGGTTCGAATCCTTCAGGGCGCGCCAACTCGAAATATGAAAAGTTATAAAATAGCATCTATCGCAGGAGACGGGATTGGTAAGGAAGTTCTACCTGAAAGTTTAAAGATATTAAAAGAAACTGCTAAAAAACATCAATTTAAAATTCAATTTGATGAATTTGAATTTGCTTCTTGTGAATACTATCAAAAGCACGGAAAAATGCTTCCTGAAGATTGGAAAGAAAAAATTGGATCTCATGATGCAATTTTTTTTGGAGCAGTAGGAGATCCAGTTAAAGTTCCTGATCATATCAGCTTATGGGGATCTTTATTAAAATTTAGGAGGGAATTTGATCAGTACGTTAACGTTAGACCTATAAAACTTTTTCCAGGTATTAATTCACCATTAGTTAATAAAAAACCTGGAGATATTGACATTATTATAGTTAGAGAAAATTCAGAGGGAGAGTATTCATCTGTAGGTGGGAGGATGTTTAAAAATACTGATCGTGAGATAGCTATTCAAGAAACTATAATGTCGTCACATGGAATAGATAGAGTACAAAAATTTGCGTTTGAAATAGCCAAGAAAAGGAAAAGAAAAAAGTTAACTAATGCTACAAAATCAAATGGAATTTCAATTACTATGCCATTTTGGGATGAACGATTTAATAAAATGAAAAAAAAATATCCAGAAATTAAAACCGACCAATTTCATATAGACATTTTAGTTGCTAGATTTGTTCTTAATCCTGAATGGTTTGATGTAGTTGTTGCCTCAAATTTATTTGGAGATATTTTATCTGATTTAGGTCCTGCCTGCACCGGCACCATAGGTATTGCTCCATCGGGGAATATAAATCCTGAAAATAAATATCCATCTTTATTTGAGCCTGTTCACGGCTCAGCACCAGATATAGCTGGAAAAGGAATAGCTAATCCAATCGGTCAAATATGGTCAGGTGCATTGATGTTTGATCATTTGGGAGAGAAAGAAGCTGCAAAATCTATATTAAATTCAATTGAAAAAACTTTGGCTATTAAAGAAAATAGAACGAAAGACTTACAAGGTTCAAGTAGTACAGTCCAGTGCGCAAAAGCAGTTTTAGATAACTTAAACTAGATGCAAAGAAAAAATTTACAAGATTCATTTAAAGAATTTTGTAAACAAAATAAACTTGAAGTTAATATTAATCAAATAGAAATTATAAATTTAATAGAGAGATTTTTTAATAATAAAAGATCTTTTTTAAGTAGATTTTTTAAAAAAAAAGAAAAACTTTGTTTTTACCTTTATGGAAAAGTTGGCGTAGGTAAAACAATGTTACTTGATTTCGCATATGACAGGTTAGAAATTAGAAAACATAGGCAACATTTCAATGAGTTTATGATAAATTTTCATGATTTTAGACACAAAAAAAAGGATAATAACTCATTAACTGCTTTCGTAAAAAATCTTAAGAAAAAATTTGATTTAATCTATTTAGATGAATTTCAAGTAACCAATATCGTTGACGCAATGATATTAGGAAAATTATTTAAAGTTATTTTTGAAGAAAAAATTAAAATAATGATTACCACAAATATTAAGCTAAATGACCTTTATAAAGATGGATTACAAAGAGATCAATTTTTACCTTTTATTTCAATTATAAAAAAATTTTCTATACAAGAAGAGCTAATAATAAAAGACGATTACAGAACAAAAAATTATAAAAATATTCAAGAAATATTTTTCCCTCTTAATGAAAAAACTTCTTTTAAAATTAACATAAGATTTCACGAATTAACTAAAAACAAAACTAAAGAAAGAAAAATAGTAAAAACTAAAGGAAGAGATTTTATAATTGAAAATTTTTTTTATGGTATAGCAAGATTTGAATTTAAAGATCTATGTGATAAAAATTTAGGAGCTGAGGATTACATTAATATATCTAATATTTGTAAACATATATTCATTGAAAATATTCCATTATTTGACGATTTAAATTCTAACCAACAACTAAGATTTATCACTTTAATTGATATATTTTATGAAAAAAAAATTAGACTAACTTTATCTATTGAAAAAAATCTGGATAATTTAAGCACTTCGAATAAACACTCAGAGATTTTCAAAAGAACAGTAAGTAGATTGTTTGAGATGACGAAGAGTCCCTAATTCTAAGTAGTATTATCATATATATTGGAAGTGATTAATGAATTGCTCTATATTTAGTACCTGCTTAAAATTGTAATTCGAACCAAAAAAGATAATAATTCATTCGTTTTGAAACATCGTTTCAAAAATATTGTTAACAATAATAATAACTAAAGAGGATTATAATAATATGATCAAATCAATCAAAACTTGGATTTTCGTTGGATTTGCATCTTTGCTTTTAGTCGCTTGCGGCCAAGGCGGAGGTGGAGCTGGTTCAAAAAAATCTAAAACTTTAGACAATACTAAGAAAGCTGGTTTTGTGAAATGTGGTGTTTCACAAGGACTACCTGGTTTCTCTAATGCTGATGCATCAGGAAATTGGTCAGGTATTGACGTAGATGTATGTAGAGCTGTAGCTGCTGCCGTATTAGGTGATGCAGACAAGGTTAAATATACTCCGTTAAGTGCTAAAGAAAGATTTACGGCTTTAACATCAGGTGAAATCGATGTTCTTGCACGTAACACTACTTGGACATTATCAAGGGATGCTGACATTGGTTTAACTTTTGTTGGTGTAAACTTTTATGATGGTCAAGGTTTCATGGTGAGAAAAAATTCTGGAATTAATTCTGTGAATGATTTCAAAAACGGTATTTCTGCTTGTACAAACACAGGTACGACTACTGAGCTTAACATGAGAGACTTCTTTAATTCTAAAAACATAAGCTACGAACCAATCGCTTTTGAAAAAGCGGATGAAGTGGTACAAGCTTATGATGCTGGAAGATGTGATACTTACACTACAGATAAATCTGGTTTAGCGGCACAAAGAACTAAAATGTCAAATCCAGACGAACACAAAGTATTACCTGAAACGATCTCCAAAGAACCATTAGGTCCTGTTGTAAGACAAGGGGATGCAGTATGGGAAGATATTGTAAGATGGTCTCTAAATACTATGATCGAAGCTGAAGAATATGGTGTTAATTCATCAAACGCTTCAAGCCTAAAAGACTCTGAAAACCCTGCAATCAAAAGATTAGTAGGATCTGAAGGAGAATTAGGTGCAGCATTCGGTTTAGATAACGAGTGGAGCTTAAGAATTATCGAGCAAGTTGGTAACTACGGTGAAAGCTATAAAAAACACATAGCTGATACTGGAATTTTACCTAATAGAGGTCCTAATCAATTATGGACTAAAGGTGGAATTCTTTACGTACCACCAGCAAGATAATTGCTAATAAAATTAAAAAGGGCTGGATTTATCTGGCCCTTTTTTTTACTCTCAAAATAATGATTTTTAAAAAATTCAATATTGAAAACAAAAAAGCAAGAGATTTAATCCCTCAAGCAATAACTGTTTTAGCTTTACTGTCTGTAATTATTTATTTTGCTACTAATGCTCAAATTAACATGGGCAATAGAGGAATATCATTTGGTTTTGGTTTTTTAAATCAAGAAGCATCATTTGATATTACATTTTCAATGATCGAGTATGATGGTTCGCACTCGTATGGGAGAGCATTTTTAGTAGGCTTATTAAATACAATTTTAGTCTCAGTAATAGGAATATTTTTTGCAACAATTATTGGAGTAGTAGTAGGAGTATCAAGATTATCAGATAATTATTTAATAGCTAAAGTAGCTGAGTGGTATGTAGAAATCTTTAGAAATATACCTTTGATTTTACAAATTTTTTTCTGGTATTTCGCTGCTTTACGAGCACTTCCTTTGCCTGAAAACGGTATAAGTTTTAATGACATATCATTTTTAACGATTAAAGGCTGGTATGTACCAAAATTTATATGGACTAATTTTAATATTTTTCTTTTATCAGTTATAGCTGCGTTTATTGCAATTTATTTTATTAATTCTTACGCAACTAAACAAAGAGAACAATTTGGAAAACAGCTGCCAGCAACATCTATCTCTTTAGCGACATTGATATTGATACCTTTAATTACATTTCTTTTTCTAGGAGTCTCTCTCACTTTTGAATATCCAGTTTTAAAACAATTATCATCAACAGTTTATACTTATGAAGGTGGAGTAAGTATAATTCCAGAATTAATTGCACTAGCTTTAGCTTTATCGATGTACACAGCAACATTCATTGCTGAAAATGTCAGAGCTGGAATATTGGGAGTAGGCAAAGGTCAAAAAGAAGCTGCAGCAAGCATAGGATTGAATAAAAACCAAATTTTAAAACTTGTAGTAATGCCTCAAGCATTAAGAATTATTATTCCACCAACTACAAATCAATATTTAAACTTAACGAAAAATTCCTCTTTGGCAGCGGCTATAGCTTACCCAGATATAGTACTAGTTTTTGCTGGAACTGCCTTAATGCAAACAGGAAGAGCTATTGAAATAATTTCAATCACTATGCTTACTTATTTAACTTTAAGTATCTCAATTTCAATGTTTATGAATTGGTATAACAAAAAAATGGCTATCAAGGAAAAATAATGAATTTAATTGCAAAACCTTCAAAAGATAATATTAAAACTTATGTTCCTATAGGTTTATTTCTTGTCTCTTTAAGTTTTTTAGATGTTTTTATTAATGCTTTTTTTAATTTAAATTTAATGGGTTTTTTGCCTTCTCAATTAAGCTATTTTCTACCGTTGATATTAGGCTTTATTGGATTTTATCTTATCAGAATTGAATTTAGCGGTGTTCATTCTTTAGATGTTTTAAATAAAAATATAAATTCTAATAATTTTAATGCTTTATTAACACTTTTCACAATTTTTATTATTATAAAATCCATTCCTCCAATGTTGGACTGGTTTATTTTAGAGGCTAATTTTGTAGGTAATTCAAAAGATGACTGCACAGGCGATGGAGCTTGTTGGGTTTTTATAAAAGTTTGGTTCAATAGGTTTATGTATGGTCTTTATCCTGACGCGGAACAATGGAGAATAAATACAGCTTTTTTAATCCTATTTGCTGTTGTAGGAGCTTCATTTTTTGTATCTGAAAAACTTAAAAAGTACTTTGTTTTATTCTTGGTTTTTGTTTTTCCATTCTTAGGAATTAAACTTATTTCGGGTGGAAGTTTTGGACTTGAGTATGTAGAAAGTGCAGCTTGGGGAGGACTTTCATTAACTTTTATTATTTCTGCTTTCGCAATACTTTTTTGTTTTCCGATTGGTGTAATTTTAGCTTTAGGAAGAAGATCATCCCTGCCAGCAATAAAATATATTTCTATAGGTTTTATAGAACTTTGGAGAGGTGTTCCTCTAATTACCGTTTTATTTATGTCAGCTGTAATGTTTCCTATGTTTTTACCTGATGGTACTTTTATTGATAAATTAATTAGAGTTTTGATAGCAATTACATTATTTGAAGCTGCATATATGGCTGAAGTTGTTAGAGGAGGATTACAAGCTTTGCCAAAAGGTCAATATGAAGCGGCTAAGTCTTTAGGAATGGGATATTGGAGAATGAATGCCCTTATTATATTGCCTCAAGCTCTTAAATTAGTGATACCAGGAATAGCAAATACTCTTTTGGCACTTGTAAAAGACACACCATTAATTTTTGTTGTAGGGTTGATGGAACTGGCAGGTATGATAGGTTTAGCAAAAACTAATCCTAAATGGCTTGGGATGGCAATGGAGGGCTATGTTTTTGCAGGTTTAGTTTTTTGGATAATATGCTATGCAATGAGTAGATACAGTCAAAACTTAGAGAAAAAACTAAGCACAGAAAGATAACAATGGGAAAAATAATCGAATTAAAAAATGTAAACAAATGGTTTGATAAATTTCAAGTTCTTAAGGACATAGATCTTGAGGTGTCTCCACAAGAAAAAATAGTTATATGCGGACCTTCTGGATCTGGTAAATCAACGTTAATTAGATGTATTAATAGATTAGAAGAGCATCAAGAAGGAAATATTATTGTTGATGGCACTGAACTTTCTGAAAGTACAAAAAATATTGAAAAAATAAGAGCTGAAGTTGGAATGGTATTCCAACAGTTTAATTTATTTCCTCACTTATCTATCTTAGACAATTGTTCTTTGGCACCTATATGGGTAAAAAAACTTCCAAAAAAACAAGCTGAAGAAATCGCAATGAATAATTTAAAAAGGGTTCAAATTGATGATCAAGCTTTAAAATTCCCAGGACAACTTTCAGGTGGCCAACAACAACGTGCAGCGATAGCAAGAGCATTGTGTATGGAACCTAAAATTATGCTATTCGATGAACCAACATCTGCACTTGATCCAGAAATGATAAAAGAAGTTTTAGATGTAATGGTTGATTTAGCAAAAGGAGGAATGACTATGATAGTTGTAACACACGAGATGGGTTTTGCTAAGGAAGTTGCAGACTACATGATTTTTATGGATGAAGGTAAAATTGTAGAGAGAGCAAAAACACAAGAATTTTTTGAAAATCCTAAATCTGAACGTACGAAACTTTTCTTAAGTCAAATCCTATAACCATTTAGGTATTGGTAAATTTTTACTCTCTAAAAATTTTTTGTTGAATATTTTACTAGCATACCTTTTTCCATGATCACATAAAATTGTAACAATAGTTTTACCTGGACCCATTTTCTTTGCAAGTTTAATTGCACCAGCTATATTTATTCCAGATGAACCACCTAACACGATTTTTTGTTTTTCTATTAAATCATAAACTAAATTTAAAGCCTCGGCGTCATCTGTTTGGAAAGCATCATCAACTAAAGCCTTTTCAAAATTTTTTGTTATTCTTCCAGTTCCAATACCTTCTGTTATTGAATTACCTGCGCTTTCAAGTTTATCATTCTTAATATAAGAGTATAGAGAAGAGCCCATAGGGTCTGAAAGAGCAATTTTAATATTTTTATTTTTATCTTTAAGTCCTATTGAAATACCTGCTAAAGTTCCACCTGTTCCAACTGCGCATGTAAAGCCATCAACTTTACCAGCTGTCTGATCCCAAATTTCCTTTGCTGTTGTTTGAATATGAGATTCTGTATTAACTATATTATCAAATTGATTTGCCCAATATACACCATTTGGATTATTTTTACTAAGATCATTGGCAATTTTTTTCGATTGCTTTATATAATTTTTAGGATTACTGAATGGAACTGCGTCTACCTCAATTAATTCAGCTCCTAATTTTTTTAAAGTTTCTTTTTTTTCTATTGATTGAGTGTTTGGTATTACAATTTTTAATTTTAAACCATATTCTTTGCACACTATACCTAAACCTATTCCAGTATTACCAGCTGTACCCTCTACAATTGTACCACCTTTAGATACAAGTTTTCTTTTTAATGCATCTTGGACTATGAATAAAGCTGCTCTATCTTTAACAGACTCACCAGGATTAAAATACTCGGCCTTACCATAGATATTACAACCTGTTAATTCTGAGGCTTGTTTTAATTTAACTAATGGTGTATTTCCAATCTGAGATAAAATTGTATTAGTGTCCATATCATTAAATATATGAAAAAATTTATACTTTCAATTGCATTCTTTTTGTTGCCAATTATTGAGTCTACAAGCCATGTAGATCATTATTCAAAATATAACTACTTAGAGTACGAGTTATTTAGAAATAATAATTCAATTGGATATCATAGGTACGATTTTAAAAGAGATGGTAAAAATCTTTCAATTCAAAGTGAGGTGAGTTTTAAAATTACTAAAATGGGTGTTAATTTATATAAATACTTTGCTAAAAGTGAGGAAAATTACAATAATGGTATATTCCAGAATTATACGTCAAAAACAAAGCAAAATAAAAAAGATAGATACGTGAATATCAAATTAGATCAAAAAGAAAATCTTTTAATAATTGATGGATCTTCCTACAAGGGAAAAGCCGACAAAAATTATATTGTAGGAACCTGGTGGAACCATGAAATAATAAAAAAAAAAGCTCAGATAAGCGGTATTTCTGGAAGAATTATTGAACAAACTGTAACTTTTGTTGGCAAAGAAGATGTAAAAATAGAAGACAAAATTTATAAAACATTACGTTTTAATTTTAAATCTACTGATAAGACTTTGCCAGATAGCAAAAAATTAAATACAGATATCTGGTATGAGGAAAACACATACTTATGGGTAAAGGCTGCTTTCGATAAAACAGGTTATTGGGAATATAGGCTTAAAAAAGTTAATTAATTTAAGTTTAGGTCGAAATTTTTTGAGTTTAGTCAATAGGTAAAATGAATATTTTTAAGGTTTTTTTTATGATTAATTTTTTTTTTTTGGGTATTGCTAAAAACATCATAATAAGGTTCTATAATAGAAAATAGGGAGTTCTAATGGAAGAAAATTTCAATATTCATCTCGGTAAAAAGTTAAGAATGAGAAGACTTTCCTTAGGTCTTACTCAAACAAAAGTCGCTCAGGCAATAAACGTAACGTTTCAACAAATTCAAAAATACGAAAAAGGTACTAACGGTGTAAGTTCAAATAGATTGATGCAATTATCTCAATTTTTAAAAGTTCCAATTATTTATTTTTTTGAAGATTATAAAGAATTTAAAGATGCAAATTTTAATGATGAGAGTAACGAAGATTTAAACTACTCTTTTTTAAGTAGAACCTTTTCAGCTTTGTCAAAAATCCAAAAAGATAAAATTTTACAAATTTTAAATAATACTACTAAAATTGAAAAAGTCGGATAAGTGGCTCCTCGGGCAGGACTCGAACCTGCGACCAATTGATTAACAGTCAACTGCTCTACCAACTGAGCTACCGAGGAATAAATGGCAACATACTTTTTTTAATTAAATAAAACAACTTAATTTTTTGGAGGCCACGCCCAGAATCGAACTGGGATAAAAGGATTTGCAATCCTCTGCGTAACCATTCCGCCACGTGGCCAATTTTAATATTATAATTAAATCTCAATAAGATTTGTAAATATCAAAAATATAGGTATTTCTACTATATTGATTAATAGAAAAAAACTTAAAAAAATGACTATATCGTTTTAATAGGATTAAATTACGTAAAAAAAAACATTAAAAGCTAAATATCAATAGTATAATTTTAAACTTAAAGTTAATAGATCATGTTAAGAATTACAATTTTTATATTATCCCTAATCACTTTTGATTTCATAATCTCACAATTATTTTTACTTGATATTCTATATAAAAAAAAAATAGAAATTTTTAGAAGTGATATTGAAAATAGGGTCCCTCACAGTGAGTACAAATATACATTTAAAGAAAATTCTAAGTTTATTGCAAGATATGATCATAAGTATTCTTTAATAGACTATTTAATAAGTACAAATAATCTTGGGTTCAGAGATAAAGAAATAAGAACGTTAAAAAAAGAAAAAGATTATTCAATAATTATTGGAGATAGTTTTGTAGAGGGAGTTGGCCTTGCATATAATGATACATTAACGGCAATACTAAATAAGAAATTAACTAAAAATGAGTTTAAAAATTTTGAATTTTTAAATGCAGGAGTCTCATCTTACTCTCCATATATTTACAAAAAAAAAATAATAGATGTAATAAATACAAATGAGTGGTTAAAAGTAAAATCTGTAGTTATTTTGTATGATAAGTCAGACATAGCTGATAATACAGGTTTTTATAATGAGCCTAAAAACTTTCCAACTGAAAAAAAAGTATTTAAAAATAGAAAAAAAGAAAAATTAATTGATGATTTAAAAAAACTACAATTTATAACTATTTTTACAGAGCAAACAATATCAGGGATTTTTTTGAGAGAAATAATAGGCGGATCAGCTGAAAGTATTTTAAGGTATTTAAAATTTTATCTAAAATCTCAAAAAGTTTTTGATAAACAATTTTATAATATTAAGAAAGCCCACATAAATTCTTTATATGCTAGTGATTTTCATAGATTACAAAGTTTTTTTTATCATCCAAAATGGGAAAATGAAGGAAAAAATTCAATTAATTTTGCTTTTGAAAACTTTTATACCTTAAAAAAATTTTTAAAAGAAAGAGGAATTAAATTAGTAGTGGTAATATATCCATGGCCTTTTGAGTTACTTGACAATAAAGTAAGAAATAAATATTTAAATTATATTGATTTAAAGTTTAATGAAAAAGACATAGATAATTTAGTTATATACGATAAATTTATTAAAGGAAATGTAGCTGATAATATTTTAAAATTTTATATTCCCAAAGATGTACATTATAATAGGTTTGGTAACAAAGTTTTAGCTGATGAGATTTTTAAAAAAATTTATACATTAGAAAGAATTAAATAAATGAAATTTGAAAAATATAATCATAAAAAACAAGAAAAAATAATTTCAGAATATTGGATTAAAAATAAATGTTTTAAACCAAAAAAAAGCAATAATAACAAAAAATTCTCAATTGTTATTCCTCCACCTAACATTACTGGGAGACTTCACATGGGACACGCTCTTAATAATAGTCTTCAAGATGTACTTATTCGCTTTAAAAGAATGAAAGGTTTTGAGACATTATGGCAACCAGGAACCGATCACGCTGGTATAGCAACCCAAGCAATCGTAGAAAAAAATCTTGAAAAAGAAAATCTTAACAAAAGACAACTTGGCAGAAACAAATTCATTAAACGTGTTTGGGAATGGAAAGATGAATCTGGTGGTATTATTTTAGATCAACTAAAAAAATTAGGTTGTTCATGTGATTGGTCAAGAACAAGGTTCACTATGGACAAAGATTTATCAAAAGCAGTTATAAAAGTTTTTGTAGATCTTTATAGAAATAAGCTTATCTATAAAGATAAGAAATTAGTGAACTGGGACACTAAACTACAAACTGCTATCTCTGATTTGGAGGTGATACAAAAAGATGTTCAATCTAATTTATACTATATAGACTATCAGTTTTCTGACTCAACAGATAAAATAACTATCGCAACAACAAGGCCAGAAACGATGATGGGAGATACTGCAATAGCAGTTAATCCTAAAGATGAAAGATATAAATCATTTATTGGAAAAAATGTCTTAATACCAATAGTTAATAGAACCATTAAGATAATCGCTGATAACTACGCAGATCCCAAACAAGGTTCTGGAGCAGTAAAAATAACACCTGCTCACGATTTTAACGATTATGATGTTGGAAAAAGAAATAAACTTGAAATAATTAATATCTTAGAGAAAAATGGATCAATAAATAAAAATGGAATTAAAGAATTAATTGGATTAGATCGTTTTGAAGCTAGAAAATTATTAATAAAAAAACTTAAAGAGAATGGCCACCTAGTAAAAATAGAAAACATAAAAAATAAAGTACCTTACGGTGACCGCTCAAACTCAATTATTGAACCTTTACTAACTGAACAATGGTTTGTAGACGCAAAAAAACTAGCTCAAAAACCAATTAAAATTGTTAAAGAAAAAAAAACCACTTTTTATCCAGAAACTTGGACTAATACTTTTTTTCAATGGATGAAAAATATAGAACCATGGTGTATCTCCCGTCAAATCTGGTGGGGTCATAGAATTCCAGCCTGGTATGATTCGAATAATAATATTTTTGTGGCAGAAAATGAGAATGCAGCTTTAAAGTTAGCAAAGAAAAAAAATAAAAAAATTAATAAACTTAATCAAGAAACTGATGTTCTTGATACTTGGTTTTCATCAGCTTTATGGCCGTTTGCTACATTAGGTTGGCCTTCTAAAACTAAAGAACTGTCTAAATTTTATCCTACTTCTGTTTTGGTTACAGGCTTTGATATTATTTTTTTCTGGGTAGCCCGAATGCTGATGATGGGTAATTTTTTTAAAAATAAAACTCCATTTAATAAAGTTTATGTACATGCTCTTGTAAGAGATGAAAAAGGACAAAAAATGTCGAAATCTAAAGGTAACGTAATTGATCCATTAGAATTGATAAATGAATATGGAGCAGATAGCTTAAGATTTACCTTAACCTCTATGGCCTCACCAGGCAGAGATGTCAAACTATCAAAAGAAAGAGTAATAGGTAACAGAAACTTTGTTACAAAAATCTGGAGTGCAAATAATTTTTTGAAATTAAACAGGTGTAGATATGACAAAAAAATGAATATTAATTCAATTAAATTACCCATTAACCAGTGGATTTTTAATGAGTTTGTATTGACACAAAACCTAGTATCTAAAAGTTTAGAAATTTTTAGATTTGATGAAGCCGCTAAGCATATATATCAGTTTGTTTGGCATTCTTATTGTGACTGGTATTTAGAATTTTTAAAACCGATATTTAATTCAAAAAATAATTCTGAAGTTAAAGAGGCTAGATTATTTGCGTCTTTTATGATGGCTAATATACTTAAATTACTCCATCCATTTATCCCTTTTTTTACGGAGTCAGTCTGGAAAAATAATAATTACAAAAAGATATTTAAAACTAATTTAATTTTATCTGAATGGCCGGAATATAAAACAATTGCAAAGTTTAAAAATAATTATTCAAATATAAATAATTTAATTGAATTTATCTCATGCATCCGATCTTCTAAATCTGAATTGAAAATTACTCCAAAATTACATTGCGATGTCCATTTTTTAGAGAAATCTTCTAAATTAGACAAAATTGTTAAAAATAATTTGATCTTAGCTAAACATGTAGGCAGAATAAGAAATATCTTAAAATTAAAAAAGATAGATCACAATACCATTGAAATTTTATCCCTAAAAGAAAAAATTTCTTTAAGTTTTAGTGAGGATGTAGATTTAGCACCTCAAAAAATTAGAATTTCACAAAAAGTTAAAAAATTAAATGAACAAATTAATGTTCTAGAAAATAAGCTTAAAAATAAAGCTTATGTTAAAAATGCACCAAAAGAGATAGTTCAAAATGATAAAAAATTGCTAAAAGAATTAACTATTGAAGATAGTAAATTAAGAAGTATTGTATCTAGTATAAATTAAAATGCCTAAATTTAATAAAAAAAAATTACCGAGTCGTCATACGTCATTAGGGCCAGATAGAGCTCCTCACAGATCATTTTATTACGCTATGGGAGAAACTGAGCAAGATGTTGCTAAACCCTTTGTTGGTGTTGTTTCCACTTGGAATGAAGCCGCACCATGTAATACAGCTTTAATGAGACAAGCTCAATCTGTTAAAAAAGGAGTAAAAGAGAGCGGAGGAACTCCTAGAGAATTTTGCACGATCACTGTTACAGATGGAATAGCAATGGGTCACGAAGGAATGAAATCCTCTTTAATTTCTAGAGAAATAATAGCTGACTCGGCTGAACTAACTGTAAGAGGACATTGTTATGATGCTTTAGTTGGTATCGCAGGATGTGATAAATCTTTACCAGGATTAATGATGTCTATGCTTAGGTTAAATGTACCAAGTGTTTTTATTTACGGTGGATCTATTTTACCTGGAAAATTTAAAGGTAAGGATGTAACTGTAGTAGATGTGTTTGAAGCTGTAGGAAAACATTCATCAGGAAAAATGACTTCTGAAGAATTAAAAGAATTAGAATTAGTAGCTTGCCCAAGCGCTGGAGCTTGTGGTGGACAATTTACTGCAAACACAATGGCTTGTGTATCTGAGGCCATTGGTCTCGCGCTCCCTTATTCAGCTGGAACACCCGCTCCATACGAAGAAAGAGATAAATATGCTTTTGACAGCGGTCAATCAGTTATGAAACTACTAGAAAAAAATATTAAACCTAGAGATATTGTAACCAAAAAGGCTTTGGAAAATGCAGCAACAATTGTTGCAGCTACAGGTGGATCTACTAATGCAGCGTTACATCTTCCAGCTTTAGCTAATGAAGTTGGAATAAAATTTGACTTAATGGATGTAGCAAAAATTTTTAAAAGGACGCCTTATCTTGCAGACTTAAAACCTGGAGGAAAATACGTAGCTAAAGATATGTGGGAAGCTGGAGGGGTTCCAATGTTATTAAAAACATTATTTGATGGCGGTTATATCCACGGAGAATGTATAACGGTAACTGGTAAAACAATGAAAGAAAATTTGGCTAATATTAAGTTTAATACTAACCAAAAAGTTTTAAGAGAATATAATAACCCGCTTTCCTCAGATGGTGGAGTTGTTGGACTAAAAGGTAATTTAGCTCCAGAGGGAGCGATCGTAAAAATTGCAGGATTAAAAAAATTACAATTTACAGGCAAAGCTAGATGTTTTGACAACGAAGAGGACGCAATGAAAGCAGTACAAACAAAAAAATACAAAGACGGTGATGTAATAATAATTAGGTACGAAGGCCCAAAAGGTGGACCAGGAATGAGGGAAATGCTTTCAACAACTGGAGCTATTTACGGACAAGGCAAGGGTGAAAAAGTTGCACTTATAACTGATGGAAGGTTTTCAGGAGCTACAAGAGGTTTCTGCGTTGGTCACGTTGGCCCAGAAGCTGCAATGGGTGGTCCGATTGCACTTCTTAAAAATGGAGATGTAATTGATATAGACGCAAAAAAAGGTTCAATTAATGTAAGGCTTACAAAAGCACAATTAAAAGCCAGAAGAAAAAAGTGGAAAGAAAAAAAATCAAGTTTTGGATCTGGAACAATTTGGAAATACGCTCAAACAGTAGGACCTGCTTATCTCGGAGCTCCAACACATCCAGGTAAGAAAAAAGAAGTTAAAGAATATTCAAAGATTTAATGAAGATACGTCCAGTAATTTTGTGTGGTGGCTCTGGTACTAGACTTTGGTCTGATAAAAAACACCATCAACCAAAGCAGTTTATTGATTTTGGAAAATGGACATTATTCGGTAAAACTCTAGAGAGGATTAAAAATTCGATATTTGATTATCCTATAATAAGTACAAATAAAAAATATATAATTGAAATTAAAAAGCATTTAAGATTAAAAGGTTTTAAGAAATATAAAATTATTCTTGAACCAGCAAAAAGAAATACTGCTCCTGCTATACTCAGTTCTGCATTAATAAAAGAAATACCTGAGAAGCAACCCTTAATTTTTTTAACATCAGATCATTTAATTGAGAAAACGAGCCTGTTTAATAAATCTATTAAACAAAACCAAAAATACCTGACAGATAAAAATATCTTTATATTTGGCATTAAACCCTCTAACCCGTCATCTGAATTTGGTTATTTTTTATCAAAAAAGGTGAGTAGCAAATACAAGGTAACAAAATTTATTGAGAAACCAAATTTAGAAAAAGCGAAAAAAATAATTAAAAAAAATGCTTATTGGAATTCAGGAATGTTCTTTCTAACAAAAAAATCAATAATTAATAACTTCAAGAAGTATCAAAACAGAAACTTTAATTATTGCTTAAATTCTGTGAATAAAGCAAAATTTAAAAATAATATTTATTATCTTAATAAAAATAACTTTTTAAAATGTAAGACAATTTCATTTGATTACGCAATTTTAGAAAAATCAAATGATATAAATGCTATAAAATTGAATATATCATGGTCTGATCTTGGTAGTTGGAAAGAAATTTGCAAAGTCTATGATAAATTAAAGACTAAATATCGAAAAAAGAAAAATATTTTTTACAGACCTTGGGGCAGTTATACAAATTTATATAATGGTAAAAATTTTTTAATTAAAGAACTTTATGTAAAACCTAAAGGGGTTTTAAGTCTTCAAAAACACTTTCATCGTTCTGAACATTGGGTTGTAACTCAAGGAACTCCAAAAATAACTCTCAATAAAAAAAAATTTATTTTAAAAACAAATGAAACTATTTTTATACCAGTTCAATCTATTCACAGAATAGAAAATCCATATAAGAAACCAGTAAAAATAATTGAAGCTCAATTAGGATCAATTTTAAAGGAAACTGATATTGTAAGATATCAAGATATATACGGTAGAGTTAAATAATTTCTAATTCGATTGGCGTGTGATCAGATGGTTTTTCTTTGGATCTTGGTTTCTTGTTGATATTAATTGATTTTACATTTTCAATTAAACTGTTTGAAAGTAAAAAATGATCTATTCTCATACCATAATTTTTTTGCCAGGAACCTGCAAAGTAGTCCCAAAAAGTATATTCTTGTTTAGTTTTATTTTTAAAACGATACACATCTTTAAAACCTAAATTAATAAGTTCTCTATATTTTTTTCTTATTTCTAATCTTCCCAAAGCATCGTTTTCATATCTTTTAAAATCGTGTACATCTATTTCTTCAGGAATAATATTAAAATCGCCAGCAATAAGAATATGCGAATTTTTCTGAATTTTTTTTTTAATACTAGTTATAAATTTTTTTAACCAATTTTTTTTATATTCGTATTTCTCTGTATCAACAGGATTTCCGTTAGGAACATAAATATTTATTAGTTCTATCTTCTTCTTTTTTAATTTTAATTCTGCAGTAATTATTCGTGATTGATTTAGATCATCTTTAATAAAGTTATTATTAGTATTATCTAATTCATGCTTTGAAATAATAGCAACACCATTGTAACTTTTTTGGCCGAAAACATATGATGTGTAACCTAAATTTTTAAATTCATCGTTTGGAAAATTTTCGTTTTGTGTTTTAATCTCCTGCAACATGAGCACATCAGGAGCCGAGTCTTTAATATAATTTTTAATATTTTCTATTCTTGCTCTTACAGAGTTGACGTTCCAAGAAATAATTTTCATTAAACAGAGAAAGAAAGGCCGCAACCGCACGATGCAGTAGCTTTAGGATTATCAATCACAAATGATTCACCTATCATTTCTTTTTTGAAATCAATAATTGATCCAGATATTATATCAAGAGAGGATTTATCAATAATTGCATTACCAAAAATTACATCATCCTCATTTGATTTAGTGTCAAAACCAAAATCATATTTAAATCCTGAACATCCACCACCTTGAACAGTGATTCTAAAAAATTTTTTTTCATCACCTTTTGTTATCAAGTTTATTTGATTTAAGGCTTGATCAGTGAAACTTAATTTCTTTTCCATAATAGCTATATATTTAGTATATATTCTATGTAGTTAGCATGCAAAAAAAATCAATTGTAAATTTATCTAAATTTGCTGTTCCTCTTAAGTCTAAGGGAAGATTTTTTAATGAAAAAAAAACAGATTTGAGGAATGATTTTCAGAGAGACAGGGATAGAATCATTCATTCTACTGCTTTCAGAAGATTGAAGCATAAAACGCAAGTTTTTGTTAATACGTCAGGAGATCATTTTCGAACAAGAATTACTCACTCACTCGAAGTATCTCAAATAGCTAGAACATTATCTAAATTTTTTAATTTAAATGAAGATTTATCTGAAACTTTAAGTTTAGCGCACGATTTGGGACATACACCATTCGGTCATGCTGGTGAGGAGGCTTTAAATTATTGTATGAAAGATTTCGGTGGATTTGATCACAACATACAAACATTAAGAATTATAACGATTTTGGAAAATAGATATTATGAATTTAAGGGACTAAATCTATCAATTGAAACTTTAGATGGTCTGATAAAGCATAATGGACCGGTTAAAGACGTTACTAAATTAAATAGAATTTTAGGTGATAATTTCTTTAAAAAAAAAATAAATTTTTCCATTAACTCCTCACTCGAAGCACAAATTGCTTCAATTTCAGATGATATAGCATACAACAGCCATGATCTTGAAGATGGATTAAAATCAAACTTATTTAAGTTAAGCCATTTAAAAAATATTCCAGTGCTTAATAAAATTATATCAAAACATGTTAAAAAATTAAAAATACATTCAATTGATTTAGTAATTAGGCAAATTATAAGAGAAATAATAAACGAAATGGTTAGCGATGTAATTAAAACAACCAAGAAAAATATAAATCTTCAAAATATTCAAAATTTAAAAGATATTTATGAAGCAAAAAAAAATCTGGTAAGCTTTTCCGAAAAAATGAAAAATTTTGATAAAAAAATTAAAAGTTTTTTAAAACAAAAAATGTATTTTCATAAAAATATTAATTCAAAAACTAATTTTGGAAGAAAAGTAATAACAAAACTATTTTCACAAATTAAAAAAAATCCAAAGCAATATATAAAAATTAAAAAATATGGTAATTCAAATATAGAGCGTATTATTTGTGATTATATTGCTGGAATGACAGATAGATATGCAATAAATCTATATAATCGATTAAAATGAATATTTTTGAACACCATCTATCTGAAATAAAAAAAGTAGTTTTTAATGAGAAAGATTATCTTAAATTAGATAAATTAGATAATCTAAAGGGTATAAATTTGGAAATACCACCAGCTCAATTTAATTATGATTTATCATGCAATATTGCGATGGTTCTTGGAAAAAAAAATAAGACAAGTCCCAAAACTCTAGCGCCAAAATTAAAAGATATTTTTCTAGATAAGATAAAAAATTTTTCAGATATTCAAATTGCTGGTCCTGGTTTTTTAAACATAAAATTATCTAAGTCTGCATTATTAAACAATATAAATTCAATTTTAAAAAATGATAAATATGGATCATCTAATAATGATGAAACTTATAATATTGAATTTGTTTCAGCTAATCCAACTGGCCCAATGCATGTCGGTCATTGCAGAGGAGCAATCTATGGAGATGTTCTAGCTAACTTATTGAAGTTTAATGGCAACAAAGTTACCAAGGAATATTATGTAAACGATTATGGTAGTCAAATTAGAAATTTTGTTGAGTCTGTTTATTACAGAATAATAGAAATTAAGTATAAAAAAGAATTTCCACAAAAAGAAGATTTATATCCTGGTCTTTACATAATAGATATTGCTAACAAAATAATTAATAAGAATTTGAAATTAGATTTTAAAAATTTTGAAAAAAATTTTGACTTTTTAAAGAAAGAGTCTTTAAAGTTATCGATGGAACTAATAAAAAAAGATTTAAATCTCCTAGGCATTTCACACGATAATTTTTTTTCAGAAACAGAAATAGTCAATAAAGATTTAGTAAATAAAGCCATAAATAAACTTAAAGAAAAAAAGTTTGTAAAAGAAGGCTTTCTTCAACCGCCAAAAGGAGAATCGAATGAAAATTGGAAAAAAATAAAAAGGTTAATTTTTAAGTCAACAATGTTTGGTGATGACACAGATAGAGCACTTCAAAAAAATGACGGGTCTTGGACTTATTTCGCAAATGATATTGCCTATCATATGGATAAAGTAAACAGAAATTATAAAAATTTAGTCAATATTTTGGGTGCAGACCACACAGGCTATATAAAGAGAATAACTGCAGCAGTTTCTGCCTTATCTGAAAATAGAGTAAAACTCGATTGCAAAGTATGTCAACTAGTAAAACTTTATAAAAATGGCGAGCCATTTAAAATGTCAAAAAGAGCAGGTGATTTTATTTCAGCTCAAGATCTTTTAAATGAAGTAGAAAAAGATCAAATAAGATTTATGATGCTTAATAGAAGTAACGATGTAGATCTAGATTTTGATTTTGATAAAGTAAAAGAAAAAACAAAAGATAACCCAGTTTTTTATGTCCAATACGCTTATGCAAGAATTAATTCTCTTCTAAGAACTTTAAATTTAAATTTATTACAAAAATTGAATTTTACCGAAAAGAATATTAATTTTAATGAATTAGAAATGAGAATTATTAGAAAGGTTTTTGAGTGGCCAAAAATTATAGAGTCAGTATCTAGAAAATTTGATTTACATAAAATTACATTTTACTTATATGAACTCTCAACATTATTTCATGCTTATTGGAGCAAGGGAAATGATGATAAAGATTTTAAATTCATAGAAAAAGGAGAGATCAAAAGAGAAGAAATATTAACTATTATTAATCTTGTTGCTGTTGTATTGCAAATTGGCATGAGTATTCTAGGAGTATCACTACCTAAAAAAATGTAATGAGTAAATATATTAATTTTTTTCTTTTCATATTAGTAATTATTTTTTTTATAAGCACATATAAATATTATTCTTCAAATAAAAATATTGAAGTTAAAAATTACAATAGAAAAAATATAGATATGATTATTAATAATAAGATTTCTAATTTACCAATTATTAATAATGATACTGACAATGTAATAGAATTTAATGATGGTTATTCTAATGAAATTCAAAATGAAAATTCTAGAAGTTTTTGGCAATTATTAAAATTTGAATGAAAAAAAAAGCAATAATAATAAGTATCAAAGGAACAAAATTAAGCAGTAAAGAAAAATTACTTTTATCGAAAGAAAAACCATGGGGTTTAATCTTATTTAAAAGAAATATTAAATCATTTACACAAATTAAAAACTTAGTAAAAAATATAAAAAAAAACACAAAAGATAAAAACTTTCCTATTTTAATTGACGAAGAGGGCTCTACGGTTTCAAGGCTAGGAAATGTGTTTAAACATAATATAGACTGTTATTTTTTTGGAAATCTTTATAAATATGATAAGAAAATAGCTTTAAACTTATACAAGCTTTACTTAAGATCTCTCTGTAAAATTTTAAAAAAAATTGGAATAAATATCAATACAATCCCTGTATTAGATATATTAAGAAATCATACCAATAAAATTATTGGTAGAAGAAGTTTTTCTGAAAAAAAAGAAATTGTAAAAAAATTAGGTCAAGTAACAATCCAAGAATGCAATTCTCAAAGAATTATTAATGTAATCAAACATATACCAGGACACGGATGTTCATCTGTAGACAGTCATTTGAGTATGCCTAAAGTCAGTTTAGAAAAAAAGATTTTAAATCAAATTGATTTTTACCCATTTAAATCTTCTTCGGCTAAATTAGCTATGACAGCTCATATACTTTATTCAAAAATTGACTCTAAAAATGTTTCCACTTTTTCAAGCAAAATAATTAGAGAAATAATAAGAAAAAAAATTGGTTTTAAAGGAATTTTAATTTCCGATGATATTTCAATGAAAGCTTTGAAATATGACCTTGTTACAAACGCAAAAAAATCCTTAGCCGCAGGCTGTAATTTAATTTTATATTGTGCAGGGAATATCAAAGACAACTACAAATTGATTAATTCAGTTCCATATATTGATAAATTTACTTTAAAAAAAACTTCAGAAATTAATAAGATTTTAAGGTAAAATTATTTAATGGAGTCGAATAAAACAAATCAGATTTCTATAAATATTCCCAACTTTAGTGGTCCACTAGAGCTCTTATTAGATTTAGCTAAATCACAAAAAGTTGATTTAGCCGAAATTTCAATAACAAAACTTGCTGATCAGTTTTTAGATTTTATCAAAAAAAATAAAGATTTAGATTTAGAAACAGCTTCTGAATACTTGCTTATGGCTACGTGGTTAGCTTATCTAAAATCGAAATTGCTTTTACCTGAGGATGAGGACGATGATTTCAAAGCGTTAGAAGTAGCAGAAAAACTAAAACTACAACTTAAGAAACTTGAATTAATCAGGATTTTATCGGATCAGATGCTGAAAAAAAAAAGGTTAGGGGTGCATATTTTTACTAGAGGGATGAAAGGTGGCATAAGATCTATCAATACACCGATCTATGATGTTTCTTTGTATGAATTATTAAAGACTTATGCTGAAATTCAAATGCAAAAAACATTTAAAAATATTAGTATTCCAAAATTACCTGTTTTTACTACTGAGGAAGGGATTAAACAAATAAAACAAAATTTAAATAGTATTAAGGACTGGAAACATTTAATTGAGTTAATTCCTGATTTTTATTTAAAAAATAAAATGAATAGAACAGGCATAGCTGGTATATTTGCAGCAAGCTTAGAATTAACTAAAGAAGGAATTGTAAAAGTGTCTCAAAATAAAATCTTTGACAAAATAATGATTAAAAAAACTTAGTATGCCTAATAAAAAATCTAATGTGATAAAATTTCCTGCATCTCCTTCGAAACTAGAAAGACAAGTTGAAGCAATTTTATTTGCTGCTTCAGAACCTCTTGATATTGAAACTATTGAAAAAAGAATTGGGACAAATACAAATATTAAAAAAATATTATTTAATTTAAGGGAATTTTACAAAAGTAGAGGGGTTAATTTGGTATGTATAAAAGATAAATGGTCTTTTAGAACTGCAGATGATTTATCAAAATTGATGTCACTTCAAAAATCTACGCAAAAAAAATTATCAAAGGCTACAATTGAGACACTAGCTATTATAGTTTACCATCAACCCGTTACTAGATCAGAAATTGAGGAAATTAGAGGAGTTACCTTTGCATCCAATACTATTGAAATTCTTTTAGAGTTAAATTGGGTCAGACCAGCAGGTAGAAAAGACGTTCCCGGTAAACCAATTCAATATGCGACAACTGAAAGTTTTTTAAATCACTTTAATATACAAAAATTAACTGATTTACCTACAATAGATGAATTAGGGTCAGCGGGCTTAATCGATACAGCGGCAATAGATAAATCTATTTTTGGAACAGGAAAATTTTTTAAAGAGCAGTCTATAAATGATAAACAAAATATTTATGAGGATATTGATGATGCTATTAAAAAAGCTCCTGACGATGATAAATAAACAGGTTTATTTAAGTTGATTTATTGTATATAAAATACCTATGGGAAATATTGGTTGGACAGGTATTATTATTATTGCAATTTTGGTAGTTATACTTTTTGGCAAAGGTAAAATTTCTAGCATTATGGGAGACCTAGCCAAAGGTATTAAAAGTTTCAAAAAGGGTATGTCAGACGATAGTACCTCTGGAACAGAGGATCCAAACAATAATTCAGATAACTCAAATTCTGAAAATAAGTAACCTTATATGCCTCAAATAGGTTGGCTAGAGATTTTAGCTATAGTTATAATTGCAATTTTAGTGCTCGGACCTAAAGAGTTTCCTATTGCTTTAAAAAAAATTGGAACTTATTTTGGAAAATTAAAGAATACTATTAGCAGTTTTCAAAGAGAGGTAAATTCAGTTACAGAAAATATTGATCTTGAGAAAGATACAACTAAAGAAAATTTAAAAAAAGAAAATAAAAATAAAGAAAATGAGTGATAAAAATTCGTTTACGAGTCACTTTGTGGAATTACGATCTCGATTAATTAAGTCATTAGTATTTATTTTTATAATTTTTGTTATTTCTTATACCTTCGCTGAATATATTTATTCTTTTTTAGTAAATCCATATGCTGAAGCAGTCAAAGATGACTCTGTTTCTAGACGTTTGATTTTTACAGCTTTGCATGAAACTTTTATTACTTATTTAAAGGTAGCTTTTTTTTCAGCTATTTTTTTAGGAAGTCCTTTCTTTTTAATACAGATATACAAATTTATTGCTCCCGGATTATATAAAAATGAGAAGAATGCATTATTACCTTATCTTATTTCTACACCTATTCTTTTTTTTATTGGTGGAATGCTGGTTTATTATTTAGTTATGCCATTAGCAATTAAATTTTTTTTATCATTTGAGACTATGGGATCAAACACTAGTTTACCAATTCAACTAGAAGCTAAAGTAAATGAGTATTTATCTTTAATAATGAGATTAATTTTTGCTTTTGGGATAAGTTTTCAATTACCAATCCTATTAAATTTATTAGCTAGAATAGGTGTTGTTAATTCAGAATATTTGAGAAAAACAAGAAGATATGTAATAGTAATAATTTTTTCTGTAGCAGCGATATTAACTCCTCCAGACCCAATCACCCAAGTAGGTCTAGCAATACCTTTACTGTTACTCTATGAATTATCTATAATAACAGTTCGATTCACTGAAAAAAAAAATAAAAAAGAAAATATAGAAGATGCATAATTTAAAAGAGTTAAGAAAAAATTTAGATGATCTGAAAAAAAAATTAAAAGATCGTAATACAGATTTTGATATTAACAATTTTAAAAAAAAAGATACCTTAAATAGGGATTTAATAAGTAAAAAAGAAAAGTTAGAGCAAGAAAAAAAATCTTTATCAAAATTTAAAGATAAATCAAATTTTGAGAAATCTAAAAAAATTTCTCAGGAAATATTAAATCTAGAAAAAAAACAAATCATCAGTCAAAGTGAAATAGATAAAATAGTTTTTTCACTACCTAATTTAGCACATAATGATGTTCCAATTGGAAGAGATGAAAAATCAAATAAATTAATAAAAAAAAGTGGAAAAATTAAAAAATTTTTATTCAAAACTAAATCGCATGTTGAATTGGGAGCAAAAAATCAAAATATAGATTTTGAAACTTCAATCAAATTAGCTGGATCAAGATTTGTGGTGTTAAAGGATAAATTTGCAATGCTTGAAAGAGCGCTAATAAACTTTATGTTAGATACTCATGTTAACGAGTATAAATACACAGAAATCTCGCCTCCATTAATCGTTAATGAAGAAGTTATGTTTGGGACTGGTCAACTTCCAAAATTTGAGGAAGATCAATTTGAGATAAAATTTGATAATTCTAATCAAAGAAAATTTTTAATACCGACTGCCGAAGTAGTTTTAACAAATTTGGTAAGAAAATCGATAATTGAAAAAAATTTATTACCAAAAAGATTTGTTGCTTCAACACCTTGCTTTAGAAAAGAGGCAGGAAGTTATGGAAAAGATACAAAAGGAATGATTAGGCAGCATCAATTTTATAAGGTTGAACTTGTGAGTATAGTTGAGCCGAAAAAATGCCTAGAAGAATTAGAAAGGATGTTAGGTTGTGCTGAAAGCATTTTAGAAAAGTTAGAGATACCTTACCAAATTTTATTGCTTTCCTCAGGAGACATGGGTTTCAGCGCTGAAAAAACCTATGATCTTGAAGCTTGGATCCCCTCAGAAAATAAATATAGGGAAATTTCAAGTTGCTCATCTTGTGGAACCTTTCAAGCTAGAAGAATGGGAGCAAAATATAAGTCTGAAAAAGGAAATGATTTTGTAGGAACTCTTAATGGATCAGGTTTAGCAGTAGGAAGACTAATGATCGCTTTATTAGAAAACAATCAAAATGAAGATGGCTCAATTAATATCCCACATGTATTAAAAAAATACATGAATAATCTAGAAAAAATTTAATTATAATTTACTTGTTAATCTAAACTTTTTAATATAATTGTTCATTCATGAGTGGACAGGGAATAGCACAATTTATACCATTAATATTAATTTTTATAATCTTTTATTTCTTTTTAATAAGACCTCAACAAAAAAGAGTTAAAGACCATAAAGCAATGGTAGAGTCTCTAAAAAGAGGTGATGAAGTCATCACTTCAGGTGGTATTATAGGCATTGTTGATCGTGTAATGGAAGATGATCGCATCGAAGTTACTATTGGTGAGAATACTAAAGTTCAAATAATAAGATCTACAATTACAAGTTTATTAAAAAAAGAAGAAATTAAAAAATAATTCTTTTTCGTGTTAAATTTTTCTAAAATAAACGTTTTAATCATTTATCTTTTGTTTATATTTATAGCTGTATTTTCAGTCTTAAATTTTCAAGATGAAAGTAATCAATTTATTAAAAAAAAGATTAACTTGGGACTAGATCTACAAGGTGGATCTTATTTATTATTGGAAATTAATTCAGACAGTTTAATTAAGGAAAAAATTCAATCTAAAGTCATACCTATAAAAAAATTACTTAAAGAAAATGGGATAAACTACAAAAATTTTAAAATTAACAATAACAATTTATCGTTATCAATAGATAACTTGGAAAAATTTGATTTATTATTTAATTCAAGAAAAGATAATATTGTAAATCCTTACATTGATAATTATAGATCTTATGAATTAGAATATAAAAAAAATGATAATAACCAAATTGAAATATTTTTCTCAAAATTTGGACTACTAACTATTAACAATTCAGCGTTAAAACAATCAATAGAAATAGTTAGACGTAGAATAGACGATGTAGGAACAAAAGAACCGTCAATACTTCAAAGAGGAGAAAAGAGAATACTCGTCGAGCTTCCAGGATTGAAAGACCCTGAAAGAATAAAAGCCCTATTAGGTAAAACTGCTCAACTAAATTTTAGACTTGTCTCAGATAATAATGAGTTTGGAACTGAAGAGTTAATTTCTGAAAACGGGGAAAAACTTAATATTAGTAAAAGAATAATTATGAGTGGAGAAAACCTAATTGACGCTCAGCCAAGTATTCAAAATCAAAACAATGAACCTACAGTATCTTTCACTTTGGATAGATTAGGAGCTCAAAAATTCGGAAGAGCAACTACTGATAATGTTGGAAAAAGATTAGCTATTGTTTTAGATGGTGAAATTGTAAGCGCTCCAAATATCAATGAACCTATAACCTCTGGTAATGGAATGATTTCAGGAAATTTTACTTTTCAAGAAGCAACAGATTTAGCATTATTACTTAGGTCTGGGGCTTTGCCTACACCATTAATTGTAGTAGAGGAGAGAACAGTAGGTCCCGATTTAGGGGAAGACTCAATAAAGTCTGGAGTTACATCTTTAATAGTTGGATTTATTTTAGTTATCTTATTCATGATATATAAATATAGAGTATTTGGACTGATTGCTAATTCAGCTCTTATTGCTAATTTATTAATGTTAATAGGTATACTCACAATTTTAGAGGCAACACTTACATTGCCTGGAATTGCTGGAATTATTTTAACTGTAGGTATGGCTGTTGATGCTAATGTCTTAATTTTTGAGAGAATAAGAGAGGAATTAAAAACTGAAAAATCAATAATACATGCATTTGACTCAGGTTACTCAAGAGCAAAAATAACAGTTTTAGACGCAAATATTACTACTTTAATTGCTGCCATTATTTTGTTTGCCTTTGGTTCAGGCCCAGTTAAAGGTTTTGCTATTACTTTAGGGATTGGAATTATTACGACACTTTTTACAGCATACTTCTTAGCGAGACACCTTACTTCGTTAGTTGTTTTAAATGCTAAAAATAAGGAAATTAAAATTTAATGACAAATTATAATTTTTCATCAAAATTTAAGCATGCAAATATTATTTCAGCAACTTTTTTTTTGATAAGTATCATTCTAATTGTACTTAAAGGGCTAAATTATGGAATTGACTTTAAAGGCGGTACACTTATTGAATTAAGATCGAATAATACTGAAGCTTCATCAATTAGAGATGTTCTAAAAAATATGGATTTAGGGGATGTAAATGTAAAAAAATTTGGTAAAGAGGGAGATTTTCTAATAAAGGTTGAGCAAAAAGGTGATAACAATAAATTAATTCCAGAAATTAAAAAAAATCTATCAGATAATTTAAATTCTGATGTTAACTTTAGACGAGTAGAAAATGTTGGTCCTAAAGTAAGTGCTGAACTGTTAGAGTCCGGATTAATTGCTATATCATTATCTCTAGCTGCGATGCTTTTTTATATTTGGGTTAGATTTGAGTGGCAATTTAGCATTGGATCCATAATAGCTTTATTTCATGATGTAACAATAACACTTGGTATTTTTTCACTTTTATCGTTAGAGATTAATCTTTCAATAATTGCTGCAGTTTTAACAATTGTCGGTTATTCAATGAATGATACGGTTGTTATATATGATAGGATTAGAGAAAATCTCGGTAAATTTCATAAACTAAATATCAGTGACATTGCAAATTTATCAATAAATGAAACTTTGGCTCGTACAATTATAACTTCTGTTACTACTCTTCTAGCTCTTTTTTCAATATTTATTTTAGGTGGAGAAATTTTAAGAGGATTCTCTTTTGCTATGATATTAGGTGTGCTAATAGGGACATATTCGTCAATATTCGTTGCCTCGCCAATGCTTAAATACTTCAAGGTGAGTTATAAAACTATAGAAAAAGAAGATGAAAAAATAGTTCCTTAAAATTAGTAAAGATTTTGAGCGGCTACTACCGATAATGTAGTCCTATTAGGCGGTTTTTTTCATGGAATTATTACCCATTATTTCTTTAATAAATTTACCCGTAAAACTGTCTTTAACTGTTGAAATTTTTTCAGGTGTACCTTCAGCAATAATTTTTCCGCCATTTATACCCCCTTCAGGACCCATATCAATAATATGATCAGCTGTTTTTATTACATCTAAGTTATGCTCAATTACAACAACCGTATTTCCAGTATTTGCAAAAGCCTGGAGAATTTCTAATAATTTTTTAATATCGTGTGAATGTAAACCTGTAGTTGGTTCATCTAAAATGTATAGCGTTCGTCCCGTTGGTCTTTTTGATAATTCCTTTGCAAGTTTTATTCTTTGAGCTTCACCCCCAGATAATGTCGTAGCTTGCTGTCCTATTTTCATATATCCGAGACCTACGTGTTTTAAAGTTATTAATTTTGATCTAATACTTTGAATATTTTCAAAAAATTCACAACCCTCTTCAACAGTCATATCTAGAACATCCGCAATATTCTTATTCTTGAACCTAATTTCTAATGTTTCTCTGTTATACCTTGCTCCTTTACAAGTATCACAAGGAATAAACACATCAGGTAAAAAATGCATCTCATAAGTTATTACACCGTCACCTTCACATGTTTCACATCTTCCACCTTTTACATTAAACGAGTACCTTCCAACTTTATAACCTCTAGCTTTCGACTCAGGTAAACCTGCAAACCATTCTCTGATAGGTCCGAAGGCACCTGTGTAAGTAGCAGGATTAGATCTAGGAGTTCTTCCTATTGGAGATTGATCTATATCAATAATTTTATCAATTAATTCTGTTCCTTTAAACCCTGTAAAAGCTTTAGGAACTTTACGACTTTTATTTTTATTTAACATTAAATTAAAAGCATTATACAAAGTATGTAAAATTAAAGTTGACTTTCCACTACCAGATACACCTGTCACACATGTAAATGTTCCAACAGGAATTTTTAAATTAACTTTTTTTAAGTTATTTCCACTCGCGCCACTAATTTCAATATATCTCCCATTTTTTGCGGATCTTCTTTTTTTTGGAATTGCAATAAATTTCTTTCCCGATAAATAATCACCAGTTATACTTTTTTCATTAGAAATAATTTCTTTGACAGTTCCGTTGGCTACTATTTGTCCTCCATTCAATCCAGCTTCAGGTCCAATATCAATAATATGATCAGAATTTTCCATAGTTTCAATATCATGCTCAACAACAATTACAGTATTTCCTAAATCTCTTAATTTTTTAAGGGCTTTTATTAATTTTTTATTATCTCTTTGATGTAAACCTATTGAAGGTTCATCTAATACATACAAAACACCCGTAAGACCCGAACCAATTTGAGAAGCTAATCTTATCCTTTGTGCTTCACCACCAGATAAAGTTCCAGATTCTCTAGATAATGTTAAATAATTTAAACCAACATTTAAAAGAAAGTTTAATCTTTCATTTATTTCTTTTAAAATATGTTGTGCTATTTTATTTTCACGTTCATTTAATACATTTTGTAAATTTTCAAACCACTTTTGTGCTTCATCAATAGATTTTTCAGTAACTTCACTAATGTTTAGTGAATTTATTTTTATACAAAGCGCCTCATCTTTAAGTCTCATCCCTTTGCACTTTTCACAAGCTGTTTCACTTTGATATTGCGATATTTCTTCTCGTTTCCATTCACTATCTGTTTCTAAATAGCGTCTTTCAAGATTATTGACTACTCCTTCAAAAGTTTTTTTAGTTGTATATGCCTCATATCCATCATCGTATGAGAATTTAATTTCTTCATCATCAGATCCGTATAATATTATATCTTGAATTTTTTTCGGGATTTTTCTCCATGAGTCTGTCATGGAAATCTTATAATGTTTTGCTATTGATGCTAAAGTCTGTGCATAGTAAAGAGACGTGGATTTAGCCCAAGGTTCAATAACTCCATCCTGAAGACTTTTTTTAGGATTAGAAATAACTAAATTCGGATCCACATTTAAGTTATGTCCAATCCCTTCACATTCTTCACATGCTCCATATGGAGAATTGAATGAAAATAATCTTGGTTCAATTTCTTCAATAGTAAAGCCACTTTCTGGACATGAGAACTTCGAAGAAAAAGTTATTGTTTCAAGTTTTCTAAACTTCTTTGGCAGAGTTTCATTTTCATATTCCACAACAAGAAGTCCATTTGAGAGATTTACAGCTGTTTCAACACTGTCAGCCAGTCTATTACCGAGATTTGAGTTTAGAATTACCCTGTCAACAATGATTGAAATTTCGTGCTTAAGTTTTTTATTTAAATTTGGAAACTCATCGATATTTAGGTATTTTCCGTCAACTTTAATTTTAGTAAATCCTCTTTTTTTATAATTCAAAATTTCTTTTTTATATTCTCCTTTTCTACCTCGAACTATTGGAGCAAGTAAATATATAGTACTATCTTTTGGAAGTTTTCTAATTCTATCAACCATCTCACTTATTGGCTGAGATACAATAGGTTTCCCAGTAAACGGAGAATAGGGAATTCCAACTCTAGCAAAAAGAACTCTCATGTAATCGTAAATTTCTGTGACTGTCGCTACAGTTGACCTCGGATTTTTTGAAGTATTTTTTTGTTCAATAGAAATAGCTGGGCTAAGTCCTTCAATAAGATCCACTTTAGGTTTTTTCATTTTATCAAGGAATTGTCTTGCGTAAGAAGATAAACTTTCAACGTACCTTCTTTGCCCTTCAGCGTATATTGTATCAAATGCCAAAGATGACTTTCCTGATCCAGATAGACCAGTTATTACTACTAGTTTCTCTTTTGGGATTTCAAGAGAAACATTTTTTAAGTTGTGTTCTTTAGCCCCTTTTACAACGATTTTTTTCAACATATTTTTTCACTTAAATAACATACATCTTATATTTATTAGGTAATTATGTTATAAATAATTACAATTATAAATAAATATTCAAAATTTATTCAAAATTATTATGGCTGGAAGTTTAAATAAAGTACAATTAATAGGTCGTTTAGGCGCAGACCCTGAAATTAAACAGATGGTTAATGGAAAAAGTGTTGCAAGACTGAGTATTGCTACTAGTCAAAGCTGGAAAGATAAATCTAGTGGAGAGAGAAAAGAGAAGACTGAGTGGCATAGAGTAGTAATATTTAATGAAGGCCTAGTTAACGTTGTTCAACAATATGTCAAAAAAGGTGCTAATGTGTACATCGAAGGTTCATTGAGCACAAGAAAATGGAAAGATGAGTCTACGGGTCAAGACAAATATTCAACAGAAATCGTGCTTCAAGGATATAACTCAAGCCTTACTATGTTAGATAGCAGAGGTAGTAATGGCAATTCAAACCTAGTTTCTGAGAACAAAAGTTCATTACCAAATGATAACCTAAATCAAGATAGTAAAGATTTAGATGATGAAATTCCTTTCTAAATTTAATGGAAAAAAATACTGTAACGAATAATAAATCTTTTAAACCTATTTACGTACAAGATGAAATGAGCTCGTCTTATTTATCTTATGCTATGAGCGTAATTGTGAGTAGAGCTCTTCCCGATGTAAGAGATGGTTTGAAACCAGTCCACAGAAGAATAATTTATGCAATGTACAAAGGAGGCTATGACTGGTCTAAGCCTTTTAGGAAATCGGCTCGTATAGTAGGGGATGTTATTGGTAAATATCACCCACATGGGGACCAGTCTGTTTATGATGCTTTAGTAAGATTAGTTCAGGATTTTTCTATGAGCGTACCATTAATTACTGGGCAGGGAAATTTTGGATCTATCGATGGAGATCCGCCAGCAGCCATGAGATATACAGAAACAAAATTAGGTAAAATCGCGCAATTTTTAACTGAAGATCTTGAAAAAAATACTGTGAATTATCGAAGCAATTATGATGAAACTGAAAAGGAACCTGTAGTTTTACCTTCACAATATCCTAACATTTTAGTAAATGGAGCGGGAGGAATAGCGGTTGGGATGGCCACGAGTATACCTCCACATAATTTAGGGGAGATAATTAATGGTACAATTGCATACATAAATAATAAAGACATTACCATTGCTCAACTCATGAAGCATGTTCCTGGGCCAGACTTTCCCACTGGAGGTATAATAATAGGTAAAGATATTATTAAACAAGGATATAATAAAGGAAGAGGTTCATTTAAAATTAGGGGTGAAATAGATTTAGAAGAAAAAAAAAGTGGAAGAGAAACATTAATAATAAAATCTATTCCGTATCAGGTAAATAAATCAGCATTGATAGAAAAAATTGCTCAATTAGTAAGAGATAAAAAAATTGAGGGAATAAGAGATATCAGAGATGAGTCAAACAGAGAGGGTATACGTGTTGTTATTGAACTAAGAAAAGCAGTAGAACCGGAGACGATAAGAAGACAGTTATATAAATTAACGAATATTGAAAGTTCTTTCGGTTTTAACACATTAGCAATTGTTAATAACAAACCGAAAATACTAAATTTAAAAGAATTTATTTCTGAATTTCTAAAATTTAGGGAAGATACTGTAATTAAAAGAGTAAAATTTGACTTAAAAAAAGCCGAAGAGAGGGCACATATTTTAATAGGTTTGGCTACAGCAGTTGAAAATATTGACGAAATTATTAAAATTATAAAAAATTCGAAAGACACAGAAACTGCTAAAAAAAGTCTCTTATCTAAAAAATGGAAAATTAAAAAAAGTATTAAATTAATTACATTAATTGAAAAAAAAAGAAATATAACAGGTTATTCGCTTTCAATTGAACAAGTAAACGCAATATTAGAACTTAGACTACAAAAAATAACAGCATATGGAATTGGAGAAATAGAAAGTGAAATTAGCAAACTTTCAAAATTAATAATAGAATACAATAAGATTATTAATTCAAAAAAAGAACTTTATAGATTAATTATTGAAGAATTAGAAAGCATTAAAGACAAGTTTTCAACCCCCAGAAAAACTAAAATTATTGATGCCGTTCTTAACTACAATATTGAAGAAACTATACAAAAAGAGTCTGTTGTTATAAGTATTACAAATCAAGGATATATTAAGCGTAGTCCATTGAGTTCTTTGAGGGCTCAAAAAAGAGGTGGAAAAGGAAAAACTGGAATATCAACAAGGGAGGAAGACTTCGTTGTACAAATATTTACAGCTAATACTCACACTCCAGTTTTATTTTTTTCTACTCAAGGACTTGTTTATAAAGTTAAAGCTCATAAAATTCCTGAAGGAACTGCCGCTTCTAAAGGCAAATCAATATTTAATTTGCTCCCATTAAAAAGTCATCATTCAATAAGTTCAATAATGCCTTTACCAGAAGATGAGTCTGAATGGAAAAATTTAATGGTAGTTTTTGCTACATCTAAAGGCAATATTAGAAAAAATACCTTAGAGGATTTCGTCAATATTAACAATAGTGGAAAAATTGCAATGAAATTAGACCAAGATGATAGAATTATAGGTGTTAAAATTTGTAGAGATGATCAAGATATTTTACTAAGCACTCAATTGGGGAAATGTATAAGATTTAAATCAAAAAAACTCAGATTATTCAAAGGAAGAGCTTCAAAAGGGATAAAAGGTATACAATTAAAAGAGAACGATAAAGTTATATCATTATCAATTCTAGATAACAGTAAGATTGATCCAAAAACATTAAGCGAAGATAAAAAAATAAAAAGTGCAGTAAATAAATTTATTTTATCAGTTTCTGAAAATGGATATGGTAAAAGATCTTCTTATCTTGATTATAGGGTTACTAACAGAGGCGGTAAAGGTATTATTGGTATAATCAACTCTCCTAGAAATGGCAATATATCCTCCTCCCTTGTGGTAAGCGAAACCGATGAAATTATATTATCAACTGATAAAGGAAGTATTATGCGTTGTGCTGTTAAGGAAATTAGAGTAGCAGGTCGTAACACGCAAGGTGTAAGAATAAAAAAATTATCAGGTAGCGAAAAAGTTGTTTCTGTGATTAAAATTGAAGACAACATACAATAAATGAACACTGCTATTTATCCAGGTACTTTTGATCCTATAACTTTCGGGCACATAGATGTTATAAAAAAATCACTGAATGTTTTTGATAAACTTATTGTTGCTACAACTGATAATATTAACAAAAACTATCATTTTTCAATTGAGGATAGGTTAAGTATAATTAATAATTCATTATTTAAGGATTTAAAATTTAATAAAAAAAAAATAGAGGTTGTATCATTTGATGATTTAACAATTGACTTATGTAAGAAATATAAAGCGAATACAATTATTAGAGGATTAAGAGCTGTATCAGATTTTGAATATGAATTTCAATTAGCTGGTATGAATAAAAAACTAAACTCAAAAATTGAAACAATGTTTTTAATGTCTGATGTAGAAAATCAAATTATTTCATCAAAATTTGTGAAAGAAATTGCTAGTTTAGGAGGAAATATAGATCGATTTGTTACTAGATCTACTGTAAAAATGCTTCAAAATAAAATTTTATGAAAAAAATTATCTATTTATTTATTCTTTTTTTTAGTTTACTAACAAATAATACTTTTGCAAAAAATAATCTTATGATTTTAAAATTATCTTATGGAGACGTGGAAATAGAACTCTATCCGGAGAAAGCACCTAATCATGTTAAAAGATTTAAAGAATTAGCTGATAGTGGAAAATATGACGGTGTCGTATTTCATAGAGTAATAGATGGATTTATGGCGCAAACAGGCGATGTTAAATTTGGTAATTCAAATAATCCTGAATTCAATTTATCATTAGCAGGTACAGGAGGTTCTGATTTACCAAATCTTAAAGCCGAATTCACCGATATAGCACATACAAGAGGAATAATTTCTGCAGCAAGGTCATCTGACCCGGACAGTGCTAATAGTCAATTTTTTATTTGTTTTGACTCAGCCCCTCATTTAGACAGGCAATACTCAGCATTTGGTAAAGTAATCAAAGGAATGGAATTTATTGATAAGATTAAAAAAGGTGATCCTAACAGTGGAACGGTGCCAGATCCTGATAAAATAATATCTCTTCGTTCAAAGTAAAATTTTAATGTCAGCTAAAAAATTTTCTTTTGAGTTAATTACTCAGGATGGTAAAGCTAGACTTGGAAAAATTCATACACCTAAAGGAATTATTAATACTCCTGCGTTTATGCCAGTAGGTACTCAAGGTACAGTTAAAGGAGTTTTTACTGAAGATATTTTAAAAACTAATACTCAAATTATCTTAGGCAATACTTATCATTTGTTATTAAGACCCGGAATTGAAACACTAGAAAAATTTAAAGGTTTACACAATTTTATGAATTGGAAAAAACCAATTCTAACTGACTCTGGTGGATATCAAATAATGTCCTTATCAAAATTTAACAAGATAGATTTAAAATTAGGTGCTATCTTTAATTCTCATTTAGACGGTAAAAAAATAATTCTAAGTCCAGAAAAGAGCATACAAGTTCAGAAATCAATAAATTCTGATATTATTATGGTTTTAGATGAATGCCCCTCACTCACCTCTGATAAAAAAATCCTATCAAATGCAATTAATGTTTCTACTAATTGGGCAAAAAGAAGTAAAACAGAATTTGGAAATAATAAATCTAAGGCTTTATTTGGAATTGCGCAGGGAGGATTATATAAGGATTTAAGAATTGAAAGTATTCAAAAACTAATTGATATAAATTTTGATGGATATGCTATGGGTGGTTTGGCAGTTGGTGAAAAACAGTCAGAAATGTTTAAAATTTTAAATGAAACAACAGACTTTTTACCAAAAAACAAACCCAGATATCTTATGGGCGTTGGCACACCTTCTGATATACTAGGAGCTGTTAAAGAAGGTATAGACATGTTTGATTGCGTGATGCCAACCAGATCAGGAAGGACTGGATTGGCGTTTACATGGAAGGGTAAGGTAAATCTTAAGAATTCAAAGTATCAAGATGATTTGTCCCCGCTAGATGAAAATTGTAAAATCAGAGACCTTTATAAATATTCAAAAAGTTATTTAAATCATTTGATTAAATCAAATGAAATGATGGCATCAATGCTTATTTCTTTACACAATATATATTTTTATCAACAATTTATGGGTGAAATTCAAAAAAGTATTCATAATGGCACATTTCAATTATTCTTTAAAAAATATATAAATTTGTTTGATTAAACATTTGAAATTTAATTAATTAGTATATAAGAGTATTATTTTTAGGGCCCTTAGCTCAGTTGGTAGAGCACCTCCCTTTTAAGGAGGGTGTCGATGGTTCGAGTCCATCAGGGCTCACCAAAATTTTAAGTCTTAATTGGAGGATATTTAATTATAACTTCACTAATCCAGTTTTCCAAATTTTCAATTCTTTTTTTGCTACTGGGGTGAGTGCTTAAAAAAACTGGTGGTTCTTTCCCTTTATTTTTCGCACTCATTCTTTGCCAAAGTTTAACAGACTCTCTTATATCGAAACCAGATAGAGAAGAAAAAATCAAACCTAAGTAATCTGCTTCAGTTTCTTGTTTTCTTCCAAATGGATTCATTATACCCAGTTGAAAAATGTCTAAACCAGTATTTTGTCCTACAGTGTTTCTGGTTCTATTAATTGCACCACCTAGAAATATATCAGCTACAGTTGTACCTAAATTTATAGTCATTGCATGGCTCATTCTTTCAAGAGAATGCCTTGCTACTGCATGAGCGATCTCATGACCCATAACAACTGAAAGAGCATTACTATTTTTTGTTACTTTTAATAATCCAGTGTAAACTGCTATCTTTCCACCTGGCATGCACCAAGCATTAACTACTTTATCATTATCTACTAAAATATAATCCCATCCAAAATTTTTAGTTGGATCTTCTTTACCTTGTCTTTTAAAAAAAGTACTTACGGCGATTTCCATTTTTTTTCCAATTTCTCTGATTTCTTTTAATTGAGATCCTTTTGTAATTAATTTTGATTTACTTCTGAAATTTTCATAAGCCGCAGCAGCTTGTCTATTAATTCTAGACTCTGGTATTATACTTAATTGCTTTCTCTCAGTAATGGGTACAGTAGAACAGGAAGGCAATATTAATGAGCAACAGCTACACCCAAAATAGCCAAGAAATTTTCTTCTATTTATGTTATACATATTTAGATTCATGATTTTAAATAATAAATTATTAATTGCAATTTTTATCTTAATATTAATCTTCATCATATACTCAAGTTATTCATAATTGATGTCTGATCCAAACATTAAAAAATCGATTTTTGCTAAAATTAGAAATAATTTTATAGCTGGTATTGTTGTTCTAATACCGATTGGGATAACTTTGTACCTTACTCTTTTTCTTATTAGAATTTCTGGAAAAATAATTCCAAAAGAAATTAATCCAAATAATTATCTTCCCTTTGATATACCAGGAGTTGAAATATTAATGGCCCTCGTCATAATTACCCTTACAGGTTGGTTATCACTTTCTTTTTTGGGAAAAAAATTTTTTGAATTTTTTAATAACATTTTAAAAAAGATACCAATTCTTCGGACTATTTATTCTGCCATCGGTCAAATGACAGAAAGTTTCACCAAGTCAGATAACAAACAGAAAAGTGTTGTACTCCTTGAATATCCTAGAAAAGGTGTTTGGGCCGTAGGATTTGCAACTAAAGAAAATGAGGGAATTATAAGAGATAATATCAATGAGGATATAATCAATGTATTTGTTCCAACAACACCCAACCCCACAAGTGGTTTTTTATTAATGGTTCCTAAAAAAGATTTAATATATCTCAACATTTCTTTTGAGCAGGCGTCAAAATTTATTGTTTCAGCAGGAACAACAAATATTGATTAAATTTTATCTATATTAATTATTTCTGCTTTATCAAAAAGTTTAAGAAGAAAATAATATTTATTTTGATTTATTTCTTCTCCAATATTTCTTACAAAATTTTCAGCTAATTTAAAAAGATCTTCATGATGCACTGGGTCAGCAAATCTAAAATTTTTAATACCGCTTTGTTGAAAACCTATTAAATCTCCAAAACCTCTTAGTTTTAAATCTTCCTCTGCAATAAAAAAACCGTCATCTGACTCTTTTAAAATTTTTATTCTTTTAATTGCATTCTTACTCAATCCATCTTTAAATAATAAAATGCATGTGCTTTGTTTAGCTCCTCTGCCAACTCTACCTCTTAATTGGTGTAATTGTGCTAGACCGAATTTATTTGCGTTTTCTATAATTATTAAATTTGCGTTTGGAAAATCAATGCCTACTTCAATTACTGTGGTAGAAACTAAAATCAAAGTTTTCTTATCTAAGAATTTTTTTAAAATATTTTCCTTTTCTTCTTTCTTTAAAGCTCCATGTATTAATCCAACTTTATTTTTAAATTTTGTATTAATTAATTCATACTTCTTTTTAGCGGAAGAATAATCTAAAAATTTTGACTCTTCAATAAGTGGGCAAACCCAAAAAACCTGATTATCAATTTCAATTTGTTTTTTTATAAAGGGCCAAAGTTCATCAATTTTTTTTTCTGGTTTACTCAACGTGATTATTTTTTTTCTTTTTGCCGGTTTCTCTGTAATTTTTGATATATCCATATCCCCATAAAGCGACATCATCATTGTTCTTGGAATTGGTGTTGCAGACATTAGTAACACATCACAATTATCACCTCCTTTTTTAGCTAGATCACTTCTTTGTTTTACTCCAAACTTATGTTGTTCATCGATAACTACCAACCCAAGTTTTTTAAAATTAATTTTTTTTTGAAATAATGCATGAGTACCAATTAATAATTTTGTTTTTCCACTTGATAAATTTGCTAAAATTTCTTTTCTCTTTTTATACTCAGTTTTTCCAGTTAAAAATTCAATTTGTAAATTAATTGAATTAAAAATTTTTTTTGCCAGCGCATAATGTTGTCTTGCTAATATTTCAGTTGGACTCATTAATGCACATTGGTATCCGCTAGTAATTACATTTATAATGGCTAATAGAGATACAATTGTTTTTCCAGATCCTACATCACCCTGTATAATTCGAAACATTCTGTTTTGACTTAATAGATCTAAATTTATTTCTGCTAATACATCTTTTTGACTGTTAGTTAATTCAAAAGGTAAATTCTTAATTATATTTTTTGCTTGATGATCGTTAAATTTTTTTGGAGATTTATTTTTTTTTATTTTTTTTCTGTTATGTGATAATGTTAGAAAATTGGCACAAAGTTCATCAAAAGCTAATCTTCTATAACTATTTGATTGAGTGTTCTCGGCATCTTTAGAGTTGTGAAGATTTGTAATACATTCGTTCCAATTAATTAAATTATTTTTTTTAATAAAATTATCATCTAACCAATCATTTATTATAGGAATATTATTAATAACTTGTTCACTTATTGATCTATATTTTTTTTCATTAATACCTTTAGTCAAATTATATTTTGGAATATTTTTGATTACATATTCTTGATTTTCTAATTTAGTAACATATTCTGGATTTGTAATTTGATATTTTTTATTAAAATAGTTTACCTTCCCACTAATAATAATCCATTCATTAATAGGAAATAATTTTCTTAAATATCCTTCTCTGCTATTAAAATATACTATATCTATTTTTCCAGTCTCATCTTCACAAATAATTTTGTTCGGTAAATTTCTTATTCTTGGAAAATTCAATTTTATTGCCTTAACCTTGATTGAATGTATTTTACCAATCTCTAATTCATTTATCTTTGAAATTTTAGATCTATCTGTTTTTGAATAGGGTAAATTTAAAATTATATCTTTAATTTTTTCTATTTTTTTCTTTTTTAAATATTTCGATAACTGAGGTCCAACCCCTTTTAATTGACTAATTTCATTAAATATAAAATCTTTTTTCATTAAAATGACAAAAATATGTATAGTACAATTTAATGAATAATAAATTAGAAATATTTAAAAAAAAATTGATTTATCGATCAGGATATAGAGGAACGAAAGAAATGGATATATTACTTAGTTCGTTTGTTAATAAATATATTGATACTTTTGACGAAAACCTTTTGATTGAACTGGAAAAATTTCTTAATTATGAAGATGAGGTAATACTAAATTATTACCATAAAAATATAATTGAGAAAGAAATAAACACAAATAAAATTTCTAAAATATTTAAAGAATTTAAACTTTAATGGCGGAGAGGGTGGGATTCGAACCCACGAACGAGTTGCCCCGTTGCTGGTTTTCAAGACCAGTGCTTTCAACCGCTCAGCCACCTCTCCTTGAAATTAAATATGGTTATTTAATACTATCAAAGAGGCAAAATAACAATAAATAAGTAGTATTAAGTTGAACTAGTTTATAGGTATTAATTATGATAATTAGTAAAATGTTTAAATTATTTTTAAATACATTATTCTTATATTTTTTTATTACAACATATTCTTTTGCCAACAAAGATTTCAACGATTGGTTAAAAAAATTTCAAGTTAGAGCTATTGAGTCTGGAATATCAGATCAAGTAGTAGAAGATATAATGTCTAATGCAAAGTTCTTACCAAAAGTTATTGAATATGATCGATATCAACCGGAATTTTATGAAGATACTTTTACATACATCAAAAAAAGGTCCTCTAATCGAAAAATTAAGGAAGGTTTAAGATTATACAGTAAAGAGAAAAATCTTATTGAAACTGTGGAAAAAGATTTTGAAGTTGAAAAGGAATTATTATTAGCTCTTATGGGTATTGAAACTAATTTTGGAAAATATTTAGGAAAAATGGATATAATTTCCTCTTTAGCTACTTTAAGTTTTGATAAGCGAAGAAGTGAATTTTTTACTGAAGAATTGTTAATTTTATTAAAACTTGTCGACAAAAATATAATAAATAAAGATATATTATATGGTTCTTGGGCTGGTGCATTTGGAAACTTCCAGTTTATGCCAAGAACAATTAGAAATTATGCTATTGATTATAATAATAATAAAACAATTGAGTTAAAAAAAATTGAAGACTCATTTGCATCAGCTGCAAACTATTTAAAAACTATTGGTTGGAGAAAAAATCAACCTTGTTTTTATAAAATTGAGTTGAAAGAAAATATTCCTAAAAAATATTTAAATTCCTCAGCGAGAAATATTAAAAATAAAAAAAAAGTATCTTTTTTAAAAAGATATATAAAAGATTTTGAAAAAATAGGAATTAAAGATAATCCTAAAGCAGCTATAATTATACCAGATAAAGACATTATACCAGGTGCAGAGACGCTTTCACCAGCTTATATTATCTTTGAAAACTACGAAAAAATATTGAATTGGAATAGATCATTAAGGTTTGCATTAGCAGTTTGCACATTAAAGGAAAGTTTTGAAAATGAGATTTAGATTGATTTTTCTAATTTTTTTCACTTTTTCTTGTTCAACAGATCTTATCACTTATAATCAAAAAGAAATTTATTCTGCGAAAGGATTTGCATATATTTTTAACGATCAAGATTTTAATAATAAAATTATTAAAGGAAAATTGAATAAAGATATGATGCAAATTTCACATCAAAATTTAAAAACAGGTACATTAATACAAATTACAAATCCAAGAAATAAAGAAAGTATGGTACTTAAAAATTTAAAAAGAATTAAGTATCCGGATTTTTACAAAGTTTTAATTACAAAACCAGTTGCAGAAAAACTTGATTTAAATTTAGATTTACCAATATTAGAAATTACAGAAATAAAAAAAAATAAATCTTTCGTGGCAAAAAAAGCTAAAATATTTCAAGAAGAAAAAAAAATACCATCTAAAGCCCCTGTAGCTTCTGTTCAAATTTCAAATATTTCCAAAAACAAAATTAAAAATAATAAAAAAAAAACTAATCAAATTTATATTTTAATCGGTTCTTTTTACTCAATGCAAACTGCAAAATTTCTAAAAGAAAGAATCATTAAAGATGTCCCTAATTTAGATAGTGATAAACTTAAAGTTAAAAAAATAAATGATAAAGAAACCCATGTCATTTCGGGCCCATATAGCTCTGTTAATTTGTTAAAAAATGATTACATTAAGATAAAAAGTTTTGGATTCGAAGAACTAGATATTTTTACCAATGAATAAATTTTTATTAATCATAATTATTTTTCTCAGTTTGATTGTAAACTCAGCTGCTAACCCTAATTTACAAGCGAGAACAGGAATATTAATAGATTATCACTCGGATGAAATATTATTTGAATTAGATCCAGATGCTCAAATATACCCAGCCTCAATGACTAAAATAATGACTTCAATAGTCGCTTTTGACCTTATTAAGAAAGGCAAACTTTCACTAGATGATAATTTTACAGTTTCAGAAAATGCTTGGAGATTATCACAAGCTGGATACTCTTCCATGTTTATAATGATTAATGATCAAGTTAGTGTTGAAGATTTACTTAAAGGAATAATCATAGCCTCAGGAAATGATGCGTGTGTGGCATTAGCTGAAGGTATCGCTGGTTCAGAAGAAAATTTTGCAGATATGATGAACGAAAAGGCAAGTGAGATTGGAATGACTTCTACTAATTTTACAAATTCATCTGGCATAAATGACCCAGATAATACATCAACTGTAAGAGACATTGCATTGATGAGTAAACATTTAATTCAAAATTATCCAATTTTCTACGAATTATTTGCTGAAAAAACTTTTACCTGGGATAGAACTGGTGGTGAGCCTATTAAACAAGGTAATCGTAATCCACTATTGTATAAAAATGTTGGAGTAGATGGTGTGAAGACTGGTTACTTAGCGGTAGAAAAATATTCACTAGCAAGTTCTATGAAAAAAAACGATAGACGATTAATTGCTGTTGCATCAGGATTTGAAACAAAAAATACACGTAGTACACAGTCTTTAAAAATACTCAACTGGGGTTTTAGAAACACAAATACCTTTGAGATATCAAAAAAAGGGGAAACGTTATTTGAACTAGATACGTGGTTAGGTAAAAAAAATAAAATTAAAGCTACAACAAAAGAAGATTACTATGTAACAATTAATAAAAAAGATATTCGTCATTTAACTGTTTCCTTAGAATATGAGGGTCCAGTAGAAGCTCCAATAGATAAAGGTACAATGATAGCAAATATTGTTGTGTCTAATAAAGATCAGGTTATAAAGAAATTACCTTTATATGCATCAGAAGATTTAAAAAAAGTTAACTTTTTTAAAAGCTTATTAACTTCTCTCAATTATTTGATTTGGGGAGATGTTTAAAAAAAGACCTTTTTTTGTGGCATTTGAGGGCGTAGAGGGTAGCGGGAAATCTTTCCAAGCAAAAAAACTTTATAAAAATTTAAAAAAAAATAAAATAGATGTAATTTTAACAAGAGAACCGGGCGGCACAAAGAGCTCTGAGTTAATAAGAAATTTAATTTTAAAAGACTATTTTGCAAAAGGAAGAAAGGAAAAATTTGATAAATACACAGATACTTTGTTATACTTAGCAGCTAGAAATGAACATATAAAAAATAAAATCAAACCTGCTATTTTAAAAAAAAAAGTTGTCATTTGTGATAGGTTTATCGACTCCACAATTGCGTATCAAGTTTATGGTAAAAAAGTTGATAAAAAATTTATTGATAACATCCATAAAAAAATACTCCAAGGTATAAGGCCTAACATTGTTTTCGTCTTAAAAGTTTCTGAAAAAACCTCAAAATCTCGATTAAAAAAAAGAAAAACTAAGAATCGTTATGACAATTTTAAACAATCTTTTTATACAAAAGCTCAAAAATCTTTTATCAAAATTGCAAAAAACAAAAGAAATTATTTTATATTAGAGTCTTCATCAAATGATAACTCTCTACAAAAAAAAATTTTTAATATAATGAAAAGATATTTAAATATTTAATGAATTACCCATTTTTTTTTGACTCTAAAAATACCCTAAATTTAATTGGTTTAGAAACTGACCTAAAATTTTTATTAAGTCTTTACTCTAAAAAAAAATTACCTAAGGTTTTGATGTTAACTGGTGACAAAGGTTCTGGTAAATCGACATTAATAAATCATTTTCTTTACTCAATTTTTGACTCCCATAATTACAATACAAAATCTTTGGTTTTGTGCGAATCATCAAATTTTTTAAAACAATTTAAGAATGATATTTTCCCAAATATTATTTATATAAATGGATCTAATTTTAAATCAGTAAAAGTTGACGATATTAGAGAATTAAAGAAAAAAATATTTCAATCATCTATTTTAAATAATGATAGATTTATAATTTTAAATGATATTGAAATTTTTAATAAAAACAGTCTTAATGCTCTACTTAAGATAATTGAAGAACCCACAAAAAATAACTATTTTTTTTTAATAAACAATAAGTCAAAACCAATTCTAGAAACTATTAAATCAAGATCATTAGAAATAAAAATTATTTTAAATGAAAGTAAAAGAGTTAAAATAATAGAAAATTTATTAAAAACTTTTAAACAGGAGCAGGTTTTAGACCCTAAATCCTCTCAATTATCACCTGGAAATTTTATTAAATTTAATTATTTATGTCGTGAATATAAAATTGACATCTTAAATAAACTTAAAGTAAATCTTCCAATATTATTAAATTTATATAAGAAAAATAAAGATATTTTATTTATAAATTTAGTTTTTTTTGTTGTTGATTATTACTTTAATTATTTGAGTAAAAAAAAGACTTTGAGAAATGATAAAATTTATGAAATTAAAACTTTTATATTCAATAATTTAAATAAATTTATTTTGTATAATATAAGTCAAAGCTCTTTACTAAATGCTATGAATGAAAAATTAAATTATGAGTAAGAATTTCTATATTACTACTCCTATATACTATCCATCTGGGAAACCTCATATGGGCCATGCCTATTCTAGCATTGTTGCAGATATATTTGCTCGATTTAAAAGACTAGAAAGTTATAATGTTTTATTCCTGACAGGTACTGATGAACATGGTCAGAAAATTCAAAAAGAAGCTGAAAAAAATAAAAAAGACCCTAAAATTTTTTGTGATGAACTTTCAGAAACTTTTAGATTATTAACGAAATCTTTAAACTTATCGAACGATGATTTTATAAGAACAACAGAAAAAAGACATCACCTATCAGTAATTGAAATATGGAATAGACTTGTTAATTCTGGTGATATTTATTTAGATAAATATAGCGGCTGGTACTCAGTTTCAGACGAAGCATTTTATGATGAAGATGAAATAGAAGATAAAAATGATGGCAAAATATCTAAATCTTCTGGTTCTGCAGTTGAGTGGGTTGAGGAAGAGTCATATTTTTTCAAATTATCTTCTTGGTCAAAAAAACTTTTAGAATTTTATAAAAAAAATCCAAATTTTATTCTTCCTTTATCTAGAAGAAATGAAGTTATTAAATTTGTTGAAAAAGGATTAAAGGATTTATCTATAAGCAGAACATCTTTTACATGGGGTATACCAGTGCCAAAAAATGAAAACCACATAATTTATGTGTGGTTAGATGCATTAACAAATTATATTAGTGCTCTAAACTTTCCTAATACACATGACAAAAAATATAAAGATTTTTGGCCTGCTGATGTGCATGTGATAGGAAAAGATATTTTAAGGTTTCATGCTGTATTTTGGCCGGCTTTTTTGTTAGCAGCAAAATTACCTGTACCTAAAAAAGTTTTTGGACATGGGTGGATACTTTCCGATGAAAAAAAAATGTCAAAATCATTAGGAAATATTTTAGACCCATTAGAAATTATTGAAAAATATGGAATTGACCAATTACGATATTACTTAGTGAAAGAAGTCTCTCTTGGTAACGATGGATCGATTTCATTAGAAAATTTAAAAAATTGTGTTAACAATGATTTAGCAAACAATTATGGAAATTTATGCCAAAGAGTTTTTTCTTTTATAAAAAAAAACTGTGATAATAAGATACCGTTCAGCACAAAGTTAGACAACATTGACAAAAAACTTTTAAATAATTTAAAAGATAGTTTACCGAAACTTATATCATTAATGAATAATCAAGAATTAAATGAATACATAAAAAAAGTCGTAAGTTTTTCTTTTGATGCTAATAAATATTTTAATGACTCTGAGCCATGGGCGGTAAAAAAAAATGACCCAGAAAGAATGAATGCCATATTATTTACTATTGTAGAACAAATAAAAAACATTAGTATATTGCTTAATCCTATAATTCCCAATGCCACAAACAAAGTACTTACTATGATTAATTTACCGGTTGAAAACATAAAAATTGACACAATTAAAGATGACAATATTTTAAACAATCAAAAGGAAATAGGTAATTTAGAAATATTATTTAACAAAATTGAAGATGATAATTGATTCACACTGTCACTTAAATTATGAACCTATGTCTCTATCTCTTAAGGAAACTATAGATAGGGCAAATAAAGATGGTGTAAAATATTTACTTACTATCTCAACAGAGGATAAAAGTTATAAAAAGATACTAAACATTGTATCAAAAAACGAATGTGTTTATGGCTCTTATGGAATTCATCCGCATGAGGCCAAGAATCACAAAACTATTAAATCTGAAGATATAATAAAAAAAACTAAACTTAATAAAAAAATCATTGGAATAGGTGAGAGTGGTCTTGATTTTTATTACAATCATTCTGATAAAAAGGATCAAATTAAATGTTTTGAAGAACACATAACTGCTTCACAAGAAACCCAGCTTCCACTAATTGTACACACAAGAAATGCTGAAATTGAAACTTTAGAAATACTTAAAAATAGATTAAATGAAAAAAATTTTAAAATTTTAATACATTGTTTTACTGGATCAAAAGAATTTGCATTCAAGTTACTAGATTTGGGTAGCTATATTTCAGCAAGTGGAGTTGTTACTTTTAAAAAATCAATTGATTTAGCTAATATATTTAAAGAAATGCCAAATAATAAAATTTTGGTAGAAACAGACTCACCTTATTTAGCACCAGTTCCACTAAGAGGAAAACCAAATGAACCGAGCTATATTATTCATACAGTAAAGTTTTTATCTAAATTAAAGAATCTTTCTTATGAGGAATTTTCAAATATAACTACCAAAAATTTTTTCAATTTATTTGGTGAACTAAATTGAAAAATAAATTTACTATACTTGGATGTGGTAGTTCTCTCGGTTCACCCTGGATAACTAGTTATTCAGCGAAACTAAAAAAAAATTCTAAAAATATAAGAACTAGATGCTGTGCACATATTCAAAAAGGCGACCTATCAATTCTAATTGACACCTCACCAGATATAAAAAATCAATTTTTAAAAAATAAGATTAAAACTTTAGATGCTATAGTTTACACTCATGAACATGCTGATCAAACAACAGGTATTTTTGAGATGAGACCTTTTTTTTGGAAAAACAAAAAAAAAATTCCAATTTATGGATCTTTGAGAACTATAAATGAACTAAAAGACAAATATGCTTTTTGTTTCAAACAAAAACATGGATATAAACCAATCATGAAAGCTAACATTATAAAAAAGAAATTTAAAATTATTAATAAAAATTTTAAAATTGATATTGAACCTTTTGAAGTTACACATGGAATGATCCAAGCTACAGGCTATTTATTCGATAAAATAGCTTATATCAGTGACTGTAACTACATTAATAAAAAAGTTACAAAAAAGTTGATGAATTTAAATTTTTTGATTATTGACTGTTTAAGAAAAAATAAGCATCCATCACATTTTAATTATGATGATGCTATTAATTTTGCAAAAATTATTAAACCAAAGAAAACAATATTAACTAACCTACATGTTGATTTAGATTATTTTGATCTTAAAAAAAAATTACCCAAAAATATAATTCCTGCTTTTGATGGTTTAAGTTTTAAATTTTAAATTAATTTTTCAATTAATTTAATGAATTTTTTTGATGTGGGTTTCGTAAATGATGCAAAAGTATCTACTACTTTTCCATTTTTATCGATAATAATTTTATGAAAGTTCCATTTAGGTATAGCACTAATCCCGTAATCATCTTTTGCCCATTTATAAAATGGATGAGAATTTGCTCCAATAACATTAATCTTTTCAGTCATAGGAAATGTAATACCAAAATTGGTCTGACAAAAATCTTTTATTTGATCATTTGAACCAGGCTCTTGTTTAAAGTTATTAGTGGGAATTCCTATCACTACTAAATTTTTATCCTTGTAGTTATTATAGAGTGATTGAAGGTCTTCATATTGAGGGGTATATCCACATCTACTCGCCACATTAACAATTACAATTACTTTATCTTTATAGTCACTTAGTTTTATCTGACCACCATCTAAACTATCGAATTTATAATCGTAAGCTACTCCAGAATTACCAAATACTGATTTATTAAAAAAACTAAGCATAAATAAGATTATTAAAAATTTCTTCATAATTTCAATGCTTTGATTACTGCATCAAAAGGTAAAAATATACAATTATATTTATTAAAATTGTCGCTATTAAAAAGTTCATTAAAATCAGCAAATTTTTTAGGAATCTTAAACTCTTTATTTTTAGAAATATTTTTTAAATTTCCAAATTCATCTTTAATAGTTTGAATATTAAATTTTTTGATTTTTTTTGATAATAAACTAGCTGAAGCCTCACAATATATACAGGACTCAGTCTCATATTTCATAGACAATATTTTCTTTTTTAATACTATTAGTTCTAATGTTATTTTATCTCCACATAATTTATTCTTTAACGATATTTTATGAGAATATTCATTATTTAATCCCACATTTGATGTATTCGAAGCAATTCTAATAATTTTTTTGCTTATCATTTTTTTGAGAATAACAATAATAAAACATATCCAAAAACAGTTGAAAGTAACGAACCTGCCAGTACACCAATTTTTACACCGTCGATATATTGCATGTCATTCGCAAAAGCTAAATTTCCAACAAATAAACTCATTGTAAAACCAATTCCTGTTAAGATTGAAACTGCATAAAAGGCTGGCCAAGTGGAATTATTTGGTTTGTCTGCAATTTTAAGTTTTACAGATATATAAGATAAAACAAAAACACCAATTTGTTTTCCAAAAAATAAACCTAAAACAATCCCCAGTGGAACTGGATTTAAAAGAGTAGCAAAAGTTAAACCTTCTAAAGAGACACCAGCATTTGCAAATGCAAAAATAGGCATTATTCCAAAACCCACATAAGGAGAAAGACCATGTTCTAATTTCAATAATAAAGAATTTTTGTTAACTTTTGTATTGTGAGGAATTGTTAAAGCTAAAAGAACACCTGCAATCGTTGCATGAATACCAGATTGGTGAGTAAAGTCCCATAAAAAAATTCCAATTATTAAATATGGTAAAAAGTTATTAATTTTAAATTTATTCAATCCAATTAAAACTATTACAGATAAGAACATTAAAACTAAGTAAATAGATTGAATATTTCCAGAATAAAAGAAAGCTATAATTACTATTGCACCTAGATCATCTATAATTGCTAAGGCGGTTAAAAAAACTTTTAAAGAAATAGGAACTCTTTTTCCTAATAAAGATAAAACACCTAAAGAAAAAGCAATATCAGTTGCTGATGGAATGGCCCATCCATTTAAAGTTGTACTATCTGAGTAATTAATAAATATATAAAATAGAGCAGGAACTAACATGCCTCCTACAGCGCCTATTATTGGCAATAAAGCCTGCTTAGGATTTGACAACTCACCTTGTAAAAATTCTCTTTTAATTTCTAGGGAGACAAAAAAGAAGAAAATTGCCATCAAAACATCGTTGATCCAATGTAAAACACTTAATTTAAGTCCGAAACTATCAGTTCCGAGCGTTACGTATTTTTTTAAAATTGAAAAATATTCATCACTATATGATCCATTACTTATTATTAATGCTAATATCGCTGCTATCAAAAGCATAATTCCAGATGAGGCTTCTAATTTAAAAAACTCTCTAAATGGTTTAGTTAAACGGTGGATCATAGTTACTATTTACTTGTATAGCGGTTATCTTTCAATTGCCAAAAAGACATAATTAACCTATAAAAAAGACGATCGGGGCGTAGCGCAGCCTGGTAGCGCATCTGGTTTGGGACCAGAGGGTCGCAGGTTCAAATCCTGCCGCCCCGACCATAAAAAAACATGAAAAAAGCTAAAATTTACATACCCTCTAAAACTGCCATGCAATCGGGTAGGGGCAAGCTTAAAAAATGGGTTTTGGAATTCGAAACAAAAGATCCATCTATTAACCCTCTTATGGGTTGGGAAACCTCTTCAGATACCTTAGAAGAAGTTATTCTGAAATTTTCCACAAAAGAACAAGCCATAGAATATGCAAAAAAGAATAATATTTCATTCAAAGTAATTGAACCAAAGAAGAAAGAATTTGTGATAAAATCTTATGCTGACAATTTTCTTAAAAATTAATTATGTGGCGTAGTTATTTTACCGAAAAAAAATGGTTACTTTGGTCGTGGGGCGGTTTTGCTTTTATTATTTTATCTCTTTTAGCTCAAACTTATATCGATGTTAAAATAAACGAATGGTATAAGGGTTTTTACGATCTTTTACAAAAAGCACCAGAGAGAGAATTATCTGAATTTTATGACGGGATAGCTTTATTTATGAAATTAGCTATTCCATATGTAATTATTTATACAATAACAAATTACTTTACAAGAATATGGGCTTTTAGGTGGAGAGAAGCAATGACCTTTTCTTATATGCCTTATTGGCGTGCTGTTGATGCAAAAGTAGAAGGGGCTTCTCAACGTATACAAGAAGATGCAATGAATTTCGCTAAAATTGTAGAAAGTTTAGGTTTACAAATAGTTAGAGCAATTATGCTTCTTATTGCTTTTCTTCCAATTCTTTGGGGGCTTTCATCTAATGTTGTAATTCCATTTTTTAAAGATATTACAGGATCATTAGTTTGGGTTTCTTTGGTAGCTAGTTTAGGTGGTCTAGTGGTTAGTTGGATAGTTGGAATAAAACTTCCTGGTCTTGAATATAATAATCAAAAAGTTGAAGCAGCTTTTAGGAAAGAGCTAGTTTATGGAGAAGATGATAGAAAAAACTACGCTCAAGCGCCAACAATACTTCAATTATTTACAGGTATAAAATTCAATTATCATAGGCTTTTTTTGCATTATGGATATTTTGATCTTTGGATAATTATGTATAACCAAACTATGATTATTGTACCTTATCTCTTAATGGGTCCAGGCTTATTTACTGGAGCAATGACATTAGGTGTCTTAATTCAGACCTCAAGTGCTTTTAGAGAAGTGCAAAGTAGTTTTTCACTATTTTTACAAAACTGGACTAGAATTACTGAATTAAGATCAATCCATAAACGTTTAATGGAATTTGAAGAAGCTATTAACTTTAAAAATAAGTTGAGAAAACCTAGGAAATCTGATGTAAGAGCTTAATGGAGCTCTACTTAAAACTCATTGATGTAATTGCCCCTGTTTTTTTTGTGATTGGTATTGGTTATTACCTTGGAAGAAAAAATCCAGAAATTAACACTGATTTTATAACTACATTTGCAGGTAACGTAGGCACTCCTGCAATGATTTTCTACACAATAACAACTACTGGAGTCACTTTAAGTGTTTTTACTGAATACTTTATTTATGCACTAATTATAATTGGAGGTTTTTCTCTTGTAGGTATTATATTTCTTATATTACTTAAAAAAGATTTTATAAGTGAATTGCCACCATTAATTTTACCCAATACTGGAAATATGGGTATACCTATTTGTTTATTTGCTTATGGAACAGCTGGGCTAGGGGTCGCTTCCGCTATAGCATCAGTAATTATTCTTCTTCACTTTACACTTGGAGTTTTATTAGCAAAAAAAAGCTTTTCATTTAAAATATTAATTAAGAATATGCCAATTTACGGAATAATTGTTTCAGTCATATTTTTATATTTCGAATGGGATGTTCCTGGATATTTAGAAAACACAACATTTTTACTTACATACGCTACTATATTTTTAGTTTTAATGTCTTTAGGTATTGCTTTATCAAGATTAAAAGTAGTGTCTTGGACCCATGCATCAATTCTTGGAGCGGTTAGAGTAATTATAGGACCTTTAATAGGATTCGGATTAATCAAATTTCTTAATTTAAACGGTTTTGCAGCCGGTGTTCTTCTCATTCAATCTTGCATGCCAAGCGCTGTTTTAACCTATTTGGTGGGTTCAATGTATTCAGAGAGAAAGGTAGTTGATAGCATTGCTAGTGTTATCGTAACGTCTACTGTTATGTCATTTATCACCATTCCAATTGTAGTTTATTATAGTCTTAAATATTTTCAATAAATACAGTTATTTACATTATATTGTTAAAGTAATTTATAATCTAATAGGTAAGTATTACTTATATATATAATAAAAAATGTAAATAAACATTGTGAAATAAAGCTTATTTTAGCTAAAAAAAAAGAAAAAAAGATTTCAAGAGTTGCTAAAATTAATGTTTTACAAGAAAAACACCTAAATATTCAGAATCGAAAGGCTAAAATCCAGCAAAATAGGGTGTTTTAGACTACTCTAAAATAGGCTATAATCAATAATTCTTCAAGCATTGCGTGTACTGAATATAGCGTTTAAACGGCCGTAGAGGGTGTTTTTTTTGCAATCATTGATTTTAGAGTACAACTGACTGATGTGTGGATAAAAAATACAGTGAAATAGGGGCCAATAGACCCGATCGCCCGTCAAATAACAATTCTAGAGCCTTATACCCTCTTTTTTTAGTAAAAATCTCTTTGTTTTTATGCCTCCTTTGCCTGAATAGCCTCCAAGCGACCCGTCAGATCTTATAACTCTATGGCAAGGTATTTTGGGCGCATTCGGGTTTTTCCCTATCGCATTGGCCACAGCACGTACAGCAAGCGGTTTTCCTATACCTTTTGCCACTTGAGAGTAGGTTTTAACGCTTCCACGAGGTATTTTCCTCAAATAAGCCCATACTTTTAGCTGAAATTCAGTTCCTACTAGCTTCATTAGTCAAATATTAGGTAAATGGTTAGAGATATGCCTAATATAAGGGCTATTATTAAGCCTAAAGCTATCATTTTTTTGCCTTTTGAACTTGAATTAGTCCAGAAGTACGAAATTCCGTAAACCGCAGCTATAAATACTATTATTGGAAGAACAAATTTAATCATTGGCTTTCAAATTATAGGTATTGACATCTAAAATCACTTAATATATTATTTCCGATAATTAATGGTTATCGGAAATTATGAATGATTTAACAACTGAAATTAAAAAACTTGAAATTGAGACTTTAGACAATCTAAAGCTTTCAAAAGCTAAAAATACTATTCGTGCTTATAAATCTGATTTTAATGACTTTGCGTTATTTTGTTCAAAACATGGGATGAAAAGTATGCCTACTGATCCAAAGATCGTTTCCCTTTATCTGACGCACTTATCAAAACAATCTAAATATAGCACTTTAAAAAGACGTTTAGCGTCTATAAATGTCATGCATAAATACAAAGGTCATTATTTAGATACTAAACATCCTATAATCGTTGAGAACTTATTAGGTATAAAAAGACAAATAGGCGTTCATCAAAAAGCAAAAAAACCGTTATTATTCAATAATTTAAAACAAATCATTAAAGTAATAAATGACTCCAAAACGAGTGAATTAAAAAAATTAAGGGACAAAGCTTTAATTTTAGTAGGTTTCTCAGGAGGGTTCAGAAGATCAGAACTAGTAGCGATTACTAGAGATGATGTTGAATTTGTCAAAGAAGGAGTAAAAATTTTTGTTAAAAAATCAAAATCTGATCAATCTGGAGAAGGAATGACTAAAGCAATCCCCTCTTTTAAATATGTAGAATATTGCCCGGTAGATCATCTTAAAAATTGGATGATTGAAAATAAAAATGATTTAGTTTTTCCTATATCAGATAAGAATGTAGCTTTAATAATTAAGAAACATGCTCTAAGCGCAGGTTTAGATGAAAAAAAATATGCTGGTCACAGTCTTAGATCAGGCTTTGCAACTACTACAGCTGAATATGGAGCCAGTGAAAGAAATATCATGGCTATGACCGGTCACAAATCAGTTGATATGGTTAGAAGATATATCAAAGAAGCTGATTTATTTAAAAATAATGCTCTAAACAAAATATCCAATGAGTAGACCAACAAAATACACAGAAATTAAAAATATCTAAAAATTTTTAAGATAAAAATCGTTATTTATTCTATGTAACAATTTAAATTGATTTTCATTTAAAAAAGATAAGATTTCGTCCTGAAGATGTGGAAATATTTCTATTTGTAAATAACAGTGATTATTTGAAAGAATGTCTGATGCGCCTTTAAGAACGTTTAATTCGTGCCTTTCTACATCAATTTTAAAAAAAATCTTCTTATTTTTTAAAGGATACAAGTTATCTAATTTATCAGTGTCTATTTCTTCAAAAAGCAATTTAGTTTTATCGTATTTATTTATTTCTTTATCTGTGTCTTGAAGAATGGACGAGCCTCCCCTTTTGTTTTTATCTGTATACCAAAGTTTGAGCTTATTTTTTCTGTCTGAACAGCCTAGGTTATGACAACTGATATTAAAGTTATTTATCTCGACATTTTTACTTAATCTTTGAAAGTTTTGCTGATTTGGCTCAAAAGCAGCTGTATTATTGACTAATTTACATAAAGATAAAGAATAATAGCCTATATAAGCACCAATATCGAAGAAATAATCATATTTTTGGCTTAGCAATTCCTTTTTAACAAAATCCAATTGATCTTTTTCATACTCATTTTTAAGATATATTTCTCGATCAATTGAAGATTTTAGAAAAAGATTAATCTTAAAATCATTTAAAAAGATAATATTTCCAGCTGAAGCAAAAGATAGTTTTCTTATTAAAGAAGGAATTATTCTTTTAAAAGGTTTGAGAGAAAATAAAAATATTAAAATTTTTCTAATCATTATTCAGCAATCTTTCAATTTTTATTAACTGTCTTTCTGAAAAAGGTCTAAGTATCATAAATTTATAGTTATCATTGTCTGGTTTATATTCGTAAAAAGCTATTTTATTTATGGTATTATCGAAAATATCTAATACAGGTACTTTTAAATATGAGGCCATTACCGTCATAGTTCCATGTGGAGAAACTACTAATGATGCATTTTTAATTAAATTAAACAAATCTAAGCTTTCTATATTTTCTAGATAAACAATATCATCAACTAAATTAGATAATAATTTGTTTGTATTATTATTTTCAAAGTCAATTGTTTTAAATTTATCCTTAAAAATTTGATTAAATTCATTCTTTTCAATATCACTAGTTAAAAAAACTTTGTATTTATTTTTGACCAAAATGTTTAAAAATGTACTTAAATTAGAAAAAGACCATTTTTTCTTTTCATAAAGAAATTTTTTAAAGTGAAAATGACAATATTTTCTTTGTGAAAAACTTTCAAAATTAAAATTACTTGCAGGTTTAATATTAATCATCTGAGTGTTTTTTGATAAATTATTTGAACATAAATCTTCTATAATGTTTTTAATTGACTCAGTTTTTTTTTTTACTTTTCTATTATTTGTCCTAAATTTAAAAAGAAATTTATTAAAATATTGGATTGGCCTATCTTTATTTTTTTCTTTTACTGTAACACCATAAAATCTTGTTTTTTTGAAAAAAAAAGGTAAATAAAAAAAATAATTCTTAGGACTCAATATAAAAACTTTATCAATTGAAGTTTTTAAAAATAAATTAAATATTTTTAATTTTTCAAATAATGAGAGTCGATAGCTCAAATAATTTATCTTGATATTGCTTTTATTGAATAAAAAAGAAAAATTTTTTGAATAATTGGAAAGATAAATTTCAATATTATCGTTTTTATGTTCATTTAAAATATTATTGATGCCATTTAATGAATGAAATAAATCACCTAGTCTATCATTTTTAAAAATTATAATATTTTTCATCTTAAGAAATTTTTAATCCAAGTATCAGCAATGATAGACCAAGTTATTTCTAATCTTTTTTCAAACATTTTTGCTTTTAGCTCTCGAAGGATAGAATCGTCATTCATTAGATCTAAAGTATATTTTGCAAATTCAGAAGAATTTTTTGCAATAAAGCCATTGTTCCCATGACTTACTCTCTCACTTAATGAGCCAATACCATAAGTTATGACAGGCACGCATAATTTGATTGCCTCCTCTGCCGTAAGAGTAAAGATATCTGATTTGTGACCTAAATATAAAAGAACCCTTGAATGCTTTAATTCATCAATCATTTCTCTCCTATTTCCAATAGTTCTAAGAAAAATATTATGATTCTTAAATTCATCTGAATATTCAACTAAGTCTGGGGTAATATGAAATTCTAGATTTTTATCTTTTGGATAAATTAAATCAGTCCATATATTTAAAAGAATATCTAAGTTTCTATTTGATCTAATGTTATAAATAGCTTTTTTGGGCGGAATAAAATTAACATCAACTTCTTCATTAACGAATTGTTTGTCTACTGTTATCGGAATAGTCAATTTACCAAAAGGTGAAGTTAGAAAGCTTCTTTTTTTAAACTGATATTCACATAAAGTTACAATGATCGGTTTATGTGTAAAAGTAGGAATTAATTGTTTCTTTCTTATAAATTTCTCTAAACTCTGGTTACTTACTGAAAAAATAACCTTCTTAATAGATTTTATTTTATTGAATAAATTTGCATTAGAAACAGCAATTGCTAAGTCATAGGTTTTCTCAATATCGATATTATTTCGGTTAATATAATGAACTCCATTTATTATTTTTTCTTCATTAGTTCTAGTTGCAAAAAAAACGATAATATTTTTCTTTGCTAATTCCTCCGAGAGTAATATTAAAGAGGTTTCTGTCCCTCTTAATACAGTGCCGTTTAGATCGTTTCCTGTATATGATAAACCTGAATTATCTATTATTAATATTTGTTTTCTTTCCATGTAAAAAAGATTTTAAAATAACATTTAAATTTTTAAATTTTTTAATACCGAATTTTATTAATAAGTTGTTATTGCCGTAAATGTCTTGATTCATTTTTTTTCTTGAATTTATAAAAACTAATTTTTTATTTAACGACATAGAATTTAATCTTTTTACTAAAGTAATCAGATTTATTTTTTTGCCACTACAAATATTTAAAGGTCTATCTATAACTTTATCTATCATTAGTTCCAAAGATCGAGAAACATCATCAATATGAATAAAATCTCTATTCTTATTTAGATTAATTAAATTCATTTGGTTCTTAATTCTAGTATATACGTCAGGAATAAAGTTACCTTTTTTTTGCTTATTAGATGTAAAATTAAAAATTCTAGCTATTCCAATTTTGAAATAAAATTTATTTTTTTTATTTAAGATAAAATCTTCTACACTTTTTTTTGTGCTACCATATTTGTTAAAAGGTTTTCTTCTATCATTTTCTGATATTTTTTTGTTACGAAATCCGTAAACATGACTTGTTGAAATAAACAAAAAATATTTAAAATCTTTTTTGATATTTTTTTGAAGTGTATTTATTATCTTTATTGGTAATTTTTTATTAATTAGATTTATTTTTTTATAATGTTTATTTTTTTTCGGTAAAATAGCTGCGAAATGGATAAAATAGTGAAATTTTTTTGTCTTAATCCATTTATTAAGCTTGATAAAATTTTCTAATCTGTACGGAAAAGATATGATCTTATATTTTCTTTTGTATTTATTGTGGAAATAGGACCCAAGTACCCCTTTTCCACCTGTAATAAAAATTATTTTTTTAGAGACTTTTTTCAAATGCACCTATAAGTTTTTTTATTTTTTTATCTGATATAGGACTTGTTGGTAGTCCAATAAAAAAACCATGATTATTAACTATATCTGAATTTATAAATTTTAAATTTTGTATAAGGTTATATTTTTTAACAGAGGGTTGTTTTAAAAAATTTCCACTTATTATAGGTCTGGTTTCTACACCCATTTTTTCCATTTTTTTTAAAAATTTGTTTCTGTTAATATTTTTATTTAGTAGAATTGGTAATCCAAACCATGAAGCTTTAACATGGTTATTTGCCTCAATAAATTTTATGTTTTTTTCAATTTTCTTATTTTTTTTTAAGGATCTAAGAATATTAATTCTATTAATTGATCTATATTTAATGAATTTATCTAAATCCCTAAATTGATTTAAACCAATACTAGCTGCAATATCTGTAGATCTTAAATTAAAACCTGAATTATAAAAAATAAATCTTCTATCTAAATGCTTGTTAGCTGAAGCTATCTTTTTTTCATTTTTTAATCCTCTAGACCATCCATGAGCTCGTAGTGATTTGATAATTTCATGATCCTCATTATTTTTACAGCAAATCATGCCCCCCTCACCTGAAGAGATTTGATGTGATGTATAAAATGAAAATGATGAAAAATCTCCAAATGTACCTAAATATTTGTTTTTAAATTTTGTGCCGAGAGATTCGCACGTATCTTCTATCAATATTAATTTGTGCTTTTTTATTAAATGCATTAATTCAGTCATATCTACACAATTACCAAGTACATGAACAATTAAGATTGCTTTGGTTTTTTTAGAAATCTTTTTTTTAAGATCTTTTAAGTTTATATTTAAAGTTTTTAAGTCAATATCAACAAACTTTGGTTTCAAACCAGATTGAATTATTGGCCATAAAGATGTTGACCAGCATAATGAGGGAATAAGAACTTCGTCTCCTTTTTTTAGTCTTTTTTTCCTATAAGGATTAATTAAACATTGTAACGCAAGTAAATTTGCAGATGATCCAGAATTAACCATTAAAGAATATTTTGATTTCAATTTTTTAGAAAAATATTTTTGAAATTCATCAGTTTTCGGTCCGATAGTTAACTTTTTGGACTTTAAAATCTTAATAGCTTCAAGAATATCTTTATCACGATATGGATTTTCAATTAACGGGTAAAAAAAATTTTTCATTGAAGTTTATTTTAAAATTTCTTCCTCTATCATATCTTCAATCAACTCATTGGTTGTGATGACAGGTTTCCATTTTAATTTTTTTCTTGCTTTTGAAAAATCACCTTTTAGGAAATCAACTTCTGTTGGTCGTAAAAATTTTTTATCTAGATCAATAATTACCTTTTTCGTTTCTATATTGATTGCTTTTTCATTTAATCCTTTCCCAACCCATTTAATTCTTAAAGAAAGTTTTTTAGCAGTCAAATTTACAAAATTTTTGACTGTATTTTCTTTATTAGTAGCAATAACCCAATCATCCGCTTTCTTATGCTGTAAAATTTTCCACATTGATACCGCATAATCTTTTGCATGACCCCAGTCTCTGATTGCATATAAATTTCCTAATGTAAGTTTTTTTTGTAGACCTTTTTTTATTCTTACTAAACCTTGGACAATTTTTTTTGTTACAAAAGTTGGCCCTCTACGAGGAGACTCATGATTAAATAAAATTCCATTTGAAGCAAAGATTCCGTAAGCTTCCCTGTAGTGTACAGCGGCATGATAAGCAAATACTTTTGACACTCCATATACAGACCTTGGATGAAAAGGTGTTTTTTCATTTAGCGATTTTCTTTTACCAACTAGTCCGTACATCTCTGAACTAGAAGCTTGATAATATTTAGTTTTTCTTAGATTAAGGATTTTTATTGACTCTAAAATTCTTAAAGCTCCTAGCGCTGTAATGTCGGCAGTATATTCTGGTACATCAAATGAAACTCTAACATGACTTTGAGCAGCTAGGTTATATATTTCATCTGGTTTAATCTTATTGATAATATTTAAAGTGCTAGTTCCATCAGAAATATCTCCGTAATGAATAAAAAAATTTTTGTTAGAAAAATTCACGCTATCAAATAAATGATCAATCCTATCCGTGTTTGCACTTGACGACCTTCTCTTAACACCATGAATTATATATTTTTTTTTTAATAATAACTCAGCTAAATACGATCCATCTTGTCCTGTAATTCCAAAAATTAAAGCAACTTTTTTCATTTTCTTTCCCATAAATATTTTTTATTCGATTTAATTCCTAATGACTTGTTAATTATATACTCTGAAACAAGATCTGAATTAAAATACTTCATATACTTTCTTTTACCATTTCTTGCAATTTTTTTCCTTAAATTATCATCAGATGATATCTTTATGATTTTTTCAGACAAATCACTTACTGATTTATAAAAAACCATCTCATTTTTATTAAAAAAATTTTGATAATCAGTTTTTTGATCTATCAAACAAACTAGGCCATTACCTACAATTTGAGTTATTCTATCGCTGCTATAATACTTAATTGCATCTCCACGACTTAAATTTAAACCCATTTTTGCATTACTTATTGTTTTAAAGTAATGGTCAGCCCAAATTGGTTGCACTTTATCAATTCCATATATATCAAATTTTATATTTGGAGTGATTGATCTTAATTTGTTAAGAAATTGAATTCTATCGTCAGTTTTACCTGTTTTAAGCACACCTCTGTGGACACCATGACTTAACGCAAAAAATAGATCAACATTACATGATTTTTTAAAATTATTTAATGTTTCAAAAGATTTGTCACTAGGATTGGGAATAAAATAACTATTTTTTTCTTTTAAAAAACTTAAAACGTCAGGGCAAGTAGTGAGAAAAGTTGAGTCAACTACGTCAATCTTATCCAAAATCCTATCTTTATTCCTATCAAAATCTGGACCTTTTTTATTTAATGGATCTAGAAACCATTGAGAAAATCGAGTATTTGGATAATCCTCTTTTAGTTCAGATATTTGATCTTTCGAAATTAAATCAGCGTGTCCTAGAACAATTAAATCAGGTTTATAATTATAACATGTTTTTTTTAATTTATCGTTTAGAGTTTTAGCGCCTTTTAAGTCATTGATAGATTTATAATATTTTTGAATATCTCTATCACTAAAACCAAGAACACTATGACCTTGTCTTATGAATCCGTTATTTATCCTTCTTCCTGTGTTGAAAAATAACCTGCCATCTAATCTTTCATTAAAATTTGTTATATGAAGTATACGTAGTGATTTTTTAATTTTTTTTATATAAAATAATTTACCTATCTGTAATTTTTCATCTCTATAATTATCAATCAAACTAGTAACAAAAGTATGAGTTAAGTAAAAATTCTTTATAGATAAAGATTGTAATTTTTTTCTTAGTTCCTTTTTTTTTATTAAGTTGGATATTTCTTTAAATAACTTTTTAACTGATAATTTATTTAGAATACGCGCATTTGTAACTGTTTCAGGCAAGCCGCCTTTATTAGTTATAATTACTGCGCAGCCATTAGCGGAAGCTTCTAGGCTTGTTCTTCCAAATGGTTCTTCCCAACGAGAACACGCCACGGCTATGCTTGATTGTTTAAATATCTTTAGAACTTTTTCATGATTTAAAAAACCTAATAAATCAACATTTCGATGATTTACTGTAATCTTTTCTCTTTTTTCATCGCCTATAATCTTTGCTTTCCAATTAGGAAATTTATTTAAAATAAGTTTAATTGTTTTTGCAAATACGTCATATCCTTTTGCATTATTTAATTTACCTACAAAAGTTATCCAATTTTTTTTACTATTTATTATATTTAAATTACTTTTTTTTGCTGATTGAAAAAAAACAACTAATTTATTGCTATTTACAAATTTATTCTCAAGACCCTCTAAAAATCTTTTTTTAGACCAATTACTATTAAAAATAATTTTGTAGCAAATTTTTAAAAGATTTTTTCTTTCTTTAATAGTTTTTGATCCTTCCATTGAAAGAGGATCATTATGAAAAAACAAAGAATATACATTATTTGGAATTCTACTGTATAGATATTTTACATAAATTGGTCTATTGTGTATTTCTATAATTGAAAAGTTATATTTTTTTTGAAAATCAACAAATTTATTAACATAATTTTTAGTTTGGCTAGATAATAAGTTTTTATTTAAATTTATATTTACATATTTCAGCTTAAATTTTTTTCTAAAATTTGTGTTGCCGAAAACAATAATATTTTTTTTGTATTTACTTTTTTTACTCGTTTCATTAACAAATAATGAAACTGCTCCAGGATATTCTGGTGAAAAATTTTCTTTATAAGGTAATAAAATTCCTATATTCACAAGTATTTTTTTTTAAGTTTATTTCTTACTGATCTATTGCTCTTTATATAATATTCTCTAGAAATTGCCTCTCTTTTTGATTTAAATTTTTCTTTATAAATTAGCGTCCATTTTCTTCCTCTCGTAAATTTAGCTCCTTTACCAATATTGTGAAGGTTGATTCTTTTTTTTAAATTATTTGTATATCCAACGTATGTAATTGGCTTTATGCTCCTAGATTTGAGCATATATACGTAATATATCAATTAATATCCTTTAGACTTGGATTCTTTAATTCCTTTTAATTTTTCAAGGTCAGATTTTGCTCCTGCTGAAATATATCTACTATCAGACCCAACTGTTACAAGATTAAAACCTTTATCTATCATTTTTTGTGCGTATTCAGATGTACCATTGTGCAGACCTGCTAATAAATTTCTTTTTTTAGCGGCTTCAAGAATTCGAAGAATTTCTTTGAAGGCTTTAGTATTTTCAGGTTTATCAAACCCTGGCTCTTCACCTACAGCTAAACTTAAATCTGCAGGCCCTATATAAATACCATCTAAATTTGGTGTGTCTAAAATTTCGTCAAGTTTTTCTAAAGCTTCTTTAGTTTCTATCATAGCTAATTTCAATATTTCTTGATCAGCGTGTTCTACATAGTCACCACCCCCATAAATTGATGCTCTAATTGGACCAAAACTTCTGTAACCTTTTGGTGGATATTGGCATGCTTTTACAAAATTTTCTGCTTCATTTCTATTACTCACCATTGGACAAATAACTCCGTAGCAACCAGCATCTAAAATCTTCATTATTTGACCAGGTTCGTTCCAATTAACTCTAGCCATTGGAGTGGTTTGAGTTGTTGAAATTGCTTGCAACATATTTACTGCATTAGGATAATCTATAAGACCATGCTGCAAGTCTATTGTTAAAGAATCCCATCCTTGATTAGCCATTACCTCAGCTGAAAAAGAACTTGGGACTGCCAACCAACTATTTATAATTGGTTTACCTGTTTTGAAAAGTTCTTTAAGTTTATTTTTTCTCATTCGTATGAGATTCCGAAATGAGTATATTTTATATTTAAATAATCTTTAATTGCCATTGAGCCACCTTCTCTTCCATACCCAGTTTGTTTAATTCCACCAAAAGGTGCTTCTGCTACAGCTACAACAGGAGTATTTACTGCAACACAGCCTGTTTCTAGTTGTTCAGATGCTTTATTAGCTTTTTTTAAATCAGTTGTGTAAACATAACTACATAAACCTAGATCGTTGTTATTTGCTCTGTCCATTACTTCATCAAAATCTTTAAAAGTTAAAATAGGAACTATTGGGCCAAATGGCTCTTCTTTCATTACAGTAAAATTATCTTTTATATTATCGAATATTGTCGGCTCGTAGAAATATCCTTTGTTAAAGTTTGCTGCTCTTTTGCCTCCAAGCAAAACTTTACCACCTTCTTTTTTTGTAATTTCAACTAATTTTTCAACTCCTTCTAACCTTTGTTTAGTGCATAAAGGACCAAGTAATGTATCTTTATCCATACCATTTCCAATTTTTAGTTTTTTTGTTTTTTCAACCATTAAATTTGTAAATTCATCTTTTTTCTTTTCGTGTATATAAAATCTATTAGGTGAAATACACACTTGCCCATTATTCCTAAATTTTGAAGTTATTGCCATATCCGTAACTTTATTTAAATCTACATCATCAAAAACTATGAATGGTGAGTGACCACTTAATTCCATTGTTACTCTTTGAACTTTGTCCGCGGCTTGTTTGAGAATTAATTTGCCAACTCTAGTTGATCCAGTAATAGAAATCTTTTTAATAACATCAGACTTGATTAATTCTTCAGAAATTCCAGCTGGATCACCAGATAACAAATTTACTACTCCTGGAGGAACTCCTGCTTCTCTACAAATATCAACTATTTCCATAACGCTGCCTGGTGTTATTACATCTGGTTTAACAATAACCGAACACCCTGCTGCTAAAGCAGTTGAAATTTTTCTAGAGGCAAGAATAACAGGAAAATTCCACGGAACCAAAGCCGCAACAACGCCCACAGGCTGATACCTAACGTGAATTTGGGTATTTGGAAATCGACTTTGATTTATTTCTCCAAATATTCTTTTAGTTTCCTCAGAATTCCATTCAAATATATCCGCTGCACCACCTATTTCTCCTGGACCCTCTGTCAATGGCTTTCCTACTTCAAGCGTTAACCATTTTGAGAGAACATCAACTCTTTTCCTTATTAAATCAGATATATTTCTTATAATTTTAGATCTTTCCCAAGGAGACGTATTTTTCCAAATTTGTAAACCTTTTTCAGCTGATTTGAGAGCTTTTTGTACATCTGAGCTATTCGCTTTTGAAGCCTTCCCTATTACTTCTTCTGTTGCAGGATTAACGACATCATAAGTTTCACCACTTGCAGACTTTTGCCACTTCCCATCAATGAACTGTCCGTATTTATCGTACATATATTGTTGTTGAATAAAGAATATTAATTAAATAGTTTATATTGAATTTATGAAAAACATTCAACTCACTTGTGCTCACGCTTTAGTTAAATTCTTAATTGCTCAGAAAACTCTTATAGACGGAAAAAAAGTGCCTTTATTTCCAGGTGTGTTTGGAATTTTTGGTCATGGTAATGTTGCTTGTTTAGGTCAGGCGCTTCAAGAAAACCAAAAAGAGCTTCCTACTTGGCGAGGACATCACGAGCAGAATATGGCTCTAACAGGAATAGCTTACTCAAGAGCTAAAAGAAGAAAACAGATTTTTGTTGCAACTTCTTCAGTTGGACCGGGATCAACAAACATGATTACTGCAGCAGCTGTAGCAATGAGTAATAGACTTCCAATACTTTTTTTACCTGGCGATACATTTGCAAATAGAATGCCTGATCCAGTATTGCAACAAGTTGAGCACTTTAATAATCCAGGAATAACTCAGAATGATGGGTTTAAACCTGTTGTGAGATATTTTGATAGAATTACTAGACCAGAACAAATTATTTCAAGTTTACAACAAGCAATTCAAATTATGTTAGATCCAGCAGATTGCGGTCCTGCATGTGTTTCATTAAGTCAAGATGTTCAAGGTGAGGTTTATGATTACCCAGAAGAATTTTTCAAAGAAAGAATTCATACGATAAGAAGACCTAAACCAGATGACTTCCAAATTAAAGAGGCAGCTGAACTTATTAAAAAATCTAAAAAACCAATTATTATTGCTGGTGGAGGTATTTTTTATTCAGATGCCACAGATGAATTAAGCAATTTTGCAAAAAAACATAACATACCTGTAACACAAACTGTAATGGGATACTCATCGATAAAAAAAGATCATAGTCACTATTTAGGAACTATTGGTGGTTTAGGTGGAAGAGCTGCAAATAATTTAAGCAAAGAAACTGATACAGCGATTGCTATTGGAACTAAACTTGCTGATTTTACTACAGGCTCTTGGGCAAATTTTGAAAATCCTAATTTTAAACTAGTTTCTATAAATGCCGCACGATTTGACGCGAATAAACACATGGCACAGGCAGTTGTTGGAGACGCTAAAATTTCATTAATGGAATTATCACAAGCATTAGGAAGCTGGAAAGCTGATGACAATTGGCATAAAAAATCCAGAGAAGAATTGAAAGATTGGGAAGCTTATGTTGATAAAGAAAGTGGACCAACTAACCAAAAACTTCCAAGTTATGCCCAAGTTATTGGAGCATGCTATAGAAATTCAGATCCAACCGATATAGCAGTGACAGCAGCTGGAGGATTGGTTGGTGAAGTAATACAGGTTTGGAAACCTAGAGAACTAAATACACATGAGACAGAATGGGGTTTTAGTTGTATGGGTTACGAAATTTCTGGAGCACTTGGTATTAAAATGGCTAATCCCGATAAAGAAGTTGTTTCATTTGTCGGCGATGGATCTTATCTACTTTATAATTCAGATATTTATAGTTCTGTCATAACAGACAATAAATTAATATTAATAGTTTGTGATAATGGTGGTCACGCTGTAATTAATAGATTGCAATTATATAAAGGTGGCAAAGAATTTAATTGCTTACTCAAAAGCTCAAAGACTACCAACTTAGTGCCTGTAAATTTTGCAGGACACGCAAAAAGTATGGGAGCAGAAGGTGAACATGTTAATTCTATTGCTGAATTAGAAGAGGCATTTAAAAGAGCAAAGAAATCAAAAAAAACTTATGTAATTTCAATTCATACAGATGGTTACCAGTGGTTAGAAGGTTCGGCGTACTGGGAAAGTCCTACTCTTGGAATTCCTACAACAGAAGAAAACAAAAAATCTCTAAAAGAACATCTTGAAGGAAAGAAAAAACAAAGAAAAGGTGTTTAATCACTATGAATAAAGTTTTTAACGTTGGTCTAGTTGGCTGCGGTCATATTTCAGAGACATATTTCAGAGCACAAGAATATTTTAATAATATAAAAATTATAAAATGTGCTGATTTAAATCATAAAGCAGCAGATAATTGTGCAAAAGAATATGGGATTGAGTCAGTAAGTTTAGATAGTATCTTTAAAGATAAGGATATTGAAATCATACTGAATCTCACAATACCTAAAGCTCACTATGAAGTTTCTAAAAAAACACTCAACTCCGGTAAACATTCTTATAGTGAAAAACCACTGTGTATTAATTTTGATGACGGTAAAAAACTACTAGAATTAGCTAAGAAAAATAATCTTTATTTAGGAAGTGCTCCTGACACAGTTCTTGGAGCAGGCATTCAAAAGTCAAAAGAATTAATTGAAAGTGGATTAATCGGAAAAATAAATTTAGGTAATGCTATATTTGCTTATCCTGGCGTTCAGTCCTATCACCCTAGTCCTGAACCATGGTTTGCTGAAAGAGAGGGAGGCCCAGTTATAGATATGGGACCCTATTATATTACAGCATTAGTAACACTATTAGGGCCAGTTAAGTCTGTTATAAGTAGATCAAAAAAAGTATTCGATGAAAGAGAAATAGGCATTGGTCCTAGAAAAGGCAAAAAATTTAAAGTCGAATGTGACACTACTTATGTTTCAACATTAGAATTTCATGACAATTCATTAATTCAAATGACTTTATCTTTTGATGTAAAGGATCACAAAAGAAATCATATTGAATTATATGGAGACAAAGGTTCAATTATTGTAACCGATCCAAATATGTTTGGAGGATCCGTATTTACCTGTCTTGAATTAGGAGGTAAATGGACAGAGCATGAAACGCATAATTTAGAACTTGGTAAAATTAATATTAAAAGCCAAAGCTCGAGAGCAAACGAGTCACCCACTAACGCAAACTATCGGGGTGCTGGATTATCTGAAATGGCCTATTCAATAGAAAATAACTCAAAACATATGTGCAATGGTGAACTTTCACTGCATGTATTAGATATAATTCAATCTATTATGAGATCGGCAAAGTCAAAAAAAACTGAGGTCTTATCTACTAAATGTAAAGTTCCCTCAAGATTTACTCAAGAAAAAATCAAAAAAATTCTTAAATAAAATTATCTCTTCCTAACAAAGCAGCACCTCTTACTCCACTCGCATCACCAAACAAAGGCTTAAGAAATACTGTTTTTAAATTGGGCTCATTGATTAATTTAGACGTTAATAATTTTATCTCATCTAAAAAATCAATTTCATTGGAGATTCCACCACCAAAAACAATTGCATCAGGATCAATAGTAGTAATAATTATAATTAAAGATCTTGCTAGTTTATCTTTATAATCATTGATAAAAATTTTTGCATCGTTATCATTTTTTCTATATTTAGAAAATATTTCTTTTGCAGTTAAATCTTTTTTAAATTTTATTTTAAAATTCTTTTCTATTGATTTACCAGAAAGATAACCTTCTATACGGTTTGAAAAATCTAATTTATTCTCGGACTTTAAATTAGGAATATCTAAATCAGGCATTTGATTTAAACTCCATTCACCACCTAATCCATTTGATCCAGAAATTATTTTTTTATTTATTACTAATCCGCCGCCACAACCAGAACCTAGTATTATACCAAATACTGTTTCGTAGTGACTTGCTGATCCATTGTAAGCTTCAGACAAACAAAAACAATTGGCATCATTTTCTAAATAAATATTATTATTAATCTTATTTTTTAAATCTTTGATTAAATTTTTATCATTTAGCCACTGCGAGTTATGAGCATTTTTAATTAAACCTGTTGTTTTATCAGTCGCACCTGGATGACAAATTCCAATGTTTAGATTTTCTTTATTTTTATTTTCGATGTCTTTAATAATCGCAATTATTGATATTATAGTTTCATTATAATTTTTTGGAGTTGGAATTCTACTCCTTGTTAATTCTTTATTTTGGTTGTCTAATAGGATGTACTCAATCTTTGTGGCACCTAAATCTATACCTATTTGCATTTTTACGAGGAAATTCTATTCATTTCTTTTAGTTCAACTTCTAACTTATCAAGTTCCTCTCCACCAGCCATCATACTTAAAAGTTTTTCTCTAGAAATATCTTTTTTTTCATATGTTCCTAAACTTTTACCTCGATTAAGAACTGTAAAACTATTTCCTACTGGATAAGCATGATGTACGTTATGTGTTATTAAAATCACAGCTAAACCTTGTGATGCAGCTTTAACTATATATTTTAATACTACAGAAGCTTGATGAACTCCTAATGCTGAAGTTGGCTCATCGAGAACTAAGACTTTTGCACCAAAATAGATAGCTCTACTTATTGCAAGACACTGTCTTTCTCCTCCAGACATAGTTCCTACTGCTTGTGATGGGTCTCTTACATCTATCCCTATTTGTCCCATTCTTTCAGCAGCTATTTTATTTGCTTTTTCTATATCAAAAGTTTTTAAAAAAGGAGGTCCTTTTAAAGGCTCTCTTCCCATAAAAAAATTTCTGGTAACACTCATTAAAGGAACTAAAGCTAAATCTTGATATACTGTTGCAATACCAATATCTAAAGCATCTTTTGGACTATCGAAAACTATTTTTTCACCTTCGAATATAATTTCTCCCTCATCAGGTTTATGAACACCAGCAAGTGTTTTAATTAAAGTAGATTTACCTGCCCCATTATCACCCAATAAACACATAATCTCACCTTTACGAAGTTTCATAGTTACGTCTTTAAGTGCAATTACTTTTCCAAAAAATTTACTAATATTATTAAATTGAACTAAATAGTCTGACATTATTTACTCTCTGTTACTTTTCTTCTTATATAATTATTGAATATTACAGCTATAAGCATCATGGCTCCTAAAAAAACTTTAAACCAATCTGTGTCTACATCAGTATAAAAAATACCCATAGATACAGTTCCAAAAATGATTGCTCCAAATGCCGCGCCAATAGCTGACCCATATCCTCCGGTAAGCAGACATCCTCCTACTACAGCAGCTGCGATTGCTTCTAATTCTTTTAAAGTTCCTCGCATAGTATCTGCTGATCCAGCATCTAATACTTGTATCGTAGCAAAGATCGTTGCCGCAACTGCTGTACCAATAAATAAACTTATTTTAACTCTTCCCACTGGTACACCTACATTGTTTGCTCCGTTTTTATCTCCACCTGATGCAAATATCCAATTTCCATATCTAGTTTTCATTAATATCCAAGTAGTTAAAATTGCTAAAGCAATAAACCAAATAACTGATGGAGGAATACCAGTAGCTAAAGGAGTGCCATCAGTTCTTAAAGCTATTAAATTCATTGAACCTAGCCATGTAAAAACCCATTTAAATGTGTCTGTTGCAAATATCCAAGCTATAGGATCATTTTCAATTAAAACTCTTAAACCTGGTACTTGTGTACGTCCTGTAATTAATCTTGTTAAAGCTAAAGTTGCTCCTCTTAAGATAAACAACATTGCAAGCGTAACTATAAAAGATGGTAAGCCAGTTTTGACTACGAGTATTCCATTAAAATAACCAACTAATACTGCCATTGAAAAAGCAAATACAATACTCATCCACAAAGGCCACCCCCAATAGATTGCTGGGATAGCTATACAAATTCCTGCAAAACCAATCATTGAACCGATTGATAAATCAAATTCTCCACCAATCATTAACATAGCTGCTGCAATAGCTATAATTCCTAGATTAGCTGATACATCTAAAAAATTTAAAATACCATAAGCGCTGAACATGCCGGTATCACCAGCAACAATGCCAAAAAAAATAAAAACTAAAATTGCTCCACCTAGAGCTCCTAACTCAGGTCTATTTAATAAAACTTTTAAATTTGAAACTTTTTTAAGTCTTTCATCCTGATTAAAATCAGTTTTACTTTTTATACTTTTTGACTTTGTAGACATAATAAAAACTTAAAAAAAAAGGCCTAGTGAAAATTCACTAGGCCTTTTTGATATATTTTTTATCTATAACCTTGTGCAGCCCATTTAATTACACTCTTAGCATTTTTAGGTGTAACAAAACCAGGTCCTGTCATAACTACACCAGCTGGCATAGTTCCGTATCTCATATATTGAGAAAAGATAGCTATAGGTAAGTAACCTTGTAAGTACTGTTGTTGGTCAATTAAGAATTCAACTTTTCCAGCAGCAGCAGCTTTAAGCATTCCTGGGGACATATCAAATGTTCCAAGTTTAACGCTTCCAACTTTACCAGCTGACTCTAACGCTTTAAGAGCAGCCTCACCTGCTAGACCAGCTCCTAAAGTAAGAATAGTGTCATATCCACCACCTAATTTAGCAGCTACAGCTTTTTGAATTTCAGTTGGGTCATTAGATGTTCCTAAAATTTCTACAGAACCTCCAAAACCTTTTTTGAAACCAGCACATCTTCTATCTAAAGCAACGTTACCAACTTCGTGGTTAACGCATAATGCTTTTTTTCCACCAGCAGCTTTCATTTTTTGTCCGCCACCTACTCCTGCTTCAAATTCAGTTTGACCAACGTGAGCACTAATACCTAGCTTCATGTAGTCATCTGAACCAGAGTTCATAGAGATTACTGGAATTCCAGCAGATATTGCAGCTTTAACAGATTTACCTAAAGCGGCAGCATCTGGTAAAGTAATTACGATACCTTTTGGTTTTTGTGAAACAGCGTTATCTATTAGTTTAGCCATTTCAACCATGTCGAATGTTGCTGGAGCAGTATATTTGCAAGATACTTTCATATCTTTACAAGCTTTATCTACACCATTTTTTGCAACTGACCAAAAAGGGTCATTAGCTTGCCCGTGTGACACAACAATAATATCTACAGCTAATGCAGCTACAGATGTCATTGCCCATGTTAAAAGAGCAGCAATTGTCAAGTATACTTTTTTCATTATATTCCTCTTTATTAGTTAATTAATTTGAGCGCATTAAAACAAATTATAGATACAATATCAAAAACAAATATTTTTGATACAACCTGTAGTATATCTAAAAACCTTATATTTATATTATACTTTGATAGTTTTCTTTAATCTCAATGATTTGTAAGCTGCATTAGCTAATTTTAAAGCCAAGTAACCGTCTTCAAAAGTAGACCTAGATTTAATTTTATTTTTATGGAGTGAGATTAATTCTTTAAGTTGAATATTGTAAGCATCATCATAACGTTGAATAAAAAAATCTAAAAAAGGTTTTTGAGAATTGGTTTGAGTTGAGTTGAATAACTCAGTAGAATTTTCTTTTTTATTACCTGAAATCAACATTCCTTTTTTACCAAATAATTCAACTCTTTGATCGTAACCAAAAGAACAATGTCTAGAATTAGTAATAACACAAATCACTCCTTTTTTTGATTTCATTGTAACAACAGCTAATTCATGATCTTTAATTTTTTTATAAAAAGGTACAAATGAGGAGGTAAAAGCATGGATTTCATTTATCTCATCGTTTCCCAAGTAAAATCTGCATAGATCAAAATCATGTATCATCATATCTCTAAAAATTCCTCCTGATGATTTCAAATAAGAAATAGCTGGTGGTGCTGGATCTCTACTTGTAATGATAATTTTTTCTAATTTTCCTATTTTATTTTTATCCAAATCTTTTTTTATTGAAAAATGTCCTGGATCGTACCTTCTATTAAATCCTAATTGAATTTTTGGTTTAATTTTTTTTACTTTTCTTAAACTTTTAATTATTTTATTGATATTTAAATCTAAAGGTTTTTCACAAAAAATTGTTTTTTTTCTTTTCATCCCTTCCTCAATAAATTTGATGTGAGTATTTGTAGGGCTAGAGATAAAAATTATATCTACATTTTTATCATTAAAGATTTTAATATAATTTTTTTCAATTTTGCATCCATAAATCTTTTTAGCTTTAATGCTTAATTGATCAATTTTTTCATAAACATATAATAACTTTATTTCTTTATTTTTGGTTAGATTTTTGGCGTGCATTTGGCCAATTCTTCCAAAACCAAAAAGAGCTACATTGATCATATTTTTTGTATATAGTTATTATTTGTAATATAAATTTAGTACTTTATTAAAATTATGTCTATAAAATTAGGTATAGCACCTATAGCCTGGAGTAACGATGATATGCCTGAGCTTGGCGGTGAAACCACGTTAGAGCAATGTTTATCTGAAGCAAGCAGAGCTGGTTTTACTGGAATAGAATCTGGTGGAAAATTTCCAAAAAACTCAAAAGAATTAATACCAAAATTAGAAAAAGAAAATTTACAGCTTTGTTCTGGATGGTACGGAGCAACACTTTTAAAGAATACTCCGATAGAAGAATTTAAATTAATGCGAGAGCAGATGGAATTATTTAAAGATTGTAAATCCCCATGTATGGTGTTTGCAGAAGTAACAAATTCTATACAAGGTGATCCAAAAACACCTTTATCAAAAAAACCTAAACTTTCAGAGGACGAGTGGAAATTGCTTATATCCAGAATAAATGAAATAAGTAAAATGATGATAGATGAAAATATGCCTCTCGCTTATCATCATCATATGGGTACAGTTATCGAGACAGAAGATGAAACAAGAAGACTAATAGAAAGCACAAGTGATAGTGTAAAATTATTAATTGATACTGGCCACATGCTATTTGCTGGTGGAAACTCAATTAAATTAACTGAAGATTTTATGGAAAGAATAATCCACGTTCATTGCAAAGATATTCGCAAAAATATTTTAGAAAAATCATTAAAAAATGATAGTACTTTCCGACAAGCTTTTCTCGATGGAGCTTTTACAGTTCCTGGGGATGGATGCATTGATTACAAACCTTTCTTAACCGTTTTAAAAAATAAAAATTATGAAGGTTGGCTTGTAGTTGAGGCGGAACAAGATCCTGCAAAAGCTAATCCATTCGAATACGCTAAAATTGGTTATAATTATTTAAGCAAAGCTGCTAAAGAGTGCGGGTTTAATATAATTAGCTAGCGATAAGCAGAGACAAGCTCATTATTTCCAGCCGCTACACAAGGTGACTTAACACATGTGCCTATCACCCACTCTGATCCAGCTTCTGACTCAAAATTACTTTCTGAGACAAAGATAATTCCTTTATCTGTGGATTGACCAGCTTTCCCCTCTGCTTGAATTCTGGGATCTTGAGATGTTTGTATTAAAGGCTTATTAATATTGTAAGGATTGTTAAGTTTTAAATTATTCAAAATATGGTTTACAATTTTTGAAGATATCCAGGCTGAATTACAATTGTCACCCCATAAAGTAGTGCCTTCCTCATTTGAAGTACATTCATTAACTTGATTATTAATAAACTCCACAACTAATTTATGGTTGGCTTTTATATCATTAGCTTTTTGCACAACAGCAGTTCGCGTGGAAGCAGTCCAAACTAACATAATAACTACATAAGTAATAGAACTTAAAACTAAAACCTCAAGAGGACCAAAATTTTTTAGTTTTCTTCTAAAATCAATCATAATTTAACTATCATAGATTTATCTATTTTATTTTCAAAAAAATCAATAATATTTTTAGTAGTTTCTATACCCATTCTTGATGTACATTCATCAGTAAAAGTAGCAGAGTGCGGACTTAAAATTACTTTTTTATTTTTTAATAAAGGATTATCTTGTTCTACTGGTTCTTTAGAAAAAACATCTAAGGCAGCCCCAAAAATCAATCCTTCATTTAAAGCTTTTTCTAATTCTAGCTCATTAATGATTCCTCCCCTTGCCGTATTAATTATTATTGAATTTTTTTTCATAGTTTTTAATACGGAATAGTTAATTAAATTTTTGGTCTCATTTGTAAGAGGCATATGCAATGAAACATAATCAGCTTTTTTTAAACCATCTTCAATTTTATCAACTTTAATTCCTCCAAATTTTTTAATAATTTTTTCATCGACGTATGGATCATAAACATAAACATTTGTATCAAAGGCTAAACATCTACTTATTAATTTTTTTCCTATTCTTCCGAATCCTGCGATTAGAATATTCTTATTTAATAGTTCAAATGTTTGAATTTTATCAGCATTCAATTTAAAATTACCCTTCCTAACTTCTTCATCATATTTAGAAATACTTTTAGATAATGATAAAAACATTGAAATTACATGTTCTGCTACGGCTACTGCATTAGCAGTGGCAGTGATAAGAAGTGATATATTATTTTTTTTAATATAATTTAAATCAACATTGTCAAAACCTACTCCATGTCTTGATATAGCTTTTAACTTAGTACAATGCTTAAGAATTTTTTCGTCTAATTTAGAGACTCTTAAAGTGCAAGCGTCAAAATCTGGTAATTTATTTATTAAATTTGTTTCAGAAACATCTGTTATTAATTCATATTCATAATCTGGATGATTTTCTAAAAGCTCTAAACCATCTTTATGAATTTCCTCTATTACAGCAATTTTATATTTCATATTTTTTGGCGGTCCCAAGGGGAATCGAACCCCTCTTTGTTGATGGTGACCCTAGGTCAGAACCAATTTATTAGCAATGCTTTTAGCATAATTCTTTTAAATTAACTAGAGCGTGATCGCTATCTGATCGCACACCTAATTATTTTAAACCATACTTCTCATTAATTTCTTGCAATTTTTTTTCATTCTCTGCTTTTGCTTGTTCATAGTAGTCTGCATACGCTTGACTTTGTGAATAAGCGACAGAACCCATTTCCTTAATGTCAGCTAACATGGTTTCTGCTTGTGTTTGTGAGAATGATTCAGCAACTTGACTTGAAACTTCACTCGCGGCTTCGCTAGCGGCAGAAGCAACTTCAGACGCAGCTTCACCAGCTGTTGTAGAAATTTCTGCTGTAATATCTTTTGTAGTTTCTTTAGCTTCACTAGCAGCCATTTGCTTAAGTTCTGCTGTGGATTTGAATGGACTATCTTTAAACAATTCATCTAAATTTTTATTCATTTCTTTTGTCATTTGCTGATTTAATTCAGTTATTGCACTTTTGTAAGCTTGATATTCTGGGCTTTTAATATAATCCGATGTACTGCCAGCTTTTTTGATATCCTCTATCATCTCTTGTGCATTCAATGGGCCAACGCCAAGTTCTACCATATTTTTCGTTATAGCAACTGTATCTAAACCTTTATTTTCTAATGAAGCCACATTTTCTTTAAATGTAACATCTTTGTTAATTTTATTTATTTTTGTTGCGGCATTAATTTCAGAAATTTCTTTCATGTTAAATTCATTCATTGATTTAATATTTTCTACAGTTGTCACATCAAATTTGTCTGGTAAAGATTTTATTACTTCCGATAGATTGGTCTCTGATAATTCTAAAGCTTCAACCGCACTTTTTATATCACCTTTTTCTGCACTTTCATTGGCAAATTCAACAATAGCGTCAAGATTCTGGACAGCTTTATCGATTGTGATCGCTTCTTTAACATTTGAAGAACTTAAATTACTTAACTCATTTTTAACATCATTTAGTTCTTCTGATAATTGTTCAAGTGTATCAGCTTTACTAGCATTTATAGATATAAAAAAGAAAACCAGTAATATAAAAATCTTTAAATTTTTTAACATTAATTATAATCCTTCTTGTAATTTTTCTTTATATTTAGTTACAGCATTTTTATATTTGTTTAATAATTGCTCTCGCCTTTTTAAATCTGGATTTATTTTCTTTTTTTTAACTTTGAGTTTATCTCTATTTAAAAAATTAGCTAATAAAATTTGTCTATCAATAGACTCTATAAGAGTATTTTCATTGCTTAAACCAATTGCCTTTCACATTTTAAGCCTACCTTTATTCATTTTAATAAGATTATAGATTTTTCTTCTATCTTCTGCCATAGCTGTTTTAGGATGTATTTTAGAAAGAATTTGAGACACACTAATTTCATTTAAATTTCTATATTTAGTTGGAGAATGCTTTTCATATCTCTCTATAATTTTTTTCTTTTCTTCAAATGAAAACATAAACAATATTTCAAACCAAGCCATGCCTTCTATAATCTTGCCAGGATATCGAGCATGATATAATTCTGATCTTTGCGCGAAAATCTCGTAAACTTTTTTTCCAGCAGTATCTTTTAAGCATTTTTTAGATGGTTTTCTTATGTAATTTGACATTACTTTTCTTTCACCACATTTTTTATTAAGAATTTTTTTTATTTCCGCAGGATATGAATAATTAAAATCAGCATCCTGATTATATTTTTTTAATATATCAAAATCTTTTTTAACAACACAATTAGAGCTTTTTAATTTTAATTTTGAATTTCCTAAATATACGGCTTCACAACCATCATCAGCAAACAAATTATTAATACAAAAAAAACAAAATATAAAAATTAGATACTTTTTCATTTTAAATTAATTATAACAAAATGCTGATCGCAAAACGATCGCAATCTGATCACACTTAACGTAAATTTTTCAAAAAATTACTATTGGTAATACTTATTTTTAGAAGTTTTTGGCGGTCCCAAGGGGAATCGAACCCCTCTTTGTTGGATGAAAACCAACTGTCCTAACCGATAGACGATGGGACCGTATTTTTGAAAGTCTTATTAACAGAAATATCATCGATAATAAACTCTACATTTGATTGCCCCCTCCACTCATTTAGGGATAATTTTCCAGCAATATTAAATGATTTATTATTTTTTTTTAATAAGTATGCTCCAAAATCATTGTCTAGGGCATTAAAAGCAATAGATTTAATTTTAGATCCATCTTTACCAAGTAATAATGATTTTACGTGTTTTTCACCTACAATTTTTCCATTTATTGTTTTTAAATCCTCAATAACAAATTTGGGTTCCGGATTTCCAGAACCGAAAGGCGAAAGTAAGTCAATTTTTTTATAAAAATCAATATTAACCGCAGATGGTGCAATTACACTATCTAAAAGAAAGGGTTTAGCTCTGGATAGATCTTGATTGATGCTCTTGAATTTTTGAAAAACAAATTCTCTAAATTTGTCAATATTGCCAATTTTTATTGAAAAACCAGCTGCCATTTTGTGCCCTCCCCCCTTCTCTAAAATTTTTTTTTGTGTAGCGGAAATTATTACTGATCCAATATCAAAACCTACTATAGATCTAGCCGAGGCTTTTCCCAGATCGCCATTAATTGAAATTATTATTACAGGTTTATTAAACTTATCTTTTAATCTTGCCGCAACTATTCCAATTACCCCTTCGTGCCAATTTGTGCCACTTAAAATTAAAACTGGATCTTTTATATTCTCCTTAGCTTTATTAATTATTTCTTCTAAAAGTTCTTTTTCTAAAATTTGTCTTTCTTTGTTGTATTGATCTAATTCTATTGCTAATTTGAATGTATTTTTTGGATCTTTCTCTAATAACAAATTAGCCCCGTGAGAGCATTTTCCAACTCGTCCACCCGCATTAATTCTTGGTCCAAGTACAAAACCAAGATGGTAAATTGATGGGTTAGCGTCAATCTTGCAAATATCTAATAACGTTTTAAGCCCTAAATTTTTTTTTGATTTAATTATTTTTAGACCTTGTTTGACTAATGCTCTATTTAAACCTGTAAGTGGCACCACGTCACAAACTGTTCCTAGCGATACCAGATCTAAATAATCAATTAAGTTTGGTTCTTGTAATTTATTTTTTTCAAACCATTTTGTTAATCTAAGTTCTCTATTTAATGAAACAAGAAACATAAAAGTTATGCCTGCTGCACATAGATTTTGTAAGTTTGATTTTTCATCAAAACGATTTGGGTTTACTATTGAAAAAGCATTAGGTAGTTTTATTTCAGATTGATGATGATCAAGAACGATTACATCAATTTCATTTTTCTTCGCGAAATCTATGGCTTCAAAAGATAATGTGCCACAATCAACTGTAAAAATGACATTAACATTTTTTTTTTTAAAATATTCAAAACTTTTTGTTGAGGGTCCATAACCTTCTTTTTTTCGATCAGGTATATAGATTTCATATTTTAATTTTAATTCTGAGAAATAATTCCCAAGTATTGCTGTTGAAGTTGCACCATCAACATCATAATCTCCAAATATACCAATTTTATCATTATTAATAATTGCCTCCATGCACCTTAATACTGATTTTTTCATATCAATTAAGTTATTAGGATTGGGTAAATAATTTTTAATTGATGGATTTAAAAAAGTTTTTATATCTTCCTTATTAATTTTTCTTATACAAAGAAGCTTAGATGTAATTTCATCTAATGAAAAGTTATCCTTTAAGTATTTGATATCATCCTCATTAAAGCTTTTTAGAATCCAATTTTTTCCACTTAATGAAAGGTGGTTCATTTATTATAAATATTAGTAATAGATTTAATTATTTTTTGACTTTTATGAAGTATAAAAGTGTTTACCTCATACTCATTACCTAGATCCCGGACACCGCTAGCTAAATCTCCAGAAGTTACACCTGTTGCACAAAAAATTACATCTCCTCTAACCATATCATCAATATTATATTTTTTTTTGAAATCTTTAATACCAAGCTTTTTAGCTCGAACTTTTTCCTCATTATCTAAAACTAGTCTTCCTTGTATTTGGCCGCCATAACACGATAGCGCTGCTGCGACAACAACTCCTTCTGGTGCACCACCTGTGCTATAATAGATATCATTTTTTGGATTATCTCCTATGACACTAAGAGCCCCTGCAATATCTCCATCTGTAATATAATTTATTTTTACGTTTAATTTGTTTAAAGTTTCGACTATATGATCATGTCTTGGTCTTTTTAGTACGCAAGCTTGTAATTCATTTACTTTTTTATTTTTTGCATCGGCTAAAAGCTTTATATTTTTTTCCACACCATAGTCTATATCCATTAGGTTTTTTGGCAGGTTTGAACCTATGACTATTTTTTCCATATAAGTATCTGGAGCAGATAACAAACCTCCTTTTTCTGAAATTGCTAAAACTGAAAATGCATTTGGTTCGCCATTAGCTGTAAATTTTGTTCCTTCTAAAGGATCAACAGCTATATCAAATTTAGGTCCATTTAAAGTTCCGAGTTTTTCACCAATATATAGCATTGGTGCCTCATCCATTTCACCTTCGCCAATTACAACTGTCCCTTCCATATTTATCTTATTTAATTCTCTACGCATTGGATCAACTGCACCTTTATCAGCAGCAATTTTGTCTTTTTTGCCAATAAATTTAGAGGCGCCTATAGCTGCTTTCTCAGTAACTTTTATAAATAAGTTTAAAAATTTTTTATCAATTGACATTAATTTTCATCAATTCTTATTAATTTAGGCTTTTTAAATATATACTTCTTTTTTGTTACTTCCTTTAATATTTTATTTAAAGAATTGTTTTTAGAATTATGGGTAATAATTACTATTGATGATATTTTCTTATTTTTGTTAGGATTCTGAATTAATCTTTTTATAGAAACTTTATTTTTTGAAAAAATGTTTGTTATATTAGATAGCACACCGGGTTTATCAAATACTTCAAATCTTAAATAGGCTGAAAAAAATCTGTTGTCAATAGAGTCAAATTTAAGTTTTTTTCTTTCTTTAGTAGAAAGTGAAAAAGGAAATTTTATATTTCCTCTTGAGATAGAGGATATATCTGAAACAAGAGCTGAAGTTGTTGCGGCTGGCCCCGCTCCTTCTCCTTGTATAATACTTTGGCCCACAGGTTTTCCATCAATAATAACTGCATTCAAAACACCGTCTATGCTCGCAATGTACGAGTTATTTTTAATTAATGTTGGATGAACTCTTTGACAAATTTTATTTTTCAAAAGTTCTGAAAATCCAATTAATTTTATTTTGTAACCTAACTTATTAGCATTAATTATATCTGTCTTATCGATTTCTTTAATACCCTCAACATAAATTTTATCATTTAAAAATGAATTAAAGCATAAAGATGTAAGAATTTTTAATTTTGACGATACATCATCTCCGTTTAGATCAGCTGAAGGATTTGCCTCTGCATAACCTAAATTTTTTGCATCAGTTAATACTTCATCAAAATTTTTATTTTTTTTATCCATTGATGAAAGAATATAATTTGAGGTTCCATTGAATATTCCATAAATTTTAGAAATTTTATTTGCAATTAGACCCTCTTTTAAAGATCTGATTATTGGTAGCCCGCCACAAACCGATGCCTCAAATTCCAGGTTTACTTTATTTTTTTCAGCTATTTTAGCTAATTGATCGCCATATTTTGCTATTAAAGCCTTGTTAGCTGTAACTACATGTTTTTTATTTTTTAATGCATTAAAAACTAATTTTTTGGCAGCACCTTCGGCACCGCCAATTAATTCAATAATTAAATCAACATCTGAAAGATAAGTAGCTTCAAGATAATTATTCAACCATTGTTTTTTATTAAAATTAATACTTCTTTTTTTATTTCTTTTTTTTGCAGAAATATATTTAACAATCGGTATACAATTATTTTTCTCGGTTAAAATTTTTTTATTTTCATTTAAATATTTGTATAAATAAGAACCAATATTCCCTAGACCGATAATTGCAATATTTAATTTTCTCATAATTTTACCTTGTTGTTATATCTGGAAAATCTTTTTTTGATCCCTGTTTTATTAAAAATTTTGATATTTCATCAATACTACATTTATCTATTATTGTGCAAACATCGACAACTTCTTTTCTTTTTTTACTCACATTTATAGTTTTTTGTTCAAAAGTTTCTAATTTCTTTTTTTCTTTAATTTTATCTTTTTTAGAAGAGCTCTTTTCTAATTTTTCAGTTTTTATAATTTTTTTTGCAACTTTATTATCTTTTTTTTTACTTTTAATATTTTCTTTAATTTCTATAATCTCTTTTTTTGAAAGAGTTTTAAGCTCTTTTTTTGTATTATTTCTTGCTAATATATTTATTTCTCTCTTATCTTCAGTATTTTCTTTTAAATTTAATTCTACTAAATCAATTTTTTTTTTATTCTTCTTGTCAATTATCTTCACTTCAAGAGATAGATTTTCCTCAAAATATTGTTTTGCTTCTAACTTATTAATACAAACGTGGTCCCCACAAATTAAAACTGTTTTTGGTTTACTGCAATTATATAAAAGTAAAATTAATAATATTGATAAATAAAATTTCATGTTAAACCCAAATGTTCTGGAAAATTGTACAAATAATTCATATTTTGTATAGCTTGACCTGAAGCTCCTTTAATCAAATTATCTATTGCACAAAAAATTATATATTTGCCCTTAATTCTTGTTTCACATATTGAAATTTCACAATTATTTGTATTTAAAACATTTCCTGTTCCGAGTGGAGAATTAATCTTTAAAACTTTAATAAATTTAAATTTTTTATAGAATTTTATTAATGCCAATCTTAAAGAATTTCCTGAATTTCTCTTTTTTGTTTTGACATATATGGATGTTAAAATACCTCTAAAAGTTGGAAGCAAATGAGGATTAAAAGTAAAATTAATTTTTTTTTTTGTTAGTTTTAATAGTTGTTGGTCTATTTCACATATATGCCTATGATGTTTTACATTATAAGCATAAACTGATGAGTAAAGATTTTTATGTTTAAATTTCTTTTCTAAGTTCTTACCCGCTCCAGAGTAACCAGATTTTGAGTCTATAGTTATGTCTTGATTATTTATCAGATTTTTTCTAATTAGTGGTACCAAAGGAATTTGTATAGATGTAGGATAACATCCTGGATTTGCAATTATTCTAAATTCATTAATATTTTTATTATTTAATTCAGGTATAGAATACAAAGACTCTTTAATATATTTTTTTGCTTTATGTTTAGTATTATAATTTTTCTCATATATTCTAGAATTCGTTATTCTAAAATCTGCAGATATGTCAATAAATTTTAGATTTCTATTTTTATAAAAATTATTTTTAATTATATTTTGAGCTTCACCATTGGGTAATGATAAAAAAATTAAATCTAATTTATTATAATTAATTTTTTTTGCAGAGCTAATTTTAGGTAGTTTTTTTTTTATTCTTTGATCAAAATCATTAATATTTTTACCAAGATTTTTTGTGGCACATAAATATTTTATATTTACTTTTGGATGTTTTGATAAGAGTAAAACAAGATCTAATCCAGTGTAACCAGTTGCGCCTACAACAGCTGTGTTTATTTTATCATGTATAGACATAATTTCTTATATCACCGTCTTCAATAATAGTTAAATTTAAATAATTATCTCTTAGAAAATTGAAAGCTTCTTCTTGCTTTCCTGTGACCGTATTTTTTACGCTCTACAACTCTAGAGTCTCTCGTGGTGAGTCTGTCTTTTTTAAGATTTTTTTTAAGATTTTCATCGTGGGCAATTAAAGCTTTTGAAATACCAAGAATGATTGCGCCAGCTTGACCTGATAAACCTCCACCTTTAACAGAGCATTTTACATCATAACTAGTTGCAACCTCTGATATTTCAAGCGGTCTTGTCACAATTATTTGATGTACAGGTCTTTTAAAATAATCATTCATCTTCAATCCATTGACATGAATATTACCAGAACCTTTTTTAACCCAAACTTTAGCTATGGATCTTTTTCTTCTGCCAGTTGCGTATTTACTGTCTTTAAAATCTAATTTTATTTTTTTTGTTTTTACACTTGTATCGTTTGTCTGCTGCATTATCTAACAATATTTTTTTTATGTAATTTTTTAAAGTCTATTATTTTTGGTTTTTGGACTTCATGTGGATGTGTATCGCCATTATAAATCTTTAATTTATTAAGTTGTTTTTTTGCTAATGGTCCACCAGGTAACATTCTCTTTACAGCTAACTTTAAAATTTGCTCCGTCTTATTTTTTTCTTTTAAAAAAGATGGTGTAGATTCTTTTATACCGCCCGGATGACCTGTATGTTTATAATATTTTTTTTCAGTAAATTTCTTACCTGAAAATTTAATCTTATCTATATTTGTCACTACAACAAAATCTCCGTTATCAATATGTGGATTATATGTAGGTTTATTTTTACCTCTTAAAACTTTTGAAATGTATGCAGCAAGTCTACCAACTGCAGCGTCCTGAGCGTTTATAATATACCAATCTTTTTTAATATCTTTTTTTTTAATAAATGGTGTCATAATGATGGGCGATAAATACAAAGAATGTGTTATAAAGTCAATTTATTTAGCACTTAAATAATATAGGTTTAGTGCACCAAAAACTAAAAATACACTCGTTATTTGGTGTGCTGATGCCAAATAAATATCCAGTCCACTTATTAAAGTAAAAATTCCTAGAATGACCTGCAGACTTAAAAAAAATATGACTATAAATAAGGGTTTGTATAGTTCAGATATTTTTTTACTAAAGATAAATAACGCAAGAGCTAGAGCATAGAAAATTATTAAATAAGCTAAATTTCGATGGTAAAATTGAACTAAAGAATGATTATCAAAATCTAAAATATCTTTTGTGCTTTCAAAAGTGAAATCACTTGGGAAATAGGTATTTCCCATTAATGGCCAAGTTTGATAGATCCTTCCTGCATCCAATCCTGACACAAAAGCACCCATAATTATTTGTGTAAAAATAAGAAAAATAAAAATTTGAAAAGGTAAATTTTTACTTTTTAAAATAAAAAAATTTTTGTCTTTTTTTGATAAAATATTCATCAATAACCAAAATATCGTTGAGATTATAATTAAAGCAGTAGATAGATGTAAAGATAGTCTATAGTGACTAACAGTAACGTCCTCGATCAGTCCACTTTTAACCATATACCAACCGATAATTCCTTGAACTATAATTAATGCAAAAATTAAATAGCAAATTTTTAGATGTTTTTTTTGTATTTTCTTCGTAAAATAAAAATAGACTAAAGGAATAAAAAAAAATAAACCAATTACTCTAGCAAATATTCTATGGAAATATTCCCAATAGAAAATAAATTTGAATTCTTCAATTGTCATATTAAAATTTAAAAGATCAAATTGAGGAATTTTTTTGTATTCATTAAAATACATAATCCATGTTTCTTCACTCAAAGGTGGAATTATTCCTTTAAATAATTCCCATTCTGTAATTGAAAGACCTGAATCAGTAAGTCTAGTAAAACCTCCAACAATGATTATAAAAAAAACAAAAATTAAAGACGTTACCAACCAGTAGTAAAACAATTTATATGTTTTTTTTTCTTCTTCATACATATAAAATATTATATATTTAAATTACTGTTCTAAAAATTTAATATTGTCGCTATGATAAACAAAGAAATACTCAAAGTAAGGAATGATTTAGACAAGCTAGACAACAAATTATTGGACATTATTAAAAAAAGAACCAAGTTAGTAGATATTGTAATTAGAAATAAGAAATTCAAAAAAGATATTATAGATAATAAAAGAATCTCAATAATATTAAAAAATATTTATAAAAAATCGATAAATAAAAAAATAGATCCAAAAATAACAAATAAAATTTGGAAGTCTATGATTAGAGCCTTTATTGACTACGAATATAGAAACTTTAAAAAAAAATAATTATTTGCTGTGTGGTGGAAGTTTTTTTTCTACAAAAAATTCATGTTTCCTTGTATTAGGATTATATTTTCTTAATTTTAATTTATTTTTTGCCTTTTCACCTTTTGTTGGTTTTTTTGCGTAATAAATAAATCTACTGTCAGGATCGCTTTCCGGAACCATTCTAACTTTAAGATGAGTTTTTTTTGCCATATTTTTTAATATTTTTTAATTTTGCTATAATTGATTTACTTTTAGTTTTTAAATAATATTTATAATAATCTGTTTTTAAACTATGCGTATCACTATCGTCAAGTTTATTTCCCTTTGAATATAGTAAATTCCTAACACCTGTTATTGTCATACCTTTGGTTTTAAGTAAAAATTTTATCATTTCAATAATTTCAACCTGTTTTGAGGTGTAAAATCTCCTATTGTTAATTTTTTTTGGTTTAATAATTTTAAATTCCTTTTCCCAATATCTTAAGATGTAGTTTTGAGGTTTTTTATTAGAGGAATTTATTAAATTAAGTCTTTTTGATAATTCAGATATACTTATTAATTTACTCATGATGATTTATTTAAACTTTCCAAAATATTCTTAGATGTAACAAATTTTACAGATTTTCTTGCTGATATTATATAAATATCTTTTGTTTTGGGGTTTCTTCCAATTCTTTCTTTTTTATCTATAATCTTGAAAGAACCCAAATTTTTTAAATTGAAATTATTTGATTTTATATTTTTAACTATTAAATCAATTAAGTCATTAATAAGTTTTGTGGAAAAGTTAAAGGAAAAACCAGTTGCATTACTAAGATTCTTAATTATGTCAAGCTTTTTTAAATTAGCCACTTTTAGAATGTTTTAAATTTTTTTTAATTTCATTCATCAAATTACCTTTAACAATTTTATAACACAAATCTATCGAATGATAAAAACCCATCCCATCAATACCACCATGACTTTTAACAACAGGACCATTTAATCCCAAAAAAATTGCTCCATTGTATTTTCTTGGGTCTAATTTTTCTTTAAATCTCTTTAAAGAAAAAAAAGAAAACAAAAGAGATAATTTATTTAATGATTTTTTCAAGTTCGATGTGATAAATTTTGCTGTACCTTCTGCTGTTTTTAAAGCGATATTTCCGGTAAAACCATCTGTAATTATAACATTTGAGTCTCCACTCATTATGTTATTGCCCTCTATATAACCATTATAAATAAAGTTATCATCGCTGGATAATTCTTTTAGTTTTTTCGAGGCACTTTTTAACATCTCTGTACCTTTGATTTCCTCTGATCCAACATTTAAAAGACCAACTTTTGGTTTTTCTTTCGGAAACAAAGACTTAAAGAGAGCGGAGCCCAACTCAGCAAAATCTATCAAATTTTGATCATTACATTCAATGTTGGCACCTAAGTCTAAAACAACATTCATTCCATTTTTATTCGGCCATAATCCTGCTAAAGCTGGTTTACTTACTTCATTCATCATTTTTAAAATCATTCTAGATATAACTAAGAGAACTCCGGTATTACCAGCTGATAAACTTATATCTGATTTACCTTCAAGTTGATGATGAATACAATTCCACATACTCGTATTTTTAGAATTTTTTACAGCTGTCATGGGTGTTTCCTCGTCCGAAACAACAGTTTTTGAATTGATTATATTGATTGCATCACTATTTATATTTAATTGATTTAATTTTTCTTTAATAATCTCTTCTTTACCAAAAATATTTAAAATAAAATCGTTGTTAGATTTATTTCTATTCAGAAAAATTTTAATACCTTCTAATATTTTATCAGGTGAGTTATCTCCGCCCATTGCATCAATAGCAATAGAAATTTTTTTTAACATAAGAATAATTTTAGATATCTAGAATTTTTTTACCGTTATAATAACCAGATTTTAAATCTATATGATGTGAAAGTTTATATTCTCCACTTTTTTTATCTTCAACTACGTTTACAGAGGACAACCTATGATGAGATCTTCTCATTTTTTTTTTAGACACAGAGGTTTTTCTTTTAGGTACAGCCATTTTAATTTTTAAAATTTATAGAGCTATTTAGCATATTTTTTAAGGACAATTCAAAGCAAAAATCGTAAAAATTTGAGAAATAAGATACAAAAAGCATATAATTGTTACTCTTTTCATTCTTAAGTTCTTTAAAATATTCTAATATCAATGAAGAATTAATAGTAAATCTATCATTATGATCAACTTTTTCAATTTTGATTAAAATGTCATATAAAATTTTATTTAAATCTTTCATTTTCTTATTAACAGAAACATCTCCATAACCTAATTCTCTTAAATCATTTTCTATAAAATGAAAGAGCTGGTCGTATGTTTTTTGATCAAATTTTTCTCCCTTTTTTTTATAAATTTTCAGAAATATTGAAAAATGAATAAACATAAGATTTATTCGTGTATTAAAAGTATCAGGTAATGAAATTTTTTGGTAAAATAACTTGTTTCTAGATAAAGTTAATAAAATATTGTACAAGTTGACTGTATGATTATTAAATGTCATAATTATTTTATTCCATTTGTTTTTTGTATTTTAATTGGTTGTCAATTTCAAGAACCAACTAAAACCCATGGAATATTATTTTTAGAGAATAGATCGAATCAATTAAAAGTTAATAAGCATAATACTAATGATGTTATTAAATTAATTGGATCACCTCATACTAAATCTTTTAAAAATACTAATGATTGGATTTATATAGAGAGAATTCTGACAAAAGGTTCATTTCATAAATTGGGACAAAATGTTTTAAAAACTAACAATGTCCTTGTATTATCATTTAATAAATATGGAATTTTAGATAAAAAAAACTTTTTAACTCAAAACGATTTAAATAAATTAAGTTTTTCAAAAGATATTACGGATAATGATCTTGCTAAAAAGAGTTTTATAGAAAGTTTTTTAAGTAGTGTAAAATCTAAGATGTATTCTAATAGATAGGATCAATTAATTAATGAGCTATAACTGCTAGTAGTAACAAAGCTACTATATTCGTAATTTTTATCATTGGGTTAACTGCTGGACCAGCTGTATCTTTATACGGATCACCCACTGTATCACCTGTAACTGCAGATTTGTGAGCTTCTGATCCTTTGCCTCCAAAATTTCCATCCTCAATGTATTTTTTTGCATTATCCCAGGCACCGCCCCCTGCAGTCATAGAAACAGCTACAAACAAACCAGTGATAATTACTCCTAATAGCATTGCACCTAAAGAAGAAAGAGCGGCCTCCATCCCACCAATTTGCAAAATAATAAAGTATAAGATTACTGGAGATAACACTGGTAACAATGACGGAATAATCATCTCTTTAATTGCTGCTTTAGTTAATAAATCTACTAATCTACCATAGTCTGGTTTTCTTTTACCTTTCATAATTCCAGGTATCTTTTTAAATTGTCTTCTTACCTCAATCACTACAGCGCCACCTGCTCTTCCAACCGCTTGCATGCCCATCGATCCAAATAGATAAGGTAACATTCCACCAATTAGTAGCCCGGCTACAACAAAAGGATTTGATAAATCAAAGGTCACATTAACTCCTTCTAATGCTGAACCTTTTACAGTTGAAAAATATTTTATATCCTCTGTGTAAGCAGCAAATAAAACCAAAGCTCCTAACCCGGCAGATCCAATAGCATAACCTTTTGTAACAGCTTTTGTTGTATTCCCTACTGCATCTAAAGCGTCAGTTGTTTTCCTTACGTTCTTTGGCAGTTTTGACATTTCCGCTATTCCTCCAGCATTGTCAGTGACTGGTCCATAAGCATCTAATGCTACTACCATTCCAGTTAAAGCTAACATCGCAGTAACGGCGATTGCGATTCCATATAAGCCAGCAAGCTCATTTGTATATAATATTCCGGCTACAATTATCAGAGCTGGGACTGCGGTAGCTTCCATTGATATTGCAAGACCTTGAATAACATTTGTTCCATGTCCAGTAGTTGAAGACTTAGCAACTGATTTGACTGGTCTGTAATTTGTACCTGTATAATATTCAGTAATCCAAATTAGTAATCCTGTTATTACAAAACCAACAACACCACAAATATATAAATCCATTCCATCAAAAGCATTTCCATTATTGGAATATGAGTTGTTAAGTCCAACTATTGCATCTGTTACTGGATACAATATTAGAAGTGATGTAATAGCAGTCACTATAAAACCTTTGTATAATGCGCCCATTATATTTTTACTCTTACCTAATTTAACAAACCATGTGCCAATTATTGAAGTAATAATACAAGCACCACCAATAGCTAAAGGGTAGATCATTAAATTATAATTCAAAGGAAAAAAAATTGAAGATAAGACCATTGTTGCTACGATAGTAACAGCGTAGGTTTCAAACAAATCTGCTGCCATACCTGCGCAATCACCAACGTTATCGCCTACATTATCAGCTATAACTGCAGGGTTTCTTGGATCATCTTCTGGAATTCCAGCTTCTACTTTACCAACTAAGTCTGCACCGACATCAGCACCTTTAGTAAATATTCCACCGCCTAATCTTGCAAAGATTGAAATTAGTGATGCTCCAAATCCTAAAGCCACTAAAGCATTAATAATTTCTCTGTTATCAACGTTAAGATTAATTAAAATTATATAATAAAATGTAATAGCCAATAATGCTAAACCAGCTACTAATAAACCTGTAATCGCACCAGACTTAAATGCAATTGTTAAACCGGCTTGAAGACTATTTCTTGCAGCTTCTGCTGTACGGACATTAGCTTTAACTGAAATAAGCATGCCAACATATCCAGCTACACCAGAAAGAAATGCACCAATAAAATAACCAATTCCTACAAGATAACTAAAAAAATACGTTACAATAGCTAAAACAATAATTCCAACAACTGCAATAGTTTTATATTGTCTGTTTAAATATGCTTTAGCACCAATTTGAATTGCTTCTGCAATTTCTTGCATTTTTGAGTTACCAGGGCTTGAAGAAGTTATTTGTCCAGATAGTAAATAACTATAAGCTACGGCTAAAACTCCGATAAAAGCTATTAAGTAAAGTAATTCTAAAAAATTAGTCATTATTTAAAGCGCATAGATGCCAAATTAATATTAAAAACGCAAGCTAAACTTCGATTAAAATAACAACTTTTTAGTCATCTTTTCTTAATTCTTTTGAAATTTTATCTAGAATAGCGTTTAAATAACCAATTTGGATTTTTTCTAAAAAATGCTCCGAAGCTAATAAATATTCGTTAATAATTACTTTTTTTGGTGTGTTATGCTTAAACATAAGTTCAAAAATTGCAGCAAATAGAATAATCTTTAATATTTTATCAGTTTTAGTTAAATCAATATCATTTGTTAAAAAAGATTTTATTTGATCCTCAATCAGGTTAGATCTCTCTAGAGTTCCGGTTACCACGTCTTTAATAAATTTTTTATATTGGCTTTTGGGGTAATCAATTGAAGCATCAGGATTCATTAAAGCATTATAAAGCTTTTGAATTATTTTTATTCGAGGAGAGGAATTTTTAAATTTTTTTGGGTCCATTTTGTAAAATGGATATGACAGCATTTGCAGCTTCTGATCCTTTATTTGGTTTCTTACTGGATGTATTCTGACATCTCTGTAGGGCTTGTCTGATATTATGAGCAGTAATAATCCCATTACCTATTGGTTTATTGAAAGCAATTGAAAGGTTTAAAATTGAATTAAATGTAGATGAACATATTAAATTAAAATGTGGGGTTTGACCTTTAATAACACATCCTAATGCAACAAAACCGTCAAATTTTTTGATATTTTTCCGTATTGCAATAGGAATCTCGTAAATTCCTGGTACATCAATAATATTTACTTTGAAGCGATTAATATTTAATTTATTTTTTGAATTTAATACTAATTTTTTAGAAATATTTTTATAATAATTTGCATTAACTATTAAAATTTTTTTCATTTAATTATAATCTGTTTTTTGATTTTTAAACCAAAACCATCGAGTCCGATAATTTTTTTCTTACTTCTTGAAATTAGTATCATATTTCGAATATTTAAGTCTTTAATTATTTGTGCTCCTATACCATAGTATCTTAAGGTATTAATACTATTTCCTTTAGAAATATTATTTTTATTATTTATTATTAATAATAAAAAATTCTTATATTTCGACATACCCATTAAAGACTTTTTAATATTTTTATTAGTAATAATTTTCTTATCTTCAATTTTATGGGAGAGAACCCTTACTGGTATTGATTTTATTTGATTAAACTTTCCTTTTGTTATTGCAAAATTAATATTCTTTTCTAATTTATTTTTATAAATGTGAACATTTAATTTACCAATCTTATTTATGTTTAGTGATTTAAACTCTGTTTTATAAACTAATTTTTCGTACTTAAACCGATACGAAATAAGATCTTCAATAGATGCTAATTTTATTTTATGTTTTTTTGAAAATTTAAAGAGATCATTTAATCTTGCCATTCTACCATCCTCGTTCATCACCTCGCAAATAACTGAACTTGGATTTAATTTTGATAATTTAGAAATATCTACTGATGCTTCTGTATGACCTGCTCTTTCTAATACTCCACCATTTCTAGCTACTAAAGGAAAAACATGTCCAGGAGATACAATTTCATTTTTTTTGACTTTTGGGTTAATTGCTTTTTTTATTGTTTTAGCCCGATCCTGTGCCGAGATGCCAGTTGTGATACCTTTTTTTGCCTCAATAGAAATAGTAAATGCTGTTTGCATTCTTGATTTATTAATTGATGACATTAGAGGTAATTTTAAATTGTCTACTTGTTTTTTTGTTAAAGCTAAACAGATTAATCCTCTGCCATGTTTAGCCATAAAGTTAATACTTTTGGAATTACATTTTGAACCTGGTATAATTAAATCTCCTTCATTTTCTCTATTTTTATCATCAACCAGTATAAACATCTTGCCCTTTTTAGCATCTTTAATAATAGAGGATATTTTTGAAAATTTATTTTTAAGCATTTAGTTAGAATATTTATATATATATTTACTAAATATATCTAATTCTACGTTTACCAAACTATTAACCTTTAAATTTTTCAAATTGGTTAGTTTTAGCGTGTGAGGTATTACAGTAATTTCAAATGAATTTTTATAAATTTTTGAAATAGTCAGAGACACACCGTTAATAGAAATTGATGCTTTTTCAATTAAAAACTTATTTAGTTCATTATTTAGAATTTTAAAATTTACTGACCAGGCTTTATCAAAAAATTTTATTTTTTTAATTTTTGCTACTGTATCAACGTGACCTTGAATAAAATGTCCTGATATACTTTTACCAAATGATAAAGATTTTTCTAAATTTATCATTTGATTTAATTTTAAATTTTTAAAATTTGATCTTTTTAAAGTTTCATTCGAAATATAGAAAAAAATTTTATTTTTTATTACTTTCTCTATTGTTAAACAAACCCCATTGCAGCAAATTGATGATCCTATATCTTTTTTGTTAAAATTTATTTTTGTTAGAATCCCAACGTAAATACTATTTTTCTCTCTTTTAATTTCTTTTACAACTCCAGTGTTAAAAATTATTCCATTAAACATATTTAAAATTCTTTTTTTAAAAGTTTATCACCATTTAGATTAATTGTTAGTAATTTGGGGCGTATATTTTTTATATAACTAATTTGGTCATTATTTTTTCCATTATTACCTAGTTTTTTTTGACTCATAAAAATATACAAATCATTAATTAATTTATTTTTAATTAAATTATTCAAAAACGTTAAACCAGCTTCAATAAATAGCCTAGAATATCCCATTTTATAAATTTTTTCGTATAACAATCGAAAATCATTTTTATTTTTTAATTTTTTTATAAATATAATTTTATATCCTAATTTTTTATAAACTAAAGTTTTACTTGAGAGGTCTTTAGTAGTAATTAAAAAAGTTTTCCTTATTTTAAGATACTTATTTATAGATAGATTCTTTTTTAATTTAAGATTTAAATCGATTATGAATAAATCAGGCTTGTTGTTGTTCAATCCATTAATTCTACAATTTAATAGAGAGTCATCATGATTAATCGATTTTGAAGTTGATAGAATACTGTCATGTTTACTTCTTAATAAATGAACTTTACTTCTTGATATATCATTTGTTATCCATTTTTCTTTTTTATCTATGGTGAAATAATCTTTGGAAATTGCAATTTTTGCTGAAACAAATGGTATTAACAATTTTTTATTAATAAAATAACTTTTGTAAAATTTACTATAACTATTTATACGGATTAATTTACTTTTTATTCCTTTTTGTGAGAGAATTTTTTTTGCTTTTTTAAAAGTCCTGATATCAGGATCTTCGAATGCATAAAAAACATTTTGAATTTTTTTTTTTATAATAATATTTGTACAAGGTGGTGTTTTTCCATAATGAGTGCATGGTTCTAAAGTTGTATATAATGTTGCTCCTTTACAATTTTTTAAACTTTTAAGTGCATTGAATTCTGAGTGAGGTCTTCCTTGTATTGATGTTATGCCCGTGGATATAACGGCACCATTTTTCACAATTACTGTTCCTACAGATGGATTTTGTTTAGTTTGACCTAAATTTTTTTCAGCTAAATGAAATGCTAATTCTAAATAATTCTTATGATTTTTTGTCATCTAAATTGCCTACAAACTGTTCAAAATCTTTAGCTTCTTTAAAGTTTTTGTAAACAGAAGCATAGCGAACATAGGCAACTGTATCTATATATTGTAAGCCCTCCATAATAAGCTTACCAATAGTTGATGTTGGAACTTCACTTTCTCCAAGGCCTTCAATTTTCATAATAATTTTTGAAACAAAATTATCAATAGCGTCTATACCAATTGGTCTCTTCCTTGTTGCTATCCTTATAGATTTCGAAACTTTATCTCTATCAAATGGTTCTCTCTTACTATTACTTTTAATTACTGTAAGTTCTTGAAACTGTATTCTTTCAAATGTAGTAAACCTCATACCTCCATTACATGTACAAAGTCTTCGTCTTCTAACTGCAGTACCTTCCTCACATGGTCTTGAATCAACTACTGATGTATCTTTTTCTCTACAAAAAGGACAAAGCATAAATCTATTTAATTTCCATATATAGGAAAAGAGGAGCAAAGATCAACAATTTCTTTTTTTACTTCGTTTTCAATTTTTGAATTATCTGATTTGTTCTCGCTTAAACCTTTAATAACTTTGTAAATTAAATCAGCAACTAATTTAAATTCGTCTTCTTTAAAACCTCTAGTGGTGCAAGCCGGAGTACCTAATCTAATACCAGAGGTTATGAATGGACTTTCTGTATCAAATGGAATTCCATTTTTATTGCAAGTTATATTAGCTCTTCCTAAAGAGGCTTGAGCATCTTTTCCAGTAACATTGAATGATCTTAAATCAAGAAGCATTAGATGTGTGTCAGTCCCACCAGAAAAAATTTTAAAACCTTTTTCAGATAATCTTTCTGACAAAACTTTTGCATTATTAATCACATTTTTCGTATAAGTTTTGAATTCTTCAGACAAAGCTTCTTTGAAACAAACTGCTTTGGCAGCAATTACATGCATCAATGGGCCACCTTGCAGACCAGGAAAGATTGCACTATTAAATTTTTTAGCAAGTTCCTCGTTATTTGTTAAAATAATTCCACCTCTTGGTCCTCTTAAAACCTTATGTGTGGTAGAAGTTACAACATCAGCATATTTGGTAGGATTAGGATAAGCTCCTCCAGCTACTAAACCAGATAAATGTGCCATATCAACTAATAGATAAGCTCCCACTTTATCACAAATTTCTCTAAATTTTTTAAAATTAATTATTCTTGAGTAGGCGCTACCTCCTGCTATTATAAGTTTAGGCTTATTTTCTGTTGCTAGTTTTTCTACAGCTTCATAATCAATTAAACCTGTTTCCTTATCAACTTCATAATGTAGTGCATTAAACCATTTGCCAGATTGAGCCGGTTTTGCTCCATGAGTTAAATGACCGCCAGAATTTAAACTCATCGCTAAAGTGGTATCACCTGGTTTTAATAACGCTAAATATACTGCGCCGTTCGCTTGAGCACCGGAGTGCGGTTGTACATTCGCAAACTTACAATCAAAAAGTTTTTTCGCGCGTTCTATAGCTAAATTCTCAGAGACATCCACGTGTTCACATCCACCATAATATCTTTTTGAAGGGTAACCTTCGGCATATTTATTTGTTAAAACTGAACCTTGTGCCTCTAAAACAGCTTTTGATACGATATTTTCTGAAGCAATTAATTCGATATGATTTTGTTGTCTTATAAATTCATCTCTAATAGTATCATAAAGTTCTTTATCAGCGTCTTGTAATTTTAATTTAAAGAAACTGTTTAAATATTTATCTAATTTAATAACCGACATTATATTTTTTTTACTCTTTTTAAGTGTCTACCGCCTTCAAACTTAGTTTTTAAAAATAACTCAACTAATTTTAATGACAAACTTTTTTTAGTTAATCTAGCTCCTAAAGCAATTATATTAGCATTATTGTGTTGTCTAGACAATCTAGTAGACTTTGAATTATAGCAAACGGCAGCCCTTATATCTTTGATTTTATTAGCACTTATGGCCATTCCTGTACCAGAACCGCACACTAGGATTCCAATATCACTTTTTTTGGCTTTGACCCGTTTAGCTAGTCTCCTCGCAAAATCTGGGTAATCCACTGACTTGTTTTCGTATGGTCCTAAATCAAAGATTGAAACGTGTTTATTAATAAGATGATCTTTGATTATTTCTTTTAGATTGTAACCAGCGTGATCAGAGGCAATACAAATCTTTTTAAATAAAAAACTCAATTTAATTAAACTTATAATCTAACACACATGCAACAAGGTGAACTCTATTTTCTTCACCTCCATTAAATGCGTTATGGTACTTAGTATTATTTGTTATCCAAACTGAACCATCGGCTGGCATATGTTTAGCAACATTGTCTATAACCATTAAACAACCCGGGTTTGTTATTATAGGTATATGCAATCTTGGTTCTGGATCTCTATGCCAACTTAATGTTGATCTAGGTTCTTTTAACAAAATTCTTATTCTTCCTAACTTATATTTAGATGATAAAACGTCAAATACCTCTTTGAAATATGTATTTTCATAGTCAGGTATAAATTCTGAATAGGCAGACTCATTTATACTAATATCTCTAACGACTTCTTTCCCCGATTTATCGGGTTTTGTCCAATACACTCCTCTTGCTTTATGACCTTTAACTGACTCTGGGTCTCCAGGTATTCTTGTTAAACAAATGGCACCAAAATGTGAAATTCCGCCACCATCATCAAATTTTTTTGTTTGTACGATTTGCTTATAAGCTTCTTGAAGTTTAGTAATATCAAATTTGATACTTTGCTTTTGAAAATCCGAAAAATTTAAAATTTTTTGATCTTTTTTTAATTCTAGATTTACTATATTTTTTGAGTCAGTTGGCATCAGTTATTGTTATTTATATCTTTGTAATATATATTTGTATAATAGATTTGTCGCATAATACATTAAATAAAGCATGATTACCGGAAAATATCCTAGTTTAAGACTTCGTAGAACCAGAAAATACAACTGGTCTAGGAGACTCATTCAGGAAAATAACTTATCTTGCAATGATTTAATATATCCAATCTTCCTTATAGAAGGAAAAAATAAAAAGCAATCAGTAAAATCAATGCCCGGTGTTTACAGATATTCTATAGATCGATTAGGAATGATTGTAAATAATGTTGCAAAACATAAAATTCCAATGGTAGCTCTTTTCCCGTCAACACCAAAAAATAAGAAAGATAAGTTAGGTTCGGAAGCTTTTAATGAAGATAACTTAGTTTGTAGAGCTACAAAATATATAAAAAAAAGATTTAAGAATAATATCGGAATAATGACTGATGTTGCATTAGATCCATATACGTCACATGGGCATGATGGATTGTTAAAAAATAATTATGTAATTAATGATGAAACTATTAATTCCCTAATAAAACAATCATTACTTCAAGCACAAATGGGAAGTAACGTTATAGCACCATCGGATATGATGGATGGACGAATAGGAAAAATCAGAAAATCTTTAGATAAAAATAATTTTCATGATGTTCAAATTCTATCTTACGCAGTTAAATATGCTTCTAATTTTTATGGACCATTTAGAGATGCAGTTGGATCAAAAAAATCTTTAAAAAGTAACAAAAAGAGTTATCAAATGGATTTCTCTAACAAAAATGAGTCATTAAGGGAAGTTGCTTTAGATATTAAAGAAGGCGCAGACATGGTTATGGTAAAACCTGGTTTACCCTATTTAGATATCATTCAAAAAATTAAAGAAAATTTTAAGATACCGGTTATAGCTTATCAGGTTTCTGGGGAGTATAGTTTAATTCAAAGTGGAATTAATAATAAATTAATTAATGAAGATGCAATAATTGAAAGTCTAATGAGTTTTAAAAGAGCTGGCGCCTCAGCGATTGTCTCTTATTTTGCTTTAGATATAGCCAAAAAGATCTAATCCTTGTTAAAGTAATTTTCAAGAATTACACGTGACTTGGGAAATATCAAATTATTTGGTATGAAAAATTTATTAAGCATTACTTGCCTAGTAAAATGAAGTGATTTTTTAATTAGTGAATTTTTAAAATCTTTAGGTATTTTCTTTTGTATTAGATAATTTGGAATTTCATAAATATAACCATCGATCTTTATCTTAAGATAATCTTTATCATTTTTAATATCATTTAAATGCTCGGTTAAATTTGTATCATACCCTAAATCCTTGATAAGATTAATTTCAAAAAAAATATATAAAAAAATCCAATCTTCCAAAATAATTGAGTTAATTAATTTTTCAAAAGATGCATAAATTTTTTTATTAGGTTGAGAGTCAGGTAATAAAATATTTAATATTGAGCAAATTGAAATTAATGCAGAAGTTCTCTCTTTATCATTAAAAAATAAAGGTGAAATAGGTTTGATTAATTCAGTTTTAAAATAACCTATTTTATTTTCACTTTTTGAAGTATGAGACACGAACAATTTATTTGAAATCTGTAAATAATTTCTGACCTTTCTTGAAGTTCCGCCATAAACTATACCATCGATCTTACCTTTTTTTTGAGTAAAAATATTAATGATATTAGCATTTTCTCTAAATTTTCTTTTAGATAATAAATAACATTCATCTTCCCAAATCATATATTTAAAATCTTTAAAAGTTTAGCAGCAGCATTTTGCTGTGCGTTTTTTTTTGATGATCCAATACCAATAATTTTTTTTGAATTTGGGATTTGTACTTCTGTTTTAAATAATGGTCTATGTTGAGGCCCAGTTTTTTTAAAAAAAACATATTTAGGAAGCTCTTTAAATTTTTTCAAACTAAACTCTTGAAGTTTGGTCTTGGAATCTATCAAAGTGACAGTTGATTTTAATAAAAATTCTTCCCAAAAATTGAGAATAAATTTTTCAACAGACTTAAGACCACTATCTAGATATATTGCTCCAACTATAGCTTCTAAACAATCACTGCTTATTTTATCAGCTGACCTTTCATGTTTTTTATGAGAAGAGCCTAATAAAATAAATTTTTTTAAATTTATTTTTTTTGCAACTAACAAGCATGTTTTTTTATTAACTAAATTAGCCAATTTTTTATCAATTATTCCCTCTTTTTCATTAGGGAATTTTTCTAAGAGTTTTTCTGATATAATTAAACCTAACACTCTGTCTCCAAGGAACTCTAATTTTTCATTGTTAACATTATTATCAAAACTTTTATGAGTTAATGCTGTTTCTAATAAAGATGGTTTTTTAAAATTATATTTAATAATTTTTTCAATCTCTTTAATTTTTTTTTCCATTATAATCCTTTAAATAATCTTTCAATTCTAAAAGATTTACTTATATTCCAAATTTTTAGTAAACCACTTATGTTAGTATCATTAGAAAAAAATATTAATTCAGCTTTTCCTACTAAATTTAAGTTTTTTACATATCCAACACTGTCAAGATATCTGCTATCTTTTGAGCAATCTCTATTATCACCAAGTAAAAAATAATGATCTTTAGGAACTTGAAAAATTTGGGTGTTTTGTAATGAACCTTTTTTTTTATATACCACAGTATGTTCTACACCATTAGGTAAAGTTTCTATAAAAGTATTCGTCTCTAGTAAAAAATTTCCACATCTTATATTTTTTTTATCTTTAATTTTTTCGCGCAAAATTTTTTTATCATTTATTAGTATAGAACCATTAACAAATTGAATTTTGTCTCCAGGCATTCCAATAAGTCTTTTTATATAATCTGTTCTATTATCTGCGGGTGTTTTAAAAACAACTAAATCTCCTCTTTTAGGTGATTTTGAAAAAAAACGTTTATTGGTAATATTGGGACTAAATGGAAAAGAATGTTTACTATAACCATATATGTATTTTGAAACAAATATACGATCTCCAACTAATAATGTAGGTTCCATTGATGAGGAAGGTATATAAAAGGGTTGAAATAGAAGTGATCTGATTAAAATTGCTATTATTAACGCCCCTAGTAAGGTTTTAGCGTTATCATAAATTATGTAAAAAATTTTATTTTTTTTCATAATGTTATTGTCACAAAAGCTACTGCATATTTTTTTTCGTCAGATAGAGACAATGAAATTTTGGATTTTCCTCTTTTAAATTTTTTATCAAGTTTTTTTTTAGTTTCACCAATAATTCTTACGTATGGTTTACCTGATCTTTTATTTAATATAACGATCTCATTAAAATTTATGCCATTAGAAATTCCCGTTCCAAGAGCTTTTGAAAATGCTTCTTTCGCTGCAAATCTTTTTGCATAACAGTTAACACTATTCTTAGTTTTTTTACATTTCAAAATTTCTTTTTCATTAAAGATACGATTAATAAAATTTCTATTTTTTAGAGAATTCTTAATTCTATCAACGCTTACTATATCGGTGCCAATTCCAAAAATACTCATAATTTTAAAATTTTCTTAAATTTTTTTATTGTTAAGGGTAGTCCTTCAAATATTGATTCACCGACAAGAAAATGGCCAATATTAAATTCTTGAATTCCTCTAATTTTAGATAGTATTTTAGCTGAAATAAATGTTAAGCCATGTCCCGCATGAACCTCTAAACCTAATTCATTGCCTTTTTGAACTACTTTCTGAATTCTTTTAAGTTCTTTTTTATATTTTTTTTTTTTATTTATGAGATTGCAAAGTTTACCTGTATGAATCTCAACACAATCGACATCTAATTTTTTTGCTTTTTCTATATCTTTTAAACTTGGTTCTATGAAAAGACTAATACGAGAATTTTTTTTCTTTAATTTTTTAATTAATACTCTTAAGAAATCTTTATTATGATCTAAATTAAGACCTCCTTCTGTAGTGATTTCTTCTCTTTTTTCTGGGACTACACATATGAAAGGTGGTTTGCTTCTAGAAGCAATTTTTAACATCTCCTTAGTAGCTGCTATTTCAAGATTAAGCGGTATCTTTAATTTTGTTTTAATTTCTTTTAAATCTAATTCATTTATATGTCTTCTATCTTCTCTTAGGTGAATAGTAACAGAGTCTGCTCCATTTTTTTCAGCTAATAATGCTGCTCTTAAAGGACTAGGGTAAGTTTCCCCTCTTGCATTTCTAACTGTTGCAACGTGATCTATATTTACACCCAACCTAATTCTTCTCATTCAAGATTTCTACTTCCAGGTTTGACTGCCTCTATAGATAATAATTCTTTTGGTAAATCTTCCTTTTTATAAGTTGGTATATTGAGTTCAACTTGAGAAATAATTTTATCTTTAATCCCTGATTTACCATTTGATCTATCAATTATGCATGCGTAGCCTACTATGTCCGCATTATTTTCTCTTACTAATTGTGAACATTCTAAACTTGATTTACCAGTTGTTATCACATCTTCAACTATTAAAACCTTATTACCTTTTTTAATTTGAAAATCTCTCCTTAATTTAAATTCACCATTTACTCTTTCTGAGAAGATTGTTTGTTTATTTAAGATTCTTCCTAACTCGTAACCCACAATTATCCCTCCCATTGCAGGCGACAAGATTAAATCAAAATTTTTAAATTCTATTTGTAATTTAATGGCAAGAGACTTACAAATTTTTTGGGCTTGATTTGGTTTACTCATTAGCTGAGCGCATTGAACATATTTTGAACTGTGTAAACCTGAAGAAAGTATAAAATGACCTTCAATTAGAGCGTTAGTTTCTTTTAAAATTTTCAAAGATTCTTTTAATGAAAGCATTTTTTTTCTGTTTGTGCCGAATTATTTTAAATCTTAAATTACTTTGCTTTATTTGACTTATCAAGTTTGTAAAATTTTTCAAATCTTTAATTTGTAGATCAAATAAGAAAGTAAAATGTTCTTTTTTCCTTTTAATAATTTCTAAATTTACAATATTCCCTTTATTAAGGCCTATAAGCGAGGTGATATGCCCTAAAACACCTGGCTTATGAGGTAGATCAACTTCTATAGTGCTTGAGTAGTTTTTTTCTTTAATTTTCGAATTCTCTGTTGATTTATCTTGCCAATACCTACGTATAGCTGAGCGAGCCTTTCCTGTGGCAGACGATGAAAGCCAATGTAAAGAGGGAGATGCATTCTTAGATGTTTCGATATTAACTAGATCTCCATTTTTTAAAATTGTTTGAAGTGTAGCAGGACTTCCATTAACTGTACAACCTATTGCACTATTCCCTATTTTTGTGTGCACAGCAAAAGCAAAATCAATTGGTGTTGCTTTCTTTGGTAGTTTTATAACTGCGCCTTTAGGTGTAAAACAAAAAACATTTTCTTGGAACATTTGTAATTTAGTAAATTCATAATAATGCTCCGGACTAGTACCGGCCTCAATTATTTCAACTAGATCTCTCAACCAATCATACTCTTTCCATGATAATTCTGAAAATTTTTCTGAGGATTTATATTTCCAGTGAGATGCTATTCCTCTTTGAGCAAATTCATGCATTTCATGAGTTCTTATTTGTATTTCAATTCTATTTTTTTTTGGACCGATTACTGCTGTGTGTATTGATTTATAATTATTAATTTTTGGAGTTGAGATGTAATCTTTAAATTTTCCAGGTATAGTTGGAAACTTGCTGTGAAAAATTCCTAAAGTTTTATAGCAATCCTCGATATTGCTAACAATTACCCTAAATCCAATTATATCTGTAAGTTGTTCAAGAGAGATTTTTTTATTTTGAATTTTACGCCAAATTGAAAACGGAGTTTTTTCTCTTCCTGTGATGGTGGCTATAATACCATTTTTTTTTAGTAACTCGATTAACTCATGAGATATAGCTTTAAAAGTATCATCAGCATTACTTTTAATAAAATTTAATCTTTCCAAAATTAAATCTCTAGCAGGTTTATTTAAGACAGAAAAAGATAAGTCTTCTAGTTCATCTCTTATTCGATTCATTCCCATTCTATCAGCTAAAGGTGCATATATTTCCATTGTCTCTTTAGCTTTCCTAATGATCTTATCTTTATCCTTCATAAACTGAATGGTACGCATGTTATGCAATCTATCGGCTAATTTAACTAATAAGACCCGAATATCTTTAGATGTAGCTAGAATTAGTTTTCTGAAATTTTCAGCTTTTGAGTCACTTGAAGCTTTATCTTCTAAGGCTGATATTTTAGTCACGCCCTCAACTAAATTTGCTACTTCCTCTCCGAACTCTTTTTTTACATTTTCGTAAGTAACTTTTGTATCTTCTATTGTGTCATGTAATAAACCTGTAGTTATAGTAGCGCTATCTAATTTTAGTTCTGTTAAAATTTTTGCAACAGCTACTGGATGAATTATATATGGAACACCTTCATCTCTTTTTTGATTCTGATGAGCTTCGAGAGCAAAATTGTAAGCCTTATTTAAGGACTCAGAATTTAAAAACCTGTTATATGATTTTATTTGATCAATTAATTCATTATTGTTAATCATATTTTGATATTAACATTTTTCTTTATTCTTGTAATCTCTATCCTAGATTTTTGGCTTAGATTATTTATCAAATATTGCACATTTTTCTTTAAAATAGGATGTATCCAGTTAGGATCTATTTGTAAAATTGGGAATAAAACAAAGTTTCTTAAATGACATTTTGGATGGGGCAAAATCAATTCTCCTGTCTTTTTTATATCACTATTAAAATCAATTATGTCTATATCGATTACTCTAGGATCATTTTTTTTTGTATGAATTCTACCTAATTTTTTTTCAATAAATTTTATTATTTTAAATAGATTTAAACAATCAGCTTTGTAATTAACTACTAATCCAACATTTAAAAATTTTGGAAAAAATTCATTTGGATATGAAGGTGTTTCATAAAAATTAGAAATTTTTTTAACCTTAATTTTTGACTCTATTAAAAGGTTTATAGCTATAGCTATATTTTCAAATCTTGACCCATATTTTGAGTTTAAATTTGATCCGATGTTTAAATGTATCATTTATTATTTTTGCTTAGTAACCTTGCTTTTTCTCTATTCCAATCTTTAGTTTTTTTTACTTGTCTTTTGTCATATAATTTTTTTCCTTTAGCTACAGCAATTTCAACTTTGACTTTACCTTTTAAAAAATATAACTTTGTAGGTATTAAGGTTAATCCATCTTGATTAATTCTTCCTATAAGTTTGTTTATTTCTTTTCTATTAAATAATAACTTTCTGTCTCCTTTTGGATCGTGGTTATTGTATGAAGATTGTCGATACAGAGGAATGTGTGAATTGATCAAATATAATTCACCATTGTTATCTACAGCATATGAGTCAGCTATGCTTCCTTTTCCATCTCTTAAAGATTTGACTTCTGAACCTTTTAAAACTATTCCAGCTTCTAACAACTCTAAAAAAAAATAGTTAAATCTGGCCTTGCGATTTAAACAAATAATTTTTTGACCAGGAACTATTTTTTGTTTCATTAAAGTAACTTAGCTTCAATAAGAGCATCTGATACTTTTTTTTTTGTTTCTTCTCGCACTTCAACTAAAGGTAATCTTACTGTTGGGTTACACATTCCTAAAAGTGATGCAGCATATTTTACTGGTGATGGATTACTTTCAATGAATAGACTTGTGTGCAGAGGTTGTAGCAATTTGTCTAATTTAGATGCTTTATTTATATCATCTTGGCATGCTTTTTGAAAATCGGCAGAAAGTTTTGCGGCTACGTTTGCTGTAACTCCAATAGCTCCTACTCCTCCGCGTTTATTAAACTCTAAAGCATTATCATCATTTCCTGTAAGCTGTATAAATTCTTTTCCCATTGATTTTAATTGTTGATCAACTCTATTTAAATCACCTGTTGCATCCTTTACGCCTTTAATATTTTCTAATTCATAAAGTTTAGTCATAGTATCCACACTCATATCAATGACTGATCTTGAAGGAATGTTGTAAATAATAATTGGTATTCCCACATTATCATTTATTTTTTTATAGTGCTGATAAAGTCCTTCCTGTGTTGGTTTGTTATAATATGGTGTTACTACAAGCAAAGCATCAGATCCTGCTTTTTCTGCAAACTTTGATAGCTCGATAGCTTCATCTGTGGAGTTAGATCCAGTTCCAGCTATAACTGGAATTTTTCCTTTACATTCCTTTACTGCTATTTCGATTATTTTTTTGTGTTCATTATGAGATAGTGTTGGAGACTCACCAGTGGTTCCCCCTGGTACTACTCCATTTGTACCGTTTACCAAATGATAATTGATCAATTTTATATAAGTATCTTCACTGAGGTTCTCACCTTCAAATGGGGTAATTAAAGCTACAATTGATCCTTTAAGCATAAAACAAAATAAGATAAATAAGTCTTAACTTATGACCAATAAATTAATTAGTCTAGTAATAATAACATTTATTTTATCAATTGGTCATTGTTATTCAGACGAGCAATTCTTGTTTCCAAAAGAAAAGCCTTCAATATTTAAAAAAATTAACAAGGATCCAAGTAAAAGCTTTTCAAGTAACTTACCTCAAAAAAAACCTTTAATTGGTCAAAATGCAGATCAAAAAAAGGAAGTTAGCAATAAAAAGGAAGGAGCAGTTAAACAAAAAAAAGAAGTTAAAAAAGTTGAAGTAACCACTAAAAAAACAGCTTTTATATTTCCACAAAAAAAACCATCGATTTATAAATCAAAAACCGATACAGCTAAAAAATCATCGATTTTAAATCAAAAAGATTTCGATAGAGCAAAGGAAGCTATTCAATTTATTAAAGATAAAAAGTGGAATAGTGCTTTAAAAAGTTCTGCCAAAGTTAAAGATAGAGAATTTAGAAATCTAGTTACTTGGATGTATCTTAAAACAACTAGGAATGGTGCTTCATTTGCTGAATACAAAAAATTTATAGAACAGAATGAAGACTATCCAAGAATTAACAGGATAAGATATTTAGCTGAAGAAAAAATTTATTTACGAAACAACTCACCAACTTCTGTGATTAATTGGTTTGAAAAATATCCTCCTCTTGGTGGATTAGGAAAAATAAAGTTAGCTGAAGCTTATCTTGAGCAAGGTAAAACTGAAAAAGTAAAAGAACTAATAAAAGATGGTTGGGTTACTGCAACTATAAGGAAAAACGATTTAGGTTATTACAGGGCTAAGTTTAAAAAATTTATTGATTCTGATGACCATATTAAAAGGGCTGATTATTTAGCTTGGGAAAGAAAATATTGGGATCTTAAGCGAATGCTAAAATATTTACCTAAAGATCAAAGAGCTCTTTATAACGCAAGGCAAATACTAATGAGTAATTCCTACGGTGTTGATAATGCTATATCGAAAGTTCCACAATACCTTAAGGAGGATCCTGGATTAGAATTTGACAGACTTAGATGGAGAAATCGAAGAGGAAGATTGGACGGTTCGTTAGAAATTTTATATCGGAACTCATTAAAGACAGAAAGTCAAATGGTACGTCCTGATAAATGGTGGGACCAAAGAGAAAGTGTTGTTAGAAGCTTAATCTACAAAAAAAGATACAAAACTGCTTATAAAATTTCTAGTGAACACGCATTATCAGCTGGCCCTTCCTTTGCGGAAGCAGAGTGGTTGTCTGGATGGATAGCGTTAACTTTTTTAAATTCTCCTGAGTATGCAATAAATCATTTTCAAAATTTTTATAATAACGTTGGTTATCCTATTAGTTTGGCAAGAGGTGCTTATTGGTTAGGATCATCATATGAATTACTGAACGAAAAAGAATTATCAAATAAATTTTTCTCTGAAGCAGCTAAATTTCCAATGACATATTACGGTCAACTTGCATTTAATAAAATTAATCCAGGTGGAAATTTTGAACTTAACGACCAGAGTTATTTTGATAAAGAATATGAGAAAGAATTTAAAAAAAATAAATTAATTAGACATTTAATTTTATTAAAAGAGCTTAATGCTACTCAATTAGGGAAAGATATTTTTAAACATTTAGCGGATTTAGATATAGAAAAAGGTAGCGAAGTTTTGGCTGCAGATTTAGCCACAAATTTAGAAAGATACGATTTTGCTATACAAATTTCAAAGAAGGCATCTTATGAAAAAAGATTTTATAATAAATATAACTATCCAATTATTGCAACACCAAAAGAAATTAATAATAAAATTATGCCTAAGTCAGAAGTTATTCTTGCTATCATAAGACAAGAAAGTGAATTTGATAAAAGCGCTAATAGCTGGGCTGGAGCTAGAGGAATGATGCAGCTTATGAAATATACTGCTAAGATTGTAGCTAAACAGGCAAAGCTTCCTTATAGCATTAGTGGTTTAACAAGAGATCCTGAATATAACATTAAATTAGGTTCTTATTATTTTAATTCATTGATTGAAGATTATAATGGAGTTTATCCTTTCGCTATAGCTGCGTATAACGCTGGACCCAATCGTGTTAAGACTTGGAGAAGAGTTAATGGAGATCCGTCTAAAGGACAATTATCATATATAAATTGGATCGAACAAATTAGATTTGAGGAGACCAGGAATTACGTTCAAAGAGTTTTAGAAAATATAAATGTTTACAAGTATATTTTAAGTAAAGAACCAGTAAAAATAGATAGTTATTTTAATTAAATTGTTTTTTGGCGGAAGAGGAGAGATTCGAACTCTCGGTACGATGTTACTCGTACGGTTAGTTAGCAACCAACTGGTTTAAACCGCTCACCCACTCTTCCTTTTCGTCAAGCAAATTTAGTACTATTTATTAATTAATTACCTTATAAATCAATCAAAAAAATGGTCAAATGAAGAAAAATTTATTTAAAGGAATCTCTTTTACAGTTGGTGCTTCTCTTTGGTGGGGTATAATTGGAGTTATATACTTCAAATTTGTCTCTTATGCCTCTCCTTTGGAATTAACAATACATAGAACGATATGGACAGCTTTATTACTAGTTATTACTACATCTTATTACACTAAATGGAATGAGTTTAAGAAAATAATTAAATATAAAATAAATATTTTAATCTTATTTTTAACAGGTCTCCTTGTTTCAATAAATTGGTTTACGTGGCTTTATGCGGTAAGCACTAATAATTTGTTAGACTCAGCATTAGGATATTATATTTTTCCAATTTTAAGTGTATTTCTTGGAATAATTTTTTTAAAAGAAAAGTATAATCGTAATAAAATCATCTCAGTAATTTTAGTTATTTTAGCTTTAATCTATTTTCTTATAAAACTTGGTGAGGTTCCTTGGATTGGAATTACTGTAGCCTTAACTTTTAGTTTATACGGTTTAATTAGAAAAAAAGTAAAGGTCTCTTCAGACATAGGTTTGCTCGTAGAAACTTTACTTCTAACTCCTATAGCTCTTGTATTTTTTCTTTTTCTAATTAAGAATAATCTAAATATTTTTTCCCCAAATGAGCCACTACTATCTTTTTATCTGTTTTGGGCCGGATTAATGACTTTGATACCTCTTTTTTGGTACACAAAAGGCTTTGGGTTAATAGGTATTGGTCCAGCAAGTATGATATTTTTTCTCACGCCTACTGCACAATTTTTCTTAGGATTGTATTATTTTAATGAACCTTTAATTTTAGATGAATTAATTGCATTTATTTTTATTTGGCTTGCTGTAATAATCTATTTGAACGAACTACGAAAAGAATAAATCATTATAAATAATAATTGAATAATTATTGCTATTGCAAAAGAGATAAAGAGTAAATTTGTTTTAATAATCGAACTAAAAAAATCTATTGGTAATAAATTCCCAACTAATATACTTGATTGGAAATCCATACTCGGAAAGAATAATATGCCTATAATTAGTGCGCTTACAATAGATGTGTATGACAATTGAGAACTAATTTTCTTGTTAAAAAAACCATAAAAAATTATAACAACTGCCGCGCAACAAAATAAATCTGCTAATAGAAATAAATATAAAATGCTATAACCTTTTGAAGCAAGAATGAAAACTAAAATACTAATAAGTATAATCACATAATTTGTTTTATTTTTTATAGAATTCCCAAAAATTGATTTACTAATTTGTTTACCATTTACGATCAATATGCTTGATATTGCGTTTATTAAAGTATCTATTGTGCTTAGTGTTAATGACAAAGCTAGTACTATCATTGATATAATTAATAAATAACTATCCGATAATATCAAATCAAAAAAAGCTAAATCAGGTACAACTTTTGAATTTAAAGAAAAAGAAATAAGACCTGTGTATCCCATCCATAAAACTATTACAAAGCTTGTTAATGAAGAATAAATTAAACTTTTTTTTAATATTAAATTATTTTTCGCAGCAAATACTCTTTGCCAATTTCCTTGGTGAAATAAGTTTGTCGCTGCTACAGCGATAAAAAAAGTTAGACCAGCTGTATAATTTGGTAAATATTTACTACTTAATAAATTTGGTGAATTCTTTTTTATTAATTCAAAACTATTTACCTCTAAGTTTCCAAAAATTAAAATCACAGAAGCTAATAATAAAACTACAACTATTAAAAATTGATATTTGTCAGTTATTATTGAAAGCTTAAAACCTCCTCTTAAAACATAAAGTAAACATATTATCAAAGTTATTCCTGCTGTAATCCATAATGGTGTTTTAGAAATAAAGTTTAATAGAAATGCTATAGCCGTAACTTCAGCTATCAAAAAAATAATTGAATAAAACAATATTAAAAATAAGCTTAATCTGAGTATTTTTATACCAAAACGTTTTTTAATGAATTCTGTTAAGGATAGTCCCTTTGGAAATTCTCCTCTAATTTTTGGACCAAAATTATACAATAATAACATTGGTGTCGCAGTTCCTAACGCATATCCTATTACTGCTCCAAAACCTCCCCATGTAGCAGCTGAGGCTGGACCAAATAGTATCCATGCTCCCAAAGCGGATGCAGCTAAACTTGTTGTTAGTGAAAATGTATTTTCGTCTCTGTTTCCAATTATATATTTTTTGTTATCGATAGTTTTTTTTGAGTTTAAATACCCTAGTCCAATAAAAAAAAGGCCAACTATAATAGTTACTGTTAATGATGATTGTATTGATAAATATGTTGATTCCATAGTTCCCTCACTGAATTACCGGTCAGGTTCGTCGGGTTTAATCTCAGTCTTCTAGACACCCCGTACTTACTTTATATACTTATCTTCGGTAGTGAGTCAAATGATGCGGTATCTATTTTTGATGAATGTTCTCTACGCATTTTCCAGTCATTATCTATTCCTGCTTGAGCTATACTTATTGCATTACGCCCATATTTTGCATTAGTAAAATCTATTGCTTTCATTAATGTTTTTGATTTATTTTCTAAAATGGGTGCTAATAAGCTTAATTCTTTTTCTGATGAATTTTTTAATTTTGATAAAATAATTCCAGCCTTCTGATAAAAATATCCATATTTATAAATTTTGTTCAATCCATTTATAGCAGTTTTTACTAGCTCTAAGCTATTATTAGTATCTACTGGTAGCTCGATTGTTATGGAGTTTGAGTAATATTTTCTGTTTTTATCAAAAGGACTTGTTCTAATAAATACTGTCACCGCTCTTGTAGTTTGTTTGTCTGTTCTAATTTTTTCAGCAGCATTCAAGCAATGTGTTGTTATGGATTCTTTTAATTTATCTAAACTTTCAACTTTTTTTCCAAAAGATCTTGATACACAACAACTTTTTCTTTTCGTTTCCTCTGTTTCTAAATCAATACAAGGTATTCCTCTCAACTCCATTACCGTTTTAGCGCCTAAAACATTTGTACTTTTTTTTACCCAGGTGTTAGATATATTTTTTAATTTATATGCATTATCAATTCCATTCTTAATATATAATTTTGATAATTGTCGACCAACTCCCCATACATCTGAAATTTCAAATTTTTTTAATGTTTCATCGATATTTTCTTTTAAAAATATTACGCCAGCTTTATTTTTTTTAGCTACATGATTTGCAACTTTGCTTAAAGTTTTAGTACATGAGATACCAACGCTTGTTGGAATTCCAGTCCACTTAAGAACTCTTTCTCTAATTTTTTTTCCATATTCTTCTGTCGTTTCATCTTTTATGTGTGATAAATCTATAAATGCTTCATCTATTGAATAAATTTCAATTTTATCTGAAAATCCCTTTAATACTCTCATTACTCTCCTAGATAGATCACCATATAATGAATAGTTAGAAGAAAATATTTGAACGTTATTTTTTTTAACTAATTCTTTAACTTTAAAATATGGTTCTCCCATTTTAATTCCTAGTGCTTTAGCTTCTGATGATCTTGATATTACACAACCATCGTTATTTGATAAAACTACAACAGGAATATTTATTATTTTAGGATTAAATAATCTTTCGCATGAAACATAGAAAGAATTGCAATCCACGAGAGCAATTTTTTTTTTACTATTGTTTATGAATGACATATGTCACTACTCCCCAAATTATTATTTCTGGATTATCTGTTAAATTAATTCTATCTGATGTATTTTTAGACCCGGATGTTAGATAGTTAGTTTCTTTGCTTTTAATTAAAGTTTTTACTACAAGTTCTTCATTAACATTTGCTATTACTGTTGAAAAATTTTTTGGATTTAGGCTTTTATCTACTATTAATAAATCTCCATCGTATATACCGACGTTAGTCATAGATTTTCCTTGGACTCTTATAATAAAAGTAGCTGGTGCATTTGTTATTAGGTGTGAATTTAGATCTATATCATCTTCAATATAATCAGTGGCTGGTGACGGAAACCCGGCGCCTACTTTATGTAAATAAAATGGTATTGTTAGCTTCATAAATGTTCTTGTTTTGTTCTTTATAGCTGATAAACTGCCCTTCAGTCAACCCTTTTGATTTAAATTGGTAAAGTGGGTCAAATTGCAAATCGAAAAAAAGGAGAGGATTAGCTATTAACTTGATGTGTTTAAAAAAATTTTTTCAATTTTATTGGTATTACTTGTAACAACAAGTGCTCAAGCAGAATCTAAATTAGACACAATCAAAAAAAGTGGCGAGTTAAGAGTTGGAACAACAGGAGACTGGGATCCAATGTCAATGAAAGATCCTGCCACAAACAAATACAAAGGTTTTGATATAGATGTAATGAGAGAGTTAGCAAAAGATTTGGGCGTCAAAGTAAAATTTGTTCCTGCTGAATGGAAGACAATTGTTGCTGGAATAACTGCAGATAGATATGATATTTCTACAAGTGTAACTAAAACGCCTAAAAGAGCAGAAGTGGCAGGTTTTACAGCCACATATTATAAATACGGTACTGTACCTTTAGTGCTAAAAAAGAATTTAAAAAGGTTTTCAACTTGGGACTCTTTAAACAACAAAGATGTTAAAATAGCTACTACGTTAGGTACGTCTCAAGAGGAAAAAGCAAAAGAATTTTTTCCAAAATCAAAATTACAATCAGTAGAAGCGCCTGCTAGAGACTTTCAAGAAGTACTTGCTGGCAGAGCTGACGGAAATATTACAAGTTCAACTGAAGCTAACAAATTAGTAATCAAATACCCTCAGTTAGCCATTGTACCGGATGGTGAAAAAAATCCAGCGTTCTTGGCTATGATGGTTCCAAAAGGTGATAAAGTTTGGAATGATTATGTAAGTAGTTGGATTAAGAAGAAACAATCATCGGGATTTTTCAAAAGATTACTAGCTAAGTATAACTTAAAGAGCTTATAATTTAAGTTTCCATACCTTCAATTAACAAATATAGTCAATTAGTGAAATTTTTAAAAGTAATTGCTGTATTATTTTTACTACAAGGTTGTAGCTCAAATTACGAGTGGGGCTGGTATATCTTGAGTCCTGAAAATATAGATGGGTTAACTAATCTAAAATTTTTAATAAGTGGTATTACTACGACTATTTATATTTCTATTGTTTCAATCATTCTGGCAATGATTATTGGTTTGGTTGTGGCCCTTCCTTCTCTTTCAAATAATAAATTTCTAAGTTATTTTAATATTGCATATGTAGAAATTGTTAGAGCTATTCCATTACTAGTTTTAATTCTTTGGATTTATTATGGTCTACCAATTATGATGGGTGTTAGTTTTTCTCCATTTGTTTCAGGTATAATCGCTTTAACTATTAGTGAAAGTGCCTTTCAAGCAGAAATTTTTAGAGCTGGTATAAATTCAATATCTAAAGGTCAACATGAGGTATCTGAGTCTTTGGGAATGGATTTTTGGAGAAAGATGCGATTGGTAATTTTACCTCAAGCAATAAAAGTTGTGTTGCCTGCCATGGGAAATCAATTTGTCTACGTTTTAAAAATGTCTTCCTTAGTATCAATTATAGGAATTGGAGATTTGACAAGAAAAGCAAATGAGCTCGTAACAACAACTTATAGACCTTTAGAAATTTATACATTTTTAATATTAGAATACTTAGTGCTTATTCTAGTCGTCTCATATTTTGTCAGAAAATTAGAAAATAGACTACAATATAAATAATTTAAACATTAGCTGTCTTACCAAAAAGTTTTTTCATATAATACTTTGAAAATAAGAACACTAAAATTCCAAAGGTCCAATTTATAAAAAATAAACCTAAAAATAAATCTTTAAAACTTCCATTTAAAACAAATACCACAACTGACATTGTAAAAAATGGTAGCAATACTAATCTTGAAAAAGTTATAACTACTGTATAAATCGGTTTTTTAATTGCTTGAAACAAAGCATTTGTAATAAAAAAAACAGGATACACAGGGCCAATAAATGCAGCTACTTTTAAATAATCTGCTCCGAAATCTATTACTTCCTGATTATCAGTAAAGATTGAAACAATGTTATCGGCTAATAAAAAAATAACAATTCCTGCTAAAATCATAAATGATGAGCCGACCGTAATTGCTTTGGTATAAGATTCATCTACTCTATCAAAAAGTTTAGCTCCAAAATTTTGACCTGCAATAGTTAGGACAGCCGTGTTAAGGCCAATTACTGGCAATAAAAGGATTTGTTCAATTCTAAGCGCAGACCCGTAACCTGCTGCAGCGAGGTATCCAAACTTGCTAACAAAAAATAAAATATTAAAAATTCCTAAACCAATCATAAACATATTCATCATCATCGGCACAGATTGGTATGTAAGATTTTTAATCAAATCATATTTTGGAAGAAAACATCGAGGGCTTAAAAATTGTTTCAGTTCACAGCAGTAAACCTTATAAGCTAAATAAATTAATCCTAAAAACTGTGCAATTACTGTTGCAATCGCTAGACCCGCAATTCCAAAAGCAGGAATTGGTCCTAAACCAAATATAAATAAAGGGTTAAGTCCAATATTTAAAAAAAAACTAATAATTAAAACATTTCTATAACTTTTTGTATCACCTTGAGCGTTTAGTGCTCCATTTAAAGAAATCTGAATTAAAAAAATAAAAGTAGCAAAAAAAATAATGTCTAAATAGTCTGTAGCCAATCTTATAGTTTCTGGATCAGAACCCATAAATCTTAAAAGATCATCTGAAAATGATAATCCAATAATAGTTACTAAAATTGAAACAAAAACAGAATAAAGAAGTGATTGAGCCACATATAGAGAGGCTGTACGGTCTTCTTTTGCACCGAGTGAATTACTAATTAAAGCATTTGATGCTGAAACAATACCTACTCCTGTCGCTATAATAATAAAATATAAAGGGAAAGATTTTGCTATAGCTGCTAATGCATTTGCAGATATCTTTCCTGCAAAAAAAGTATCTACAATATTATAAAGAGTTTGAAAAAGGGTCCCTGTACTTGCAGGAATCGCAATTTTTTTTAGCAAATCTATAATAGGTTCTCCAACTAAATTTATTGATTTCATGCAGTATATTCTTTCTGAAACATATGCTTGATACCTTTGCTTTTAGCAACATTTATTTGTTTCTGTCTCATTCTAAATCTGGTCTTTTGACTTTCTGTGAGATTTTTATAACAGTTATGACAAGAAACACCTTTTTCATACATCTTTGATCTCTTATCCAAAGATGAGATAGGTGTTCTACAACCACCACATACCGAGAAAGTGCCTTGTTTTAATCCATGTTTAACTGAAACTCTATTATCAAATACGAAGCATTCCCCTTTCCACAAACTATTTTTCTTCTCAACTTTATCTAGATAATTAAGAATACCGCCTTTTAATTGAAAGACGTTTTTGAAACCTTTTTGTTTTAAATAAACAGATGCTTTTTCACATCTAATGCCACCTGTGCAAAACATAGCAACTGGTTTTTTTTTATTTATCTTTTGTAAGTATTTTGGAAAATCCCTAAAGTTAGTGATATTTGGATTAATAGCCTTTTTAAAAGTACCCACTTTAAATTCAAATGACTTTCTTGCATCAACAACTAAAGTTTCTTTTTTAGATATCAATCTATTCCAAGAATTACCTGAGAGATATTTATTTTGTTTTTTGTTATTTTTATCAATCTTAAAACCGATAGGTACAACTTCTTTTTTTATCTTAACTTTTCCTTGATGAAATGGTTGAAACTTACTTGTAGAATGATTACTGCTATCAAACTTAATAAACTTTAATCTTTTTTTTAATAAGTTTTTTATTTCAAAAATTGATTTTTTTTTTCCTGCAATTGTCCCATTAATACCTTCTGCAGAAAGTATCAAAGTTCCTCTGACTTTATTATTAAGAAATTCCGATTGGAATAAAGATTTAAATTTCTTTAAAGATTTAATCTTTTTAAACTTATAAAATCCAAAAACAGTAAACATTATTTTTTAATACAAATCGTTAATCCATCACCTATAGGGAGAATATTTTTTATCACTCTATTATCGTTTTTAATGTGTTTATTAAAATCTTTGATAATTTTTGTAAATTTATCATTTTTTGATTTATCGGCTACCTCTCCATGCCACAAAACATTATCAATTATAATAAGTCCATTTTTATCAATCAATTCAATGCTTTTTTCATAATAATTTATATAATTTTCTTTATCTGCATCAATAAAAACTAGATCAAATTTTCGTTTAGAATTTTCTAAATCTTTTAAACTCTCAATTGCTGGCTTTATAATTTGTGTAATTTTATTTACATTGGCCTTATCGTAAAAGGTTTTTGCTTTTTTACTAAATTCAGTATTTTTATCCAAGCTTATTAAAGATCCATCACCAGGTAATGATAATGCCATTGTTAAAGCACTAAAACCTGTAAAACTTCCAATTTCTAAAACTTTTTTGATATCAGATATCTTAATTAATGTTTGAAGGAATTGTGCTTGTGAAATAGATATTTGTAATTTCTTTTGGTCACCAAGACTCAAATTGTAATCTAAGATCTCTTTTTGGATATCCGATAGATCTTCAGAGTGGTCAACGATATATTTTTCAAGATTATCTGTTAAATCTAATGATTTAGGCATAATTAGCCTTTTAAAAGTTTTTTTAGAATTTCATTTGTTAATTGAGGGTTTGCTTTTCCACCAGATAATTTCATAACCTGCCCAACAAAAAAACCAAATAATTTTTCTTTTCCGGCTTTGTATTGATCAACTTTATCTTTATTTTTTGATAGTATCTCATTAATCATTTTTTCTAATTCTTTAGGATCACTTTGTTGCTTCATCCCTTTTGACTCTATAATTTTTTTTGGATTATCTCCGCTTTCAACCATAATTTCGAAAACTTCTTTTGCTATTCTTCCTGAAATTTCTCCAGATTTAATTGATTTGATTAGCTCTGCGAAATGTTTTGCTGATATAGGAGATTTTGATATATCAAGTCCCTTGTCATTTAACATTGCAAATAAATCACCCATCATCCAAGTAGCTGCAAGCTTTTTATCAGAAAATTTTGCAACTTCTTCGTAATAGTCGGATATTTCTTTTTCTGAAACTAAAACATTAGCTTCATATGCATTTAACTCATACTCTTTTATAAATCTTTCCTTTTTTTTATCAGGAAGTTCCGGAAGAGATTTTTTTAAATCATCAATTAATTTTTGTTCTAACTTTAAAGGCAGAAGGTCTGGGTCGGGAAAATATCTATAATCATGTGCATCTTCTTTTGATCTCATCGATCTTGTCTCATTTTTTTTTGTATCAAAAAGCCTTGTTTCTTGATCTATTTCTTTGCCATTTTCAATTAGTTCTACTTGTCTTGCTGCTTCATATTCTATTGCCATCTGCATAAATTTTATTGAATTTACATTTTTTATTTCACAACGTGTTCCAAAGTTTTTATCACCTTCTTTTCTTACAGACACATTAACATCAGCTCTAAGTGATCCTTCTTGCATATTTCCATCACAAGTTCCTAAATATCTCATGATTGATCTTAATTTTTTAATGTAAGCGTTAACCTCATCTGGTGATCTTAGATCAGGTTTACTTACAATTTCCATTAAAGCTATTCCTGAACGATTTAAATCAACATAAGTATTTGATGGATCCATATCGTGAATACTTTTGCCCGCATCTTGTTCGAGATGAAGTCTCTCTATACCAATTTCTTTTGATCCATAAGGCATATCTAGTAAAACTTTACCTTCTCCTACGATGGGGTTCTTATATTGAGATATTTGATAACCCTGGGGTAAATCTGCATAGAAATAATTTTTCCTATCAAAAACCGAGTAATTATTTATTTTAGCATTTAAACCAAGGCCAGTTCTTACTGCTTGCTTAACACATTCTTCATTAATGACCGGTAACATTCCAGGAAAAGCAGAGTCAATCAAACTTACCTGGTTATTAGGATCAGCGCCAAATTTAGTTGATGAACCAGAAAAAAGTTTAGATTTAGATAAAACTTGGGCATGAACCTCAAGACCTATCACAACTTCATATTTCCCTTTTTCTCCCTTAATAAAATAATCAAATTTTTCTTTACTCATGACCACCACTTTTTAATTTCATTTTTAAAACCACAATTTTTTTCAAATGCGTAACCAATATTAAGAATTTTTTGCTCGTCTAATACTTTACCAATAAGTTGCAAACCTAAAGGATAACCTTTCTTGTCAACACCTGCAGGCATTGATAAAGCTGGTAGACCAGCTAGATTCGCAGGTACAGTAAAAATATCATTCAAATACATAGAAACGGGATCATTTGTTTTTTCTCCTATTTTAAATGCAGAACTTGGAGTTGATGGCGTTAGAATTGCATCTATTTTTGTAAAACTATCATCAAAATCTTTTTTTATAAGTTGTCTCACTTTTTGTGCTTTAAGATAATAAGCATCATAATAACCTGATGAGAGAACATAAGTGCCAATTAGTATTCTACGTTTTACTTCATCTCCAAAACCTTCCGAACGTGTTTTTTCATACATCTCGATTAAATCTTTTCCTTGTTTTGATCGATAGCCATATCTAACTCCATCATATCTGGCTAAATTGGATGAAGCTTCAGCCGGAGCAACTATATAATAAGTTGGTAAAGCATATTTTGTATGAGGCAATGAAATATCAATTAATTGTGCGCCAAGATCTTTTAATATCTTTTTTCCTTTTTCCCAAAGTTCATCAATCTCCTTTGGCATATTATCAACACGATATTCTTTTGGAATTCCAATTTTTAAACCTTTAATATTATCTTTTAAATTTTTTGAATATTGTTCTTTCTTTTTACTTATTGAAGTAGAGTCTTTGTCATCAAACCCAGACATTGACTCCAGCATGATTGCACAATCTTTTATTGTTTTTGTCATTGGGCCAGCTTGATCTAAAGAAGATGCAAAAGCTACGATACCCCATCTAGAACATAAACCATAAGTTGGTTTTAAACCTACAGTACCTGTGAATGAAGCTGGTTGCCTAATTGATCCACCTGTATCTGTTCCAATTGTAGCTGGAGTTAAGTCTGCGGCTAAAGCAGATGAGGATCCTCCAGAAGAGCCACCGGGCACCAATTGATCTCCTACGGGATTAATTACATTTCCATAATGGCTTGTCTCGTTAGAAGAGCCCATCGCAAATTCATCACAATTTAATTTTCCTAAAAGAAAAGATCCATTGTTCCATAAATTTTTTGTTACAGTTGACTCATAAGATGGAATAAAATTATTTAAAATGTTGCTTCCAGCAGTTGTTTTTGTATTTTCTGTACAAAATAAATCTTTTACAGCTAAAGGTATTCCTGGCAGCAATTGATCAAAATTTGGTTTATTGTCGAATTGTTTAGCTTTATCCAAAGCTTGATCAAATGTTGTAGTAACAAATGCATTTAACTTTTTTGCGCTTTCAATGTTTTTTATATACGCTTTGGTTAAATCTGTAGAGGAGACTTTTTTCGTTTTTACGTTTTCTATAATTTCATTAAGACTTTGATTTGTAATATCAGCCATTACTCCACCACCTTAGGAACTACAAAAAATTCTTCATTTTCTTTAGGTGAATTTTTCAGAACTTTTTCTCTTATCTTACCATCACTAATTTCGTCTTTTCTCGATCTTAATGATTGATTAAGTATAGAAGTTAATGGTTCGACTTTGTCTGTATTTAATTCATTTAATTGCTCTATAAACTTAAAAATAGAGTTTAAATCTTTTGTTAGGCTCTCCACTTTAGCGTCATCAACCGAAATTCGAGCTAATTTTGCAACGTGTTTAATTTTTTCTTTATCTAGGGACATTTGTGAAATAAGTTAATTTAAATGTGTTTTATCACAAATTAGGTAAATTTCATGCTTGATATTAAAGAATTTAAGAAAAAACTCGATAAAAAGTCCAGGTTAATGGGAATTGACCCCGGTAGAAAACGTATTGGTGTAGCCATTTCTGATGAAAATAAAATTATTGCCACTCCATATACGACTTTAATTAAAAATAAATATTCTGAGTTTCTTAAAGAAATAATAAAGATTTTTAATGAAAATCAGATTAAAGGCATTGTAGTTGGAAATCCAATTAATATGGATGGATCTTCCAGTCAATCGTCACAATCAGCTAAAGATTTAGCTTTTAATCTATCAAAAGATGTTACTGAAAATGTCACTTTATGGGATGAGAGATTATCAAGTCAGGGGGCGTTTAATTTATCCAATGATTTAGCATCAAACACGTCAAAAAAGATAAGCAAATTAGATGAGAATTCTGCACAATTTATACTTCAAGGAGCCTTGGACTATTTAACTAAAGAAAATACTTGATCTGATACTATAAAACGCCTATAGAGTTGATTTTAATGGCAGTTAAGAAAAACAATACAGCTATTAAAAACTCTCCCAAACATCTTCTTGGTATTCAAAACCTTTCAATATTAGAAGCTAAATCAATATTAGATGAAGCGAAAAAATTTATTGAATTAAACAGAAGTAGCTCAAAAAAATTAGATGTTCTAAGAGGAAAAACTCAAATAAATTTATTTTTTGAACCATCCACAAGAACCCAAAGTTCATTTGATCTGGCAGGTAAAAGATTAGGTGCTGATGTGATGTCTATGAACATGGATAACTCAGCACTCAAAAAAGGTGAAACTTTAATTGATACTGCAATGACTTTAAATGCGATGCACCCTGACTTAATTGTAATTAGACATCAAGACTCTGGTGCACCAAATTTATTATCTCAAAAAGTTAATTGTGCAGTTATTAATGCTGGTGATGGAAGAAGAGAACACCCTACACAAGCTTTACTTGATGCTTTAACAATAATTAACAGAAAAGGTAAAATTGAGGGACTTAAGATAGCAATTTGTGGTGACATACTTCACTCAAGAGTAGCTAGATCAAATATTTATTTGATGAACATGTTAGGTGCTGAAGTTAATGTAATAGCACCAAAAACATTAATGCCAAAATCAATTGATAGAATGGGAGTAAAGTCTTTTACTGATATGAAGAAAGGTCTTGATGGTTGTGACATCGTAATGATGTTAAGATTGCAAAATGAAAGAATGCAAGGTTCGTTCTTACCTTCAAAAAGAGAATACTATGAATTTTATGGTTTAACTCCAGAAAAATTAAAATTTGCAAAAAAAGATGCATTGATTATGCATCCTGGTCCAATGAATAGAGGAGTAGAGATAGATACAAAACTTGCAGATGACATAAACGTAAGTTTGGTTAAAGAGCAAGTTGAATTAGGTGTAGCAGTAAGAATGGCTTGTTTAAAAAAGTATTGTAAATAAATGAAAGAAAAAATTTTTATTAATGCAAGAATTATAGATCCATCACAAAACATGGATGAGAAAGGCTCTTTAATATTAAATGATAAAGGAAAAGTAAAAGCTATAGGAAAAAATGTAAAAAAAACTGATGCTAACAAAGATGCTGAGATAATCGATTTAAAAGACAATATTTTAATTCCAGGGTTAGTAGATATGAAGGCTTTTGTAGGTGAGCCAGGATATGAATATAAGGAAAACTTTAGAACTCTTAGCCAAGCTGCTTTAGCTGGAGGGGTTACATCTATAGTAACCATGCCTAATACAAAACCCATCATCGATAACGTTTCAATGGTTGATTTTATTATTAGAAGAGGAAGAGACAAAGCCAATGTTAACCTTTTTCCTTGTGCTTCTATAACCAAACAATGCGAAGGTAAATTGATGACTGAGTTTGGTTTGCTCTCTGGGAGAGGAATAATTGGCTTTAGCGATGTAAATAAAACTATTCAAAATACAGAGCTAATGTCTAGGATAATGGATTATGCTTCTGATATTGGGGTTTTGATAATGCAACATGCAGAGGACTATGAGTTGTCAAAAAATGCTTGTATAAACGACGGAGAAATAGCTACAAGACTGGGACTTCAAGGTGTGTCATCACTAGCTGAAAAAATAATAATTGAAAGAGACTTAAGTTTACTTAGTGAATACCCTTGCAGATATCATATAAATCAGATTTCATCTAAACAATCTTTAGATGTTATTAGGAAAAATAAAGATAATGGCAAAAAATTTAGCGTGGGTGTTTCAATAAATAATTTATCATTAAATGAAAATGATATCGGCGAATTTAAGACTTTCTTAAAACTAACTCCACCTCTAAGACTTGAAGAAGACAGATTATCTCTTGTTAAGGGTATAAGAGACGGATTAATAGACGTGATAGTCTCTGACCATTTACCTGAAGATGAAGAAAGCAAAAGATTACCCTTTGCACAAGCAGCTACCGGCGCTATTGGTGTAGAGACCCTTCTGCCTCTTTCATTAGAAATGTATCACAATGAGTCACTTCCTCTAAATAAAATAGTAGAAACCCTAACCATTAACCCTGCTAAAATATTAAACATAAAAAAAGGAACTTTGGCAAAAGGATCAGATGGTGATATTTGTATATTTGATTTAGAAGCTCCATGGAAAGTAAATGCTGACAAACTAAAATCTAAATCAAAAAATACAGCTATAGAAAATAGAAATCTCCAAGGAAAGATTTTAATGACTTATCTTAACGGTGAACTAGTTTACTCAAAATAATGGATATAAATTTAATAATAGTTGCTGTGTACTCTTATCTATTAGGATCAATTCCTTTTGGGTTAGTTTTAATAAAAATTTTTTTAAAAAAAGATATTAGAGAAATAGGATCAGGGAATATTGGAACCACAAACGTTTTAAGAACTGGAAAAAAATCTCTTGCAGTTGCAACCCTCATACTTGATTTATTAAAAGGATATCTTTCTATTATTATAACTTTTACTTATTTTGAAAATCTAATTTCATATTCTGCCTTGATTTGTTTTATTGGTCATATTTTTCCTGTTTGGTTAAAATTTAAAGGAGGAAAAGGAGTTGCTACTTACCTGGGTGTTATATTAGCACTTTCATATAAATTTTTTCTAATTTTTGGAATTACTTGGCTTATTTTATCTTTATTATTTAGATACGCATCTTTGTCTTCGATCATTTCATCTCTAATTGTTTTTGTATACTCATATTTTTTTATTAATAATTTTTCTTTAATACTTTTTATTTTTTTCGTAATTATCATTTATACACATCGAGAAAATATAGTTCGATTAAAAAATTCTGAAGAAAGTAAAATTAAGTTATAAGTGTTGTCTTTTCTAGTTTTTAAATAATAAATTTGACAAATTCGTTTAATTTTGAAAATAAACGAATAATGAATTTAGTAATTGTTGAAAGTCCAGCAAAAGCAAAAACAATAAATAAATATTTAGGTAAAGATTATTTAGTTTTAGCTAGTTATGGGCACATAAGAGATCTTCCTTCCAAAAATGGATCTGTAGATCCTGAAAATAAATTTCAAATGGAATGGGAAATAGACTCTTTTTCAAAAAAATATTTAAAAGAAATTACAAATGCCGCTGAAGACTCTGACAAAATTATTTTAGCTACAGACCCTGATCGTGAAGGTGAAGCAATCGCATGGCATGTTAAAGAGGTTTTAGATAAAAAAAAGTTATTAAAAGATAAACATCTTGAACGTGTTGTTTTTAATGAGATTACGAAAAAAGCAATTCTAGATGCTATTAAAAATCCAAGAGAAATTCATTTACCTCTAGTTGAAGCCTATTTAGCACGAAGAGCCTTGGACTATCTTGTGGGATTTAATATCTCACCAATCCTTTGGACAAAATTACCTGGATCAAAATCAGCAGGGAGAGTTCAATCAGTAGCCTTAAAACTTATTACTGAAAGAGAAAAAGAAATAGAATTATTTAAACCAGTAGAATACTGGACTCTTACATCCGACTTCACGAACAAAGATAATAAAAATATTTTTTCAAAATTAAGTTTTTTTAATGGAGAAAAAATTGAAAAATTTTCTTTCAAAAATAAAGAGGAAATTCAAAAAGCAGTTGATGTAATCAATAAAACAAAATTTAAAGTTGCTGATGTGAATACAAAAGTTTTTAGACGAAACCCACTAGCTCCTTTTACAACATCAACTTTACAACAGACTGCCTCGGGACGATTTGGTTTTGGAGCTTCCAGAACAATGCAAATTGCACAACGACTTTATCAAGGAGTAGATATCGAGGGTGAAACAACCGGATTAATTACTTATATGAGAACTGATGGAACTAATATTTCAAAAGAAGCAATTAATGACTTTAGAAAATTCATTATTGATGATTATGGTGATAAATATTTACCAGAGGCACCAAATAATTATACGGGGAAAAAAGCAAAGAACGCTCAGGAAGCTCATGAAGCAATTAGGCCGACTAATATAAGTAGGAAACCTTCTGATATTAAAAAATATGTAAATGCAGATCAATTTAAACTTTATGAATTAATTTGGAGTCGAGCATTATCATCTCAAATGACTCCAGCAGAGTTTGATAGAAATACAATAATTATTTCTTCAAACGATAATAAGATTAATTTTAGAGCTAGCGGCTCAGTCGTAAAATTTGATGGATTTCTTAAAGTTTATCAAGTCCAAGAAACCGACGAAGATGCAAAGAATATTTTGCCAGAGGTCAAGGTTGGTGAGGAGATTAGTATACTTAAGCTTAATGATGAACAACACTTCACAGATCCTCCACCACGATACTCTGAGGCTAGTTTAGTGAAAAAGATGGAGGAATTAGGCATAGGGAGACCCTCTACTTATGCTAGCATTATATCAGTATTATCAACGAGAAATTATGTCGAATTAATTAATAAAAGGTTTAATCCAACTGACAGAGGTAAGCTAATTTCAGCTTTTTTAGAAAAATTATTCTCTAAATACGTTGATTATAATTTCACTGCAGACCTAGAAAATCAGCTAGATGAAATCACTAGTGGTAAAATTGAATGGGTTCAGGTTCTAGATAATTTCTGGAAAGATTTTTACGAAAATGTTGGAAAAGTTAAAGAAAAGAGAACTAGAGAAGTATTAGACTTATTAAATGAAAGTTTAGGAGCTTTAATTTTTGAAAGGGATGATAAAGACGCTATAGATCGAAAATGTAAGTTATGTTCCAATGGAGAACTTAGTCTTAAGAATAGTTTTAGAGGTGGAGCTTTTATAGGTTGTTCAAATTATCCGAAATGTAAATTTACTAGACCTTTATCTAAAGCTAAAGCTGCAGCTCAATATAACTTAGCGGAACCTAAATTACTGGGTCAAAATGATAATGGTAAAGATATATATTTAAAGAATGGTAGATTTGGCCCCTACTTACAATTTGAAAAAGAAAAAGAAGAATTAGAAACAAAAAAGAAAAAAGGTAGAAAGAAGAAAAATGAGAATGAGCATCTCAAAAATGTATCAATTCCAAAAGGTATTGATGTGGACAGTGTTGATTTAGACAAAGCAAAATATTTATGCTCTCTCCCTAAAGTGTTAGGACAACATCCGGAAAATAAACAAGATATAACTTTAAACTCTGGAAGATTTGGTCCGTATCTAAAATGTGAAAATAAATCTGCGAGACTTGAAAATGTGGAAGATCTTTTTTCAATTGGAATTAATCGAGCAATAACTTTAATTGCGGAAGCTAAACCAGGTAGAATTTCTTCTTCACTAATTAAAGACCTTGGAGAACATCCTGAAGATAAAAAACCTATTAGAATTATGAAGGGACAATATGGACCCTATATTAAGTACAAGTCTTTAAATGCAACTATTCCGGAAGAAAAAGATCCAAATGAACTTACTATGGAGGAAGCACTTATATTAATTGAAAAAAGAAAAGAATACGATAAAACTAAAAAGAAAGGTAAAAGAAAATGAAATACATAATTGTTATATTCTTTTTTAACATGTCTATTATTACTAGTTTATACTCAGATGAAAAAAAATGTAGAGATTTAGTTGAAAAACCAATTGAGTGGTCAAAATGTATAAAAGATAAAAGTATAGATTTGAGCAAGAAAGGTGCAAAAAAACTAAATACAGACTCAAAGCTTACTGATTGGGTAAAAAAGAAATTGGGTAAATAAAAAATGAGTTTAATTGATAATAATCTAAAAAAATTAAATATTATTTTGCCTGATCCAAAAGCTCCTGTAGGAGCTTATGTTGCTACTAAGATTGTTGGAAAACTATTATATATTTCTGGTCAAATATCTGCTGATGAAAATGCAAAACTTATAACTGGTAAGATTGGAAAAGATTTAGATTTAGAGAAAGGCTATAAAGCTGCTGAAAGATGTGGTTTAAGTATTGTTGCTCATGTTAAAAATGCCTGTGGAGGAAATTTAGATAAAGTTAAATCTTGTGTAAAATTAACAGGTTATGTCAATTCGACGGATGATTTCAAAGATCAACCAAAAATTATTAACGGTGCTTCAGATATTATAGCTAAAATTTTTGAAAAAAAAGGTGAACACACGCGCGCTGCAGTGAGTGTGAATAGTTTACCTTTAGGAGTTGCTGTAGAAGTTGATGCAATCTTTGAACTTAATTAGTGTTAGGTCTACCAACGGAATAGTATTTAACCTTATTTTTTTTCATATCTTCGGCAGAATAAAGATTTCTTAAATCGTAAACTTTAAATTTATTATTTTTTACAATCTTTTTGAAATCTATTGATTTGAATTCATCCCATTCAGTGAGTAGAATTATTAAATCTGCCCCATTACAATTAGATTTTATATTGTTTTTGTAATTACAGTTTTTGATTTTTCTAAATTCTTTTTTTTCGCCAGATGGATCGTAATAATTAACTTTAGCACCTTTTTTACATAGATAGGGTATCATTTTGAGGCTAGTGGAGTCTCTCATATCATCAGTGTTTGGTTTAAATGTAACACCTAAGAAAGAAATTTTTTTATTTCTTATATTAGAACCTAAAATTTTATGAATTCTTTGGGTGAGTAAATTCACTCTTTCTTGGTTAGATTTAATTACTGTTTTAACAACTGATAGATTTATTTTATATTTATCTGCAACAGATACTAGACCTTTGGTATCCTTTGGAAAACATGATCCCCCATAAGCAGGGCCGGCACGTAAAAATCTACCGCCTATTCTACTATCGGAGCCCATACCTAATGAAATATCTTCTATATTTACTCCAGACTTTTCACACAAGTTAGCAAGTTCATTAATAAAAGTAATTTTAGTTGCAAGAAAAGCATTCGATGCATACTTTATTAATTCTGCACCTCTTCTTGAAGTAGTAAAAAATTTTGAGCCCTTGTTAGTCAATGGTACATAAAGTTTTTTCATAATATTAAAGGATTTTTTTTGGTTTGATCCTATTACAATTCTATCTGGGTATCTGAAATCTCGTATTGCTTCACCTTCTCGTAAAAATTCAGGATTAGAGATTACTGTAAAAAGTTTCTTCTTTCTTTTTAAAATTCTTTCAATCTCATCGCCTGTTCCCACTGGCACAGTAGACTTAGTTACAATAATTTTTTTTCTTTTTGAATATTTTAATATTTCTTTTGTACATTTATAAACAAAGGATAAATCGACTTTAATTGATCCTTTTCTTGTAGGCGTTCCTACACATATAAAAATTATGTCTGATATGCTAATAGCTTTGTCAATATCTGTTGTGAATGAAAGACGTTTAGATACAAAATTTTTTTTTATTAATTCATCCAATCCTGGTTCATAGATTGGGGAGATTCCAGAGTTGAGCTTATTTATTTTGTTTTTGTCTTTATCAACGCAAACAACCTGGTTACCTATGTCAGCAAAGCAGGCTCCACTAACTAATCCAACATAACCAGTTCCTATCATGCATAATTTCATTTATTTTCCTTTAGATATTTGATTTCCTGAATTTATATATCCACTTAAAGTTCCACAATCTAAATATTTGCCTGTAAAAATATTTCCGTAAAATTTATTTTCTTTTTTAATTAAGCTTCTAATGGCGTCAGTAATATGTATTTCTCCACCTTGACCAGGTTTTAATTTTTTAATTTCTTCGAAAATTTTTGTTGGCAAAATATATCTGCCTATAATTGCAAAATTTGATGGCGCTTTTTTGGTGCTAGGTTTCTCTATGACGTCTTTAATTTGAAAATATCTTTTTTTTTTATTTTTAATCGATAAAATTCCCCATCTTGATACTGTTTTTCTTTCTACTCTTTTTGAGGCAATAATAGATCCATTAGTTTTTTTATGTAATCGTATCATTTCTTTAGAACAATTATTTTTTATGATTAAGTCATCAGGTAAAAGCATTAAAAAAAATTTGCTTTTTATATATTTCTGACATCTTAAAACTGCATCGCCTGTACCTTTTGGTTTATTCTGATAAACAAATTTTATCATTTTTTGATATCTTTTTATTTTTTTGAACTCTTTAATAAGTCTTTTATCTTTTTTCTTTTTTATTATTTTTTTGTAAAAATTATCGTTAAAAAAATATTTTTTTATTAATAGCTTTTTTTTTGAAATTATAAATACGAATTCTTTTACACCTGCATCAATACATTCATCTAATATATATTGTAAATTAGGTTTACCATTAATGGGCATTAGCTCTTTTGGCATTACACTTGTCAAAGGAAGCATTCTGGTCCCTAATCCTGCTAATGGAATAATGGCTTGTTTTATCATATGATTCTTATATTAGTTATTACCATTGCTTTATATAAATGAAAATATTTAAAGACAAACATACACTACAGAAAGAGATTTTAAAAACGAAAGGGATATCATTTGTACCTACTATGGGTGGGCTACATGAAGGGCATATTTCATTGATCAAACAATCTAAAAAAACTAAGTTAAAAACTTTAGTCTCAATTTTTGTAAATCCTAAACAATTTAATAAAAAAAGTGATTTTAAATCTTATCCGAGAAACACAAAAAAAGACATAAAACAGCTGAAAAAATTGAAAATTAATTACTTATATATTCCAACATTTAAAGACATATACGGATTTAAACCTAAGAAAAAAGTTTTTTTAGATAAATTTTCAAAAAAATTATGTGGTAAATTTAGAAAAGGTCATTTTGAAGGTGTTTTAAGTGTAGTGAATAGGTTTATAGAAATAATCAAACCAAGATACATTTTTTTAGGGAAAAAGGATTATCAGCAGATATATCTTATAAAAAAACATATCAAAATAAGAAATATTAGATCTAAAATAATTGAATGCAAAACTATTAGAGAAAAAAATGGCATAGCTTGCTCATCAAGAAATTCTAATCTTAATAAAAATCAAATGAAAATTGCATCTAATATTTTTTATTATCTAAGTAACATAAAGAAAAAAATAAAAAATAATCATAGTTTATTTAATGTAAATAAAATTAAAAAAAATTTAATAAACCTAGGTGCAAGTAAAATTGATTATTTAGAAATTTATAATGTTAAAAGTTTTAAAAAAATTAAAAGACCCTCTAAAAAATTTAATTTATTTTTTGCTTACTATATTAAAAACACGAGATTAATTGATAATATTTAATTTAAAAAATAAAAGGATCCTAAGCCTAGAAAAGAAAGAAATCCAATTACATCTGTAATAGTTGTCACAAAAACACTTGAAGCTAAAGCAGGATCAATATTCAATTTTTTTAAAGACACCGGAACTAAAATTCCAAACAATCCTGCAACAATCATATTTAAAATCATTGAAATACCAATTAACAAAGAAAGATTTAGTTCTTTGAACCATAATTGAACTATTATAGCTGTAATTATCGCAAAAATAATACCATTTAAAATACCAATTAAAAATTCTTTTCCAACAACGCGATTGAAATTACTTTTAGACAATTCTTTGGTAGCTATTGCTCTTATAGTAACTGCTAAAGTTTGCATTCCTGCATTTCCCCCCATCGATGCAACGATCGGCATCAGAAAAGCTAAAGCCACCATTTGCTCGATTGAAGCACCAAAGAAACTTATAACCCACGTGGCAAGTAAAGCTGTAAATAAATTTAATAATAACCAATTGAATCTTCTTTTTGTTTTTAGCATAACACTATCAGTGATTTCTTCATCGCCAACTCCTGCTAAACGTAAAGCATCTTCTTCAGCTTCCTCTTGAACAACTGTAACAACATCATCCGCTGTAATCATGCCAACTAACTTATTTTCTTTATTAACTACACCTGCAGAAACTAAGTTATAATTTTCAAAAGTGAGACCCACTTCTTCTTTATCCATATTAACTGAAATTAAGACTGGCATTTCTCTCATTATTGAATTCATTTTTAAATCTCTAGAAGTTCTAAGTACTCTTGATGAGGGAACAGTTCCAATTGGTTTAAAATCATTATCTACTATAAAAATTTCCAAGAATTCTTCAGGTAAATCTTTATCTTCTCTTAAATAATCTATAGTTTGTCCAACTGTCCAATTGCTTGGTACAGCTGTAAATTCTCTTTGCATTATTCTTGCTGCGGAGTCTTCGGGGTAACTTAAACCCTCTTGTAATAAAAATTTGTCTTTTGGAGGAAGTTTTTCTAAAACTTTTTCCTTTATTTCTTTTGATAGATTTTCTAGAATCTTAATTGCATTATCAGACTCTAATCTTTTTATTATTTTGATAAGAGAGTCTATAGAAAGCAATTGCAAAACTTCACTTTGAATTGACTCATTTAATTCAATAAAAATTTCTGGATCAATATTAAACGACTCAATCTCAATTAATTTATTTCTTGTGTCAGGATTTAAATTTTCAATTAAATTAGCAACATCTGCTTCGTGCAGATCTTTTAAAGTTTGATTGATAAATTCAACATTTCCACTCTCAATATTTTGAGTAAAAGTACTGATAAATTCCTTATTAAAATCCAAATTGACTTTTTTTGCTTCTCTTGATTTTGGTAAAGTCATAAATACCTCTTAAAGTTTTTTTGAGACTATTAGTCTATATAATGATAAAATTCAATTTAAATGAGTATAGAAGTCAAAATTAGCAAAAAACGTATACCCTATGAGACGGCAATGCTTTATCTCGATAAAAGAGTTGAGGAAGTTAAAAATGGTACAAATAGAGAATTATTGTGGATCCTTGAGCATCCAACAACTTATACAGCTGGAGTAAGTTTCAACAAAAAAGAAATAATAGATAAAAAAATAAAGATAGTTAAATCTAATAGAGGGGGTAAAATTACACTACACAATCCAGGGCAAAAAATTGTTTACTTTGTCATCGATTTAAACAAAAGAAAAAAAGATATAAGAAAATTAATCAGTTCAGTAGAAAAAAGCATAATAAAATTTTTAAAAAATTACAAAATTCAAGCAAAAAATGATAAGAAAAATATAGGCATTTGGGTTAAAGATAAAAAAATTGCAGCAATAGGTATTAGAGTATCTAGATGGATTGCTTATCATGGTTGTTCAATAAATATTTCAAATAATTTAAATCAATATTTAAAAATTATTCCATGCGGTTTAGATAATAAAAAAGTCACTTCAGTAACAAAATTAATTTCAATTAAGCCTAAAAAATTTGAGAATAATTTAGCTAATATTTTTATTGAAAATATTAATAATATTTAAAAATTTTTTTTAAGAAAGTCTTCGAATAGATTGTTATATTTTGCCTTAAAATTATATTGAATATCATTAATCATAAATTTTATTTTATACGCATGTAACATAAGATTTTTAATTTTTATTCTTTTCCTGTCATTCAAAAAATATTTATCATCTCCTATTATTGGAGATCCAATTTTAAGTAATTGCTTTCTTAATTGATGTTTTCTTCCAGTAATAGGATTTAATTCTAAGTAAGAATAACCGTCGTTTGATTTGATAATTCTAAGATATGATATAGCTTTTTGAACAATTTTTTTATTATTTTCATAATAAATTAAATCATCTTTCATCAATTTTATAGATTTTTTAACTTTTCCATACACTATAGCTAAATAAGTTTTATGAATTTTTCTGATTCTAAAAAGCGAAGTAAATAATTGGGCATACTTTCTATTTTTAGCAATTATCAGAACCCCTGATGTTTCTTTATCTAATCTGTGAACAATGAAAGGTTTTGAATTTTCAAAATATCTTGTATTTTTTAGTATATCTATAATGTTTTTAAATGATTTGGTGCCCGATTGAACCGGTATACCAGCTGGTTTATTAATTACTATAAAGTTTTCATTATCTTCAATTACATAATCATCATAGGTACCAATTTCTTTTTTTTTAGGTAAATATTTAATCTTTTCTTTTTTATCTACAGGTTTAAACTTGGAAATATCATAAATCTCAATTAAATCACCAGTTTGAAGTCTATAAGATGATTTAGTCTTTTTTTTATTAACTTTAATTTTATTTTGCCTTAGTATTTTTTCTAATAAAGAGTGCGGTAAATTAATTACTTTATTTTTAAACCATTTATCTAGACGTGAGTCATTATAATCATCATCTACAGTATATGATTTCGGCATGAAAACTTAATTTATTTACTAGCTATTTTTTGCTCTGGTTGAGCTTCTTTTTTCTTATCTTTTGTTTCAATTTTTTTTGGCTTATCTACTTTTTTTGCCTCTGGGTTTCTGTCGACCAATTCAATAACAGCCATAGGTGCATCGTCTCCGGTCCTAAAGCCTGCTTTTAACACCCTTGAGTAACCACCTTTTCTTGAACTGTATCTTTTTGATAATTCACTAAATACTTTTATTACGGATTTTTTATCCTGTAATTTTGAAAATAATCTTTTTTTATTACTTAAAATATTTTTTTTACCTATGGTAATAACTTTATCAATTTGTGGTTTAAGTTCCTTTGCTTTAGGTAGAGTGGTAACAATTTGCTCATACTTAATTAATGAATTAAGCATATTTTTGAACAAAGCCTTTCGATGTTCGCTACTTTTATTTAATTTTCTATAACCTAAACCGTGTCTCATTAGTAATTATTTTCCTCTAATTTCTTTGAAAGCTCAGCTATATTATCTGGTGGCCAATTAGGAATTTCCATGCCTAAATATAACGACATTGTATTGAGCACTTCTTTAATTTCATTCAATGATTTTCTTCCGAAATTTGGAGTCCTGAGCATTTCAGGCTCTGTTTTTTGAACTAAATCACCAATATAGATAATATTATCATTTTTTAGGCAATTCATTGATCTAACAGACAATTCAAGTTCTTCAACACGTTTCAGTAAGTTTCTATTAAATTCTGGTTCTGTAGATTTAACTTCTTTAACAACTTCTTGCGGATCCTCAAAATTGACAAACATTGATAATTGGTCTTGAAAAATTCTAGCAGAATAAGCTATTGCATCTTCTGCATCAACGGTTCCATTAGTTTCAACTGTCATTACAAGTTTGTCATAGTCAAGAGCACTCCCAGCTCTTGTATTTTCTACTGAAAAAGAGACTTTTTTTACAGGACTAAATAAAGAGTCAATAGAAATTAATCCTAAAGGACTGTCATCACTTTTATTTTTTGGTGCTTGAACATAGCCTTTTCCGGTACTTACCATTAACTCCATATGAAAATGTGTTTTTTCATCAAGATTACAAATAGTTTGCTCAGGATTTAAAATTTCTATTTCAGGTACAAGTGATATATCTTTAGCTTTAACTTCTTTTGGTCCTTTGATATCTAAAACAATTTTTTTTGCCGCTGATGAAGTAGATTTTATTGCTAAATTTTTTACATTTAATACAATATCAGTTACATCTTCCCTAACACCTTTAATCGATGAAAATTCATGTAAAACTCCATCAATTTGAATAGCTGTAACTGCAGCTCCTTGTATTGAAGATAATAATATTCTTCTTAAAGAATTTCCTATTGTTTGTCCGAAACCTTTTTCTAAAGGTTCGGCAATAACTTTTGCAATTGTTTTATCTTCATTACTGGTTATATCTAGTTTATTCGGTTTTATAAGTGCTTTCCAATTCTTATCTATAACATCTGATGTGGTTTGCATTATACTCTCCTTCTTTTTGGTGGTCTTGCTCCATTATGTGGCATTGGTGTGGTATCCTTAATTGATAAAATCTTAAATCCTCTTGATTGCAAAGACCTTAAGGCAGTTTCCCTACCTGAACCAGGTCCTTTAACTTGAACTGTTAATGTTCTTAAGCCCTGTTCAAAAGCTTTTGCTCCAGCGTCATCAGCTGCAACTTGTGCCGCGTAAGGAGTAGATTTCCTTGAACCTTTAAAACCTTTAGCTCCTGCTGAAGACCATGAAACTACATTTCCACTTTCATCTGCTATTGAAATAATTGTGTTATTAAATGTTGAATAAACATAAGCAATTCCAGAAGTTATATTCTTCTTAACTTTTTTCTTTTTTTTAAAAGTACTTACTTTTTTTGACTCAAATTTTTTTACGTCTTTACTTTCAATTTTTTTTTCAGTTTTTTCTTTTTTTTTGATCATTTAATTTATTTTTTAAGAGGGGTAAGCTTTTTACCAGCAATTGCTATAGCTTTACCTTTTCTAGTTCTAGCATTACATTGAGTTCTTTGACCCCTTACAGGTAATTTTTTTTTATGCCTTGATCCTTTGTAACATGCAAGATCGACTAATCTTTTTATATTTACAGATACTTCTCTTCGTAAATCACCTTCCACCTTGTGGTTTGCGTCTATAAATTCTCTAATTTTTAAAACTTGTTCCTCAGTTAATTCATTTACTCTTTTTGATGAAGGTATGTTTAATTTTTCACATATTTTTTTTGATGAGTGTAGACCTATGCCATGAATATAAGTTAATGCTATACTAACAACTTTATTTTGTGGAATGTTTATCCCTGCTATACGAGCCATAAATTAATGAGTTTCTATATTCAGCGTATTTATATTGGCTAATGTCACAAAGTCAACCCTTGATACCTTCAATTAAGCCGCTAATTTCAATATTAATTTCAGATATAGTGGCCTCACCATTAACAACTTTCAATAAATTACTTTGTTTATAAAAATCTATAACAGGCCTAATATTATTTTCATATGTCACGAATCTTTTAATTGCTATTTCTTCACTATCATCTGCCCTTTTTTCTAAAGATTTTCTTTCTAGAATTCTTCTCTTTATTACTTCCAAACTTACTGATAATTTAAGAGCGATATCTACCTTTTGATTGTATTGGCTAAGTAATTTATCCAAATTTCTTGCCTGGATTAAATTTCTAGGATAGCCATCAAAAATAATTCTATTTTTATAAGTTTTGTCTGAGATGTATCTTTTAATTAAATTTCCGACTGTGTCGTCTGAAACTAAGTTTCCAGAATTTATTATAGTGGAGATTTTTTTACCTAGTTCAGTTTTATTTTTTATTTCTTCTCTCAGTAATTCGCCAGTAGATAATTGATGTAATTTAAATTGTTTTACGATTAAATTTGACTGTGTTCCTTTACCAGCACCAGGAGGACCAAAGATAACTATATTCATTTACTTAAATTATTTACCAAATTTAGTTTTCTTAATTAGAGACTCGTATTGAGAACTCATCAGTCTCGTTTGAACTTGTGTTACGGTATCCATTGCCACAACAACTACAATCAAGATTGACGTTCCGCCTAAGTAAAAAGGAATGGGATATTTAGCTATTAAAAATTCCGGCATTAAGCATACAAAAGTTAAATACATAGCACCAACAGTAGTTAGTCTCATCAATATAGTATCGATATACTCTGCAGTTCTCTCTCCCGGTCTTATACCTGGTATATAACCTCCATATTTTCTTAAATTTTCTGCAGTTTCTTTAGGATTAAAAACAATAGAAGTATAAAAGAATGAAAAGAAAATTATTCCTGATGCATAAAGTAACATATAAAGTGGTTGTCCTTGAGTGAACATTGATGAAATTTTCAAAAAAGCGTCTGAATCAGCGAATCCAAAATTAGAAATTGTTATGGGTAGTAGCAATAATGCTGAAGCAAAAATTGCAGGTATTACACCCGCAGTATTTATTTTTAATGGTAAGTGAGAAGACTCTCCACCATACATTTTATTACCCACTTGTCTTTTTGGATAATTAATTAAAATTTTTCTCATGGCTCTTTCGAAAAACACAATAAACAAAACAGTTAAAATTACTAATATGAATATACCAACTATCATCACAGCTGATAATGCTCCTGTTCTTCCCAGTTCAAAAGTTGAAGCCAAAGCTCTTGGTATTTCAGCTACTATACCAGAAAATATTATTAATGAAATTCCATTACCAACTCCTCTTAAGGTTATCTGTTCTCCTAACCACATTAAAAAAGTAGTTCCAGCAACTAGAGAAATTGTTGTAATAATTCTAAATGACATACCTGGTTCAATAACTAAATTTCCAGCATTTTCTAAACCAACAGAAACACCATATCCTTGAAGGCATGCGATAAGCACAGTTCCATATCTAGTTATTTGTGTTATTTTTTTTCTACCAATCTCTCCTTGTTCTTTAAGGTTTTTAAAATAATCAGATACACCTGTAAGTAATTGAACGATAATAGAAGATGAAATGTATGGCATTATACCAAGTGCAAAAATTGCCATTCGAGTAACTGCACCACCAGAAAACATATTAAACATTCCTAGTAGCCCTTTTTGACTCGACGCCATAATTTCTTTTAAAGCGGAAGGATCAATGCCAGCTAATGGTACATAAGTCCCCAAACGATAAATAATTAAAATTAAAATTGTAAAAAGAATTCTATTTTTTAAGTCTTTTGCTTGACTAAAGGCGCCTGCAGAGTTGATTGTTTCACTAGACATAACTTTTATTTTTTAATTATGCTAATTTTACCGCCAGCTTTTTCAATTTTAGTCAAAGCTTGTTTAGAGGCAAAATGTGCAGAAATTTCTATATTATTTTTAATTTCGCCTGAACCTAAAATTTTTAATTTCAGAAATTTTTTATTAATAAGATTTTTTTCTTTTAAGGTTTTTAAGTCTAAATTCTTTTTAATATCATTCGACGATTTATCCAATATTTTTTGGATTTTAGAAAGATTTAAAATCGCTGTATTGTTTTTCGCTAATGACTTAAATCCTCTTTTAGGCAATCTTCTATATAAAGGCATTTGACCGCCCTCGAAACTTTTAATGGCAACGCCTGATCTAGATTTCTGCCCTTTGTGACCTCTTGCAGAAGTTTTGCCTTTACCTGATCCAATTCCTCTACCTACCCTAATTTTTTTTTTATTAATTTTTGTTAAACTATTTAATTGCATTATTTAGCCTCCCTTTTAAGAACTATATCTGATATTTTTTTTCCCCTTATAGCAGATAAGATTTTAGGAGAGTTTTGTGATTTTAATCCGTTTACGCATGCTTTCAAAACATTATGAGGATTAGCAGATCCTAGAGATTTTGCTACTACATCTTGAATACCTAAAACTTCACAAACTGATCGTATGGCTCCACCTGCAATTATTCCTGTACCAGCCGGAGCAGCTCTTAAAAAAACTTTTCCTGAACCATTCTTACCTTTAACATCGTGATGAAGTGTTCGCCCTTCTTTTAATGGTATTTTAATTAGACTTCTTTTAGCTACTTCAGTAGCTTTTTTTATGGCATCTGGAACTTGTTTTGATTTACCTTGACCTATACCAATCGAACCTTTTTGGTTACCAACAACAACTAATGCAGCAAAACCAAATCTACGACCACCTTTAACCACTTTAGTTATTCTATTAATGGCGACAAGCTTTTCTTTTATATCACTCTCAATTTTTCTATTTTCAGACATATTAAAATTTCAATCCATTTTTTCTTAATGTTTCAGCAAAAGTTTTAACTCTTCCATGATATTTGTATTCACCTCTATCAAAATAAACTTCGCTAATATTTTTTTCTTTTGCTCTTTTCGCTAAAATCTCACCGATTATACTTGATTTTTCCATTTTTTTAATTTTTTTACCTTTGATTTCTTTTTCAACTGATGAAGCTGAGACCAAGGTTTTTTTCTGTTTGTCATCTATAATTTGTGCTGATAAATTATTTAAGGATTTTGACACAGATATTCTATATCTATTAACATTTACAGCTCTTAATCTTTTTCTATTTCTTAATTTTCTTTTGATTTTAGTGTTTATTTTTCTCATTATTTCTTTTTACCTTCTTTTCTTAAAACGAATTGACCTCTCTCTTTAATACCTTTAGCTTTATAAGGTTCCACTGGTTTTAAATTTTTAATATCAGCAGCTATTTTAGACACAAGTTCTTTATCAACACCGTTAATTTTAATAACAGTCTGTTTTTCAACTGTTATTTTGATATCTTTGGGTATTTTAAAGTTTACATCGTGGCTGAAACCAATTTGTAAGTTTAATACTTCTCCCTTTAAATTAGCTCTAAATCCTACCCCACTAAGTTCCAAAATCTTTTCATGTCCAATTGATACTCCAGTAATTGCATTATTTATTAAGCTTCTATACGTGCCCCACATTATTGAAGTTTTTTTATCTACTTTTTTTTCCAAAGGTTCAATCTTAAATTCACTTTCATTTAATTTTGAAGAAAAAATCTTATCATTTATAGTCAATTTTTTTGTCCCTTTTGGACCTGATATAGTTAAATCAGCACCTTCAATTTTGATTGAAGAGTCTTTAGGTATTATAATATTTTTTTTTCCAATTTTTGACATTAAAATACTCTACAAATTATTTCACCACCAACATTATTTTTTCTTGCCTCAACGTCACTCATCACACCTTTTGGTGTTGATAAAATAGCTAAACCTAATCCATTCATTACTTTAGGTATACTTGTTGCTCTTGAATAAACTCTTCTTCCCGGTTTAGAAATTCTTTTAATTTCTTTGATTACAGGATAACCCTCATAGTATTTTAGAGATATTTTTAAACTAGTTTTATTGTTCTCTGTTTTTTCAATAAAATAGTCTTTGATATACCCTTCAGTTTTAAGAATTTCTAAAATATTTTTTCTAAAATTTGATGATGGGATTTCAACTGAATTGAGTGATCTCATTTGACCATTTCTAATTCTTGAAAACATATCACCAATTGGATCTGTAAATGTCATTTTCCTCCTACCAGCTCGATTTAGTAATTCCAGGAATTTTGCCAGAAGATGCCATGTCTCTGAGTGCTATCCTAGATATTTTTAATTTTCTATATACACCATGAGGTCTACCCGATACCTCACATCTATTTCGAATTCTTATTTTTGCTGAATTTTTTGGAAGTTTATTCAGCTTTAATTGAGCTTCAAATCTCTCAGATAATTCTAATTTTCTATTATTTATAATTTTTTTTAATGCAGCTCTTTTTTTTGCATATTTTTTAACTAATTTAATTCTCTTAAGATTTTTTTGTATTGCACTAGTTTTAGCCATAATTGCCCTTAGTTCTTTTTTTCGTTTAATGGAAAATTGAACTCTTTTAATAGTTCTAAAGTTCCTTGTTTATTTTTACTTGAAGTAACTATAGTTATATCAAGACCTCTGATTTTATCTACTTTGTCAAAATTTACCTCTGGAAAAATGATATGTTCTTTTATTCCAAAAGAATAGTTATTTGAATTATCAATTCCTTTTGAAGATAATCCTCTAAAATCTTTTATCCTTGGTAAAGCTATATTTACTAATCGATCAATAAATTCATACATTTTATGCGATCTAAGTGTTACTTTTACTCCAGCATTAGATCCTTTTCTTGTCTTAAAGTTTGAAATTGATTTTTTAAATTTCGTAATTACAGGTTTTTGACCTGATATTAAAGCTACATCATCTACGCAAGCTTTAAGTTTTTTTCCATCAGAAGCATCTTCACCTAAACCCATATTTAAAATAATCTTAATAATTTTCGGCACGTCATGCTTATTTTTTAAGGATAGTTTACTAATCAAATTTCCAACTATTTCTTTTTCATATATATTTTTTAATCTAGGCATTATTTTTTACTAACCACTTTCTTTTCTTTTTTTTGAATATCTATATTTTTAACGTTTGACTGATGGATAAAGCTCTCTTTTGAAATTATTCCACCCTTGTTTTCTTTTGTAGGTTTTGTATGCCGCTTTATCATATTAATTGATTTAATTTTTATTTTTTTCAATTTTCTATTAATCTCTAAAATTTCTCCAGTTTTACCTCTGTCTTTACCAGTAATTACTTTCACTTGTGCTCCTTTTTTTAATATCATTTTAAAGTACCTCCGGTGCTAGAGAAATAATTTTAGTGTGGCCTCTTGATCTTAATTCTCTTGTAACAGGTCCAAATATTCTAGTGCCAATTGGTTCACCTTTATCATCTGTTAAAACAACTGCATTTTTATCAAATTGAACTTTAGAACCGTCATTTCGGTATATTTCTTTTCTAGTTCTCACAACTACTGCTTTGTGTACTGCACCTTTCTTGACTTTTCCTTTTGGTATTGCATCTTTAACACTAATCACAATAATATCTCCAACTGAAGCATATCTTCTTTTAGAACCTCCAAGAACCTTTATACACTCAACTCTTTTTGCTCCTGTGTTATCTGCTACTGAAAGTTCTGTTTGAATTTGGATCATTTTTCAATTACCTGCCAAGTTTTTTTTTTGGAAAACGGCTTACATTCAATTATTGATACTGTTTCGCCTTCTTTAAATTTATTTTTTTCATCATGTGCATGATATTTTTTTGATCTTTTTATAACCTTTTCATAAAAAGGATGTTTAAATTTTCTGGTAACCTCAACTACAATTGTTTTGTTATTTTTAGCACTAGTAACTATTCCTTTTAATACTTTTTTTGTCATTTTGAATTCTTTATAGTTGTATATAATCTAGCTATATTTTTCTTTATTTCATTGTATTGAGCTGGATTATTAATTTGATTATTAATCTTTTTAAATCTTATATTAAATAAATCTTTCTTGAGAGTTAAAATTTTTTTCTCAGCTTGATCTTTAGTCATTTTTTTATCTTCTTTTTTTTTAGCCATTATCTTTTTACAAATTTTGTTTTAATTGGTAATTTTGCTGATGCTTTATATAAAGCTTCTCTCGCTATTTCCTCGCTAACTCCATCTATCTCAAATATTATTCTTCCAGGTTTTACTCTACAAGCATAATATTCTGGAGAACCTTTTCCTTTTCCCATTCTTACCTCTGTTGGTTTTTTTGAAACAGGTATATTTGGAAAAATTCTTGTCCATACCTTACCAGTCCTTTTCATGTATCTTGTTAATGCTACTCTTGCAGCCTCGATTTGCTTTCCAATTATTCTATCTGGTTGAATAGCTTTTAAACCAAATTGACCATAATTTAATTTTACAGCTCTAGTGGCATTTCCATGAATTCTCCCTTTAAATGCTTTCCTGTATTTAGTTCTGACTGGCTGTAGCATTCTTTACCCTTTCCTTTTTTTCTTTTTCAACATCTTTTGCCATTAATTCACCCTTATAAATCCAAACTTTTACACCAATAATACCATAAGTAGTAAGAGCTTCTGCAAATCCATAATCAATATCAGCTCGTAGTGTATGCGATGGTATACTTCCTTCTCTAAGCCACTCAGTTCTTGCTATTTCATTTCCTGCTAATCTACCGCTCAACATTACTTTAATTCCTTTAGCATTTAATCTCATTGCAGATTGCATTGCTCTTTTCATAGCACGTCTATATGCAACTCTTTTTACTAGTTGTTGCGCTATATTTTCTGCGACTAAATTTGAATTTAATTCTGGTTTTTTTATCTCTTTAATATTAACGTTCACATCACTGTCTGTGATTTTCATTATATTCTTTTTAATTTTTTCTATGTCTGCACCTTTTTTTCCTATTACGAAACCTGGTCTAGAAGTATGAATTGAGACTGTACATTTTTTAGATGATCTTTCGATTATAATCTCTGACACTCCTGAATTTACTATGTTTTTCTTAATATAATTTCTTATCTTAAAATCCTCAATAAGGTATCTGCCAAAATCTTTCTTTTTAGCAAACCAAGTTGAGTCCCATCCTCTGTTAATACCCAGCCTTAAACCTATAGGATTTATTTTTTGTCCCATTATTTATCTACCCTCTTTTGTTTTTTTTCTTCTAAAATAATTGTAATTCTACTAAATGGTTTTTTAATTGGACTAGCTCTACCTTTGGCTCTGGGTCTAAATCTTTTCATTACAAGAGATTTTCCAACATATGCTTCTTTTACAAATAAATTATCTATATCAAATTGATGATTATTTTCTGCATTTGATATGGCAGATTTCACAGTTTTACTTACGTCTTTTGAAATTCTTTTTCTTGAAAATTCTAAATCTCTCAATGCAACATCTGCTTTTTTTCCTTTAATAAAATTACATACTAAAGCTAATTTTCTAGGACTAGTTCTAACATTTTTATTTACTGCTTTGACTAAAGAATTATTTTTTTCCATTACTTTTTATCCCCTGCTGGTTTTGTTGCTGTAGCTGGAGCTGCTGCTGCTGCTTTTTTATCTGCTGGCGTGTGACCTTTGAAAGTTCGAGTAGGAGCAAACTCACCTAACTTATGGCCTACCATCTCTTCAGAAATAGTTATTGGTATAAATGATTTTCCATTATGAATCATGAAACTGTGGCCTACAAAATCTGGAATAATAGTTGAGTTTCTAGACCAAGTTTTAATTGGTTTTTTATTTGGTGCATCTTTAAGTTTATCTATTTTTTTCAATAAACTTGGATGAACAAATGGGCCTTTCCAAACTGATCTAGTCATTATTTTTTCCTTTTCTTTCTTCTAGTGATAATTAATTTATCACTTCTTTTTGGTCGTCTTGTTTTCAAACCTTTAGCAGATTGTCCCCAAGGAGAGACGGGACTTCTTCCACCTGAAGTCTTACCTTCACCTCCACCATGTGGGTGATCGACCGGGTTCATCGCTACACCTCTAGTTTGAGGTCTTTTCCCTCTCCATCTATTTCTACCTGCTTTACCTATTTTAATATTTTTTTGATCTGGATTAGATACTGTTCCAATTGTAGCTATACAAGAACTGCTTACTTTTCTAGTTTCACCTGACGAAAGTTTTAAAATTGCATAATCTCCATCATAACCTGACAATGTTACTGATGATCCTGCTGAACGAGCTAATTTTGCGCCATTACCAGGTATTAGTTCGACATTGTGTATAGAAGTACCTGGTGGTATATCTTTTAACTCTAAAGAATTTCCAATTTTAATTTCCACATTTTTACCGGACTCAATTACATCCCCTTGTTTTAAACCTTGTGGACTAATAATATAGGCCTTTTCTTTATCTTTGTAAGATATTAAAGCTATATGAGCTGTTCTATTTGGATCATATTCTATTCTTTCTACAGTTGCAGGAACATTTTTCTTTTTTCTGTAAAAATCAATAACTCTATATTTATGTTTTGAACCACCTCCTATATGTCTAGAGGTAATTCGACCGTTATTATTTCTTCCGCCTGTAAAGTTTTGTCCTTTTGTTAATGGTTTATAGGGAGCTCCTTTCCATAGATTACTTTTATCCAGAACCACTGTCCCTCGGGTAGATTTTGTATAAGGTTTAAAAGTTTTTAGAGCCATATCTAGATTCCTGTAGTCAGATCAATACTCTGACCTTTTTTTAGAGTAATTATTGCTTTTTTATATCCACCTTTAATAGATTTTTTTCCTTGCTTCATTTTTAATTTTGATTTTTGATTAATAATATTTATTTTAATTACATTAACTTTAAAAAGTTTTTCAATATTCTTTTTTATCGTTTTTTTATTAGCTTTGTCGTGTACTTTAAAAACAGTTTTATTCTGTTCTGATAAGATCGTAGCCTTTTCAGTTATTATTGGATGTCTAATTGAGTCAATATAATTAATTTTTTTCATTAAGAACTCTTTCTTGAATTTTCTTTACTGAACTAGATGTCATTATTACATTTTTATATTTAAATAAATCATAAATGTTAGTACCTTCTTCTTTTATTAATTTAACATTTTTAATATTACGAGCAGACTTATTAATATTCTTCATAGAGTCTGTATCAGAAATTATTAAAACATTGGCTAATTTATTTTTAATAAGAAATTTGTTAAATTCTTTTGTCTTTTTTATCTCTTTTTTTACATCAGCTAATATATGTAAATTTTTATCAGAATTTTTTTTTGATAAAGTCTGGGCAAGAGCCAGTTTTCGTACTTTTTTATTAATCTTCTTTATCTTATAGGCAGCACCTTTAGGTCCGTGGGCTATTCCTCCTCCAACAAATAACGGAGCTTTTTTACTAGCATGTCTTGCTCCTCCTCCACCCTTTTGAGGCACTATTTTTTTTGTTGACCCTTTTATTTCATTTCTTTGTTTTGTCTTTGCTAATCTTGGTTTTGCATGATTTAGTTGCCAATCTATGACAAATTTAATCAGTTTGTGATTAACTTTTAATTTAACTAACTTATCAGAAATCTCTATCGACTCTGCTTTACCACCATCAATACTTAAAAGAGGAAATTTCATTTATTTTTTTCCTTTCTTAGCTGTAGCGGCTTTAATTTTAGCGTCATATTTTTCTTTAATTGTTTTTTTTCTAACATTTTTAACTGACTCTCTTAAAAGCACAGTCGAATTCTTTGAACCGGGTATTGAGCCTTTTAAGTATAATAGATTGTTTTCTAAATCTGATTTTACTACCTCTAAATTTAACATTGTCCTTAGTTTGTCTCCCATATGACCAGCCATCTTTTTACCTTTAAATACTTTTCCTGGATCTTGACGTTGACCAGTTGAGCCATGAGACCTGTGAGATACCGAAACACCATGAGAAGCTCTTAAACCACCGAAGTTCCATCTTTTCATTACTCCTGCGAAACCTTTACCAATAGTTTTGGACCTTACATCTAAAAATTTTTTATCTTTGAATATTTCTAATCCTAATTCATTCCCTTCCTTAAACTGATCTTGGTTCTCAACTCTAAATTCTTTTAAAATTTTCTTAGGCTCTGTATTTTTTTTAGCAAAATAACCTTTCATTTGTTTTGTAAGTTTTGAATTTTTTAGTTTAAAGAAACCAACTTTTATAGCTGTGTAACCCCTTTTTTCTTTAGTTACTACATCAAGAACTCTTCCTTTCTCAACTTTTATAACAGTTACAGGAACGGACTGCCCACTCTCCATGAACTCTCTAGTCATTCCTATTTTAGTTCCTATTAATCCAATGCTCATAAACTATATCTTTATCTCAATATCTACTCCTGAAGCTAAATCTAATTTCATTAAAGCTTCTACCGTTTGAGGAGTAGGTTCTATAATATCTATTAATCTTTTGTGTGTTCTTGACTCAAATTGTTCTCTACTTTTTTTATCAATGTGTGGAGATCTTAAAACGGTGTATCTCTCAATTCTTGTTGGAAGTGGAATTGGACCTTTGACTTGAGCTCCTGTTCTTTTAGCTGTATTAACTATTTCCTCAGTTGATAAATCAAGGATCTTATTATCATAAGCTTTTAAATGAATTCTAATATTTTGATTTTCCATATTTAAGCTAATTTCTTTGTTACTTCGTCTTGAACATTTTGAGGTACTTTATCATAATGACTAAATTGCATAGTGTATTGAGCTCTTCCTTGTGTTGAAGAACGTAAATTGTTTATATATCCAAACATATTAGCTAGTGGGACTGTAGCGTTAATAGCTGTTGCATTTCCTCGTGCCTCAGTCGATGCAACTTGCCCCCTTCTACTATTTAAGTCACCGATTACATCACCCATAAACTCTTCTGGTGTAACAACTTCAACTTTCATCATTGGCTCTAAAAGTTTTAAAGTTGCTTTTGTACAAGCTTCTCTGAAACACATTCTGGATGCTATTTCAAACGCAAGTACACTTGAGTCAACATCATGATGTAATCCATCTAAAATTGTTACCTTATAATCAATAACTGGAAAGCCTGCTAATATTCCACTTTCTGCTACACTTAAAACACCTTTCTCCACTCCCGGAATAAATTCTTTTGGAATTGCTCCACCTTTAATTTTGTTATCAACTTCTCTTCCTTTGCCTGGTTCTAAAGGTTCAACACTTAAAGTTACTTTAGCAAACTGTCCCGATCCACCACTTTGTTTTTTATGAATATAAGTTACTTCTGAGGATCCAAGAATTGTTTCACGATAAGCTACTTGTGGTGCCCCAACATTAGCCTCAACTTTAAATTCTCTTTTCATTCTATCTACAATAATATCTAAATGAAGTTCTCCCATTCCTTTAATAATCGTCTGTCCTGACTCCTCATCAGAACTAACCCTAAATGAAGGGTCCTCTTTTGCTAATCTGTTTAATGCTTCACCCATTTTTTCTTGATCGCCTTTTGTTTTAGGCTCTACAGCTATTTCAATTACTGGATCAGGAAATTCCATCGGTTCTAATAAAACAGGTTTGTTTTGATCACATAATGTATGACCCGTGATAGTGTTTTTTAAGCCTGCAAGAGCTACGATATCTCCAGTATTTGCTTCTTTAATATCCTCTCTGGAGTTTGCGTGCATTAGCAACATTCTTCCTACTCTTTCAGATTTTTCAGTTGAAGAATTGTAAACTGCAGTGCCTGCTTGAAGTTTACCAGAATAAATACGTATAAAGGTTAATGAACCAACAAATGGATCGTTAGCAACTTTAAAAGCTAAAGCAGAAAAAGGTTCACTATCCTCAAATTTCATTTGAAGCTTATCTTCTGAGTTTAATTTAGTAGCTTCAATTGACCCGATATCTTTTGGACTAGGCAGATAATCTATTACAGCATCTAATAAAGGTTGAACTCCTTTATTTTTAAAAGCTGAGCCTGTTAAAATAGGAACAAAGTTAAAACTCAAAGTTCCTTTTCTAATGCACTTAATAAGATCCTCCTCAGATGGTTCTTTACCTTCTAGATAGGACTCCATTAACTTTTCGTCTTCTTCTACTGCCGTTTCAACAAGGTTTTGTCTATACTCTTTTGCCTTATCTTTAAGATCATCTGGAATATCAACATAATCAAATTTAGCCCCAAGGTCTTCATTCTGCCAGACAATACCTTTCATTTTGACCAAATCTACTACTCCTTTTAAATCAGCTTCAGCACCAATGGGTAATTGAAGGGGTAAAGGTTTACATCCTAAACGTTCTTTAATCATATCTACACATCTATAAAAATCAGCTCCAGTTCTATCAAGTTTATTTACAAAACAAATTCTTGGAACTTTATACTTATCAGCTTGTCTCCACACTGTTTCAGATTGGGGTTCAACACCTGCAACACCATCGAATACTGCTACTGCACCATCTAGCACTTTTAATGATCTCTCTACTTCGATTGTAAAATCTACATGGCCCGGAGTATCTATAATATTAATTCTATGATCTCTCCAAAAACAAGTTGTGGCAGCAGAAGTAATAGTAATACCTCTTTCCTGCTCTTGTTCCATCCAATCCATTGTTGCAGCACCATCATGTACTTCACCAATTTTATGACTTTTACCTGTATAATATAAAACTCTTTCAGTAGTGGTTGTTTTGCCAGCATCGATGTGTGCCATAATACCTATGTTTCTATATTTATCTAAAGTGTACTTAGCCATAATTTTTTACCATCTAAAATGTGCAAAGGCTTTATTAGACTCTGCCATTTTATGAGTATCTTCTCTCTTTTTAATCGCTGAACCTTTATTTTGTGAAGCATCTAATAATTCTGCATAGAGTTTTTCCGCCATAGTCTTGTTTTTTCTTTTTCTAGTAGCATCCATTATCCATCTCAATGCTAAAGCTTGAGCTCTTTTCGCTTTAACTTCTACTGGAACCTGATAAGTGGCTCCACCGACTCTTCTTGATCTACACTCTAGATTTGGTTTAACATTGCTTATTGCCGAATTAAAAATTTTAAGAGGATCCTCATTATTTTTAGATTTTATTTTATCTAATGCATCATAAAGAATTTTTTCTGCAGTAGATCTTTTACCATCATACATAATGGAGTTTATAAATTTAGAAACTACTTCTGAGTGAAATTTAGGATCAGGATAAACTTTTCTAATTGGTGCTTTTCTTTTTCTAGACATATTTTTTATTTTGGTTTTTTTGCTCCGTATAAGGATCTTCTTTGTTTACGATTGGCTACACCTTGGGTATCTAAATTTCCTCTTAAAATATGATATCTAACACCAGGTAAATCTTTTACACGTCCTCCTCTTAATAAAACTACTGAGTGTTCTTGTAAGTTATGACCTTCACCTGGTATATAAGCCGTAACCTCAAAGCCATTGGACAACCTCACTCTAGCAACTTTTCTTAAAGCTGAGTTAGGTTTTTTTGGAGTGGTAGTATAAACCTTCACACACACACCTCTTTTTAAAGGTTGTCTTTCAAGCGCAGGAACTTTATTTCTTGCCACAGGTTTAATTCTTCTTTTTTTTATCAACTGATTAATAGTTGGCATAATAGTATTTTGAAGTTGAAATAAGGAAAACCCTCGGATGATTTTGTTAGTGTTTAAGGCTATAATCTACCTTACTTCTAACATTCAAAATGTGCCGTAAACTAGCATTGAATTGATAAAAGTCAATGTTTTAACCCTGCTAAAATTATAATTAAGCTGTTTGTTCAGGCGCATCTGGAGCTGATTCTAGCTCTTGACTTTTAAGCTCTTCCAATCTTGCTTTATCTTGGTCTCTAGCTTGCTTGTCCCATTCAATTTTTGTTAATCCAGTACCAGCAGGCACCAATCTACCGACAATTACGTTTTCTTTCAATCCTTCTAATGAGTCCGTTTTACCTTTAATTGATGCATCAGTTAGAACTCTTGTAGTTTCTTGAAAAGATGCAGCTGATATAAATGAATTAGTTTGTAATGATGCTTTTGTAATTCCTAATAATATTCTTTCGAATACAGCTGGTTTCTTTTTTTCTTCTCTAAGTTTGTCATTTATTACATTAATATCCAATAGATCTATTACTTCTCCTGCTAGAAGATTTGAGTCACCTGGATCTTTTATTTCTACTCTTTTCAACATTTGTCTAACAATAGTTTCGATATGTTTGTCGTTTATTACAACACCTTGTAATCTATAAACTTCTTGAACTTCAGACACAAAGTACTCTGTTAATTTTTCAACTCCTAGAATTCTTAAAATATCGTGTGGAGCTGGACTTCCATCTAAAAGATACTCCCCTTTTTTAATTTTTTCACCTTGATTAAAATTTACGTGTTTGCCTTTTGGAATTAAATAATTCGATGTTTCCCCATTAGTAGAAACTATGGAAATTTTTTGTTTGCCCCTAACTTCTTTACCAAATTCTATTACACCATCGTTCTCAGCTATAATTGCACTATCTTTAGGTCGTCTCGCTTCAAATAGTTCAGCAACACGTGGTAAACCACCAGTGATATCTTTAGTCTTAGAAGTTTCTTTAGGCAATCTTGCAAGTACATCTCCAGCTGAAATCTTTTGACCGTCCTTTACAGACAAGATCGTATCTGGGACTAAATAATATCTTGCTTCGTTGCCATCAGCTTTTTTTATTATTTCTCCTTTTTCGTTTCTTAAGGTTATTCTGGGCTTCAATTCAGAATTTTTAGATGAGGATTTCCAATCTGTAACAGATTTTGATGATAGACCTGTTGCATCATCTAATGTTTCTGTCAAAGAACTTCCCTCCATTAAATCCATATAATTTACTATACCACCAGTTTCAGCGATTACTGGTAGAGTATATGGATCCCACTCTGCAATTTTTTTTCCTTTATCTACCGTATCTCCATCTTTGAAAAATAATTTTGATCCATAATTAACTTTATAGATAGCAAGTTGTCTACCATTGTCATCCTCAATGCTTAATTGAGTATTTCTACCCATTACAATAGTATTTTTCTTAGAGTCTTCTATAAGATTTTTGTTGATTATATTTAATTTTCCTTTTGTTTGTGAAATTATCTGAGACTCCTCTTTAATTTGTGCGGTGCCTCCAACATGAAATGTTCTCATTGTTAATTGTGTTCCTGGTTCACCAATAGATTGAGCCGCAATCATACCTACTGCTTCACCAACGCTAACAAGTTTACCTCTAGCTAAATCTCTTCCATAACAAACCTGGCAAACACCCTTTGTTGATGCGCACGTAATTACTGAATAAACATTTACTGATTTTACTCCAGCAGCATCAATTTTTTCACAATCAAATTCATCGATTAATTTATCTTTTTTAATAATAATTTCACCAGTTACAGGGTTTTTAATATTTTCAGCTATTACTCTTCCTAAAACTCTTTCAGATAGACTTACTAAAATATTGCCTCCCTCAATAATTTCAGAAATTGTTACGGAAGATCTTTTCTTTGGGTCACATTCTGCTTTAGTAATTTGTACATCCTGGGCTACATCGCAAAGTCTCCTTGTTAAATACCCAGAATTGGCTGTTTTTAATGCTGTATCAGCTAAACCTTTTCTAGCACCGTGTGTGGAGTTAAAATACTCTAAAACAGATAAACCCTCTTTAAAATTTGCAATAATTGGTGTTTCAATTATTTCACCAGAAGGTTTAGCAATAAGCCCTCTCATTCCTGCTAATTGTTTCATCTGAGCTTGAGATCCTCTGGCTCCAGAGTCCGCCATCATATACACTGAGTTCGTTTCTATTCTATCATCTTCATAAATTTTTTCTGCTGATGAAATTTCCTTCATCATTTCATTGGCAACTGTATCTGTACATTTGGACCAAATATCAACTACTTTGTTATATTTTTCACCTCTTGTAATTAAGCCGTCTGAATACTGTTTTTCGTACTCTTCTATTTGTTTTTTTGTGCTTCCGATTAAATTTTCTTTTGTTTTTGGAATAATCAAATCATCTTTTCCAAACGATATTCCAGCTTTAAAAGCATGTTTAAATCCAAGTGTCTTTATTCTATCGCAAAAAATTACAGTTTCTTTTTGTCCGCAATATCTAAAAATAGTGTCTATAACTTCAGAGACGTTTTTTTTGGTTAGTAGTTTATTTACTAAAGAAAATTTTATATTATGATTTTTAGGCAAAACATTAGCAAGTAAAAATCTACCAGCTGTACTAGTATATTTTTCAGTAATAATTTTTCCTTCTTGATTTACGGTCTTAAAGGTTGAAACAATCTTAGAATGTAAACTTATTGACTTATTTTCGAGAGCTTGCTCAATTTCTTCGATACTTGAGAATATACCTTTAGGCTTTTTGTCATTTTCCTCTGCTTGTGAAAGATAGTAAATTCCTAAAACTATATCCTGACTAGGTACAATAATTGGTTTACCATTAGAAGGACTCAAAATGTTATTAGTTGACATCATTAGGACCCTTGCTTCTAATTGAGCTTCCAAACTTAAAGGGATGTGAACGGCCATTTGATCTCCGTCAAAGTCAGCATTAAAAGCGGCACAAACCAATGGATGTAGTTCTATTGCATTACCCTCAATTAGTTTTGCTTCAAACGCTTGAACACCTAATCTATGTAAAGTTGGAGCACGATTTAAGAGAATCGGATGCTCTCTAATTATATGCTCAAGAGAGTCCCAAACTTCACTTTTTTCCTTTTCTACTAATCTTTTTGCCTGTTTAATTGTCGTCGCTAAACCGAGTTTATCTAATCTCGCATATAAAAATGGTTTAAAAAGTTCCAAAGCCATTTTTTTTGGCAAGCCACATTGATGTAACTTTAATTCGGGTCCGACAACAATTACTGATCTACCAGAATAATCTACCCTCTTTCCTAATAAGTTTTGTCTGAATCTTCCTTGTTTTCCTTTTAACATTTCTGCTAACGATTTCAGGGGTCTTTTACCTGTGCCTGTTATTACTCTTCCTCTTCTTCCGTTATCAAACAACGCATCAACGGACTCCTGTAACATTCTCTTTTCATTTCTAACAATAATGTCGGGTGCCTTTAGGTCTAAAAGTCTTTTTAATCTATTATTTCTATTAATTACTCTTCGGTACAAGTCGTTCAAATCAGACGTAGCAAACCTGCCTCCATCTAAAGGGACTAAAGGTCTTAATTCTGGGGGTATTACTGGAACAGAGGTTAAAATCATCCACTCTGGCTTATTTCCTGAATTTATAAAAGACTCTATTAGTTTAAGTCTTTTGATAGTTCTTTCCTCAGTGACTTTAGATTTTATGTCTTTTAAAGATTCTCTTAATTTTTGTTGTTCTTTTTTCAGATCTAAATTAACTAAAATTTCTCTTACTGCTTCAGCTCCAATTCCCGCTGTGAAAGCATCTTCTCCGAATTCCTCTTGAGCTTTAACCAATGCATCTTCAGATATAAGTTGCCCTTTTTTTAAGGTTGTTAGACCAGGCTCGACTACAATAAAACTTTCAAAATATAATACTTTTTCAACCTCTTTTAATTTCATATCTATAGCTAATGAAATTCTACTAGGTAATGATTTTAGAAACCAAATATGAGCAACAGGACAGGCAAGATCAATATGTCCCATTCTTTCTCTTCTCACATTAGACTTTGTAACTTCAACTCCGCATTTTTCACAAATAATACCTCTAAATTTCATTCTTTTGTATTTACCGCACAAACATTCATAATCTTTAACAGGACCAAATATTCTTGAGCAAAATAGTCCATCTTTTTCTGGCCTGAATGTTCGATAATTAATTGTCTCTGGTTTTTTTATTTCTCCATAAGACCACGATTTAATTTTTTCTGGGCTTGCTAGAGTTATTTTAATACTATCAAAGCTATTCTCTTGGACAATGTTTTGGTTTTCAAAGTTTTTTGTAAGATTTTTTTCCATATTTAATTAAGCTCAATGTTTAAACCTAAGGCTCTTATTTCTTTTACCAAAACATTAAAAGACTCTGGAACTCCAGACTCGAAATTATTATTGCCTTTTACAATTGTTTCATAAACTTTGGTTCTTCCAGCAACATCATCAGACTTAACTGTTAAAATTTCCTGTAAGGTATATGAAGCTCCATATGCCTCTAAAGCCCATACCTCCATTTCACCAAATCTCTGACCCCCAAGTTGAGCTTTTCCACCTAATGGTTGCTGTGTCACTAAGCTATACGGACCAGTGGATCTAGCATGTATTTTATCCTCTACTAAGTGATTTAATTTAAGCATATAAATAATACCAACTGTAACGGGTCTATCAAATCTCTCACCAGTTTGCCCGTTCCATAAGTGCGTTTGACCTGAATTTGGAAGTTTAGCAAGATCTAGCATCTTTGTTATATCTTCTGTACTTGCGCCATCAAAAACGGGTGTGGCTATTGGAACTCCATTTGATAAATTTTGAACTAACTCAGCTACTTCTTTATTTGATAATTTAGAAATAATTTCATCGTAGTAGGATTTTCCGTAAATTTCTTTTAGTTTATCTTTTACTTTTTCTATCTCTTTATCAAAATTTTTTAAGTGTTTTTTGATTTGATCTCCGAGTTCTGAGCATGACCAACCTAAATGTGTTTCTAAAATTTGACCCACATTCATCCTGCTAGGCACTCCAAGAGGATTTAAAACAATGTCTACAGGCTTTCCATTTTCCATGTAAGGCATATCTTCAACAGGAACAATTTTGCTGACTACACCTTTATTTCCATGTCTACCTGCCATTTTATCTCCAGGCATCAATCTTCTTTTTACTGCAACGAATACTTTAACTACTTTCATCACAGTTGGTAGTAAATCATCACCTTGTTGAATTTTTGCAACTTTATCTTCAAACCTTAACTTTATATCTTCAGATGCATTTTCAAATTGATTTTTAAGCTTTTCTAAATCACTATTTAGGTCCTGTTTTTGTAAAGGTATTTTCCATAAATCTTTAAGTGTCAAATTTTCAAAGTCATTTTGGTTTAACGTTGTGCCTGATTTTAATTCATTAAATTGCTTATTAATAACCTGTCCATTGAGTAAATTAATTGCCCTTAATTTAATATTTCTATTAAGTATCTCTTCTTCAACTTTTTTATCTTCTTGTACAGACTCAATTTCAGCCCTTTCAATTGCTATTGATCTCTCGTCTTTTTCGATACCGTGTCTATTAAAAACTCTTACATCAATCACTACACCAGTACTACCTGAAGGTAGCTTTAAAGATGAGTCCCTCACATCTGTAGCTTTTTCTCCAAATATTGATCGTAGTAATTTTTCCTCAGGGCTTGATGAAGTTTCACTTTTTGGTGTTACTTTACCAACTAAAATATCTCCTGGCTTAACCTCTGCGCCAACATATACTATTCCTGACTCATCTAAATTCCTCAGACTTTCCTCGCTCACATTTGGTATATCCCTTGTAATTTCTTCAGCACCAAGTTTTGTATCTCTTGCCATTGACTCATATTCCTCAATATGTACAGAAGTGAAAACGTCATCTGTCACACATCTTTCTGAAATTAGTATTGAGTCTTCAAAATTATAGCCCTGCCAAGGCATGAAAGCTACGGTAACATTTTTACCTAAAGCTAATTCTCCTAATTTAGTTGCAGGACCGTCTGCAACAATATCTCCTTTTTTAATTTTATCTCCAACTTTGACTAATGGTTTTTGGTTAATGCAAGTATTTTGATTTGATCTTTGAAATTTAGATAAGTTATAGATATCTACTGCTGATTGAGATAAATCAGTAACGTCTGTAACTTTTACAACTATTCTTTTTCCGTCAATTTTATCCACAACACCGTTTCTTTTAGCAACTATTGTTACACCTGAATCCAAAGCAACATCGGACTCGATTCCTGTTCCGACTAATGGAGACTCAGGTTTAAGTAATGGAACTGCTTGTCTCATCATATTAGAACCCATTAATGCCCTATTAGCATCGTCATTTTCTAAAAATGGAATTAAAGCTGCTGCTACAGATACTAGTTGTTTTGGAGAAACATCTATGTAATCAATATTTTCTCTAGATGATAACTCAAAATTTAGATTCTTTCTACAAGCAACAAGTTCTTCGACGAATGATCCATCTTTATTAATAGCTGAGTTAGCTTGAGCAATAGTGTATTTCTCTTCTTCAATAGCAGAAAGATATTTTATTTCTGAAGTGACTTTTCCGTTAACTACTTTTTTATATGGACTTTCAATATAACCAAACTTATTTACTCTACAATATGTCGCCAAACTATTTATTAATCCAATATTAGGTCCTTCTGGAGTTTCAATTGGACATATTCTTCCGTAATGTGTTGGGTGTACATCTCTAACTTCAAAACCTGCTCTTTCCCTTGTTAGTCCTCCTGGTCCTAAGGCTGATACTCTTCTTTTATGAGTTATTTCAGATAATGGATTAGTTTGATCCATGAATTGTGAAAGTTGTGAAGTTGCAAAAAAATCCTTTAATGATGTAGTTATGGGTTTTGCATTGATCAAATCTTGTGGCATAGCTGATTCAATTTCTAGAAAAGTCGACATTTTTTCCTTGACTGTTCTTTCCATTCGCAGCAAACCAATTCTAAACTGGTTTTCAACAAGTTCTCCTACTGATCTCACTCTTCTATTTCCTAAATGATCTATGTCATCAACATCACCTTTACCGTCTCTCAAATCTAACATAAATTTAATTATGGCAATGATATCATTAGTTTCTAAAATAGTTTTTTTTGAGCTAGTATCTAAATCTAATTTTGAATTAAGTTTTACTCTTCCAACTTCTGACAAATCATATCTTTCTTTCTTAAAATATAAATTGTTAAATATTTCCTCTGCTATATCAACAGAAGGTGCTTCACCAGGTCTTAAGACTTTATAAATATCACTTAAAGCTTCAGTTTTATTCGTATTTTTATCTATTTTTAGACTTTCTAAAATATATGGACCTTTGTTTATAGGATCAATATTAACAATATTTAGATCTTTTTCATCTTGAGCTAAAATTTTAGCTAATTGTTCTTCTGTTAAATCAAACCCAGCTCCAACTAAAAGTTCTCCATTTTTATCTTTTACATCTTTTCCAAGATATTTTCCTATTATTTCATCATTTGGAATAGATATGGAGTTCAATCCTTTTTCTTTAAGTTTTTTAGCAATTACAATATTAAGTTTTTCACCCTTACCTAAAACTTTTTTATTAGTTTTAGCATCAACCAGATCATAGGATAATTTTAAAGGTCTCTTGTAATTATCCAAATTGAAATCTGTGATCCAACTTTTTGTTTCTTTATTATAAGAATAAGTGTTGGTAGAATAAAAAGTTTCAATTATTTTATCTTTTGTAAAACCAAGTGCGAACAAAAAGGTAGTAATTGGAAGTTTTTTCTTCCTATCAATTCTAAAATATAAAATATCTTTTGGATCAAATTCAAAATCCAACCAAGAACCCCTACCAGGAATTATTCTGCAATTAAACAAATATTTTCCACTCGCATGTGTTTTTCCTTTATCGTGATCAAAAAAAACACCTGGACTTCTGTGCATCTGATTTACTACAACTCGTTCAACTCCATTAGTTATAAAAGTAGCACTTGGAGTCATTAAAGGAAGATCACCTATAAAAACTTCTTGTTCTTTTGCTGATAAAATTTGTTTAGTATTATTTTCTACGTCAATATCATAAACAACTAATCTTAAGTTAGCCTTAAGTGCTGCAGAATAAGATAAGCTTCTTTGTTTACATTCAATTACATCAAATTTTGGTTTTTCCAATTTATAAGAAATATATTCTAAAGTTGATTTATCGTTTCCATCTTCTATAGGGAAAATGCTTTTAAAAACTTTGTCTATACCTTTTGATAAATCATTTAATTGTTCTTTTAATGACTTAGATTCTAAAAATTCATTATATGAGTTTTTTTGAACCTCTATTAAATTCGGTATAGATAAACCCTCAACTAATTTACCAAAGTTTTTTCTAATGTGTTTCTTTTGTGTAAAAGATAATTGCATCAAATATAAAAAAATCCTATTGCAATGTCTTAAACTGCAATAAAATTTAGTCTTAAATTTTGTTTACTTTAATTCTACTTTAGCTCCAGCTGCTTCAAGTTTTTTCTTAAATTCCTCTGCATCTTTTTTAGCTACACCGCCTTTAACTTCTTTTGGAGCGGCTTCTACTAAATCCTTCGCTTCTTTTAAACCTAAACCAGTTATTGCTCTAACTTCTTTAATAACATTAATTTTTTTATCTCCAGCTGACGCCAAAAAAACTGAAAATTCAGATTTTTCTTCTCCTGCTGGCGCTGCCGCTCCACCCGTTGGTGCTGCTGCAACTGGGGCTGCTGCTGTAACTCCCCATTTTTCTTCGAGTTGTTTAGATAATTCTGCTGCTTCAACTACGGTTAAAGTAGAAAGTTCATCTATAATTTTATTTAAGTCTGCCATTTTTAATCCTGTGATTTAATTTTTTAAACTCTTTGCGCGCGCTAAATTAGCAATTTTTGAGCCAGGTGCAAGCAAAATACTCACTAATTTTTGAGCAGGAGTGGCTAAAATTCCCACTATTTTAGCTCTTGCTTCTTCTAAAGAAGGTAGTGTGGCAATAACAGACACCTCTTTTTCATCCAAAACCTTGCCATCCATGAAACCAGCTATAATTTTTAACTTATCATTTGATTTAGAAAATTTTGTTAAGATTTTTGCAGAAGAAATTGGATCAGAGGAAATGGCTGCTGCTGTTGGTCCAGTAAAATATTTTTCAAGATCTTTTTTAGGTGTTTCTTTCAAAGCTAATTTTGTTATTCTATTTTTCGTAATTTTAAATAATATGCCTTTTTCTCTTAATTCTTTTCTTAAAGCATCTAACTCATTAACATTTAGACCTTGATATTGAGCTATCATTACTGACTCATTATCGTTGAAGTTTTTTTTCATTTCTTCAACATAATTTTTTTTAGCTTCTTTGGACATCATAACTTTATTTTGCTCCTACCTTGTAAGATATACCCATTGTAGAAGTTAAAAAGGTATTTCTTATAAATTCACCTTTAATTGTATCTGGTTTTTCTTTTTTTACACTTTCAATAAAATGATTATAATTATCTAACAATTTTTCTGTAGAGAAGCTTTTTCTGCCAATTGTAGAAGCGAGGTTACCATCCTTATCACTTCTTATTTCAACTAACCCTGTTTTAATATCCTTAATTGCTTTTGTTAAATCCGTTGCCACCGTTCCTAATTTTGGATTAGGCATTAAACCTTTTGGCCCTAAAACTTTTCCATGTTTTCCTATTTTACCCATCATACCTGGTGTACAAATAAGTTTTGTAAAATTAAATTTTCTAGCGGCAATTTTTTCAATAAGATCATCTGATCCAACGACATCAGCTCCTGCTTTTTTGGCTTCATCAATTTTATCTGCTTCACATAAAACTGCTATTTTATTTTTTTTTCCAGAACCATTTGGTAAATTAACAACTGTTCTTAAACTAAAATCTCCACCTTTAGTTTGTTTTAAATTTATATTCAATGATACATCTATAGACTCATCAAATTTTGTAGTAGAATTTTTTTTAACAAACTCTAAAGCTTCTTTTGCGCTTATCTTTTTATCTTTGATAGTGTTTTTTAAAATTAATTTATATCTTTTTGAATTTTTTTTCATAATTACTCTTTAACTTCAATTCCCATTGATCTAGCTGAACCACAAATTATCTTAGTTGCTTCTTTAATATCAAAAGCATTCAAATCTTTCATTTTCTCTTTTGCAATTGCTTCAGCCTGTTTCATTGTAATAGAACCGGCTACAACTCTACCCGGCTCTTTTGAGCCACTTTTTAATTTTGCCGCTTCTCTAATAAAATGTGAAGCTGGAGGTGATTTGATTATAAAATCAAACTTTTTATCTTTGTATACAGTTATTACAACCGGAACAGGTTTTCCCATAAAGGCTTTAGTCTTTTCATTAAACGCTTTACAAAATTCCATTATATTGATTCCACGTTGACCCAATGCCGGTCCTACAGGTGGAGCCGGATTAGCTTGACCACCCTTAATTTGTAATTTTACATAACCTGTAATTTCTTTTGCCATCTAATTTTTCTCCACCTGATTAAATTCTAAATCTACAGGAGTTGCTCTACCAAATATAGAAACAGACACTTTAAGTCTAGATTTTTCTTCATCAATTTCCTCAATTAAACCGTTAAATGAAGCAAATGGTCCATCGCACACCTTCACTTTCTCACCAATTTCAAAGCTAATGCCAGTTTTTTGAGTTACAGCACTTTCAGTAACCTGACCTAGTATTCTTTTAATTTCATTGTCAGATATTGGAGTTGGTTTATCAGCTGAACCAAGGAAACCGCTTACTTTTTGAAGATTTTTAATCATATGATAAATTTGTTTATCTAGATCAATTTTTACCAACACATATCCAGGAAAAAACTTTTTTTCTTTTTTTGTTCTTTTACCTTTTTTTACCTCGGTAACATGATGGGTTGGAACAAGAATTTCTTCTAATTTTTCAGATAATTTATTTCTTTTTAGCTCTTCTTTTATAGCTTCCACTACTTTTTTTTCAAAACCTGAATAAGCTTGTACGATATACCAATTCATTATTTTAAAAGTTAATTGTTAAAACTATGTTAAGTAAAAATCTTAAAATCTGGTCTAATATTAAAAAGAAAATTGCAGCGATAGAGGCCAAAGTAAAAACCATCACTGCTCCCATCATAGTATCTTTTTTTGTCGGCCAAGTTATTCTAAAAGTTTCTTGTTTAACCTCTTGAATAAATTTTAAAGGATTTTTCATAACTCTTTCTAAGTTTGGCAGGAGCGGAGGGACTCGAACCCACAACCTCCGGTTTTGGAGACCGGCGCTCTACCAATTGAACTACGCTCCTAAGCGTTACTTAATTATTTTAGTTACTACTCCAGCTCCAACAGTTTTTCCACCTTCTCTTATTGCAAAGTTTAAATTTTCATTCATTGCAATCGGTGTAATTAACTTAACTGTGAATTTTCCATCATCACCAGGCATAACCATTTCAGTGCCTGACGGTAATGTGACTTCACCTGTTACGTCTGTAGTTCTAAAATAAAATTGTGGTCTATATTTTGTAAAGAAAGGAGTGTGCCTTCCGCCCTCTTCTTTTTTCAAAATATAAGCCTGACATTCAAATTCAGTATGAGGAGTAATTGATCCTGGTTTACAGAGAACTTGCCCTCTTTCAACATCCGTTCTTTCAACACCTCTCAACAGAGCTCCAATGTTGTCACCTGCTTCACCACTATCTAAAAGTTTTCTAAACATTTCAACTCCAGTACAAACAGATTTTTTTGTATCTCTAATACCAACTATTTCAATTTCTTCACCGACTTTAATAACTCCTGACTCTACTCTCCCAGTTACCACGGTTCCTCTTCCAGAAATAGAAAATACATCTTCTACTGGCATCAAAAAAGGTTTATCTTTTGGTCTGTCAGGCTGAGGAATAGTTTCGTCTACCGCTTTCATTAATTCCATGATGGCGTTTTTACCAGTTGCTTCATCTTTTCCCTCTACAGCATTTAAAGCTGATCCTTTTACTATAGGAATCTTATCACCTGGAAATTTATAAGACGTTAATAATTCTCTAATTTCTTCTTCAACTAGATCAACTAATTCTTTGTCTTTTACTGTGTCGATCTTATTTAAGAAAACAACAATAGCTGGGACTCCAACTTGACGAGCTAAAAGAATATGCTCTCTTGTTTGAGGCATTGGACCGTCAGCAGCATTAACTACTAAAATTGCTCCATCCATTTGTGCTGCACCTGTAATCATATTTTTTACATAGTCAGCGTGTCCTGGACAGTCTACGTGAGCATAGTGTCTTTTTTCAGTCTCATATTCAACGTGTGCTGTTGAGATTGTAATTCCTCTTTCTTTTTCCTCTGGTGCTTTATCGATTTGATCGTAAGCAACGAAGTTTGCTGTGCTTGAACCACCTGCTTCAGATAACACTTTAGTTATCGCAGCAGTTAATGTTGTTTTACCATGGTCTACGTGTCCGATTGTACCAATATTACAATGCGGTTTATTTCGGTTAAACTTTTCTTTCGACATCTATTTTTTCCTCACTTTATATTTTAATTTTTAATTTTGGAGCGGGTAAAGGGAATCGAACCCTTACATCCAGCTTGGAAGGCTAGCGTTCTACCATTGAACTACACCCGCAAAATCCAAACTTAACACGCCCTTTATTATTAAAGTTTTAAGTTTGGTGGAGGGGGAAAGATTCGAACTTTCGAAGACCGAAGTCAACGGGTTTACAGCCCGCCCCATTTGACCGCTCTGGAACCCCTCCTACAATTTAGGGGTTATCCACTAACTTAAAAAGCGTTTAACAACAAGCGTTTTATAAGCATTTATGTAATAATTGCAATAAATCATTTTACCTTAAAATATGCTAATAAATCGAGTACTAAGCCTTTAAAACCATGAAAAAAACGACCTTTTTAATTGTAGGAAAACATGCGGTTTTAGAAGCATTAAAAAATCCATCTAGAAAAATTGAAAGAGTTTTTCTTACAGAAGATGCTCAGAAAAAACTTAATAGAGAAAATCAAAGTTTAAATCTATTTAATAAAATTGCTGTCTTTTATAAATCAAAGAGAGAACTTGATAATTTATGTGGAAGAGATGATACCGCTCACCAAGGTTTGGTTGCTGAGGTTGAACAACTTGAAGAAATTACTTTGAAAGAATTTATAATTGAAAATAAAAATAATAACATCAATTTAATAGCCCTAGAGGAAGTTACAGATCCTAGAAATATTGGCTCAATTATAAGAAGTGCTGTTGCATTTAATATTAAGGGAATTATTGTGAAAGAAAGATCATTTCCTGCTAAAAGTAAACTTTTATATAAAAGTGCAAGTGGTGGAACTGAACATATAAAAATATTTAAAGTTTCTAATATTAGTACAACATTAAAGTTTTTAAAAACTAAGGAATTTTGGGTAAGCGCTTTTGATACAAATGCTAAAAAAGACTTTACAAAACATGATTGGAAAGGAAAAAATATATTACTTTTTGGCTCAGAAGGATTTGGTATAAAAGCCAAATCTTTAGAAAATTCAGATTTTAGATTTAAGGTAAATATGAACGATAATATTGAGAGCTTAAATATATCTAATACTGTATCTGTAGTATGCCATCATATTTTTCAATCAATAAAGTAATGATTATAAACTTTAATTTTATTGTTTTTTGATTAAATATATTTTAAAACAAAAAAAAAGCCCTCATAGCTCAATTGGTAGAGCAATTGATTTGTAATCAATAGGTTCGCGGTTCGAGTCCGTGTGAGGGCACCATTAATTAAAATTTTAAAATATTTCTTATGTTTTCAGAATTTAAGTTTTTCATACTTATTAAATGATCATATTTAAAATTTAAATATTTATTCCTTGCTAAAATAAATTCATAATCATGTAACAGTTTTTTGTAATGATGCTCGGCTCTCACAAACTTACCCCTATCAAAATCCATTAATAATTTTGTATAAAAATTTTGATCACTTAATCTTACCGCATCAATTGCATAAACTTTAAAATTATCTGAATTTTTTAAAAAAATTTTTACATATTCATCATTCACATGATGGAAAACACCTATTAATAATATTATAGTTTTTTTTTTATCATATTTATCAAAATTAATTTCATGTATGCTTTTTTTCTCAAATTTATATTTTTCACAATTAACATATTTATTTTTTGATTTTTTAATAAAATCTTCCTCCACATCAAAACCGTCGTAATAATATTTTTCATGAAGATCTTTTAGGATAACACTGTCCGCGCAACCTACTTCAACAATATGATTTATATCCTCATTTTCGATAATTTTAAAAAAATCTTTATAAAAAGATCTTTTTAAGAGAATTTTTTGTATTGTCCTGTAAAATAAAGAATACATATTTATTTTTTATTTAAAACTTAATTCTTTTTTTATCAAACTTATAGGGCATCTTATTAAACCATTTTGTGGAGTCGAAGATTTATAAATTGGTTTCAAATTTATTTG
>CACOYX010000002.1 GCA_902631535.1 uncultured Pelagibacteraceae bacterium
CTTCCACCAATCCTAACAAAAGATCAGTGTCAGATTTTATCAGAAGCTGACAATATAGTTTCAAATAGTCATCTTACTTTAAAAGATTTAGAGATTGAACCGTCAGACGTGGAAGAAGAAATGAAGAAATGGTTATGGAGATATAAAGATGGCGGTCAGTTTGCAAAAGTTTAAACGAAAAGTATGACTTTACTATCAGGGTATATATATCTTGCTTTAGCGATTATCACAGGGATTGCCTCAAATGGTTTTTTAAAAACAACTGAGGGATTTTCAAAAATAAGCCCAACAATTTTTTGTGTTACAAGCATTGTGGTTTGTTTATTTTGCATTTCAAAAGCAATGACAATAATTCCAGTTGGCTTTACTTACGCAACTTATGGCGCGTTAACTATAACTGCAGTAACTTTATTTGGTATATTTAAATATAATCAAACTCCGAACCTATATGGAGTTATAGGTTTAGTCTTAATAATAATCGGAGTAATACTTTTAAACCTCTTTGGCAAAGTAAAATAAAACCCTAGGTAGAATCTTTATTTAATAACCGACTCCTCTTTAATTATGTTTTATGCTAACTTTTTTCTTTTTAAAGAAAACGGGGGACATTCAAAATGAAAACAATAAAAGCAATAATTGCTTCGTTGGCACTTTTCGCAATGTTTGCGGGAACATCTGCCCAAGCAAAAGTAGAAATACAATGGTGGCATGCTTTTGGTGGAAGACTTGGTGAATTACTTGATGAACAAGTAAACAAGTTTAACGCATCACAAGACAAATACACTGTTGTTCATACTAGAAAAGGTAATTACTCAGAAACTCTTAACGCTGGTATCGCTGCATTCAGAGCTGGACAACATCCAAATATCCTTATGGTATTTGAAGTTGGAACAGCAAGTTTAATGGCTGCAAAAGGGGCTTATGTTCCAATGTACCAATTAATGAAAGATGCTGGTCAAAGATTTAATCCTAATGGATTTGTTTCAGCCGTATCTGGTTATTATACGACAACAGATGGCAAAATGTTATCTATGCCGTATAACTCTTCAACTCCAGTTCTTTGGGTAAATAAAGACCTAATGAAAAAAGCAGGTTTAGATCCAGAGATGGATTTAAGCACTTGGAAAAGAGTTGGAAACGCACTTGATGCTGCAAAGGCAAAAGGTATTGATATGCCTTTCTGTACTTGCTGGCACAGCTGGGTTCACCTTGAAAACTTTTCAGCGTACCACAACATACCGTTTGCATCTAAATCAAATGGATTTGCCGGTTTAGATACTGAGTTAGCATTCAATAGCCCAGTACACATCAAGCACATTCAAACTTTAGGTAAATGGGCACAAGAAGGTAAATTTAAGTACATGGGTAGAAGAAATGAAGCCGGTAAAAATTTTAGAGCTGGTGAATGTATGTTAATGACAGAGTCTTCTGCTGGTTATGCTGGTATCAAAAAAGAAGCTAAATTCGAATTTGGTATTAGACACTTACCTTACTATGGAGCAACTGAAGCACCTCAAAACACAATTATTGGTGGTTCATCTTTATGGGCATTATCTGGAAAATCTAAAGAAGAGAACAAAGCTACTGCAGCATTTTTAGCTTTCTTATCTAGAACAGATATTCAAGCTAAGTGGCACCAAGATACTGGTTATTTAGGTGTTACAACTGCAGCTGCTAAGGCAACTAAAAAGTCAGGATTTTACAAATCAAATCCTGGAACTGATTTAGCAGGAATACAGATGATGAGAAATAAAGTTACTCAAAATTCAAAAGGCTTACGTCTTGGATCCTTTGATCAAATAAGAGGAATTATTGATGAAGAGATGGAAGGAGTTTACAACGGTACTAAAACTGCTCAAGTAGCTTTAGACAGCGCTGTAAAAAGAGGTAACGTTCTTTTAAGAAGATTTGAAAGAGCAAATAAATAAATCAATTTAATTTACTAGGGGTGAAAGCCCCTAGTAAAATTCTTAAGATCAAATGGAAAAAAGAGTTTTTTTTAAAGGCTGGTGGTTACCAGCACTGTTAGTTGCACCTCAGCTACTGATTTCTTTTGTCTTCTTTTTTTATCCATCAGGACAAGCCATTTGGAATTCTTTATTTTTACCAGACCCATTTGGATTAAAAACAGAATTTGTAGGTTTAGATAATTTTAGATTTTTATTATCTGACCCTTATTATCTAGCAAGCTTTAAAACGACAATTATTTTTTCAACTGCAGTATCCGTTTCATCTATGGCTTTAGGTTTATACTTAGCTGCATTAGCCGATCGATTAATTAAAGGCGCTGGGGTTTATCAAACATTATTAATTTGGCCTTACGCGATAGCCCCAGCTATTGCAGGAGTGTTATGGTTATTTATGTTCAATGGAAACATTGGTTTAGCTTCTTATTATCTTAAAGCTCTAGGTTACGAGTGGAACCATACTTTAAAAGGTGATCAAGCCATGTTTTTAGTAATTCTAGCCTCATCATGGGGAAGAATAAGTTATAACTTTTTATTTTTTTTGGCAGGACTACAAGCCATTCCAAAATCCATTATTGAAGCTGCAGCAATAGATGGCGCTAGTTTTTGGAAAAGATTTGGTACAATTGTAATACCTCTGCTTTCACCGATTACATTCTTTTTATTAGTAGTAAATATTGTTTATGCTTTCTTTGATACTTTTGGAGTAATTCACACCATTACATCTGGAGGACCTGAACAGTCGACCACCATTCTTGTTTATAAATTATTCTCAGACGGTTTTGTAAGCCAAGACCTAGGATCAAGTGCAGCTCAATCCGTAATCCTACTTGTTTTAGTCGGAATTTTAACTGTAATTCAATTTAAATATATAGAGAGAAAGGTTCATTACTAATGGTCGAAAAAAAGAAATCAGGCTATTGGCTCACTCACCTTGGTTTAATTCTTGGGGTTTTATTTATATTCTTTCCAGTTTGGCTAACATTTGTTGCATCCACCGTAACACAAGATGCAATTATTTACCCTCCATTACCAATGTTACCAGGAACAGAGTTCTTTGAAAATTATGCAAATGCATTATTTAAAGGTTCGCCAGAGGGATACGGAGCCAAAGTTCCCGTGATAAAAATGATGATGAACTCTGCAATCATGGCCATTGGAATTACAGTTGGAAAAATAATTATTTCATTATTATCAGCTTTTGCATTTGTCTATTTTAGATTTCCATTTAGGAATTTATGTTTCTGGTTAATTTTTATTACTTTGATGCTTCCCGTAGAGGTAAGAATAGTTCCAACTTATGAAGTTGTTGCAAACTTAAATTTATTAAACTCTTACACAGGTTTAATCTTTCCATTAATTGCATCAGCTACGGCAACTTTTTTATTTAGACAATTTTTTATGACTATACCCGATGAAATGGTTGAAGCAGCTAGAATGGACGGATGTAGTCCAATGCGTTTCTTTTTTGATATATTAGTTCCAATTAGTAAAACTAATATTGCAGCTTTATTTGTAATTTTATTTATTTTTGGTTGGAACCAATATTTATGGCCACTATTAATGACGACCGATCCCGACATGAGAACTATTGTAATGGCGATAGACTCAATGATACCAACAGGTGATGATTATGCACATTGGCCAACGGTTATGGCAACAGCAATGTTAGCTATGGTTCCTCCAGTCATTGTAGTAATAAGTATGCAAAAGTTTTTTGTTAAAGGGTTATTAGAAAGCGATAAATAATGTCTCAAATTAGTTTACAAAATTTAAAAAAATCTTTTGGAAAAACTCAGGTTATACATGATCTGAGTATTGATGTAAAAGATGGTGAACTGATTGTAATAGTTGGACCATCAGGTTGCGGAAAATCAACATTATTGAGAATGGTTGCGGGGTTAGAGGATGCTAATGAAGGAAATATTCTAATTGATAATAAAAAAGTAAATGAGCTTGAACCAATGGAAAGAAATATTGCTATGGTATTCCAAAATTACGCTCTTTACCCTCACATGACTGTTTTTGGTAACATGGCTTATGGTTTAAAAATTGCAAAAGTACCGAAAGAAGAAATTGAATCAAGAGTTCAAAAAGCAGCTGAAATTTTAGAGCTTGGAGAATTATTAGAGAGGAAACCTAATCAATTATCAGGAGGACAAAGACAAAGAGTTGCTATGGGAAGAGCCATTGTGAGAAACCCTGTAGCCTTTTTATTTGATGAACCATTATCAAATCTTGATGCAAAATTAAGAGTTCAAATGAGGTTAGAGATTAAAAAACTTCAAACTCAATTAAAAACTACTTCTCTTTATGTAACGCACGATCAAGTTGAGGCTATGACTTTAGCTGATCGAATGATTGTAATGAACGAAGGTAATGTTGAACATATTGGTACACCTTTAGAAGTTTACACAAAGCCCAAAACTTTATTCACAGCTCAATTTATTGGAAGCCCAGCAATGAATATTTTAAAAGGGAACTGCGAAAATAGTAAAGTAAGTTTTGCAAACAAAGCTTCACTTTCAATTAATTCAAAATTTAATGGACCTGTTAATGTAGGCATGCGACCTGAAGATTTTGAATTAGATCCAAATGGTCCGATAAAGTTAAAAGTTGAACTTGTAGAGTTGATTGGAGCGAATACACTTATTCATGGTAAACTTGAAAATAGTAATGAAATTTTAGTTGCAAGTATCTCAGGTGTTGTTAAAGAAGATACTATTGGAAAAAATATTAATCTTTCCATTCAAAATGACAAACTACACCTGTTTGATACTAATACTGATTTGAGGATTAATTGATCAATCCATTTTTAACGAAACCTAACTACATAAGAATATACGGCCACAGAGGAGCTAGAGGCGATATTGTTGAAAACTCAATATCTGGTTTTAAGTATACTTTTGATCTTGGTATCAAAGCTGTTGAGTTTGATGTTGTAATTTCAAAAGATAATATTCCAACAATATTTCATGATTACAGATTAAATCCTGATTTAGTTAAAGATGCCTCAGGAAACTGGATCACAGACAAAACTATGAAATTAGTAGACTTAACTTATGATGAAATAAGCAAGTATAATATTGAAAGTATAAAGCCTGAAACAAAGTACGCAAAAAGATTTAAAAATCAAAAATCTGCTAAGGACGAGAGAATACCTAAATTAACAGATTTTTTTAAATTAGTGACGGAAGATAAATATAAAGACGTATTTTTAAATCTAGAGATTAAATCAACTCCCACACAAGAAAATGTAACACCTGATCCAGAGAAAATGGTTTCCTTAATTCTCAAGGATATAAAAGATTTTAAACTCGAGGACAGAACTTTAATCACTTCTTATGATTTTAGAATTCTTTACGCTCTTAAAAAACAAAATCCAAATATTTTAAGAGGATTTATTACCCTGCAACAAGGTCTTTCAATCACTAAAAAGAATATTTATGAAAACTCTCCATGGATGGTTAAAAATTATCCAATGGAAGAATTATTTTTGCTTCCTAATATAATTAAATCATTAGAAGGTCATGTGTGGAGCGTTTTCTATCGTGATGTTACAAAACAAAATGTAGAATTAGCACATAAACATGGTCTTGCGACTTGTGTTTGGACAGTGAATAGAGAACAAGATATTGTTCGCATGATCGAGTACGGGGTAGATGGAATTATAACTGACTATCCAAAAAAAGTTCAAGAAATTTGTAAAGCAAAAAATATTTCTTGGTTTTAATTCTAAAACTTGATTTTTTTACTTTCTTGATATAAATACACGCATGGCAAAAAAGAAATATCAAAGAAATTGGCTAGAAAGAAAATTGGATGAATATAATCATACAATGGAACTTATTAGGACTATTCTACCTTTTTTAATCCTTTTGCTACAAATTTACATACTTACTAAACTCATTTAACACTTAGCCAAATATCAGCTATAATCTAGAGATGACTTTGTTGTTTTTATCACTAGCAGCTCTTATCGCTATTGTTGTAATTTTAGTATCCGCAAAACATATTAAAGCTGGATTTGAAGCAAGAAGTGAAGTTAAAGACCAAAAGATGAGTGAAAATGTTAGCCAAGAAGACGAAGAAATATTAGATAAATTAAAAGAAAAAAACCTATCTCCTGAAGACCTTAAAAAAATTTATGAAGATCTTCAGAAGAAAAAATAGTCTTGATTATTAAAATAATCCTTTAGGAATTATAAAGTAATGTATCGCAAGCACGATTGCTACCGAGACACTTAATCCAAATATCATTTTAACAAAGTCTTTTCCAATCAATGGAAACACATATTTGAATTTATAATCCTTGTTCATAGTTGAAATTGCCAACTCTCTTCCACACAATAAGCCTACGAACACCCATGTCGTTGACATTGGTAAATCATTCAACTCTTTGAAGTAGAAAAGAACTGCAGCATAAATCACGTTGATGATCGTTGCTGATCGAGCGTATCTCGTTCCAGTTTTTTCTAATACAACCTGTTGTATCGAGCCACCTCTAATATAGAAGATATAAAAAAGTAGAATGGTAAAGTATGTTATTACAATTAAAAGTAATGAAAAATCTAATTTTCTAGGTAAGTACACAGCAATGTTTGCAACATCATGTGATAACCAAACCCACCATAACCAGCCTGAAGATACCCAAACTGAATTTCGCCAAAAAGCAATCCATTTATCCCCTTTAACTTCATCAAGTTTCTCATTAATAAATTTAGAAACTGCAATCCAACAGAAGTAAGCAACTGTTGCCGCTATACCATAACCTACAATACTTTTCACAAGCATTTTTTCCAAAACAATTGTTGAGGCAAATGCAGATAAAACTAAAAAAGTTGTAGATACTGGGATACCTATTCTTGTTAGTGCCAATAGAATTGCAGGAGCGACTGCGTGGTACCATTGAATTTCTTGGAAAGGTATTCTTGTTAATCTTCCATAAGAAATGTCTCCATCATTACTGTACCAACCCCATGTTATTGCAAAAATCATTACTAGTGATGCAGCACTTGCGAGCGTGTACCATTTAAACCATTTTTGTTTTGAGGCAATAAAAGTTCCGAGTGTTTGTATAGAGTCGTTAGCGATTACACTATAACCTGCTAATCCGAAACCTATAATCGTGTATATTAACGTAAGTTCCATATTATTTCCTTTTTGTCATTTTTTTATTGTTATTCTTGACATCCGAATCGTCATACTTAATAGAACTTTTAAAGGATGTTAAAAGTTAATCTAGTAAAGAATTTATTAATTTTTTTTTAAACAAATAACTTGTATTTTGATATTTCACGCAATCATTTCACGGGGTTTTTTAATTAAAAATAATTTGATAAAAACCTATTAAAAATAAAGGAATTTGTAATCCGAAGTTTGTAAGAATAGCTTTATCTTTTGAGAGAAAACCAGCAATAGTCCAACCTACAACTCCAGCACCATGAAACATAATATTGATAGGGTATATATTGAGATTGGTAAGCAGTATTCCTGTAAGTACTAAAAAAGTGCTTAACCACTTAAGGTATTTTTTAATAAATTCCATTTGAGTTTGAATTACCCTGAGGCCTTAACTTTTTTCTCAATAAATTCTGGAATATCATCTTCTTTATCAAGAACCTCTTCTTTTGTACCTTTAGGTTGAAATGCATATAACACGTGTAATTTACAATATGGGAATTCACCTTCAGGTTTTCTTCCGCAGAAATAAAACTTTTCTTCATTAGGATGCCCTATAGGCCATTTACAAGTTTGATCGGTTAATTCCTCTAAAGACTTAGGGTTTTCTGGTTCAAAATTTTTATCTAGTAAAATTGATTGAAATTTAGCTTTCCTAGAAATGGGGGCAGAACCTCTTCTTGCAGGTTTATTTACAGACGTTGATGTCTGACTAGATTGTTTAGATGGAGCTCTCGCTTCTAAGTTTAGTCTATGAGCTTTACCAATTACTGCGTTTCGTGTGGTGTCACCTAAAGCTTTGGCGATCTGACTTGCGGTATGGCCTTTAGACCAGAGTTCTTTTAATTTAGCGACTTTTTCTTCTGTCCAACTCATAGTATACAATTACAATATTTAGTAATTATGAAAAACTTAGGACATAATATTGGGGTTTAAAACATTAAAAGACCTTAAAGCTGTGAGTAGTTTTAGTTGTACACAGTTTTTTTAATAAGAGGTTATAAGACTATCAATGGTTGAAATTACAAAAAAATATAAAATTGGATCGAGAAGATTTGGATTAATAAATTGGGTTGGGGCTTGGACTTTATATAAAAAAGAGGTCTTAAGATTTTTGATTGTGTGGATACAAACTATTTTTTCTCCGCTTATTTCATCTTTACTCTTCTTACTTGTTTTATCTCTAGCCATAGGCGCAGATAGAGGAGATGTGCTTGGAGTTCCTTTTATAACTTTTTTAGCGCCAGGGTTGATTTCAATGCAAGTTATTCAGCAATCTTTTTCTCACTCATCATCATCTTTTATGATTGGAAAAATACAAGGGAACATTGTTGATTTACTTTATGCACCTTTGTCAGCATCCGAAGTAACCATTTCAGTTTCGCTTGCGGCAGTTTCAAGAAGTGTGATGATAGCAATAGTTTCAATTATTGTATTTAAATTAATTATAGATATTGAAATCAAAAACTATTTAACGCTTATAGCATTTACTTTGCTTTCTTCTTTTGTTTTAGGAAACATAGGAATAATCGCTGGATTATGGGCTGAAAAATTTGATCATATGGCAACAGTAACAAATTTTGTGATTGTTCCCTTATCTTTTTTATCGGGGACTTTTTATTCAATTGAGAGATTGCCAGAAATTCTACAAATGATTAGTAAAATTAATCCATTTTTTTACATGATAGATGGTTTTAGATACAGTTTTATAGGTAAAGCTGATGGATCAATTTTCATTGGATTGGTATATTTATCAGCACTAAGCTTTGTTAGTTGGTTTGTTACTTATTTATTGTATAAAAAAGGATATAAAATTAAATCTTAAAAATGAGCGCAATATTAAATACATATAATAGAAAAAAAATTGCTTTTACTAAAGGCAAAGGCTCTTTCCTTTACGGAACAAATGGAAAAAAATATTTGGACTTTGTCCAAGGAATAGCCGTGAATTGTTTAGGTCATGCTAATAATTATTTGATTAATTCAATTTCTAGACAATCTAAAAAATTATGGCATGTTTCTAATGCATTTATTATTCCTGAACAAGAAAGATTAGCTAAAAGATTGAAGCAAAAAACATTTGCTGATTATGTTTTTTTTCAAAATTCTGGAGCCGAAGCTACAGAGGCAGCAATAAAATTTGCTAGAAGATACTTTTACTCTAAAGGCCAGCCAAGAAAAAATAGGGTATTGTGTATTAATAATAGTTTTCATGGAAGAACTCTTGCTACCATTTTTGCTAGTAATAACAAAAAAGCTACTGAGGGTTTTGGGCCTAAAGTCGATGGATTTGATCATTTTAATTTTGGCGATCATAAAAGTTTAGAAAAATCTATAACAAGCAGAACTGCTGCAATTATGGTTGAGACTATCATGGGAGAGGGTGGAGTCAAAGTAATACCAGATTATTGTTTACTGGGGTTGAGAAAGTTATGTAATAAGAAAAAAATTTTATTAATTTTAGATGAAGTCCAGTGCGGTATTGGAAGAAGCGGAAAATTTTTTGCATTTGAACACGCAAAAATAAAACCTGATATTGTGCCAATTGCAAAAGGAATAGGAGGCGGTTTTCCAATTGGTGCCGTGCTTGTAAATAAGAAAGTAGCATCGGGGATGAAACCAGGAATACATGGATCAACTTTTGGAGGAAATCCTTTAGCAATGAGCGCTGGAAATGCAGTAATGGATGTAATGTTTAAAAAAGGTTTTTTTAGCAATGTTACTAAAAATGGAAATCATTTTTTAAAAGGCCTTCATGAATTAAAAGAAAAATATCCGAAAATAATTAAAGAAGTCAGAGGAAAAGGATTATTAATTGGAATTTGTTTACATAAAGATCAAACTAAATTTATTCAGAAATTAATGGACAATAAACTTTTAACGGTAAGAGCTGGGGAAAATGTAGTCAGACTTTTGCCTCCTTTGAATGTCACAAAGCAAGAAATTAATTTAGGTTTAAAAATATTAAATAAGGTTTGCAAAAATTATAGATGAAAAATTTTATAAATATATCTGATCATTCATCCAATGATCTAAGAGCTATTATTGATGAGGCAAAAGCAAGAAAACTAAAGAGAAAAAATTTAAATAAATCTGCGCCAGATGAGGACAAACCTTTTGAAGGGAAATCTATGGCGATGATTTTTGAGAAGCCATCTACAAGAACTAGAATGTCTTTTGATATAGCTATTAAGCAACTAGGAGGTTCATCGATTATTTTAAATCCTGATGGAATACATTACGGCAAAGGTGATGAAACACTAAAAGACACCGCAAAAATCTTAACAGAATACGTTGACATAGTAATGCTAAGAACATCTTCTCATAAAAATCTCGAAGAGTTTGGAAAACACTTAGATATACCAATTATTAATGGCTTGTCTGATATAGGACATCCTTGTCAAATTATGTCAGATATTCTTACTTACGAAGAGAGTAATGGAATTATCGAAGGTAAAACAGTTGCTTGGATAGGAGACGGAAACAATAACATGTCGAACTCTCTAATTGAGGCTGCTGGAAAATTTAAATTTAATTTAAAAATTGCTTGTCCTAAGAAATATTCTCCAAATAAAAAGATACTAAGCTGGGCAAAGAAAAATAAGATACATCTTATCGTAACAACTAAACCTGAAGAGGCAGTAAAAAATTCAGATTGCGTTATGACTGATAAATGGGTTTCAATGAATGATAAAGTTGATAAAAAAGCTAAGAAAAAAATCTTAAAGCCTTTTCAAGTAAATAAAAAGTTAATTAGTAAAGCAAATTCAGATGCAATTTTTATGCACTGTCTTCCAGTTGGAAGAGGGGAAGAAGTTACAGACGAGGTGATTGATGGAAAACAATCCGTTGTTTGGAGACAAGCTCTTAACAGAGTACATGCACAAAAAAGTATAATTAAGTGGTGCTTAGATTAAGGTAAGGGTTTTGGACTGCTACTTTTAGAGTTCATATACAAAATTACAGACGCTCTATCTTTTTCTTTCCGTAATCCTGCAAAGGCCATTTTCGTACCTTTAATATGTGCTTGAGGTTTGATTAGGTAGCTATTCATTTCTTCAAAAGACCATTCTTTTGCGTGAGCTACCATTGCTTTAGAATATTTATAATCACTTACTGATCCTGAAGTTCTACCAATTACCCCCCATAAGTTGGGTCCAATCATATTTTTTCCGCCAGCTGCAATTTGGTGACAGGCAGTACATTTCTTAAAAACCTTTTCTCCGTGTGTTAGATCACCCATAGCTAAAAGAGCTTTTATATCTATAGCTTCTACAACTTTTACTTCAGCACTATCAGTGGAAGCATTAGTAGTAGCAACTTCTAAACCCTCAATTTTGTAGGCAGACTCTTTAGGTTTCTCAACGTGAAATAAAATATCAGTGAATTTTCCAATACCAATAATAATTAGAGCAGTAAGAAGAACTGCAGCTATAATTTTATTTATTTCAAAACTGTCCATAATTTTGGTAAAACCTAGTTGACGTATAACACGACTTTAATAAAAAAACTTAAATTACTTAATTTTTTTTTGCGTCTTTGGGACGCATAATTATGAACAAAACTGTAATAATAATACCCTCTCGGTTAGATGCTGCACGATTACCCAATAAGCCATTGGAACTTATAAACAACAAAGAAATGATTCTTCATGTTTATGAGGCTGCAAAAAAAACTAATTCAGAAGTGTTTGTGGCAACTCCTGATCAAAAAATTATTGACGTTGTAAGTAAAAATAAAGGTAAAGCAGTTCTTACATCAATCAATCATCAAACTGGAACAGACCGAGTTTACGAAGTTTTTAGAGATCACTTAAACAGCGAACCTAATCTAGTTGTTAATTTGCAAGGTGACATGCCAAATATAAAGCCTCAAGCAATATCAGATTTAATAAATTATATGCAGCAAGGAAAATGCGATATTGGGACTTTGGCTAGTCCATTTAGCTTTGATGATGAATTTGCAGATGAAAATAACGTCAAAGTAGCTGTCAAAGGACAATTAATTGAAGGTAAGTTTAGTGAAGCGATTGATTTTTTTAGAGTAGACAAAAAAAAATATGAAAATTACCATCATCATGTAGGTATTTATGCCTTTACTAATAAAGCATTAGTAAGGTATGTAAGTTTAAAAAGATCTAAGCTTGAATTGGAAAGAAAATTAGAACAACTGAGAGCTCTAGAGAACTCTATGTCAATTCATGTTGGATATATCAACTCATCGCCATTAAGTGTTGATACAAAAAATGATTTAATGGAAGTAAGAAAAATTATGGAGAAAAGTATTTAATATGAAAATAGGAATTCAAGGAGAGCTTGGAGCTTATTCGCATATAGCCGTAGAAAATCTCTATAAAAATGCAGATATAAAAACCTGCTCAACATTTGAAGAAACTTTCAAACTAGCTTTCAACGATCAAAATTACAAAATAGTTATCCCAATCGAAAATTCTTTGGCTGGAAGAGTTGCAGATATTCATTATCTTTTACCGAAATATAAATTACAAATTCATGGCGAATATTTCCTTCCAGTTGAACATAATCTACTTGGCAAACCTAATACTTCAATTGAGGAAATTAAATATGTAAGAAGTCATGCGCAAGCTATTAGTCAATGTCAAAAAATTATTAATGAAAAAAAATTTAAATCTATAATTTCTGTAGATACTGCTGGATCTGCTAAAGATTTAGCTAAAGGAAAAGATAAATCCATAGCTGCTATAGCATCAGAGCTTTCTGCAAAAATGTATAATTTAAAGATACTAAAAAAAAATATCGAAGATGACAAAGGGAATGTTACGAGATTTTTAATTATGGGAAAAAATATTGAACAGCCAGAATATGATAAAAATAAAAAATATTTAACAAGTTGTATTTTTAGAGTTAAAAGTGAACCCTCAGCTCTTTATAAATGTTTAGGTGGATTTGCAACTAATCAAGTAAACTTAACAAAGCTAGAAAGTTTTTCAGTAAAAAATACTTTTGAACAAGCTAATTTTTATTTAGATATTGAAGGTCATATTGAACAGCCCAAAGTGAAAAAGGCTCTGGAAGAGTTGGGCTTCCATACCGAGACTTTAGACATACTCGGGGTGTACGAATCTTCAACATTTAGGCAAAAATAGTCCACAAAATTTAAATCTAGCCTTGTAGTATTTAAATTGATCTTGATATACTCATAATGAGGTTGGCATCAGGTGGATGTTTCATAAACCCGGTCAGGTCTGAAAAGAAGCAGCCGTAGTGAAAATTTTTCAGGTTGTTGCCTGCCTCTATAAAATGACAAATAAAATTTTAGCTCTTAAATATAGACCACAAGAATTTAAAGATTTAATAGGTCAAGAGATAATGGCTCAAACAATTACTAATGCCATTAAACTTGAAAAAACTCCAAACGCGTATTTATTAACTGGGATAAGAGGTGTAGGTAAAACTACAACAGCTCGTTTAATCGCAAAAGCATTAAACTGCCAGAAAAACTATGACCCTAAAATAAATTGTTCGGCTGAAAAATTTTGTCCTACCTGTCAAGAAATTATAAATTCTAATCATATCGATATTTTAGAGATGGACGCTGCATCTAAAACTGGAATAGATGACGTAAGAGAATTAATTGAAAATTCTAAGTACAGCCCAACTAGTGCAAAGTTTAAAATATTCATAATTGACGAAGTACACATGCTTTCGAAACAAGCATTTAATGGATTACTTAAAACCTTAGAAGAACCGCCGCCAAGCTTAAAATTTATACTTGCAACCACAGAGGTCAGAAAAATACCTGTAACTATTTTGTCAAGATGTCAAAGATTTGATCTTAAAAGAGTTAGCATAAAGCAACTTTGTGAACACCTTAATAAAATAGCAAGTAAGGAAAAAGGGAAAATATCTGAGGATGCAATAAAACTTATTGCGAAAACTTCAGAGGGATCTGTTCGAGATTCTATATCATTGTTGGATAGGGCTTTAATTTCTCAATCCATTAATGAGAACAAGCAAATAGAAGAACTTGATGTAAGGACGATGTTAGGACTAGCAGATAAAAGTAAAGTTATCTCACTATTTAAAGAAGTTTTAAGCGGCAATGAAAAGAATGCATCTAGTATATTAAACGAATTAATTAACGATGGCTTGGATGCAAAGAATTTTTTAAATGATATTCTTGAAGTTCTTTACCTATTCAGCAGAAGAATAAGTTTAGGGCCGATTGAAAAAGATATGTCAGTTTCAGAAGCAGAGGTTCAAATGATTGATCAGTATTCAAAAAATATTGACATGCAAGATATAGGTTTATTTTGGCAACTTACTATTAAGACTATCGATGACTTGAGAATAGTTGGAAATGAAAATCTAACTTTAGAAATGTATATTATGCAGTTGGTACATTTAAAAAATATAGATACAAAAAAACAGGTTTCAAATTTAGAAAATGAGAGTGGTCAAAACTCGAACGATACTTTAGTAGGAAAAAAAATCGAAGATCAACCAATTGATAATATTCCTAATCAAATTAAAAATCAGTTAAAAAATATTAATCAAATAAAAACGAACCCAATAAAAAATTTATCTAAAGATAATCAAAATACAAAAATTGAAATAACAAGTTTCCAAGATTTAATAAATTTAGCAAACAAAGAAAAAGAAATTGAGCTTAAATACGATCTTGAACGCAATGTAAAATTAGTAAGTTTTAATAGAGGAAAAATTGATATTAGTTTTAATGAAAAACTCAATAAAAACTTTATAAAAAATCTTACTGAAAAATTATTATCTTGGACAGGTGAGAGATGGATTATTTCCTTAAGTAAAAACAGTAATGCGAAAAGTATCTATGAAAAAAATTTACAGGACAAAGATAATATAATCGAAGAATTTAAGAAAAGTAAGGTTGCTCAAGATATACAAAAAGCTTTTCCAGATGCAAAATTGATTGATCTAAAAGAAGAGGAATAAATGACAAATTTTTCTGATATGCTTTCAAAAGCAAAAGCCATGCAAGAGAAAATGAAGGAAGCCCAAGATCAAATTAAAAAAATTGAAGTTGAAGGAGAGGCTGGTGGAAATCTTGTAAAAGTTATATTGTCAGGAGACTATGAATTAAAATCTATTACCATTAGTGATGCTGCAAAAAAAGAGAGCCAGGAAATAATAAATGACTTAATTATTGCAGCCTACAATAATGCAAAAGAGAATTTAAAAAAAAAATCTGCTGAAGAACTATCTAAAGTGACGGGCGGACTTAATCTGCCTTTAGACTTTAAACTTCCTTTCTAATGGATAATGAAATTCCAGAAATAAACGAGCTGATCCAACAATTTTCTAAATTGCCAGGTTTAGGACCAAAGTCAGCAAAAAGAATAATACTAAAGCTGATTAATAATAAAGACAATATGGTTAAACCTTTGGCTAAATCTTTAGCTGAGGTTTATAAAAAAGTAGTTAGGTGCGTAGACTGTGGAAATTTAAAAGTAATCGACAAAGTGTGTATTTGTTCATCCGATAATTCTTATGACAAGATATGTGTTGTAGAAAATTTAGCTGATATGTGGGTCATTGACTCTGCTAATATTTATAAGGGCCATTATCATATTTTAGGAGGAACATTAAACTCCAATGAAAATTATGAACAAAAAAACCTTTTAATTGAGTCTCTTGTTAAGAGAATAAAAAAAAATAACTTAAAAGAAGTTATCATTGCTACCAGTGCTACCGTTGAGGGGCAAACCACAGCCCATTACATTGAAGATACAATAAAAAATAATAATCTAAAGATCACTAAATTAGCACAAGGTCTTCCTGTGGGTGGAGAAATTGAACAGCTAGATGATGGCACTTTATTTTCAGCCTTCAAAAATAGGGTACCAGTTACAGAAAGTTAATTGCTTGCTTTCTTTTCTAATCTTTTTTGATGTAGCAAAGGTTCTGTATAACCAGACGGTTGAACTCGACCTTTAAATACAAGATCACAAGCAGCTGAAAAAGCTACGGATTTTTCAAAGTTATCAGACATTTTTTGATAAGTAGGATCATTCTTATTTTGCTCATCAACAATTTTAGCCATCTTCTTCATTACCCCCATGACTTGATCTTCTTTACAAATCCCGTGATGCAACCAATTTGCAATATGTTGAGATGAAATTCTAAGAGTTGCTCTGTCCTCCATAAGACCAACGTTATTTATATCCGGAACTTTTGAGCAACCAACACCTTGATTGATCCATCTAACGACATATCCTAAAATTCCTTGAGCGTTATTTTCTAATTCACGGTTGATATCATCTATAGCCCAATTAGGTCTATCTGCTGTAGGTATTTCTAAAATATCATTGAGCTTAGCTTTAGATCTTGATCTAATTTTATTTTGTTCATCAAATACATTTATTTTGTGATAATGCATTGAATGTAAAGTAGCTGCAGTAGGAGAAGGAACCCATGCACAATTAGCTCCAGATTTTGGATGACCTATTTTTTGGTCCATCATATTCGCCATCTGATCTGGCATAGCCCACATACCTTTTCCAATTTGAGCTTTACCTGAAAAACCGCAACTTAATCCAATATCCACATTCCAATTTTCATAAGTACCTAACCAAGTTGATTTTTTCATGTCCCCTTTAAAGATCATTGGTCCAGCTTCAAAAGAAGTATGCATTTCATCACCAGTTCGATCCAAGAAACCTGTATTAATAAAAACTATTCTATTCTTAACTTGTCTAATACACTCTTTTAAATTTACGGTTGTTCTTCTTTCTTCATCCATTATCCCAACTTTAATTGAGTACTTTTCAATTCCTAAAGCCTCTTCAACTTTTCCAAACAATGTATTAGTAAAAGCAACCTCTTCTGGTCCGTGCATTTTTGGTTTTACAATGTAAACTGATCCAGTTCTTGAGTTATTTTTATTTTTAAAATCATGAAGAGCGCATAACGTAGCCATAAATGTATCCATTATACCTTCTGGCATCTCTGTACCGTCTTTAAGTATAATTGCAGGGTTAGTCATTAAGTGCCCTACATTTCTATTCAATAACAACGCTCTTCCATGAAGAATAATTTTCTTTCCATCTTTAGATATATAAGTTCTGTCTGGATTTAATTTTCTAACAAATTTTTTTCCATTTTTTTCCATGTTAGCTGTTAAATCACCTTTCATTAAGCCAAGCCAATTACGGTAACATTTAATTTTATCCTCAGCATCCACTGCAGCAACCGAGTCTTCATTATCAATGATGGTTGAAAGAGCAGACTCAACAATGAAATCGGAGATTGAAGCTTTATCTAGTTTTCCAATATAATGATTTGGATCAATTATAATGTCGATATGTAGATTATTATTTTTTAATAAAACTGAAGTCAGTTTTTCTTTTTCGCCATTATATCCAATAAACTGATCTTTGTTTTTTAAATAAATTTCTTCTTTGCCCTCAAGAAAAACAATGTCGTTATCTTTTACTTTTATTTCAGAGATTTTATTCCAACTTCCGTTATCTAACGGGAAACTTTCGTCTAGGAATTTTCTTACATAGACTATAACTTTTTGAGCTCTCTCTTCGTTAAAACCTTTACCTTTATCTCCTGGGATTACATCAGTCCCATATAGCGAATCATATAAACTTCCCCATCGGGCATTAGCAGCATTTAAAGCATATCTTGCATTATCAACTGGTACCACAAGCTGAGGCCCGGCTATTATAGCAATCTCATCATCTACATTTGTTGTTTCAATATTAAAGTCGTCTTTTTCTTCAACAATATAAGAAATAGATTTTAAAAATTCTAAATACTCATTTTTATTTAATTCTTTACCTTTATTTTTTTTGTGCCACTCATCTATTTTTTTTTGAATATCTTCTCTCTTTTGAATTAAATTTTTATTTATTGGCGCAAGTTCATGGACAATATTTCCAAAATTGTTCCAAAATTCCTCTTTTTTAATGTTTGTACCTGGGATTATTTCATTATTAACAAAATCAAATAATTTTGTATTAATTTTTAGCCCATTTTTCTCAGTTATGCTCATAGCCTCAGTCCTTTACATTATATTATAATATATTAATAGTAGTATTAATAACTCATATGAAAAATTATTTAGAATTTGAAAAAGAAATTAAAGCACTTGAACAAGAAGTTGATAATTTAAAAAGTCCCTTTGGTTCAGAAGGTATTTCAGAAGTTGACACCCAAAAGATTAAAAATACTCAAAATGAGATAAATGAAAAATTAAAAGAGACATATGCTAACTTAAATAGCTGGCAAAAAACTCAAGTAGCAAGACACGAAGATAGACCTAAAGCAAATTTTTATATCAAAAAAATATTTTCTCAATTTACATTATTATCTGGTGATCGATATTTTGGTGATGATAAATCTGTTATTGCTGGCTTTGGTTTAATCGATAATAAATCAGTTTTAGTAATAGGCCAAGAGAAAGGGGAAGACCTAAATAGTAGAATTGAAAGAAATTTTGGAATGATGAGACCTGAGGGATATAGAAAATGTATTAGACTAATGAAGTTAGCTGACCGTTTTCAAATACCCGTTATAAGTTTTATTGATACTCCCGGAGCTTATCCCGGGTTAGGAGCAGAACAACGAGGCCAAGCATCTGCTATTGCCAATTCAATTGAATGCTGTATGTCATTAACAGTTCCAAATATTTCAATTATAATCGGTGAAGGTGGATCTGGCGGAGCAATAGCTTTGGCTTCATCAAATAAAGTTATTATGTTGGAGAATTCTATCTACTCAGTAATTTCTCCTGAAGGGTGTGCATCAATTTTATGGCGTGATCCAAGTAAATCTTTACAGGCTGCTGAGGCAATGAAACTTACAGCAAAAGATTTATTAAAACTTCGAGTTATAGATGAGATAATTTCTGAACCTTTAGGAGGGGCACATAGAGATCCAGATAGTATTGCCGCAGATATAAAACATTCAATAATGAAAAATTTAAAAAGTTTTGATAATCTTAGTAAAGAAGAAATATATGATCATAGAAAATCAAAATTTTTACAAATCGGAAGAGATCAAGGCTTTAGTAAATCTAATAACCTTGAAGGTGGTTTAAGCTATAAAGATACGAATATTCAGAAATTTGTTACTCACATTCAAAAAAACAAATTTATCTATGGCGGATTAGGCTTATTAGTAATTACGAGCCTAATATCCCTTTTATTTTAACCATTGTTGCAAAAAAACAATTAAATTAAATAATATTTTCTCCTCTTGACTTTTATCAATCTAAGCTATTTAAGGAGGTTCATAACTAATCTTTGATTAGTTAAAGTTAATAATAATAAGGATAAATAAATAATATGAGTACACTAAAAGGTAAAGTAAAGTGGTTCAATGGCACTAAAGGATATGGTTTCATTGAAAGAGAAGACAAAGAAAAAGACGTGTTCGTTCATTCTTCAGCTGTTAGAGAAGCTGGTTTAAAATATTTAAACGAGGGTGATGAGTTAACGTTTGAAGTGGAGAGCACGGAAAAAGGTCCTTCAGCAGTAAAACTGCAGAAAACATCTTAATCTAAATTTCCAAAAATCACTGGTTAACGGGGCATTAAGATAAGCCTAAGCTTTTTTATTGTCCCGCTAATTCCTTCTTGAAAAAGACACATTTCTTTCTTAAATAAGCTGAATGATTATAAAAAATAAATTATCTATTTTTAAATCACACTCTCACAGAGTGCATGCTAGGCTATTGCTTAGCTTATAATCAAACATATATAAATTTAACAAAAATTAATATAAATATAACTAGGATGCAGCAGTAGCTCAGTTGGTTAGAGCACTAGTTTGTGGAACTAGGGGTCGGTGGTTCGAATCCACCCTGCTGTACCAAACAATGACAAAAGAAAAAAATAACAAACCCTCTAAAGAACTTCCGTTAGGGTTTGTAGACAGACAAGAAAAAGAATTACTCGTACGAGATTTTATAATTTCTAATATTAAAGAAGTTATGATTAAATACGGTTTTCAATATCTCGAAACTCCAAGTTTTGAGTATTCAGATAGTATTGGAAAATTTTTACCTGATAAAAATCGACCTGATGAAGGAGTATTTTCATTTAATGATGAAAACAAGTGGTTGTCTTTAAGATATGATCTTACCGCACCGCTAGCGAGATATGTGGCAAAAAATTATTTAGAAATTCCTAAACCATTTAAAAGATATCAATTAGGAACTGTTTGGAGAAATGAAAAACCAGGACCTGGAAGATTTAGAGAATTTTTACAATTTGATGCAGATTTTGTGGGAACAAAAAGCTTACAGGCAGATGCAGAGTTATGTGTTATGATTTCAGAAATTCTTGAAAAGTGTGGTCTAACGAAATCAGAATATATAATCAAGATTTCATCTAGAAAAATCGCTGAAGAATTATTTAAAAAAATAAATATAAATGATAATCAACAAAAACTTACCATCCTTAGAGCCCTAGATAAAATTGATAGACTTGGCTGGAATGGAGTAAAAGAATTATTAGGAGAGGGAAGAAAAGATAAATCTGGTGATTTCACAAAAGGTGCAAATTTAAAGTCAAAGGATATTAAAACGATAGAAGATACACTTAAGACGAATTCACCTGAAACAGAGGATTTAGTTGAGATATTGAAAATTTTTAAAGATTATAATTTTAAAAATTTTGAAATCGATCCATCGGTTATACGAGGACTTGAATACTACACAGGAGCAATTTTTGAGGTAAATTTAAAATTTGATGTAACAAACAATAAAGGGCAAGTAATTCAATTTGGATCCATAGGAGGCGGGGGAAGATACGATAATTTGGTAAATAATTTCGGAAATTATGACGCTCCTGCTACAGGAATGTCTATTGGCCTAGATCGTTTAGTTTATGCTTTGATGCAAAAAAAAGAATTTAAAGTAAATCAGTCTAAACCAGTCGTGATTTGTGTTTTCGATAAAAATTCAATGAGAGATTATATAAATGTTCTAACAATATTAAGAAAAGCTGGTATTAGTACCGAAATTTATCCTGGGGAAAACAAACTGAAAAAACAAATGGAGTATGCGAACAAAATAAAATCTCCAGCAGTTATTTTATATGGTGAGAATGAAATTAAATTAGGGAAGCCGACTTTAAGGAACCTAAGTTCAGGCGAAGAAAAATCAATTGAAATAAAAGAATTAGTAAATGAAATCAAAAAAATTATCTGAATTAATAATTAAAACCTTTAAGACTAATGGCTTTGTTTTATCGGAACCCGATGTTCTCTTAGACTCAGAATATATCATAGAAAGATCCGGTGAAAAATTCAGAAGTTCAATGCTTACTTTTGACAGAGAAGATGGAAAAACGATGTGTCTAAGACCAGACTTAACAGTTGCATCATGTATAAGTTTTTTACAAAAAAAAACCTCCTCAAAAATTTATTATTCTGGTCAAGCATATAGAAGGTCGAACGGTAAAGGTACAAACTTTATTAATGATCAATTAGGTATCGAAATTCTAGGTTCAAAAAATCTTATTAAAGATGATTTTAAAGTAATCAGTACAATTCTAAGTTCAGCAAAAAAAATTAAGATGAAAAAAATAAAAATTAAAGTAGGTGACATTAGTTTATTTAAGAATTTGATCAATGCTCTTGAAATGCCTGAAAGATGGAAGTTAAGATTAATTAGACACTTTTGGAGACCAAGTTACTTCGAAGATCTTTTAAATAGATTAGAAAAAAATACAGATATTGATTCAGTAACTTTTGATGCAGATAAAAAAAGATTTGATGAAATGAAAAAACTAGATCAAGATAAAGTGATTGCCGGAAGATCAGTATCAGAAATTTTAAAAAGATTTGATAAAAAAATTAAAGATCCAAGATCATTTGCAGATGGAAAAAAAATTTCAAAAATCATAAAAACATTTTTAAAAATAAATTGTAAACTTTCAAAACTTGATGATGAGCTATTAAATTTTGCAAAAAAGAATAATCTTAAGAAAAACATATTTAAAAATTTTAAATCGATTCAGAATTTAAAAAAACTTAATCAAGATATTAATTTTGTTGCAAATTTCGGTAGAGACGTTGAATATTATACCGGAATGGTATTTGAATTATTTTCAGGCACAAAAGAAATCGCCTCAGGCGGTCGTTATGATGATTTACTTAAAAGTTTAGGTGCCAAAAAGACTATCCCTGCTGTTGGCGCAGCAATCAACTTAAAAAATATATGAGTGGTTTAATTACAATAGGCTTACCAAGCAAAGGGCGATTAAAAGAAAAATCAATATCATTTTTTAATGATAGAGGATTTAAAATTATACAAAGTGAAAAAGAAAGAAATTATTTTGGCACAATCGAAAATAAACCCAATGTTAAAATTATATTTCTACATGCCAAAGAAATTATTCACAGATTAGGAGATGGAACTTTAGACTTAGGTGTGTCTGGATTAGACCTTTTAAAAGAGTCTGATAAAAACCTACAGAGTAAAATAAATGTTCAAAAAAAACTTGATTTTGGTATTGCCAATCTAGTTATTGCAGTACCAAATGATTGGATAGATGTGCAGACAATTGCTGATCTTGAAGAGGTCTCATTCGACATTAGATCTAAAAGAAATTCTAGATTGAGAGTGGCGACTAAATATCCAAATTTAACAAATAATTTTTTAATTTCCAAAGGGGTAACTCAATATAAATTAATACCCAGTCTAGGTGCCACTGAAACTTATCCATTTATAGGTTCTTCAGAAATTATCATAGACATCACATCCACCGGTAAAACTTTAGCGGATAACAACCTTAGAGTGTTGAAAGATGGGCTGATATTGAGTTCTACGGCCTGTTTATTTTCTATAAAAAAAAACACAATAAAGTTGAAGAATTTTTTAAGAGCTTTAATTGGTTGATTAATTTTTATTTACCAAGTTAAAATATCTTTATTTAGATTAATAAATTTGCCATTTAACGTTTCAGCATTATCCAGAATATCAATTATATTTAAGGCTGCATTTTGAGGATCTAAAATTCCCCCAGGATTCATTTTTGTTCTTACATTTCCTGGACAAATAGAAATCACGTTAACACCATAACTTCTCTTAAGATCAATTGATAAATTTTTTGAAAATGAGTTCATCATACTTTTAGTTCCTTTATAAATATAGTCTCTCCCTGATGTATTGTTTTCAGTACTTACATATTGGCTGCTAATATTTAGTATTGATTTAAGACTATTTTTCTCGGAATATTTTAGAACTACTTCCGCAAATTTTAAAATTGATATTGCATTAATATTTGAAGCAGAAACAAAGTTAACGTAATCGATTTGGTTAAAATTTTGATTTTTACCTCCCCAAACTCCTGCATTATTAATGATAATATTTATTGGCTTATCTTTTATGAGGTTGATAATAGCATCGATATTTTCAATTTTGCTTTGATCGCACTGACAAATTTGTAGATTACTGTCTGACAATTTTTTTAAATTTTCACTGTCTTTATTATAAGTCGCGAAAACAAAGTTATTTAATCTTAAAAACTTTTTTGTTAATTCATAACCTATTCCAGAATTAGCACCAGTAATTAAAATACTTTGTTTTTCAATTCTTTCACCAATATTTTTTTTTGAAGTGATATCGAACTTTTTTTTGTACAAATAATTTTTGAATAGTCTTCTTAATCCCATCAATAATTATATCATAAATCTTATGCTAAAACCTTTATCATTCTTCTTTTACTATTGACTTTGTTGTAAAAAAAAAGGGCAGTAATAACTGCCCTTTTAAAATTTTGATTTAGGTTGGAACAATTACATTCCCATACCACCCATGCCACCCATGCCGCCCATGCCGCCGCCCATTGGAGGCATTGCAGGACCAGCGTCTTTCTCTTCAGGTTTGTCTGCGATCATTGCTTCTGTTGTAATTAACAATCCAGCAATCGAGGCAGCGTCTTGTAATGCTGATCTTACAACTTTAGTTGGATCAATAATTCCTTTTGAAAACATATCTACATAATCTTCGTTCTGAGCATCGTAACCTTGAGAAGCTTTCTTACCCTCTAAAAGTTTACCAACTACTACTGAGCCATCAACACCTGCGTTTGCAGTAATTTGTCTAATTGGAGCTTGAAGAGCTTTTTTTACTATTTCAACGCCAGCCTTTTGGTCATCTCCTTTTACTTTAACACTATCTAAATCTTGTGCGGCGTAAAGTAATGCACAGCCACCACCGATTACTACCCCTTCTTCAACGGCAGCTCTTGTTGCATTAAGAGCGTCTTCAACTCTGTCTTTTCTTTCTTTAACCTCAACTTCTGTAGCACCGCCAACTTTAATCACAGCAACACCACCAGCAAGTTTAGCTAATCTTTCTTGAAGTTTTTCCTTATCATAATCAGATGTTGTTTCATTGATCTCAGATCTAATTTGATTACATCTAGCTTCAATGTCAGATTTCTTACCCTCACCAGCTACGATTGTACTGTTCTCTTTATCGATTTTTACTTTTTTACAAGAACCAAGATCCCCAATTTTAACGTTTTCTAATTTAATTCCAAGATCCTCTGAGATGACCTGTCCTCCAGTAAGAATGGCAATATCTTCTAACATTGCTTTCCTTCTATCACCAAAGCCAGGCGCTTTAACAGCCACCACTTTTAGACCACCTCTTAACTTATTCACAACTAAAGTTGCTAAAGCTTCGCCTTCAACATCTTCAGAAATAATCATTAACGGTCTATTAGCTTGAACCACTGACTCTAATAATGGCACCATTGGTTGTAAGTTTGTTAATTTTTTCTCAACTAAAAGAACTAAAGGATTTTCAAGCTCAGTTGTCATCTTTTCTGTATTAGTCACGAAATATGGAGAAAGATATCCCCTATCAAATTGCATACCTTCAACTACATCTAATTCAGTTTCAACCCCTTTTGCTTCCTCAACTGTAATCACACCTTCATTACCAACCTTTTGCATTGCTTTAGAAATCATATCGCCAATAGATTTTTCACCATTTGCTGAAATTGTTCCAACTTGAGCAACTTCTTCGTTGGCTTTAACTTTTTTTGAAGATGTTTTTAATTTATCAATTACTTGCTCAACAGCTTTATCTATACCTCGCTTAATATCCATTGGGTTCATCCCAGCCGTTACATATTTAAGCCCTTCGTTAACAATAGCTTGAGTTAGAATAGTTGCAGTAGTTGTTCCGTCCCCAGCATTATCATTAGTTTTGCTTGCAACTTCTTTAACCATTTGAGCACCCATATTTTCAAATTTATCTTCAAGTTCAATTTCTTTTGCAACAGAAACACCGTCTTTTGTAGTTCTTGGAGCGCCATAAGATTTATCCATCACAACATTACGTCCCTTTGGACCCAATGTTACTTTTACAGCATTAGCTAGTGTATTTACACCAGTAAGCATTTTTGATCTCGCCTCTGTATCAAACTTAATTATTTTTGCCATTTTCTTCTCCTATAGAGTTTATTTTTTACTTTTTGAAATTCCCATTATGTCCGACTCTTTCATAATGCTATATTCCTTACCATCGATTTTGACCTCAGTTCCTGACCACTTCCCGAATAGAACAATATCTCCAACTTTAACATCCATCGCAGAAACTTTACCTTCTTCGTTTTTAGCTCCGGGCCCGACAGCAACAACTTCACCTTCTTGAGGCTTTTCTTTTGCTGTGTCTGGGATAATAATTCCACCAGCAGTTTTTTCGTCACTGTCTAGTACTTTAATAAGCACGCGATCGTGCAGAGGTCTAAATTTCATATGTATTTTCTCCTATAAATTTTTATGTAGTGTTGATATGGTAAGTTTTAATTGGATTTCAAGAGGCAAATATCATTAAAAAGACCTATAAATACTGTATTTTATGATCATAAAAAGGAGAAAAATAGCAAATTGAAAGAACTAAATCAATTATCAGATATATTTGAAAACTATGACACTTTTATAATAGATTTATGGGGAGTGGTTCATAACGGAATGGCGCTTAATCAAAGGGCGATAAAAGCTATTGAACAATTAAATAATAACTCAAAAAAAATTGTTTTTTTATCTAATGCTCCTAGACCAAGCTCGAAAGTTATCGATTTTTTATTAAAAATGAATATGGATAGAAAATATCTTTCGAATGTAATGACTTCCGGTGAAGCCGCTATGCATGCAATAAATAAAAACCAGTTTGGAAAGACTTTTTACCATTTAGGCCCACCTAGGGATACGTCAGTTTTTGAAAAAGTTAAAGACAGTAAAACCGATCTCGAAAGTTGTGATTTTATATTATGTACAGGGTTATTCGATGAACACGATAATGATTTGAGATATTACAAAAAATTTTTAAAAAAATATATCTCAAAAAAATTAGTCTGCACTAATCCTGATTTAACAGTACATAGAGGAAATATAGAAGAGTTTTGCGCTGGTTCAGTAGCAAAAGTATTCGAGGAACTTGGTGGAGAGGTAATATATTTCGGAAAGCCACATAAAGAAGTTTACAAGATGTGTTTTAATTTTGGTGAAAAAGTTTTAGCGATTGGAGATAATTTGAGAACAGATATAAAAGGAGCTAACAATTTAAATATAGATTGTTTATTTATATCCGATGGTGTTCATAGAGATGAATACAATGATCCATCAGAACTAGTTGCTCTTTTAAAAAAATATAATGTAAAAGCAAACTTTTTTCAAAAAGAGCTTAAGTGGTAATGAAAATCTATAATAATGCAAATTTAAATCATGAACATCTTAATGGGGTAATAGCCATTGGTAATTTTGATGGGCTACATCTTGGACATCAAAAAGTGATTAACGAAGCAAAACAAAAGGCAAAAAAATATAAATTGCCTTTTGGTGTTATGACCTTTGAACCAGTCCCAGTAATGTTTTTCAGTAAAAAAAAAAAAGATCATAGGATTAATTCGTTACAGCAGAAAAAGGATCAATTAAAAAAATTAAAATTAGATTTCTTAATCATAATTAGATTTGATAAAAAGTTTTCATCGTTGACAGCAGAAAAATTTATTGAAAAAGTTATTCATAATAAGACAAAATGCAGATATCTTTATGTTAGTAAGAATTTCAAATTTGGTTTTAAACGAAAAGGAAATATTCAAACTTTAAAAAAATTTGAAAAAAAGTTTAATTATAAAAATATTATCACAATCCCTTATAAAAAAGATAATAGATTTATTTCTTCAACGTTCGTTAGAAAAAAAATAAGATTAGGTAAAATTGAGTTAGTAAATAAATTATTAAATCGCCACTGGAGCATTGAAGGTAAAGTAATTAAAGGAGAAAAAAGGGGACGTAAAATAGGTTTTCCAACTTGTAATATAAGTCTTGATAGTTACGCAGTCCCTAAAATAGGAGTTTATGCTGTAAAGGTTTATGGTAAAAGTTTTAACAAAAATGGTATTGCAAATATTGGCTATAGACCAACATTTAATGGACAAAGTTTATTATTAGAAACAAATATCTTTGGAATTAATAAGAATTTATATAATAAAGTAATTAAAGTGAGTTTTAAAAAATTTTTAAGACCTGAAAAAAAATTTAAAAATTTTGAACTTTTAAAAAAACAAATAAAACAAGATATAAAACGTGCGAAAAAATAAAAATGCCTAAAGATACTTTACAACTTCCAAAAACAGCTTTTTCTATGAAAGCCAGTTTACCTACCAAAGAACCAGAAATTCTGGAGAAATGGGAAAAAAATAAAATCTTTGAAAAATTAAGAAAAAGCTCTGAAGGTAAAGAAAAATTTATTTTACATGATGGACCTCCTTATGCAAATGGCCATATTCATATGGGTACTGCGCTTAATAAAATTTTAAAAGATATGATAACTCGTTTTCATCAAATGGATGGTAAAGACTCAGTTTATGTTCCAGGATGGGACTGCCATGGATTACCTATCGAATGGAAGATTGAGGAACAGTATAAGAAAAAGAAAAAAAATAAAGATGAAGTTCCAATTAAAGACTTCAGGCAGGAATGCAGAGAATTTGCAAAAAGTTGGATTGATATACATATAAAAGAATTTAAACGTCTGGGCGTAATAGGTGATTTTGAAAACTATTATTCTACAATGAGCTATGAAGCAGAAGCTCAAATTGTGAGAGAACTAGGAAAATTTCTTTTAAACGGCAGCTTGTATCAGGGTTTCAAGCCGGTTTTATGGTCTACAGTTGAAAAAACCGCTCTAGCTGACGCTGAAGTCGAATATATGAACCATACATCTAATACAATATATGTAGCATTTAAAATTAAAGAAACTAAAAAAGATTTTCTTAAGGACACAAGCGTTATTATATGGACGACAACACCTTGGACTATACCAGCAAATAAAGCATTAGCATTTAACAGTAGCATTGATTATTCGGTTTTGGAAATAGATGAACTTGAGTATTTCAAAGACAAAAGAATTATAGTAGCAAAAAATTTAATCGGTACTATTTCTAAAGAGTGTGGCTTCAAAAATTTTAGAGAATTAAAAACTTTTAAAGGATCAGAATTTAGTGGAACAATATGCAGTCATCCATTTACTAAATTAGATTTTAATTATGATGTCCCAATGTTAGAGGCCCAATTTGTAAATTTAGAACAAGGAACCGGAATTGTTCATTGTGCTCCTAGCCATGGTCCGGATGATTTTAATTTGTGTTTAAAAAACAATATACCATCTCTATATACCGTAGATAATGCAGGTTTATACACTAAAGAAATACCATATTTTACAGACACTCACATATTTAAAGCGGATCCGATTGTAATAGAAAAATTAAAGGAAGAAAATAAACTATTAAAAAACGACAAACTCAATCACAGTTATCCTCATTCTTGGAGATCAAAGGCACCATTAATTTATAGAGCAACTCCTCAATGGTTTATCTCAATGCAAAAAAATGATCTTAGAAAAAAAGCTATAAAAGCTATTAATGATACAACTTTTTATCCGAATAAAGGAAAAGAGAGATTGCTGTCAATGGTTGAGGGAAGACCGGATTGGTGCGTTTCAAGACAAAGAGTTTGGGGAGTTCCTTTACCGATATTTATAAATAAAAAAACAAAGGAACCCTTGCGAGATAAAAAAGTAATAGAGAGAATAGCAGCGATATATGAAAAACAAGGTTCTGATTGTTGGTTTACAGATGACCCAAAAGTTTTCTTAGGCGATGAATATAATCCTAAAGAATATCAAAAACTTAATGATATAGTTGAGGTATGGTTTGATAGTGGATCAACTCATAGTTTCGTTTTGGAAAAAAGAAAAGATTTAAAATGGCCTGCAGACATGTATTTGGAAGGTTCAGATCAACACAGAGGCTGGTTTCATTCCTCATTACTTGAGTCATGCGGAACGAGAGGTAAAGCACCGTTTGAGAATATTCTTTCACATGGATTTGTAGTAGATGGCAAAGGAATGAAAATGTCAAAATCTATGGGTAATGTAATTTCCCCTGAAGATATATTAAAAAATTATGGAGCAGATATTTTAAGGGTTTGGGTTGCATCATCTGATTATGCGGAAGATCTAAGGATTGACAAAAGTATTTTAACACAACACGCAGAGTCTTATAGAAAAATTAGAAACACATTTAGATTTATGCTTGGAAACTTAAAAGATAAATTTGAACCTCAGGATTTTGAAAAGTTAGACTTAAAAAAGTTTGATGAATTAGAGCAATATATTTTACATAAAATTTATCATATTAGTAAATCTGTAAAAACCAATTTAAAGAATTATAATTTTCATAAACTTTATAAAGAATTATTAAATTTTTGCACATTAGATTTATCATCTTTTTATTTTGATATAAGAAAAGATACTCTTTATTGTGATGGTTTAAATTCACAAAAAAGAAAAAATTGCGTTATTGTGTTAAATATAATTTTGGAAAGTTTATTAAAATGGTTTGCTCCAATTTTAGTTTTTACAACAGATGAAGTTTATAGCCTAGTAAATGATAAAGGAAAAAATATTCACGAACATGTTTTTGTCAAGGTTCCAAAAAGTTGGGAAAATATGGCATTAAGTAATAAGTGGGATCAATTATTTAAAATTAAACAAGAAGCAAATATAGCAATTGAGGCCAAAAGATCATCCAAAGAAATTGGATCAAGTTTAGAGGCAGAGGTAAAATTAAGTGTTAATAAAAATGACTTTGAATTATTAGAAAATTTAGATTTAGCAGAATACCTCATTACTTCTAAAGCAGAAAAGACAATATCTGAAGAACACGAAATAAAAATTGAAGTAAATAAAGCAAAAGGGAATAAGTGTCCGAGATGTTGGAAAATTTTAGAACAGACTTGCAGTAGATGCTCTAACCTAATTTAAATGAATTTTTTGAGTTTAAAAGATAAAAAAGAATTTTTTTTTAAAAAAGAAAATATTTACTTTTTTTTACTGATACTAAGCACTTTTATTTTTGATAGAGCGTCAAAAAATTATATAATGAGCAATTTTAGTGATACCACATATTATATTAATGATTATATTAATATAAACTTAATTTGGAATATTGGTATAGGATTTGGTTTTTTAGGCACCGACTCTACCCTTTTATATAGTCTTGTAACAATTATTATTGGCTTAGTAATATTATATTTGATTTATATTTTTGTAATATCTGAAAATATAGATAAGTTTATTTTTTCTTTAATATTAGGCGGGGCCTTTGGAAATATCTATGATAGATTAATTTATAAAGCTGTGCCAGATTTTATTGATTTACATTATGATAACTTTCACTGGTTTACTTTTAATGTAGCAGATATATTTATAACTATAGGCATTATAGTTTTTATAGTAAGGGGATTTTATATAAAAAATTAAAATTTAAAATGAAAAAAATAAATATAATACTAATAATTCTTATTTTTCTAACTTCTTGTAGCGGCATGAGTGATGCCAAAAAAGTATTAAGAAATGAAAAAATAAAAACAACAGATGAATTTCTTGTAAAAAAAAGAAACCCACTAGTATTACCGCCTAATTATGAGGAAGTGCCTGAACCTGGAACAAAGTCTGCACTAAACGAAAATGAAGCAGATAAAATTAAGAAGATCTTAAAAGCTCCAAAAGCAGAAAGTACTCAAAATAATAAATCAAAATCAGTAGAGGAGTCTATTTTAAGAAGAATTCGTAAGTGATTAATAATAATTTAACTTTTAAAAATAGTATTAATATAAATAGGCATAAAGTCAGCTTTAAGAAGTTATCTAAAAAATTTGATAAAATATATTTAGATTTAAAATCTGATATTAAAAGAAAGAATAAAACTTTAAATGTTTTGGATAAAAATTTTAAATTTAGTTTTAAAACAAATGATTTAAAAAAATATAAAAAATATAAATCAATAGCAATTATAGGCATGGGAGGATCCATTCTGGGTGCCGAAGCAATATATGATTTCTTTCAAAATAAAATAAAAAAAAAAATTTATTTTTTTAATAATATTGATGAAAATAAAATAACTAAATTTAAAAAAAAAGAAAATTTATCTAAAGTACTTTACATTGTAATTTCTAAATCAGGCGATACAACTGAAACTTTATCAAATTTATTTTCACTTAATATCATAAAAAAAAATGCCAAGAATATAATTATAATAACAGAAAAGAGATCTAATACTTTATTTTCATTAGCAAAAAAATTTAAATTATTTTTTGTAGAACATAAAAATTATATTGGTGGAAGGTTTTCTGTTTTATCTGAAGTTGGTATTTTACCTGCCTATTTGATGGGAGTAAATATTTCAAAATTAAGATCAAAAATATCTAGCTGTTTAGAAAAAAAAAACAAAAGCTTCCTTAAAGACAGCACAATAAAAATTGTAAATTTGCTTAAAACGAAAAATTATAATAATTTAATTTTTCTGAATTATTTTCCGGAAATGCAAAAATTTTTATTTTGGAGCCAACAATTAATCGCAGAAAGTTTAGGAAAAAAAAATAATGGATTTCTGCCATTCGTTTCTTCAGCACCCAAGGACCATCACAGTTTATTGCAGTTATATCTTGATGGGCCTAAAGATAAATTATTTAATATTTGCAGCTTTGAAAAGGAGTCAAAAGAAAAAGTTCAAATAAAAAAATTATTTGGATATGATGGTTTTTTAAAAAATAAAAAACTTAGTAAAGTTAAGAAATCACAAAAATTAGCCCTCATAAAATCTTTTTCAAAAAAAAATATTCCATTTAGAGAATTTAAAATTAAGAGAGCAGATGAAGAGGCATTAGGGGAATTGTTTTCATATTTTATAATTGAAACAATTATAATAGGAAAGTTATTAGAAGTTAATCCCTTTGACCAACCGGCTGTAGAGCAAGTAAAAGTTTACACAAAAAAATTCCTTAGTTGAATACGCCAAATATTATCTTTGATCTTCCGTAATTTTTTATTTCAACGATTTTCAATAAACTCGCTACTTCTTCTTTTAATTTTCTTTCTCTATGGAGAATTACAATATGTTTTTTTTCGTATAACTTTTTTTTTTTAATAGATGAAAGATTTTTACGATAATTTAAATCTTTAAAGGGAGGGTCAAAAAAAAAAATTTTAAATTTTTCTGTTAATTTTGATGATATAGCTTTCTCAATCTCCGTGACATAAACTGTAGATTTTTTAATTAATGATAGTTTTGATAAGTTTTCTTTTAATATTATCGTTGCGTCTTTATCTTTATCTATAAACGTCACTTTTTTAGCACCTCTAGAAATACACTCAATTCCGAACGATCCGATTCCTGAATATAAGTCTAATACATTAGAATTTTGAATATCTAAATTAACTAAATTTGAATGTTGCAATATATTAAAAATATTTTCCCTGACAGTATCCTTCAAGGGTCTTGTGTTAGAATTTTTTAAAAACTTTATTGATCTCCCTTTTAATTCTCCGCTAATTATTCGCATTTTTATTTATTACCCTCCAACCTATATCCTCTCTATAGAAACCTTCTTTCCAGTTTAATTTCTTTATATTTGAGATAATTTTTTTTCTTATTTCTAAAAAGCTACTTCCAATTGACGTTACATTTAATACCCTTCCTCCATTTGATCTCAACTCATTTTTATATAATTGTGTTCCAGCATGAAAAATAAAATCTTTTTGAGATGTCTTAAATTTATTAATGTTTTTTATCTTTAAATTTTTTTTGTATTTTCCTGGATAACCTTTAGCACACATAACAATGGTCATACTTTTTTGATTTTTCCATTTAATTTTTATTTTTTTTAGTTTATTACTAATAACACTATTAAAAATCTTAACTATATCAGTTCTTAACCTTGGTAAAATAACCTGACATTCAGGATCTCCCATTCGTATATTATATTCTATTAAATATGGTTCGTTTTTTTTAATCATTAATCCAACATATAAGAAGCCATTATAAGAGTTTCTCTCTCTTCTGAGAGCTCTTAAAGTAGGTTTAATTATTTTTTTAATTATTTTTTTTTCTATGGACCTTGTAATAACTGGAGCAGGTGAATATGCACCCATTCCTCCTGTATTCGGCCCTTTATCATTTTTATAAACACGCTTATGATCCTGTGCCGAGCCAAAAAATTTGAAATTATTATTATCTACGATTATAAAATAACTAGCTTCTTCCCCCTCTAAAAATTCCTCTAATACTAATTTTTTTGAGGATTTAAATTTCCCATTAAATATTGCGGAGCAATTGTCAATAACTTGTTTTTTTGTTTTGCATATCGTTACTCCTTTTCCAGCCGCTAATCCATCAGCTTTCACAACAACTGGAAGTTTAGTATAACTTAAAAACTTTTTTACTTGTTTGTGATTAATACAATTTTTAAATTTAGCTGTTGGGATTTTATTTTGTAAGCATATCTTTTTCATAAAAGTTTTTGACCCTTCGAGTTTTGCAGCATATTTATTCGGACCAAAAACTTTTACTTTATTTTTTTTTAGAAAATCAACGATTCCTCTTACTAGTGGCTCCTCTGGACCGACTATAACAATATCAATATTAAATAATTTTATGTTTTTTAGAACTTTTTTAAAATCTAAAATATTTATATTTACATTTGTTGCTAATCGAGCCGTACCGGCATTACCTGGAAAGCATATAATTTTATTAACCAATTTCGACTCACTTATTTTCTGGCACAAAGCATGCTCTCTTCCACCGTTACCAATTAATCCAATATTCATACTGAAATATATATTGTATAATTTATTGATGGGTAAAAAAAAAGCTAAACTTATTTTTAAACACAACTATTTTGATATTGTAGAAGAAGGAGACTATGTTTTATGTGCAATATCAGGAAAAGAAATAAAGTTGCAAGATTTAAATTATTGGAATGTAGATTTGCAAGAGGCATATTTTTCTGCAATCGAAGCTAATGAAAGATTTAAAACCCAAAAAAAATAATTTTTATTTCCACCTGTTATGTGTCCATATCCATTGACTTGGATTTCTAATAATCATTTTTTCTAAGGTTTCATTAAGTTTTTTAGTTAATTCAATTTTGTCATTATAATTTTTAGGATTAATTCTGTTTTGAAACTCAATAATAAAGTGATTTTGTTTGTCTCTTTCAATATAAACAGGCACGATATCTAAGCCAAACTTTATTGAAAGTTGAGCTGGCAAAGTTGTTGTAAGAGCGCTTTTGTCAAAAAAATTTATTTTCTCACCTTCACTTACTCTTTGATCAATCATAAGCGCTATACTGATATTCTTTTTAATATAATCTATTGACTCTCTTACTCCATTAATTCCTTTTTTAATTTGGTTTCTACAAATATATTTTTTTCTCAGGTATTCCATAAAAGGATTAAGAAAAAAATTATTTAAAGGTCTATATATTGTAGCTAAAGGAATATTTTTTTTTGTTATCTCCATAGACATTAATTCGAAATTTGCAAAATGGCCAGACACAAAAATGACAGGTTTTCCCTTTAATAAAATTTGGGATAAATTATTATTGTCTGTTATTGACACATGAGAATTCTGATTTCTAAAATAATTTAAAAATATATATTCAATAAAAGTCATCCCATAATTTTTCCACATATTAAGATGAATTTTCTTTTCATCAATATTTGGAACTTTGCTAGAAAAAATATTTAAATTTTTTTTAATTATTTTCTTTGATTTAAAAAATGAACCAAAAGTAGTAAACATAATAGCAAAAATTTTCCTACTAAGTCTTAAACCTAAAATTCTTCCTACTAAAAAAAAGAAGTATACTATTATAGATTGGAAAAAATAAATTATAATTTTCATATTACATTTTTAATCATTGAAATAAAATTATCCTGATTTTCTAATATTAAAGAAACTTTAAGATATTTTATCTTATCTACTTTAAATTCTTTAATTTTATAATAATCCTTTTCAGTCATAATCGTTTGGCAATTGTTATTTTCAGCCTCATCGACAATATTTAAAATTTCATCTCTAGAAAATCTGTAGTGATCTGGGAATATTAATTTTTTTTTTATAATTAGATTATTATCTTCCATTAATTTAAAAAAATTTTCAGGGTTCCCGATTCCAGCTAATGCAAATAACTTTTTGGATCTAAACTCTTCTGCGTTAGTTGCTTTGTAAGTAGAGTAAAATATTTTTAATTTATCATTGATATCTAATAGCTTTTTTTCGAAATAATCATTTTTATTTCCATTAATTAAAATTACTTGGGCATTTTTCAGAGAAATTAAACTTTCTCTTAAAGGGCCAGCGGGTAAAACTAATCCGTTTCCTATAAGTTGATTTTGATTAAAACAAATTATTTTTAAATCTTTTTTAATGGTATAATCTTGAAAGCCATCATCAAGTATCGCAATATCTCTACCAGAATTTTCTGCTTCTTTTAGACCATCAAATCTATTTTTTCTTATAATTAAATTGTTAAAAGATTTTCTTATAAGATTGTATTCATCAGTGTGATTTTTATAAAATTTTCTTAAAATTACTGGATTTTTTCCTAATTTTAACAACTTATTTGCCAAAAAAATTGAAGCAGGTGTTTTACCGGTGCCACCAATATAAATATTTCCGATACAAATAATTGGAATTTTGAAAGCGTTTACTTTAGTAAATTTTTTTCTTAGAAATATTATAAAAAGAAATATAACTGAAAAAGGTAACAATAAAATTGAAATTAAACCAATTTTTTTATCCCAAAATTTAGGTTTAGTTAGTGTCATTTAAAATAAAATTATTCAAGAGTAGCATTGTATCATTCAAAGTTTTTTGACCATAGGCTTTAATTAAGTCAGAGTTCTTATTCTGCTGTTTGTAATTGTTTTTTAAATCTAGAATTAAATTTTTAGCTAATTCATTGTGATTATTAACCACTAGAGAAATATTATTTTTATTCAAAATTTTATAAATTTCTTCAAAATTATAAACATAAGGACCATGATAAATTTTACAATCTAACTTTGCAGCTTCGATGGGATTTTGACCACCAACTTTTTCCAATCTTTTAATCATCGATTTTCCAATGAACACACTCTTAGCGTATTTAAAAAATTCATTTAATGCACCAAAGTAATTAATAACTATTATTTGTTTATTTTTTAGAACAACATCATTCTTATTAAGAATTTGGGTGCTTAACCCCATTTTTTCTGCCGATATTTTTATCTGGTTTGATCTATCAATATGTCTTGGCGCTATAATTGTAATTACATCTTTAAAATTTTGCTTGAGTAATAAATGAGTCTTTAAACAAAAAATTTCTTCTTCTTTATGTGTGCTAGCCGCTAACCAAAATCTTTCTGATAAAAAAAAATTTTCATTTATGCTTTTAATCTTTTTTTTATCAATGTTTCCAATAAATTTTATATTTCCTAGAAAAAAAATATTTTGAACTTTTAATCTCTCTAAAAATTTTTTTGTTTCTAAGTTGGAACATATACATAATTTAAAAATACCAAAAATTTTTTTCGCGATAGAAGGAAATCTCATCCATTTATTGTAAGATTTTGCAGTTAATCTCGCATTGATAAGAGCGATAGGAATATCATGATTTTTTGCTTTTAAAATCAAATTTGGCCAAATTTCTGAGTCAACTAAAAAAATTCTATTTGGTTTCCATTTGTATAAAAATTTTTCCATTAAAAATGGAACATCCAAAGGTAAATATCTATGGAACACATTGTCAAAATTATTAAATTCTTGTTTTGCAAGATTACCTGAGCTTATGGTTGTTGTTGTAATTAAATATTTTGAATTTTTATCTTGATTATAAAGTTGTTTAACTATTGGAACAATACTCATGAATTCACCAATACTTGCAGCGTGGAACCATAATAGCTTTGAATTTTGTTTATCAATAATATTAAAATTTGATGAAAAAATTTTTTCTTTAAATCGAGATAAATCCTCTTTTCCGAGAAATCTTCTTAGGTAAATCATTAAAACTAAGAAAGGGTATAAAAAAGAACTTAATACCTTATATAAAAGTATCATTTTATTTTAATTGTTTTTTATAAAGAGATTTATATTCATCACAATTATTTATTAAAAATTCATGTTTACCTGAATTAATAATACATCCATCTTTAATGACAAAAATATTATCTGAATTATGTATTGTTGAAAGTCTATGAGCAATAACTAAAGTTGTTTTGTTTTTTGTTAAATTATTTATGGCATTTTGCACAATTTCTTCTGACTCTGCATCTAGAGAGGATGTTGCTTCATCTAGAAGAATAATCGGCGATTTTTTCAAAACTGCTCGTGCTATTGATATTCTTTGTTTTTGGCCACCTGATAATTTTACACCGTTTTCCCCAATAATTGTTTCGTATCCTTCTGGCAATTTTTTAATGAATTCGTGTGCAGCAGCGAATTTACACGCTTCTTCAATTTCTTGCTGTGAAGCATTTGTATCGGCGTATGCAATATTATTCTTAATACTTTCGTCAAATAAAATTACATCCTGACTAACTAGTGAAATATTTTTTCTAAGAGAGTTAAGGGAAATATTTTTTATATTTTGATCATCAATCATTATTTTTCCATTTTGAGGATCATAGAATCTAGGTAGTAAATTTATGATGGTACTTTTACCAGCACCACTATGGCCTACAAAAGCAGACATAGACCCACCATTAATCCTCAAATTTATATCTCTTACCGCCTTTTCTGCTGTACTACTATATTTAAATGAAACATTTTGAAAACTTATGTTTGATTTTTCAATTTTCAGATTTGGTAATTTTTCATCGTTCTTAATTTCTATATCTTTATCTATAATGTCAGATATTCTTTTAAAAGCCGTAGCGCCTTGATAAATTGCCATATTTATTGTCGCTAAAGATCTGATTGGTTGATAAGCCAACATCATGGCAGCTAGAAATGAAAAAAAACTATTAACTTCAAGTTCGCCCGCAGCTATTAGTTTTCCTGAAAAAAAAATAAATCCAGCTATCATGAAACCCGTCAATGTTTCCATTATTGGAGTAGCTCTTACTAAGACACTATTTATTTTAATATTTTTTTCTACCAAGTCATTAATAATTCTATTAGCATTTAGACTTTCTTCATTTTCTTTTTGATAGATTCTTATCATTTTAGATCCCTTAAAAATTTCAGATAAAAAGGATGTGAGTTTTCCAGATAATTCACCAGCTTGACCAACTGCTTTTCCTATTCTTTTGCCCAAACTTTTTGCAAATCCTGCAGCCAAAGGCATCATTAAAATTGCAAACGATGCGAGCTTCCAATTTTGATAAAACATTAGTGAAACTAAGGCTATCACTGAAAAACTATCTTTCATGATATTTAAAACACCAGTGCTCACTAAATTTTGAATTTGATGAGCATCAAACATTATATTGGAGATATATTTTCCAGAGTGTCTATTTTCTAAAGTTTGAATATCTGAAATTAAAATATTTTTTGCAATTTTTTTTTGAAGCTCCCCCGCAACCTCTTGCCCAACCCTTATTATACTTATTCTTGCGAAATACAATGAAAGGCCTTTTGTTGAAAAAGCAACTATAATCATTAAGGGGATTAACCATGCTAAAGTACTATCTTTTTCAATAAAGATTTTTTTTACCGCGGGATCAAGTAGCCAAGCTATTGCAGAGGTACTTCCTGCTACTAGTATAGATAATATCAAAGCAAAAATTATTCTTTTGATATGTTTCTTTACATATTCAGTATAAAGGCGAATTAATAATTTTTTTAAATCACTTAGTTCCATTTTATAAGTTGATTGATAAAATACCTAAAAATAATAATAGACCAGAAAAATTATTGAGCTTAAACATTTTTAAACATACTATTGGTTTGTTTTTTTCAAATTTAAATAGTTGGTATACGAGACTTAATATAAAAAATAATAAAATTATAGAAAATACATTCATTCCTAAATTATCTCTAAACAAATAAAGTATAAGTAAAAAATTTGTAATATATGAACATGACACAAACAATTTAATATTTTTTTTAAATTTTAATGAAGTAGATTTTAAACCAATAATTTCATCTTCATACATATCTTGAGCTCCATAAATCGTGTCATATCCCAATGTCCAAAATATGGCTGATGCGTATAGAATGATAATCTCAGTTGTAATATCATGATTTATTGCTGACCACGCCATAATAATACCCCAGTTAAAAGTAACTCCTAAAAAAAGTTGAGGCCAGTATGTAATTCTTTTCATAAAAGGATATGAGAAAGCCAGTAGCATTGAACCCATACCAAGTAAAATTGTAAATAGGTTGAATTGTAATAAGATTAAAAACGCAAATAAACAAAGAGTCAAAACGTAAATTAGCGAATGTTTTACTGTAATTTTACCAGAAGGAATTGGTCTTGTTTTTGTTCTTGAAATTTTTTTATCAAAATCTTTATCAACGATATCGTTAACAATACATCCTGCACTTCTCATTAAAACAGATCCCAAAAAAAATAATATTAAGTAATATATAAACAAATTTAGATTTTGATTATAAAGGAAAGCATATGCTAACCCCCATGAACAAGGCCAAAATAAAAGCATAAACCCTATTGGTTTATTTAATCTTGTTAGTTCAACAAATATTTTTAAATGTTGCATGAAATATTACTTGTAAATATCAAACAGTAACTTCATAATCAATTTGATTCGATATGGACATAGATTACACAGTTGCGGCATTGATGTTTCCAGCTATTCCATTAATGATGACAATGTATAGTAATAGATTTCATACATTAAGCGGGCTAATTAGAAAATTACATGATCAATTAACCTTTGATAAAAAAGCACCTCCTCAACTAGAAAATCAATTACATGTTCTTAATAATAGAACTAACCTATTAAAGTACACAATGGGCTTTGCAGCTTTTGGTTTTTTATTTAATATGACTACAGTTTTATTGCTTTATCTGGGAAGTTTACAAATTGCTAGATTAAATTTTGCAGCTTGTTGTCTCTGCATGATTGTTTCCATTTTTTTATTTTTACAAGAAATTAGACTGTCTAATCAGGCCTTGAAATATCATCTGAGCGATATGGACTCGATGAAAAACGATTTGTAATTATTTATTATCTATTAAATTTTTTTTAAATAAAGAAATGCCTTTATTTTTTTTATGATCATAAGACTCTTTAAAAGTTTCTAATTGCCAACCTTGCATTCTACTTAGAATTATTTTTAAATTTTTCTCTTTCCAATCATCAGTAATATTTTCATCTTTCCAATGCTTTTTTTCTTCGTTGGTTCTCGCACAACCATAACAAAAACCTGTTACAGGATCAGTCCTGCAAATACTAATGCAAGGTGATATTATTTTCTTATTCATTATGGAATTAATATTGCTGGGCCTGTAAGTTTTCGAGCTTCCAGATCTTCGTGGGCTTTCTTAGCATCAATTAAACTATATTCCTTTGAAATTTTAATTTTGATTTTACCAAATTTAACTTTTTCAAATACAGCATCTGCACCAGCTTGAAGTTCTTTTCTATTTGTAAAATATTGGCCTATTGAAGGTCTAGTTAAATAAAGTCCTTTAGGTTGAATATCCTTTGGAACATTAACTGGATCTAGAGGACCTGATGCATTTCCAAAACTCACCATCATTCCTCTAGTTTTAAGACAAGCTAATGAACCGTAAAAAGTATTTTTTCCAACCCCATCAAATACGGCTGGAACTCCCTCATTGTTAGTCATTTCCATAACTTTCTTAGCAAAATCATCTGTTGTATAATTTATGACTTGAGCATAACCATTTTCTTCTGCGATTTTAATTTTTTCGTCTGAACCCACTGTTCCTATAACTTTCGCTCCAATGCTGTTGGCCCATTGAGCAAATATTTGACCGACACCTCCTGCAGCCGCATGAAACAAAACAGTTTCTCCAGCTTTAAGTTTATAAGTTTTACAAAGTAAATAATTAGTTGTTAAACCTTTTGTCATCAAGGTAGCCGCTTGTTTGTGAGATATACCCTCTGGTACCTTTACAGCTATCTTGGATGGTATAACTCTTTGTTGTGAGTAAGCTCCAAGCGGCACTGAAGCGTATGCAATATTATCACCTATATTAAATTCTTTTACATTTGATCCAACCTCTTCCACTTTACCTGCAGCTTCTAAACCTATTCCACTTGGTAATTTAATTGGGTATAAACCTGATCTGTGATAAGTATCAATATAATTTAAACCTATCGCATAATTAGTAACTTTAATTTCATCTGGACCAGGAACACCCACACTAACATCTTGAAGCTCTAAAACTTCAGGTCCACCATTTTTTTTAATTATTATTGATTTTGGCATTCAAGGAACGTACTTGAACTTTTAATATTTAGCAAATGTTCCGTTATTATAATCTTGTATCGCTTCAAGTATTTCTGCCTTAGTATTCATCACAAACGGACCACCTCTCGCTATAGGTTCACCTATGGGTTTGCCAGCAATAAATAAAAATTCAGATTTTTTTGTTGCTTTGACAATAAGTTTATTACCTCTCTCAAGTAAAATTAAATTTGAGTTAGAAGTTTTTTCGTGACTCTTTTCACCAATTTTTAGCTCACCTTTAAGCAAATATATAAAACTATTATGTCCCTCTGGAGCTTCACAATTAAATTCTTTGGCTTCATTTAAAATTACATGAAAATATATCGGTTCCACATTATGATTTTTTTCAGGTCCCTCAGCATTTTCATATTTTCCAGCAATTACTTTTACAATCTTGTCTTTGTCTTTGTGAGTTCCAAGCTCATCTCCTTTAATATAAAGATATTCTGGTTTATTTTTTTTAAGTTTTGCAGGCATGTTGATCCATAATTGGAATCCTAGAAGCTTACCCTCTTTCATTGCTGGCATTTCTGAGTGAATAATACCTCTACCGGTTTTCATCCATTGCACATCACCAGACGCCATAATTCCTTTAGCGCCAGTGCTATCTTGATGTTCAAATTCTCCATTTAACATATAAGTAACCGTCTCTATTCCTCTGTGAGGGTGGGGAGGAAAACCTGCAATATAATCGTCTTTATTTTCTGAACCAAACTCATCAAGCATTAAAAAAGGATCAATGTAATCTGCCTCAGGCGTGCCAATACTTCTTTTTAATTTTACACCAGCACCATCTGATGCATTTAAAGCTTTTATAATTTTTTTAACTTCAATATTTTTCATAAAACTATTTAGCGTTATGTGATCCATCACACATTGGAGGATCGTTTGTTAGTTTGCATGTGCAGAAAAAAACTTTCTTAGATTGATCAGCCTTATATGGCAAAGGTTTAAAAGTTGTATCTTTGTGCGAACCATCACAAAAAGGCTGTTTCGCACTTAATCCGCAAGTGCACCAGTAATAAGATTTACCTTCTAAGACATTTATTCCAATCGGAGTGTCTCCAGCTCTTTTTACTTTTATCATTTAATTTCTCCTAATTTTTAAATTGTTTATACAATATCTAAAAGTTGTTTCAAATTTTTAATTTCGTCGCTGGGTTTATAATCAAGATTATCAAAAATTTTATTATTTCTATTTACCCAAATAGAATTGTAACCGTAGTTTCCACCACCTGATACATCCCAGGTATTTGAACTTAGAAACACAACTTCATTTTTTTGTATATTATATTTTTTAATTGGCATGTCATAAACTTTTGAGCTGGGTTTATAAATTCCTACCTCTTCAATTGAAAATACATCATCAAAAATATTTTTTAAATTATTGCTTTCAATTAATTCATTGAGAAGGGCAGGTGTACCGTTTGACAGAATACCAAGTTTATAATTCTTTTCTTTTAAAATTTTTACAACTCCAGGAACCTCTTTAAAAGGTGAAAGTACTTTATAAAGGTCTAACAGTTCATTTCTCATTGAAATATCTATATCAAAAGCTTTCATTGATTTATCTAAACTGTCTTCTGTAACTTGCCAAAAATCTTTGTGTCTATTCATTAAACTTCTTAGCCAAGTGTATTCAAGTTGTGTAGTTCTCCAATAATTGGCAAAACTTTCCCACTTGCTACCGATTTTATCTTTACATTTTTCTGCAGCTGAATTGACATCAAAAAGAGTACCATATGCATCAAAAATTATTGCTTTAATATTTTTCATAACTTAAATTGATCCTAATGAGTAATATTAGATTATTTCACCCAGAAAATATAATAGAAAATACTACAAGCCTATTATCTAAAGAGCACACTCATTATGTTGCAAATGTAATGAGAATGAAAAGGGGTTCTAACATTAATTTTTTTAATAAAGATGGAGAATGGCTTAGCGAGATAGTTTTTCTAGATAGAGATCGGGTTGAAGTAAAATTTTTAAATAAATTAAAAGAGCCAACCAAGAATTCTAATATTGAATTAGCCATCTGTTTGGTAAAGAAAAGTCCAATGGACACTATTTTACAAAAAGCTACAGAACTTGGTGTCACTAAAATCATACCAATTATATCTGAAAGGACAGAAGTTAAAGAATTAAATTTTGAAAGAGCAAAAAAAATTGTTATTGAAGCTACAGAACAATCTAATCAATTAATTCCTCCAGAAATTTCCCAGGTAAAAAAGCTTAAAGATTTTTTAAATAATTTAGATGGATCTACAAAATTATTATTTGCAGATGTGAATTCTAAAGATAATTTAAAAAAAAAAGTTTTAAATGAAGCTAAATCTTTATCTATACTTATAGGTCCAGAGGGAGATTTTTCGCCCTCAGAAATAGAACTTATTCACGGAAATCCTAACGTTGTGCCATTTACAATATCTAGAAACATTCTAAGGTCAGATACTGCTGTAATAAGCGCTATTTCATTAGTGAATTTTATCAATAACTTTCATTAATTGTCGCATTAATTGAAATTGTGAAATTGTCTAAAAGCTGTATAAAAAACTCATGCTTAAAAAAATTGCATACTCTTTATTCTTGTTAACTCCGATTTCATTATCGGCTAACGAGCCAGTGGATTGGCAGTTAGGTTTTCAAAAATCAGCCTCTAAAACGATGGATGATATAGTCTGGTTTCATGACTACATGTTATTACCTGTTATTACTGCAATAACAGTTTTTGTTCTTTTTTTAATCGCTTACGCTTGTATAAGATTTAGAGCTTCAAGAAATCCTGAAGCATCAACAACAAGCCATAACACAATGATCGAAGTTATTTGGACATTGGTTCCTTGTTTAATCTTAATTGTTTTAGCTGTTCCATCATTCAAGGTTTTATATTCTCAAGACGAAATTCCAAAAGCAGATGTAACTATCAAAGCTATAGGTTATCAGTGGTATTGGGGATACGAGTACCCAGACGAAAATATAGTTTTTGACTCATACATGATTGAAGAAAAAGATTTAAAAGAAGGTCAACCAAGGTTGCTTGCTGTAGATAATGAGGTTTATGTTCCAGTAAATAAAGTGGTTAAAGTTATGATTACAGCTAATGATGTTTTACACGCATGGGCTTTACCGTCATTTGGAGTTAAGCGAGATGCAGTTCCAGGAAGAATTAACGAAACTTGGTTTAAGGCTGATAGAACTGGAACTTTTTATGGGCAGTGCTCAGAGTTATGTGGGATTAAACATGCTTTTATGCCAATAACAGTAAATGTGGTAACTGAAGAAGAATATAATCAATGGCTAGAAAAAGCCAAAGTAGAATTCGCTAAGGAAGAAATTAAAAATAATATTAAAGTGGCAAAAAAGATTAAGGAGATAAAATAATGTCCGCAACAACTGCATCACACGAACATCATCATAACCCAACTGGCTGGAAGAGATGGGCTTACTCTACAAACCATAAAGACATCGGGACAATGTATTTAATTTTTGCGATTATTGCTGGAATTATTGGAACAGCTTTTTCAGTGCTAATGAGAATGGAATTAGCGCATCCAGGTGATGGAATTCTTGGAGGAAATTATCATTTATATAATGTATTAGTTACAGGACACGGACTGATCATGATTTTCTTCATGGTAATGCCAGCAATGATTGGTGGATTTGGAAATTGGTTTGTCCCAATCATGATCGGAGCTCCAGATATGGCATTTCCACGAATGAATAATATTTCTTTTTGGTTATTGCCAGTAGCTTTAATTTTATTAATTGCATCAATTTTTGTGGATGGCCCTCCAGGTGCACAGGGTGTAGGTGGAGGTTGGACAATTTATCCTCCGTTATCTTCTAAGACAGGTCAACCAGGTCCAGCAATGGATTTAGCAATTTTAAGTTTACACGTAGCTGGAGCTTCTTCTATTTTAGGAGCAATTAATTTCATCACCACTATATTAAATATGAGAACACCGGGTATGACTTTACATAAAATGCCATTATTTTCATGGTCAATTTTAGTGACAGCATTTTTACTTTTATTATCATTACCAGTTTTAGCAGGAGCAATTACAATGCTTCTTACAGATAGAAATTTTGGTACTGCTTTTTTTGAAGCTCAAACAGGGGGAGATCCAGTCCTATTCCAACACTTATTTTGGTTTTTTGGCCACCCAGAAGTTTATATTTTAATTCTTCCAGGTTTTGGAATGATAAGTCATATAGTTTCAACTTTTTCTAAGAAGCCAGTATTTGGATATTTAGGAATGGCTTATGCCATGGTTGCAATTGGGGTAGTAGGGTTCGTTGTATGGGCTCACCACATGTATACAGTTGGTTTAGACACAGATACTAAAGCATATTTCTTAGCTGCTACTATGATTATAGCCGTACCAACTGGAATTAAAGTTTTCTCATGGATAGCAACAATGTGGGGTGGATCTATAAGTTTTAAAACACCAATGTTATGGGCAATAGGTTTTATTTTCTTATTTACTTTAGGAGGTGTTACTGGAGTAGTTTTAGCTAACGCTGGTGTAGATACTGCCTTGCACGATACATATTATGTAGTTGCACACTTTCATTATGTACTCTCAATGGGAGCGGTATTCGCAATATTTGCTGGCTTTTATTATTGGTTTAGTAAAATGAGCGGATACGAGTATTCAGAATTTTTAGGAAAACTGCACTTTTGGTTAACGCTAGTTGGAGTAAATTTAATTTTCTTTCCTCAGCATTTCTTAGGACTAGCAGGGATGCCGAGAAGATATGCTGATTATCCAGATGCGTTTGCAGGATGGAATTATATTTCTTCAATAGGATCATATATTTCTGTCGTAGGTTTAGCAGTTTTCTTAATTAATCTTTTATATGCTTTTGCTAAAAAGAAAAAAGCTGAGCAAAATCCATGGGGAGAAGGAGCAACAACTTTGGAATGGACAGTGTCTTCGCCGCCACCGTTTCATACTTTTGAAGAGCTACCTAAAATAAAGTAAATTGAGCCAAACACTCACAAAAATAAGAAACTCTAAACTTAGTTTAGCCTTAGATTTTAATTCATTTTTTAATCTGATGAAGCCAAGAGTAATGTCTCTTGTTTTATTTACATGCATGGTTGGCTTATTGATTGCACCTAATAGTGTTGATTTAAAAACTTCTTTGATTTCATTACTAGCAGTGGCGATCGGCTCCGGTGCAGCTGGAGCTTTGAATATGTGGTACGAATCTGATGTTGATGCTTTAATGAGCAGAACTTGTTTAAGACCAATACCCACAGGAAAAGTAAAAAGAAATCAGGCTTTATATTTTGGAATTATTTTATCATTTGCATCTATTGGTATGCTTTATTATTCCGCAAATCTTATTTCAGCAATTTTATTAGCATCTACAATTAGTTTTTATTTTTTTATCTACACAATTTGGCTTAAAAGAAAAACTCCGCAAAATATTGTCATTGGTGGTGCTGCTGGAGCTTTACCTCCAGTCATTGGATGGACAATAGCTGCGGGATCTATAACAATCGAACCCATAATACTTTTCTTAATCATTTTTGTTTGGACACCATCTCATTTCTGGGCATTAAGTTTATATAAATCAGGTGATTATAAGAAAGCCAAGATACCTATGTTACCAGTTATAGCTGGAACTAAAACTACAAAAAAAAATATATTAACTTACTCATTTGCAATGCTCCCGATTATAATTGCTCCATATTATTTTGAGTTTGCGAGTTTGATATTTTTAGTTCCAGCATTAATCATGACATTTTATTACAATTATTTGTGTTTAGAATTATTTAAAGCAAAGGTTACAAAAACTTCGAATAAAGTTGCAAGAAAAGTATTTATCTATTCAATTTTTTATTTATTTTTTATTTATTTAATTTTACTTATCGATAATGCTAGGACACTTTTTTATGAATAAAAAAAAGAAAAATATTATCACAGCGATATTATTATTACTATTTATGATCTTTTTATTTGCTCTTACTTTCTACAATATTGGAATTTATAATAGGGAAATTTAATGACAATAAATAAAAAAAATTTAACACCAATAGCCTTAGTTTCAATATTTCTTTTAATGCTTGCTTTATCTTTTGCTGCAGTTCCTTTATACGATTTGTTTTGTAGGGTTACTGGTTTTGGAGGGACAACACAAAATGCATCAGAGAAAGAAATTCCAAAAATTATAGTAAATCAAGATTATAAAATGCGGTTTGATACCAATGTTCACAGCACCTCTGATTGGAAATTTTACCCTGAAAAAAATACTTTAGATTTAAAACCAGGCCAAGTACACACAGTTAAATTTAATGTGGAAAACCCTAGTAATCAGACTTCATCCGGTTCAGCTTCATTTAATGTGTCACCTTCTTCATTTGGCAAGTATTTGAATAAGATTGGTTGCTTTTGTTTCGAAAAGCAAACGTTAAAACCTAATCAGAAACAAGAATTTGTTTTAACATTTTTCTTGGATCCCAAAGTGGTTGATGATAATAAAACTAAGAATATTTCTGATGTTACATTATCTTTTACATTCTTTGCATCTGAATTCTATGAAAAGGACAGAACTTAATGTCGGCTGAAAAAAAGAAACATGATTTTCATTTAGTAGACCCAAGCCCTTGGCCGATATACGTGTCTTTTGCAACTTTAGTATTGGCAGTCGGTGCAGTTTATTATTTTCATTCCAAAGCTCTTTGGCTTTTATTAGTGGGTTTTGCTTTAGTTGTGTATGGAGCATTTATGTGGTGGAGAGATGTTATTGAGGAAGCAGAGCACCAAGGTCATCACACTCCAGTAGTACAAATTGGTCATCGATACGGAATGACACTTTTTATTGCTTCAGAGGTTATGTTTTTTGTTGCATGGTTTTGGGCTTATTTTAATGCAAGTTTATTTCCAACCGAGTCTATTGGGGGAACATGGCCTCCACCTGATATAAAGACATTTGATCCTTGGGATATACCATTAATTAATACTCTTATTTTATTATTATCTGGAACAACAGTTACTTGGGCTCATCATGCAATGTTAGAGAATGATAGAAAAGGATTGGTGAATGGATTGATTGCAACTGTATTTTTAGGATTTATATTTTCATGCTTTCAAGCCTATGAATACCATCATGCAACATTCACTTTAGATGGAAACATCTACGGTTCCACATTTTATATGGCAACTGGTTTCCACGGTTTCCACGTAATCGTTGGAACAATTTTCTTAGCTGTTTGCTTATTTAGATCGATGAAAGGTCATTCAACACCAACACATCACTTTGGCTTTGAGGCCGCAGCTTGGTATTGGCACTTTGTTGATGTAGTTTGGTTATTCCTTTTTGCTGCAATCTATATTTGGGGAAGTTAAACTCAAATTGAAAAAAGCATTCTTATTCCAACTATTCGTTATTTTTTTTATAACATTATTTTGCGCATTAGGTACTTGGCAGCTTTATAGGCTTCAATGGAAGTTAGAATTAATTAGCGAAATAACTTTTGGGCTTGACTCTCAACCAATAGAATACTCAAGCTCTATAAAAAAAAATTATCAGAGAATCAACGCTAGAGGAAAATTTGATTTCGATAAACAAATTTACCTTTATAGTTTGAATGAAAAGGGAAAACCAGGATATGATGTAGTAACTCCATTTAGAACTAATAAAAATGAGAATGTGCTAGTTAATAGAGGTTGGATAAATAAAAAACTTAAAGGTAACGCTAAGATAAATCTAAATACATCAGCCGAGCAAAAAATCGTAGGTCTTCTGAGAGAAATATATAAACCAAATATGTTTAAACCAGATAATGATATTAAGAATAATATTTGGTTTTCAATAAATTTAGAAGATTTGAAAGAGGCTACAGGAGAACAATTTAACGAGTTTGTAATTTTTTTGGAAGATAACCAAGTTAAGTCACCAATTCCAAAAAAGATCAGCATTGATGTGCCAAACAATCACCTCAAATATGCTATAACATGGTATGCAATATCAATTTCTATAATTTTTTATTATTTATATTTTAGAAGAAAAAAATGAATTATTTTAGCACTAGGGATAAATCTTTAAAATTTAGTTTTAAAGATATTTTCTTAAGAGGACTTGCACCAGGTGGAGGATTATTTTTACCTGCTAGAATTAAGAAGTATAATCGAGAAGAACTTAATAATTTAAGTCAACTAAATTATAACGAACTTGCTACAGAAATTATCTTTAATTTCTGTTCAGGTGAAATTAAAAAGGAAGAACTTAAATCACTGATACAAACATCTTATAGTAGGTTTAAATATAAAGAAGTAGTAAATTTAAAAAAGATTGGAGAGATAGATCTTCTTGAGCTTTACCATGGGCCCACTTTAGCTTTTAAAGATATTGCAATGCAGGTAATTGGCAATTTGTATGACTACTTAGAAGTCGCTAAAGATAAAACTGTAAATGTCGTAGTAGCTACATCAGGAGATACTGGTTCAGCAGCTATCGCAGCATTAAGTAATAGAAAAAATATAAATCTTTTTGTTCTGCATCCGCATAATAAAATATCTAATATTCAAAGAAAAATAATGACAACAATTGGTGGAGATAATATTTACAACATTGCTATCGAGGGTTCATTTGATGATTGTCAAAAAATTGTAAAAGAGCTTTTTAATGATGATAGTTTTAGATCAAAAATAAACATGTCTGGCGTAAATTCTATCAATTGGGCAAGAATTATTTGTCAGATTGTTTATTATTTTTACTCTTTCTTTAAATTAAAAAAAAACAAAGTTAGCTTCTCTGTGCCGACTGGGAATTTTGGAGATATCTATGCTGGATATGTAGCAAAAAAAATGGGTTTACCAATAAATAAACTAATAGTCGCTACAAATAAAAATGATATTTTACAAAGAGTAATTAATACAGGTGAGTATAAACCTGATACTGTAAAACCAACCATCACCCCAAGCATGGATATTCAAGTTGCGAGCAATTTTGAAAGGCTTCTTTATTATATACTAGATGAAAAAGATGGTAAGGTAGAATTATTAATGAATGACCTCTCGTCAAAAAGTTTTTTTAATTTAGAAAAAAAAGAAATTGATAAAATAAAAAAAGATTTTGAAGCAGTAAAAGTTACAGATGAAGAGACAGTAAGTATTATTGATGAAATATATAAAGAGCATAAGTTTGTAATTGATCCCCATACTGCTACAGGGGTAGGAGCAGCAAAAACTTTCAAAAATTTAGGTGATATAGTTGTTCTTGGTACAGCTCACCCTTATAAATTCAGCGACACTATAAAAAAAGCTTTAGGGAAAAATTTAAATTCACCTGACCATTTAAAATTGAATATAGATAAAAAAGAATCATTTGATATTATTGGTAATTCAAATTCAGAAGTTAAAAAATATATTTTAGGTAAAATACAATGAAAATTAAAATTGGAGATAAATTGCCAAGTTCGGAACTATTTTATTTAGATCAAAATAATGATGTGAAAAAAGTTAATATTTTAGATATTTGCAAAGGCAAGACTATTATTTTAGGCATGCCAGGTGCTTTTACTAAAACTTGTTCTGCTCTTCATTTACCAGGTTATATAAAAAACTATGAACTGGCTACTGAAAAAGGAATTTCAAAAATTTTATGTATTGCAGTAAACGATCCTAATGTCATGAAGGCTTGGGGTGATAATCAAAATGCTGGAAATAAAATTTTTATGGCTGGTGATCCTTATCTAAAATTTACAAAAGCAATTGGTGCAGAAGTAGATAAATCTGAGAAAGGTTTAGGAATAAGATCAAATAGGTACACTATGCTTGTGGAGAATGGTGAAGTTAAAAAAGTAGAGGAAGAAAAAGAAACAGCTTCTTGTGAACTATCTGCTGCTGATAACTTTTTAAAGTCTATTTAGTTTGTGAAACAGCTAACTCATCAGCAAGGTTATTATATTTGTTACCTGCGTGCGCTTTAACCCATTTCCAAATAACTTTATGTCTTAGACAAGAATTGTCCAATTCAATCCAAAGATCTTTATTCTTAACTGGTTTCTTACTCGTATTTTTCCAATTATTTAGTTTCCACTTTTTAATCCAAACAGTAATCCCATCTTTTACATATTTTGAATCTGTAAAAATTGTAATCTCTGATTTCTTTTTAATTTTTTTTAACGCCATAATTGGAGCCATTAATTCCATCCTATTATTAGTTGTATTACTTTCACTTCCAGAGAAACTTGATTGATTTAAATCACCATCTAATACGATTGCAGCCCAACCACCTTTTCCTGGATTTCCAGAGCAAGCTCCATCGGTATAGATCTTAAATTTCATTAAAAAAAATAGTCCTCATGATTTTTTGCATTTTTATGAAACTCAAGTCTTTTTAAATATTCTATTGGATCCTTTACTTTCACTATAGCTCCCTCAACAGTATTCAACGCATCGAAAACACGAGTTAATAAAAATCTCAATGCAGCTCCTTGAGAGAGTATCTTTATACTTTGTTTTTCCACATCTGATAATTTTCTTACCGAAGAATATCCGTCAATAAAGCTTTTAGCTTTTGTCACATTAAAACTCAAATTCTCTTTAGCTCCATCAAAGCATAATGCATTAAAACATACAGCTATTTCGAAAGCAAAAAAATCTTCACATGAAAAGTAGAAATCTATAATTCCGCTAAACTTATCTTTAATAAAAAAGATATTATCATGAAATAAATCAGCATGAATTATTCCTTTGGGCAAGTCTTTAGGCCATTTTTTTTCAACATTGTTGAGACTCTCTTCTATCAGTTTTGGTAGATCTTTATGTAATGTAGAACATTGATCTTTAACAGTATCAAACAAACTTCTCCATGAATTAACAGATAAATTATTGTGCCTTTTAATTTTAAAATTTTTTGTTAATTCATGCATTTTTGCTGTTTCAATTCCTATAACTTTACAATTTTCAGGAGATAAATTTGATTTAGCTTTTCCCTCTAGAAAAGAAACTATCATTAGTTTTTTTCCTTCGAAATTTGTGATCGTAGAGTTACTATTATTTGTAACAGGAGCGGGACATTTAAAATTTGCTTTATTTAAAGAAGACATCAAACTAGAAAAAAAAGGAAGATCTTCAGATTTAACTCTTTTTTCATAGACTGTAAGTATCAACTTTTTTTTATTTACTGATAAAAAATAGTTTGTATTTTCTATTCCTTCTTCAATTCCTTTAAATGAGTCTAATTTACCTAAATTATAATTAGATAAAATTTCTTCAATTTTATTTTGATTTAACTGTGTATAAACGGCCATTAATTTAGTTCTTTTGGTAATTTAAATACGACTTTTTCTTCTGCAACTACTACCTCTTCTATAGATACTTTTCGATCTTTTTTTATATTAGTCAGCAACGCTTGTACTAATTTTTCCGGCGCTGAAGCACCAGAGGAAATTCCAATAGTATTAGAATTCTCTATTTCGTGAAAAGGTATTTCCTTTTCCGAATGCATTAATTGAGAGTTTTCACATCCAGCTTTTTTTGCGACCTCAACTAGTCTTACCGAATTTGATGAATTTCGACTACCAACTACAAAAAATAAATCACACTTAGATGCTATTTCTTTCACAGCTGACTGACGATTGGTTGTGGCATAACAAATATCTTCCTTGATCGGCCCCTTGATTTCAGGAAATTTATTTTTAAGAGCATCAATTATTTCTGATGTATCATCTACTGAGAGGGTCGTCTGAGTAATGTAAGCTAAAGGTTTTTTAAAATTATTAGCCTGAAGATTTTCAACATCATCTTTAGTTTCTATCAATTTGATTGATCCTAACGGTAGCTGACCCATCGTGCCAATAACCTCAGGATGATTTTTGTGCCCAATTAAAAATATTTCGTATCCTTTTTTATGTAACTGTTCAGACTCCCTATGAACCTTCGAAACTAAAGGACAAGTTGCATCCACATAAGATAAATTTTTAAACTTTGCTTCGTCGGGAACTGATTTAGGAACTCCATGTGCAGAAAAAATCACAGGTCTACTATTATCTTTTACTTCAGAAAGTTCGTCTACAAATATTGCCCCTTTTTCTCTTAGTTCATCAACAACTTGTTTATTATGAACAATTTCATGTCTCACATATACAGGAGCTCCATATTTATTTATTGCCTTTTCGACAATTTCAATAGCTCTTTTAACACCAGCACAAAATCCTCTGGGAGAAGCTAAATAAATTTTAAGTTCTTTTTTCATTCTTTTCTAACAAGTATTCGAGCAATATATGCGGAAAAGTAAGAGACGCCAAACCAATAAATATTACTTTATAAATAGCCTCGTCGAGCTTATAGGAGCTATTAAGAAAATATACCGCTATTAAAAACATCACACCAGTTACAAAAGTTAATGGAATAGCTTTGTTAATAAATTTCTTTAGTCCTGATCTAAAAGACTTATCTAGTTCGAAGATTAATGTAATTGAATGTCTTATAGAATGAAGAAAGCAAAAATAAATTGTGAAAGCCAAAACAGGAGTTAAAAAGAAATTTAATATAATTAACGAAAAAAAATCCATTATCATCAATGCTTTAAAGTCAGCCTTTTTCTTATTAGAGATAATTAGAGATGATAAAAAGCTTAAACACAAAAAAATTATTAAGAATTGATTAGTAAATAATTGAGACTCAAAAACATTAAAGTTTAAAATTTCAAATATTTCGTTTGTTTTCTCTCTCTGAAATAATAACGGAGCAAAAATTACTGCCGATCCTTTTAAAAAGTACAAAAACTCAGATATTAGAAATTTTTCTTTAAATGAGAATACCGTATCCTCCTTACCAAAGTGATAAGCTGCTACAACAAGAAATAATAATAGAACAGTATTAGGAAAAAATACCCACAAAAAAACTATTAAGATAGAGATTAAAATATATAAAAAATAAAAAGAAAAAAGAGATCTATAACCAAATAAATATAAAAGTTTTTTTCCTTTTAAATTATCTAATGCTCCATGCGAAATTCCTAAAATTAATATTAAGATTAAACAAAATATTATTGGCTCATAATTTACCATAAAGTAGAATGGGCTAATCAAAATACAAAAATTGAAAAATATAAGTGAGTGTTTAAAATTTATCTTTTCCATTATTGAAATAGAGCTCTCATAAAAATTAATTTTGGCATTCTTACTATAATATTAATATCTTCAATGATATTACTTTTATTAGATAAAAATTTTATTACACAGTTTGATGAAGCTTTAAACATTTCGAAAAATATTTTTGGCATTTTATCTGGGTTATTTTTTAAAACTGTCAAAAATATTTTATCCAAAAACTGATATTTCTTTCCTATATTGTACATTTTTATTTTTTCAATTTTATCAATATTTTCAACAATATATTTACTATGTTCTTGGATATTTAAAAAAGTATACCCTGTGCTTAACCTTGTCATTCCGCCTGCAGATCCAATATAAACAGTTTTATCATTATTTTTATTTAATGGATGGAATAATGGTATAGCTCCTTTTTCAGTAAAATTTATTTTATAGTTTTTTATACCTAAATTATTTTTAATATAATTTTCCAATTGAAGATCGTAATCCATTAAGCTTTGATCTTCCAAAGCTGAAAGCCAAGTTGTTTCAATTAAAGCTTTATTTTTACTAAATGGTAAAGTGTAAAAAAAGTGAACATCATTTCTTTGGTCACAATTAAAATCCATTAGATTTATTATTTCCTCATCAAAAATATTTTTAGGTGTTTCTATCTCGATACCTTGAAAGTGTTGCCACAATTTAGATTTATCTAATTTTTTTTCATTGACACTATTAAAAATTATAGAATTTTCTGAGTTGATTTCACTTAGGTTTTTAAAAAAACTTATATTAGAATTCTTAGAGAGCTTGGAATTTATTTTTTTATAAAATTTACCACTATCGATGCTCTGATAGGGAAATTTTTTATTACTTAATTCATTAGAACTATCCGGAGAATTTATTGTAAAATTATTCCAACTTTTAATTACACAATCATCAAAGTTATGATTAAAAACTTTCCAGAAAGACCACGTTTTGTCTCTTTTATATTCTTCACGAGTTTCAATAATTGCTAAAGTTTTCTCTTTTAATTTATCATTAATTTCAAGCTCATAAGCTAAAGATAAGCCTGCGCATCCACCGCCAATAATTATATAATCAAATTCTCTCATTTAAATTAATCTCTTGATCTAAAATATTATGATTTGCTTGATTACCGTATTTTAAATCTCTAATGAATAATAATTTAACAAAGTCAAAAATAGATAAAAAGGTCTGAATTACTTTTTCAAACATGGGCACATAGATTTTGCCAGCTTTATTGTAATTATCTATATTTTTTTGTTTAAGAATGTAGTCACCTATTTTTCTATAAACACGCCTTGCAACAATAACTGAAAATCTTGACCTAATTGGTATATCACTAATAGACTTAAATGAATTTTCATAAAACGATTGAGACTCATCTATAATTTCTCGAATTGCCAAAAAATTGTGATCAACATATCGTCTATTACGTGCTTTATCTTCACAAACATCCCTAGCTATATTAGTAAGCTGCATCGCTATCCCAAGATCAATTGCACCTTTTAATGCCTCTCGATTTTTTACATTTAGTATTTTTGACATCATTAGTCCGACTGTCCCAGCAACTCTATAAGAATAAACAAGCAAATCTTTTTTCGAATTTATCACTACTTTTTCTTTTAAGTCTGTTTCAACACCATCGAACAAATCTATTACTACTTGTTTCGAAATATTTTCACTATCAATAACAGACCACATGTCTTTTATAATTTGATTGTTTAGATTTTTGCTCTCAAAATCTTTTTTAAATTTTAAAAAAATTTCTCTCTTTACAACTAGATTATTATTATCATCAACTATATCATCCAAAGTTCTACAGAAATTATATAGAGATGAGCATTTATCCAAAGTGTTATTTGGCAGGAAAAAACTCGCCCAGTAAAAAGATTTAGCATGTTTCTTTAGTAAATTACTTTTCATTAAAATAGTTTATCTAAAACTTTTGCTGATGATAAAACTCCAGGCATTCCAGCACCTGGATGTGTGCCGGCACCCACAAAGTACAAATTTTTATATATTTCAGATTGATTATGAAATCTAAAATAGGCTGACTGAGAAAATTTGGGCTGAATTGAAAATCCGGATCCATAGAGAGTTGCTAGATCAATTTCGAAATAATCAGGTGTTAAGTAAAAATCACTTACCACATTTTCTTTAATACCAGGCAAAACAGTTTTATCCATTTTATCTAATACTAAATCTTTGAATTTATCACCTTCTTCGATCCAATTTACTTTGGATAAATTATTTGGTACCGGGACCAATACATAAAAAGCATCTTGACCTTCTGGTGCCATGTTGGAATCTGTTGCAGAGGGCCTATGTAAATAATAGCTTATATCATCAGAAAGTATTTTCTTTTCAAAGATTTTATCAAGATGTTTTTTATAAGACTCTCCAAAATAAATAGTATGGTGTGCAACATCGCTATATTTTTTTTTAGAGCCAAAATAATAAACAAATAATCCCATTGAATAATCCATTCTTTTCATTTTTTGTTTAAATAAAAAATCATAATCTTCTTTTGATTTTATCAAGTTGTTGTAAACATTTGGGGGATCTGAGTTGCAAACTACATAGTCGCAATTAATTATTTTTGAATTATTAATCTTTACAGCTTTAACCTTTTTATTTTCTGTAAGTATTTCTGTAACTTCAGCATCTTTAATAATTTTAATATTCTCCTCAATCATTAGTTTTTCTAAAGCTTTAACAACACTTCCTGTTCCTCCCATTGAGTAATGAATTCCCCATTTTTTTTCTAAAAATAAAATTAATGTATATATCGAAGTTGTACTGAAAGGATTTCCACCAACTAAAAGAGGATGCATACTAAATACTCTTCTTAATTTTTCATTGGATATATACTTTGAAACCAAACTATAGACTGACTTATAACTTTTTAGTTTTAATAAAGATGGAATTTGTTTCATCATAAAAACCAAATTATTGAAAGGCTTGTCAGATAACTCCGTAAAACCTTTATTAAAAATTTTTTCAGTAAAATTTACTAAATTTTTATATCCATCAAAGTCAGAAGGATTAAACTTTTTGACTTGTTCTTCCATAGATTTATCATTGCCATTGTAGTCAAATGTATCTCCATCATTAAATACAAAGCGATACCACAAATCTAATGGTACAATTTTTACATAATTTGAAATATTTTTATTGAACAGTGAAAATAATTCTTCAAATAGATATGGAGCAGTTATTACTGTAGGCCCGCCATCATAAATAAATTGGTCTTTCTTAAAAACTCTAGCGCGACCTCCAAGATCTGGATGTTTTTCTACTAAAGTGACTTTATAGCCTTTAGCTTTTAACCTCAGCGCTGCAGCTAAACCTCCAAAACCTGAGCCTATAACTATTATTTTTTTTGCCATTATGAATATGGCCTATTCTAACTGGATTTTTTCTTAAGTGCTAATTTTGTTTCTTCAATACTAGACATGTAAAATTTGTCTAATTTGCTTTTATCTAGAGAATTTTTTAGTAATTTCTCTACTGCCTCGATTGCTATTATAACTGAGGTATTTTTAATATCTTTTAGAGCTTGATTTTTAAGTTGTTTAATTCTTTCTTCTGCATTTCGCTTTCTATTTTCCATTAGGTTATGAAAATTTTCATTTGTCTTAATCATATTTTTTTCAGCTTCTTCGGCTGCTTTAGAAAGCATAGATTTGACTTCAGCTTTCGAATTGCTTATTTTTTTCTCGTGCTCAATTAAGATATTTTTTGCATCTTCTTTAAGTTTATTTGCCTCATTAATTTGATTTTTAATACTTAAAATATTTTCCTCTAGGGTATTTTTAATTTTTTGTGGTATCTGAAAATAGATTAGCAATCCAATAAATAGAAAAAAAGATATCATAACCCAAAAAGTTGCATCTATTGTCATAAATATTTACCTACATTTTTTTTTGAAATTTCTTCCACAGCAGCCTTGATGCTACTTTCATTTAATTTATCTCCAGATAAATTTTCAATAATATTCGCAACAATTTCTTTTGAAATATTATGTATATCGGAAATAGAATTTTTCTTAAGTTCAGCAATCTCTTTTTGAGCTTGAACTAATTCCTTTTCAATTTCTTTTTCAATTTTTTCTTTTTTCTCATTAATGTCTTTATCTGATTTAGCTTTTGACTCTAGTTGTATTTTTATGACTTCTTTCTTTGCATCTTCTAAAATCTTTTGATATTCTTTTAATTTACTCTCAGATAGCTCTTTAGATTTATTAGCATCTTCAATATCATCTTTAATTCTATTTTCTCTATCATCTAAATTATTTTTAATTTTTGGAAGATAAAATTTTGATATTGAAAAATACAAAATTGTAAAAATTAATATTAACCAAAAACCTTGTGACGCCCAATATTTTGGATTCAGCTGAGGCATCCCAGCCTCAGCTGCATACAAATATCCCTGTATAGCAAAAAATGCTATAAAAAAATTTAGGTATCGCTTCATATTTTATTTAAAACGCAAATAAAATAATTAAAGCCACTACTAGTCCAAATAATCCTGTTGCTTCAGCTAATGCAAATCCTAATAGCAAATTAGGAAATTGTTTTTGTGCTGCAGACGGATTTCTCATAGCACCTGATAAGTAGTTACCGAAAATAATTCCGATACCAACACCAGCTCCTGCTAATGCGATTGCAGCAAGACCTGCTCCAATCATTTTTGCCGCTTCTAACTCCATTTTTCCTCCTTTAATTAATGGTGTAAATTTAATGCATCATTTAAATAAATGCAGGTTAATATTGCAAAAACATAAGCTTGCAGAAAAGCTACAAGTATTTCCAAGCCTGTTAATGCTACTGAAAAACCAAGCGGTAACCAACCACCAAGTAATCCTAAACTTATTACGAATCCACCAAAAACTTTTAACATTGTATGTCCAGCCATCATATTTGCAAATAATCTTACAGACAAACTTACTGGCCTACTAAGATATGAAATAATTTCAATGACTGTAATTAATGGTAGTAGTACAGCTGGTACACCACTAGGAACAAATATGCTTAAATATTTAAAACCATGCTTAGCAAATCCAATAATTGTCACCGCTATAAAAATAAATAATGCCAATATTAAAGTTACAATAATATGACTTGTTACTGTGAACGAGTAGGGTAGCATTCCAACCATGTTACAAAAAAGCACAAACATAAATAAACTGAAAATAAAAGGAAAATAAGGTTTAGCTTTAGATCCCGCTGTGTCGCTAATCATTTTTGCTACGAAGGAGTAAAACATTTCTGCAATGAGCTGAATCTTGTCTGGTATAATTTTTTTTTCTTTTGTTCCAAGAAATAAAAATAAAAGAATTATTGATGCACTAATAATCATGAATAAACTTGCATTTGTAAAAGATAGATCAACTCCAGCAATTTTAATTTCTGGTCCAATTTTATGAACACTGAACTGTTGCATTGGATTGTTCGCCATATTTTCCTTTAATTAATCTTCCTTTTGCATCCGGTTGGCAGTACGTATCACATTTAACATTCCTGCAGCTGCGCCCAAAAAAAAGAAAATTACTAATAACCATGGTTTAGTACCAAACCAACTATCTAAAATAAACCCAATTATTGTCCCAACAACTACGGCCGCAACAAGTTCCGTACCTAATTTAAAAGCACTGCCCATAAATGAGCCTTTTTTTTCACTATCAGATTGTAATTGTTTTTCTATTTTTGATTTTGCAATTTTTAGGCGAGTTTTAAAGTCTTCTGGTATTGTCATTTATTATTTTAAGCGACTAATTCCTCCGCTTTTTGTAAATCAACCGAAACAAGCTGGCTTACACCTTGTTCGGCCATAGTAACTCCATACAATCTATGCATTCGAGACATTGTTAGAGCGTGGTGAGTAATAATAATAAACTTTGTTTTCGTTATTTTCGCAAGTTCGTCTAACAAAGCACAAAATCTTGTAACATTAGCATCATCCAGAGGAGCATCAACTTCGTCTAAAACACAAATTGGGGAGGGATTTACTAAAAATACTGCGAATATCAAAGATAATGCTGTTAATGCTTGTTCTCCACCAGATAAAAGTGTGATCGACTGCAATCTTTTTCCTGGAGGAGAGACGTACATTTCTAAACCAGCTTCAAGCGGATCATCCGAGTCCACAAGCTCAATTTTTGCATTTCCTCCATTAAATAATTTTGTATAAACTTCATTAAATTTTCTATTAACTTTTGTGAATGCTTCAAGTAGTCGTTCTCTACCTTTTTGATTTAATTCATCGATACTCGTTTTTAATTTGACTATTGCAGAGAATAAGTCAGCTCTATCATCTTCCATTTTTTTAATTTCTGATTGGTATTTTTTCGTTTCCTCATCTGCCCTTAGATTAACCGATCCAAGTGACTCTCTTATTTTTTTAACTTTTTCAACTTTTTGAGCCTGACTATCTAATGATGGAAGTTCGTCTGGTGAAACATTGTTTAAATCTGATTGAGACAAAATAGTCTCCTCGTTATCAATATTGAGTTCACTTTTCACAGAATACAACAGATCTTTTTTTCTATTCTCAATACCTTCTATAGTTGCCTCGTTTCTAGCTTTATTTTCTTTAAGTTCAGAGAGTTTTTGTTGTATCTCTTTTATGTTTTGATTAATTGCATTATATTTCTTTTCAGACTCTATAAGTTCCTTTTCAATTTCTTCATTTCTTTTTTTAGTATTTTCTAAGTTTTGTAGATACTGTCCTTTTGAAGTCGCTATTCGCTCAGGGTTTTTTTGATTTTCGCTTAATTCAATTAAAATTTTATCTTTCCTTTTTGATAATTCTGAGGTCATTTTTTCTGAGTTGGAGCTTAAGTTTCTCCAGTTTTCTAATTCCACATCAATATTTTTTATTCTCTCTTTTCTTTTAATAGAGTCACTTTGTATGGACTTATCTTTTCCAAATTTTTCTGCATATTCTTCTTGAGATGAAGTAATACTTTTTACTAACTCTCTTAATTCTTTAAATGTTTTTTTTGAAAGTTTTTTATCATTATCAATGTCCTTCTCTATTTGATCTAGCATCGTATTAAGGTCTGTTTGCAAATTATCCAATCTAGTCTTGGACCTTTTTAATTCTTTAGATGAACTTGTTTCTACGTCTAATAATTTATTTTCTGTTTTTAAAAGTTCCTCTTTTTCTTTAGAAATTCTTTTTTCATTTAGGTCAGCGTCTAGTGAGATACTTTTTTCTCTTTCAAGATCCGACTCAATTGTTTTTATAGATTTTTCTAACTTTTCTTGTAATGATTTTACTCGTGCTTCTTCATCAACTAAATTTGACATATCTATATTTAGCTTTTGTAAACTTGCAGCACTTTCCATCTTTCTATCTCTAAGCGGAGCTAGTTTTTTAGCTTCTTCTTCCAAAAGGGTGTTGTTATGATTAAAATCTATATTTATTGCACTAATTTCATCATCTTGCTCACTTAGTTTTTCGACAATCTTTTTTTTATCTTTTTCAATTTCTCTTATTTTTAAATAATACAAACCAGCTTCAACACTTTTTATTTCTCTTGAAATCTCTTTATATCTCGTTGCCTCTTCAGCTTGTTTTTTTAAATTATCAAGCTGTTTTTGTTGCTGTTTTTTTAATTCATCAGCTCTTTTTAAATTATTTTCTGCTGCGTTAAGTCTTGTTTCTGCTTCTTGTCTTCTTGCGTGAATACCTGAAATTCCCGCAGCTTCTTCGAGAATAGCTTTTCTTTCAATTGGTTTTGCAGTCACAAGTTGACCAATTCGCCCTTGACTAATAAGTGATGGAGAATGAGCTCCAGTTGAGAGATCTGCAAAGAAAGTTTGAACATCTCTAGCTCTCACTTCCTTATCATTAATGAAATACTTTGAACCTTTATCCTTTTCAATTTTTCTTTTTACAGATATCTCATCAAACTCTTTGTATTGTGCTGGACCCTCTTTATTTTGGTTATCAAGCAGTATAGCAACCTCAGAAATGTTTTTTGAAGATCTATTTGAAGTACCTGAAAATATTACATCTTCCATTCCGGAGCCTCGCATGCTTTTTGCAGAATTTTCTCCCATGCACCATCTTAAAGACTCAACTATATTTGATTTACCACAACCGTTTGGTCCGACTACGCCTGTCAAACCATCTTCAATTAAGAATGTCGTCTTTTCAGAAAATGATTTGAAACCAGTGATATTAAGTTGTTTAAATTTCATTTATAAATTTTTTTCAATTATCTTTTTAAATGTTTTATAATCGACTTTATTCGTATATTTTTTTTCATTCACAATGACCGTCGGAGTTGACTCAATCTTATATTTTTTTTGAGCATCAATTCTTTGATTAAGTATTTCATCTTGAGCTTCATTATCGTTTAAACAAGAGTCCATTTTTTCTTCAGTCAAATCAAAATCTTTACCGATTTGTTTTATCAAAATATTAATTTTATCAATATCAGAACCAACAGCCCAACTTTTTTGTTTTTTATAAATTTCCTCTAAAAATTGAAATTTTTTTGTATTATCACTTTGACACCTAATAACTACTTCTGCATTAAGCGCTGCCAAATCCAATGGAAATGCATGATGTTCGAATCTTACCAAACCTTTGTCTATATAATCTTTCTTTAAATCATTGAAAATTGAATTATGAAAATTAGCACAATGAGGACAGGTTAATGAAGAAAAAACTTTTACTATTATCTTAGCTTCAGAACTTCCAATGCTCAATACTTTACTTTGTACGTGAAACGTAAAAGCAAAAAAATAAAAAACTATTATTAAAAATTTATTAATTTCTTTCATGGAATGCCTTTAAAAAATTATTTAGAGAACTTTTGAGATTTTCATTTTTCACTTTTTTCATTTTTTCTTCAATCTTAGAAAAGTTTTTTATTTTTGGAAAAACTTTCGAGTTTTTTTTAATTGTATTTTGTTCAATTTTCAATGTGACATGACTAATGCAATTGTAGCCGAAGAAACTATTGATTTTGTCTATTATCTCTTGTTTTTCATATTCTACCTCTAACTCTTTTCCATGAAGGACATTCAAAACCAAATTTCCATCCCTCATGTTTTTACCCATTTTAACTGTGATTGGGTAACACGAGTCTGATATCTTTTTGCTTACCATCTTTGTCCAGTTGTCTACGATATTCGAATAATTATACCCACCTTTTCTTATGTGCTTTTTAAGTGTTTTAGGAATTGAACTTGAAAAAGGCCTAAGTCCTTGTATGAACGTTTGAGTTTTATTATTATTTTTATTATGCATTTAAGTTCAACTTTACCAAAAAAAATTCTAGCTTGGTATGATAATAGCAAGCGCAATTTGCCTTGGCGTGTTAGCAAAAAATCACCAAAAAAGCTTTATTACAGACTTTTAAGTGAATTTATGTTGCAACAAACGCAAGTAAAGACGGTCATTCCTTATTTTAAAAAATTTACGAAAAAATATAAGACACTCGTGTCTCTTTCTAAAGCAAATGAAACTCAAATTTTAAAATTGTGGGAGGGTTTGGGTTACTATAGAAGAGCTAGAAATTTGTTAGCATCTGCAAAAATATTAGTAAAAGGACACAATTCTAAGCTTCCAAATACTTTGAAAGAAATAAAAAAATTGCCAGGAGTTGGAGATTATACTGCTAACGCGCTGATGGGCTTTATTCACAATTATCCAACAATAGCTATAGACGGTAATGTAAAAAGAGTATTCGCGAGATATCTAAACAAAAAAGAGACAAAGATAAATTTTGAAAAGTTGATAGATTCTAATAAAAAAAATCTTTTCATTACAAACAGAAACTCGGATTTTGTTGAAGCATTGATGGAATTTGGTGCTTTAATTTGTAAGCCAAAAGACCCAAAATGTAGTCAATGTTGTTTGAATAAAAGATGCAGGTATTTAAAATCGTCAAACAAGATCAAAAATGATAAAAGAAAAAAAACAAAAGTTATGAACTACAATATTTTTTGCTATGTAAGTAAAAAAAAACAGATAGCTTTAACAAAAGAGAATGAAATAAAATTTCTCAAAAATTTTAATTTACCATTAATAAAAGAAATGGAAAATAATTCAGTAAATAAAAATTGGAAATTTCTAAAAAATTATAAAAATTCCATCTCAAACTTAAGTCTAAATATTAATTTATATTACCAATTTTCAAATAAGATTCCAAAATCATATAATTGGTATTCCTTAAAAAATAATAAAGAATTTATTCCTAGTTTCACTAAAAGAATATTTAACCAAGTTTCAACTTTATTCTAATGAAAAAGAAAATTGCAATAATTGGCGCTGGTATAGCAGGATTAACTTTAGCAAACTTAATTAAAAAATATACAGATCATGAATTTATGGTCTATGAAAGAGAGGAAAGCTTATCACTTGACGAAGGATATGGTATTCAATTAGCAACAAACGGTATAAAAATTTTAAATCAAATAAGTTTTGATAAAATTAATAATGAAAAAACTTTTCACCCAAAAACAATAGATTTTTATAATATACAAAATGAGAAAATATGTGATTTAAATTTATCTAAGTTTAATAGCCCTGAATCAAAATACACTACACTTCAAAGATCTACTTTAATCGAATTTTTGAAAGAAGATATTTACACTCAGCATTTAAGGTTTGGAAAAAAAATGAAAGAAGTCTCTGAACTTAAAGATAAAGTTCTTATCAAATTTGATGACAACACAAATGACCTAGTAGATTTTGTTGTTGCTGCTGACGGAATATTTTCAAACGCTAGGTCATTTTTTGAAAAGAAAAAAAATGAGCCAAGATTTAAAAAAGCTATTGCAGCAAGAGTAATATTAAATTCTAAATCTGAATTCGATATAAATGATGAAAATATAAGCTTAATGCTTGGGAGTAATAGTCATATTGTTCTTTACCCAATAAATAAAAAAAAAGAACTTAATATGGTTTGTATTATGAGATGTAAAAAATATGAACCTGATAATATCAAACAACTGGTTCAAGAAATAGTTTTAAAACAAAACCCAAAATTAAAGAATATATTTGAGAATGAAATAAAAACATGGCCTTTGTATTTTACTCCAAAAATTATTCCTTCTTCTAATAAAAAGGTATTTTATATTGGAGATGCTTTTAATGGGTTTTTGCCAACACTCGCACAAGGTGCTGGACAGTCTATAGAAAGTGCTTTTGAAATATTTAATTTATTGACAAAAGATAAGCTTGATAAAGAAAATAACTATTTTGAAATTAGATCAAAAAGGGCAAAAATTATTAGAAGCAGATCAAATTTTAATTTCTTTGCATTTCACTTTTCAAATCCAGTTATGCAAAAAATTAGAAACATAATTTTAAAATTTTTAGTAAAGCGTAAATTTTTTGTAAAAAGATACTTAGGTAAAGTTTATAAGAACTAGGCTTTATTTTTAGTATTAAATTTTTGTCTTAAATTATCAATCACAACAGCGGATCCATTAATATTGCAATGCCAATATGTCCAACCATTATAGCTTTCAGCTCCCATAATTGTTGCTGCTACTTTATGAATAGAACCTTCTGAATTTTTATATTTAATACTTCCATCAGCCATAATTTTAGCACTAATCTTCCTCTTTGGATCAAATAGGCTAGTACCAGGCTTTAATATTCCTAGTTCAACAAGAGAACCAAATGGTATTCTTGGTTTAGATTTATTATTTTTAATAGTATCTAAATAGCTTTCTTCTATTGCTTTGGTCTTGTTTACTCGCTCGCAAGCAGCCTTGTAATATTTTTTATCTCTCTCAATACCAAAATATTTTCTACCTAATTTTTTAGCAACCACTGCTGTTGTTCCAGTACCTAAAAATGGATCAAAGATGGAATCACCTTTATTTGTGGTAGCTAAAATAATTCTATGTAAAAGAGCCTCTGGTTTTTGTGTAGAATGAATTTTTTTTCCGTTTTTCTTTAGTCTTTCTTTTCCGTTGCAAATAGGTAATGTCCAGTCTGATCTCATCTGTAAGTCATCATTTAAGCATTTTAACGATTGATAATTAAACGTATATTTTGATTTTTTATTTTTTGAAGCCCAGACAAGAGTTTCATGTGCATTAGTAAATCTAGTTCCTCTAAAATTTGGCATAGGATTATTTTTTCTCCAGATAACATCGTTAAGCAACCAGTAATCTAAATTTTGTAAGTGATAACCCAGACGAAAAATATTATGATAAGATCCTATTACCCAAATACTTCCATTATCTTTTAGAATTCTTTTACACTCACTAAGCCAAGCAATGCAGAATTCATCGTAATGTTTGAAACTATTAAACTGATCCCACTTATCATTTACACCATTTACTCTACTTGAATCAGGTCGAGTTAACTTTTCACCAATCTGCATGTTGTAAGGTGGATCAGCAAAAACTAAATCAAAAGACTTATCAGGAATTTTTTTTATTTCCTCTAAACAATCTCCATTAATAATTTGGTTTGAAAACTTTAACATTTTTTGGATTCAACCCGAAATTGAATCCAGGGTCAAACCCTTTTGATAAAAAAATGAGTCTTCTTGTGTTAGAGATTCTTAGTTCGACAATATCTTGTGTATGGGTTTGAAACCTTTTCTATGATGGGAAGTAATACCAAATTTATTTAGAGCTTCTAAATGAGCCTTTGTTCCATAACCAAAATTGCTTTCCCAAGCATAATTTGAAAATTCTTGTGAAAGCTTAATCATTAGATTGTCTCTGTAAACTTTTGCTATGATAGAAGCAGCGCTAATTACTTTTATTTTTTCATCACCATTAATAATAGTTTTATAATTCTTAAGTCCGTTCGGTGCAAAATTTCCGTCTATCAGTATTAAATCTGGTTTTACAGTCAGTTGCTCTAAAGCTCTTTTCATTGAAAGTAATGATGCTTGTAAAATGTTTAAATCCAAAATTTCCTCTACAGATGCTAGACCGATAGCATAATGCGAATGGGATTTGATATGATCTGAAATTTTTAATCTTCTTTTAAAGCTTATTTTTTTGGAGTCTTTAAGAAGGTCTAGATTTATCCCTTCTTTTAGTATTACAGCTGCTGAAACTACTGGACCAGCAAGACATCCTCTACCAACTTCATCTATTCCGGCAGTAATAGTTTTTTTTTTCACTTTAATCAGATTTTTTTGTCTCTAATCATTTTTAAGTCTATCCAAGCCATTTTCTTTTGAGCTGGTTGCCTCATCAAAAAAGCAGGATGAAACGTGATAATTACAGACGTTCTACAATTACCGAATTTTTTTTCAATCCATTTACCTCTCATTTTGGATATTACAACTTCATTCCCAATTAATGCATTCATTGCTGTACTACCAAGCAAAACCACAATTTTTGGATTTATAATTTCAATATGTTTGATTATGAATGGCAAATATCTTTTTACCTCCTCTTCTGTTGGCCTTCTGTTATCAGGTGGACGGTAATTTACTATATTTGAAATGTATACTTTTTTCCTATCTAGACTTATTGCGGCTAACATTTTGTCTAGTAAAGCTCCAGCACGGCCTACAAATGGCAGTCCTTCCATATCCTCGTTAGCACCTGGAGCCTCACCAATCATCATAATTTTCGATTTAGGATTTCCATCACTGAAAACCATGTTTTTTGCATTTGTTTTTAAGCTACAATTTTTGATATCATTTATGGATTCTTTTAACCTTTCTAAATTGCTAGCTTTATCAACCGAAACTTCAAAAGTGTCTTTTTTATATCTATTGATTGCCTTATTATTGTAAATTAAATTATGATTTATAAGATTATAATATTTTATTAATTTTATTAGATTAAGATTATTTTTTTTAATCATTAAATATTATGAAAATTTTTAAACTAAATTTCAAGATTATAGGACATATTTTGTTTGTCATTATATTTTTGTCCACATCCTCTGTTAAATCTTTGGATAAGTTTAACGGAGCAGATCGAGTATCTGACTATTTCTCTGGAATATTACTGTTAAATGATAATCAATATGACAACTCCCTAAAATATTTAAAAAAATTAAATGGTTTAGAAAAATCCCATACTAATTATTCAATTAAATATTTTTACTCATTGGTTAATTCCGGAAATTTAAAAGAGGCATTCAATTATTCTAGAAAACTAGAAAAATTAAAACTAGATAGCTTTGAAAGCCATTTAATAACAGGAGTTTTTTATCTAAAAAAAAGAAATATTGAAAAAGCTCGGCAATATTTTCTTAAGGCTAAAATTAAAAATTCAGGATTTATTTTAAATAATTACGTTTCAAATTCACTTTACAATTGGTCAAATTTATCAAACTTAAATCAAGCAACTTCTGATCTAAAAAAATTAGACAAAAGATTTACTAATCTAAAAAAAATACAAAACGTTTTTCTGAACTGTTACTTTAATAGTTCAAATACTAAAGATCTATTTTTTGAAATTACATCAAATCAAAATGCTGATTTTTCAAGATATAACTATTTTTATGCATCATACTTAGCTTCCACTGGAAAAGTAGAGTCCGCAAGCAGTGTAATTAATGAAGCGTTAAAACTTTATCCAAGAAATTTATTACTCAATCAATACAGAATTGATTTAATAAAAGATCATAATACAAAAGCTTTTGATTGCACTAAAGAAGAACATGTTATTGCGGAGATACTTTATATTACAGCCAACGCATTATCCTCGCAGTCAATATACTCCCTATCAAATTTTTATCTGAATTTAGCAAAGTATCTTAATGAAGATTTTCATTCTTACGATACATTATTAGCTGAAAACTTCTATAAAACAAATAATTACATAAGAGCAAAAAAAATTTATAATAATCTAAGTCAGTATGGAGAAGCTTTTAATTGGTACTCATCTAAACAATTAGCAAGAATTTACATAAAAACTGAAAAAAAAAAAGATGCATTAGAACTTTTGAAAAATTCATATGATAATTTACTTAAGAAAGATATTTATGAAACTTTTGATTATGCAGAATTTTTAAAAAATAATGAAAAATTTAAAGAGTCAATTCCACTTTATACAGAAATAATTAATCAAGTAGAAACGAAACACCCTCTTTATCCTGAAGCGACTGACGGTAGAGGGGTTGCATATGAGAGAATAGGTGATTGGGATAAAGCAGAAAAAGATTTATTAACCTCATTAAAAATTGATCCAGAACAAGCATATGTAATTAATTACTTAGCTTATTCTTGGATTGAACAAGGAGTGAAAATAAAAAAATCTTTAGATATGTTAGAAAGAGCAAATAAACTTAGGTCAAATGATCCCTATATTACAGACTCTCTTGGTTGGGCCTTATTTAAACTTGAAAGATATAAAGAAGCTAAAGATTATCTCCAATTAGCTGTAAAATTAATGCCAGCCGACCCAATAGTAAATGATCACTATGGTGATGCATTATGGAAAAATGGAAATCATATTCAAGCTAGGTACTATTGGGACTATGTTCTAAAGCTTGATAAAACTGAAGATGATTTAAAAAAAATTATTAAAGAAAAATTAATTAAAGGCTTATAAATTGTGAATATAAAGTCTTATTCAAAAATTAATTTAGCATTAAAAGTAAATTCTAAATCTAAAAATAGTTTACATGAAATACAATCTATTTATTGTTGGATAAATCTTTCAGATAAGATCACAATTAATAAAATAAAAAATAACAAGGACTCAATTAGATTTAAGGGCCCTTTTGCAAAATTGGTAAATAAAGAAAATTCTGTTTTAAATCTCCTTAAAAAGATGAGAGAATTAAAATTAATTTCAAATTATTATTCTATTACAATCACTAAAAATATTCCTGTTTTTGGCGGTTTAGGAGGGGGTACTAGTAATGCAGCTTTTATACTTAAATACTTACTAAAGAAAAAAATGAGCCATAACTTATTGAGAAAATTTATAAATATTATTGGATCTGATTTAATACTTTTTTTCAAAAAACAGGGTTTCTTAAAAAATTTAAAGACAATAGTTGAATTAAAAGAAAGACAAAAATTTTATTTTGTACTCACACAACCGAAAATAAAATGTTCATCAAAAGAGATATATTCAAGTGTAAATAAGTTTACAAAAAAAGAAAAATTCAATAAGAATATATTAAAATCAAAAGATAAATTTTTGGAATATTTAGTAAAAAATAGAAATGATTTACAATTAATTGTTGAAAGAAAATATCCTTTTTTTAAAAAATTATTAACAGATATTGCGAATGAGAAAGGGTGTAGCTTCTCAAGGATGACTGGTTCTGGGTCAGTATGCTATGGTTTATTTAAGGATCAAATTGACGCAAAAAAAGCCCTGAATAAATTAAAAAAAAAATATCCTAAATTTTGGTTTTCATTTGCAAAAACTGTTTAATTTTTGTGATATATGATATATCAACTTTCTTACTATTGGGGCATAGCCAAGCGGTAAGGCAGCGGTTTTTGATACCGCCATCCTAGGTTCGAATCCTAGTGCCCCAGCCAAAATTATGTTTAATATAAGTTTCAACTTTATAAATAAAATTAAAAGAAACTTATTTCCTTTTTATAAAAATAAAGAATTAAGAATTATTTTTAATAAAATCCAGGAGGGTTACTCACCAGATATTGTAACTGCCAGATTTGTTGGTGGCTGTGTTAGAAAATATCTAACTAATGAAAAAATTGACGATATTGATGTAGCTACAATATTAAGCACTAAGGAAATAAAAGATAAATTTAAAGATACAAATTTTAAAGTTTTTGAAACTGGAGTTGAACATGGAACAGTAACTCTTGTATCTAAAAATTATAAAGTTGAATTGACTACTCTAAGAAAAGACGTAAAGACAGATGGTAGACATGCAGAGGTAGAGTATATTGATGATTGGAAACTTGACTCTGAGAGGAGAGATTTTACTATTAATGCTATTTATCTTGATATTAACGGGAAAGTATATGACCCCCAAATGGGAAGGTTTGATTTAAAAAATAATAATATAAAGTTTATTGGAGATCCACAAAAAAGAGTCGAAGAGGATTATTTGCGGATCATTCGTTTTATACGTTTTAAAATAATGTATAATAGCAATGTTGAAATAACAACTAGCTCTGCAATTAAACAAAATCTAAATGGAATTAAAAAAATTTCAAAAGAGAGAATTTTGTTAGAATTATTTAAAATTTTAGATCTAAAAAACTTTGTTGATATAAATGAAAGCAACTATTTAAAAGAAATCTTTATTCTTATTTTTCCTGAATTAGATAACTTAAAACGTCTTGATCGATTAAAAAAAATTTGTGATCATTCACAAATTAATAAAGAGCTTTTACTAGCTATCTTGCTAATTGATGACAAAAACAGTCATGAATACTTTGGGCATAAGTACAATGTTTCAAACAATATAAAAAACAACTTACATTTATTAGCTAAAAATTACGAATTTTTAAGAGAAAATAAAAATTTTTTTACTAAAGACTTAGAGAAAAATGTTTATTTGTATAAAAAAGATAACTTAATTAACTTAAATATTTTAAACTTTGTAATAAATGCAAAACTCAAATTTGAAGATTTTTCTGAGACTTTAAATAAAATACTTAAATCTAAAACTCATCAGTTTAATTTTGATGGAAAATATTTAATGGAAAATGGAATGAGGCAAGGTTCATTAATAGGTAAAGTTTTAAAACAAATTGAGGAAGAATGGATTAATAATAATTTTCAAATAAGCAAAGATCGAGTTAAAGAAATTATTAAGCTAAGTACAAATTAAATATATTCAACCTCTAATATCTCAAAATTTTTTTCACCCGACGGTGTATTTACAATTACCATCTCACCTTTATCTTTACCAATTAGAGCTTTTCCAATTGGACTTTTAAAAAATATTAAACCTTTTTTTATATCTGCTTCGTCTTGTCCAACTAATTTATAATTAATTTTTTTTTTAGTATCCAAGTCTTGTAATTTTACCGTTGAACCAAAGATTACTTTTCCATCATTCTCAATCTTTGTTACATCAATTACGTTTGCACGTGCAATTAAATCGTTAATAGCAATCACTCTACTCTCAATTAAAGCCTGTTGTTCTTTTGCTGCATGGTACTCAGCGTTTTCTTTTAAATCACCATGAGATCTGGCCTCAGCTATAGCTTCGACAACTTTTGGTCTTTGTACATTTTTTAAATCTTCTAATTCTGTTTTTAAATTTTCAAGACCGTTTACTGTTATAGGTTCTTTATCCATAATCATTTCCATTTAGCTTCAGGAGGTAATGACATTAAAATAGAATCAGTGTTGCCTCCAGAATTCAAACCAAATTTAGTTCCTCTATCATATAAAAGATTAAACTCTACATATCTACCACGTTTAAGTAATTGTTTTTCTTTATCTTTTTTTGAGTATTTTAATTTTTGTTTTCGATGAATCAATTTATTTGAAATATCAATAAAAGCTAATCCAAGTTCTCTTACAAATTTAAAGTTTTTAATCCAATCTTTAGTTTCATAGTCAAAAAAAATACCACCGATGCCTCTAGCTTCTTTTCTATGGGGTAGATAAAAATATTCATCACACCATTCTTTATATTTTTTATAATTTTTTTTATTTTGTAAGCAAATTTTTTTAAGAGCATCATGAACAATTTGACTCTCTTTTTTATCCTCATGACTAGGCGTGACATCCATTCCTCCTCCGAACCATTCTTTAGATGTTACAATAAATCTTGTGTTGAAATGAATTGCAGGCATCTTCGGGTTTTTCATGTGAGCAACTACAGAAACACCTGAAGCCCAATACTTGCCATGATTTTCAGCCCCCAGTATGCTATTTCTAAATTTTTTTGGAAATGTACCTGATACGGTTGATTTGTTAACTCCAACTTTATCAAAAATTTTTCCATTAGTTAATAAATAAGAAGTCCCACCACCTTCTTTGGTATTTTTTTTAAACCAATCTCTTTTAGAAAATTTCGATTTATTTTTTTCTAGTATTTCGAAAGATTTACAAATTTGAATTTGTAAGTACGAGAACCAACTATCAACAATTTTTTTTTTATAATCAGGTGAATTCATTATTTTAATAAATTATTTTGTCTAAGAGCTTCAGCAGAAACGATAGCAACACTCATTGCAATATTAAGTGATCTAGTTTTTTTATTCATTGGAATCTTCACTTTATTTTTAATTGTTTTATGAAGACTTTCTGGAACCCCAGAACTTTCTCTTCCAAATAAAAGAATATCATCCTTTTTGAAAATAAATCTATTATAGTTTTTCTTAGCCTTGGTTGTCATGAGTACAATTCTTTTATCCTTATTCTTGTTTAAAAATTTATCATAACACTCGTACTTAAATATTTTACTAAATCCTAAATAATCCATTACTACCCGTTTAAATCTTGCGTCATGTAAATTAAAACCACAAGGTTCAATAATGTGAATTTTAAGGCTCAAACAAGCGCTCAATCTTATTATGGCTGCTGTATTTTGAGGTATATCGGGTTTATATAGAGCTATGTGCATTATTATTGCTTAATTTATGTGTCATTCTGACCCTAGAGTATTTAAAAACATAGTTTAAATAAATATATACATTATAAACACAAACATTAATGAGCAAAGAAGAAAAAAAAGTAAATCGAAGAGATTTTTTATTTACAGCTAGCTATACTATCGGGGCTGTTGGTCTCGGAGCTGTCGTGTGGCCGTTAGTCCATCAAATGAACCCGGATAAAGCTCAACAAGCTTTAGCAACAACCGAGGTTGATGTTAGCCAGGTCGAACCAGGAAATTCTATAACTGTACTTTGGAGAGGAAAGCCAGTATTTTTAAAAAGAAGAACACAAGAAGAAATAGCTGAAGCAAGAGCGGTTAGTATGTCTGATTTACCTGACCCACAAAAAGATGAAGAAAGAGTAAAAGATGGAAAAGATGAATGGTTAGTAATGTTAGGAGTTTGCACTCACTTAGGTTGCGTGCCATTAAAAGATAAAGGTGATTATAATGGTTGGTTTTGCCCTTGTCATGGATCACATTACGATGTATCTGGAAGAATTAGAAAAGGACCTGCTCCAACAAATATGGAAATTCCAAAGTATGAATTTGTAGATAACAATACGATTAAAATAGGATAAAAATTTATGAGCGATCAAGAATACATACCAAAGTCTAAAGCAGGAAAATGGTTTAATGACCGACTTCCACTTTTAACTTTGGGTGCTCACCTCACAGATTACCCGACACCAAAAAATTTGAACTATTGGTGGACATTTGGTGGTATTTTGACCTTTTGCTTATTAACCCAAATAATTACAGGAATAGTTTTAGCTATGCATTATGTTGCTCACGCTGATTTAGCTTTTGCTAGTGTTGAACATATCATGAGAGATGTAAATTATGGTTGGTTAATTCGATATATTCATAGCAATGGAGCTTCAATGTTCTTTCTTGCAGTTTACATTCATATTTTTAGGTCTTTATTTTATGGATCATACAAGTCTCCTAGAGAAGTAATTTGGATTATTGGACTTTTAATTTACCTTTTAATGATGGCTGCTGCTTTTATGGGTTATGTTTTACCTTGGGGACAAATGAGTTTTTGGGGAGCAACTGTAATTACAAATTTGTTCAGCGCAATTCCTCTTGTAGGTGATAGCATAACGACATGGTTATGGGGAGCATACTCGGTAGATAATCCGACTTTAAATAGATTTTTTAGTTTGCATTATTTAATACCATTTTTAATTTTAGGATTAGTTGTTTTACATATTTGGGCGCTTCATGTACCTGGAAATAATAATCCTGTAGGAATAGATATAAAAAAACCTTCTAAAGACACTGTTCCATTTCATCCATACATTACTATAAAAGATGCTTTTGCATTATTAATGTTTATGATTATCTTCGCGGGTTTTGTATTCTTTTCACCAAATGTTCTAGGTCATTCTGATAATTATATACCCGCAAATCCACTTGTTACACCAGCTCACATTGTGCCGGAATGGTATTTATTACCTTTTTATGCAATCCTCAGATCTGTACCAGATAAGTTAGGCGGAGTGATTTTAATGTTTGGAGCAATATTTATATTGTTTGTTTTACCGTGGTTGGACACTTCTAAAGTCAGGTCAGCAGTATTTAGACCAATCTACAGACAATTTTATTGGATATTTGTCTTAGACGTATTGATGCTTGGTTATATGGGTGCAATGCCTGCAGAAGGCATCTATTTAGTTTTAGCTAGAGTGGGCACTATTTATTATTTTGCTCACTTTATTATTGTAATGCCCGTAGTAGGACTATTAGAGAAAACTGATCCAATTCCTATGAGTATCTCAGAACCAGTTTTAACTGGTGGCGCAGATCCAGCACTCGCTAGGAAGGATAATGAAAAGATTTAATATTAAAAGTCTTTTATTTATCGCTATTTTATTAGCAGCTTCTTTTAATAAACTTTATAGTGCCGGCGGGGAGACTGAGCCATTAAAGGTCGACTGGAGTTTTAAGGGTATAACCGGTAAATTTGATAGAGCTTCATTACAACGAGGATTTCAAGTTTATAAGGAAGTCTGTTCTTCTTGCCATTCCATGCAGTACTTAAGTTATAGAAATCTTGGTGAACCTGGTGGCCCAGAGTTTTCAAAACAAGAGGTAAAAGCAATTGCAGCAAGTGTAGAGATTACTGACGGTCCAAATGACCAAGGTGAAATGTTTACAAGACCAGGAAGACCTGCAGACAAATTTAAAAATCCATACCCAAATGTGAAAGCTTCTATTGCTGCAAACGGTGGAGCCTATCCACCTGATATGTCAGTACTAGTAAAGGCAAGACCAGGAGGTTCTAACTATATTTATTCAGTTTTAGTTGGATATGAAGATCCACCAGAAGGCATAACATTGGATGATGGTGTTTATTATAATAAATATATGATCGGTAATAAGATTAAAATGTCATCTCCTTTAAGTGACGATATTGTTGAGTATTCAGATGGAACACAAGCTACAGTAGATCAAATGGCTAAGGACGTTACAACATTTTTATCTTGGGCTGCTGAACCTGAATTAGAAGAAAGACACAGAACAGGTGTAAAAGTAATTATCTATTTAGTTCTTTTAACTACTTTAGTTTATTTAAGCATGAAGAAAATTTGGTCACGGGTTGACACGGAAGTATAAGACGTCTCCATCTTTTACAATATAATCTTTACCTTCAATTCTAAGTTTTCCATTTTCTCTACATTTTTCTGCACTGCCAAACTTTATAAAATCTTCACATGTTACGGCTTCTGCTCGAATAAAATTTTTTTCAAAATCAGTATGAATTATACTCGCTGCTTGTGGTGCTAAAGTATTTTTTTTAATTGTCCAAGCTCTACTTTCCTCAGGCCCAGATGTAAAAAATGTATCTAGGTTTAAAAGATCATAACCTTCTTTGATTAATTGATTTAAGCCAGTTTTATTTAGACCTATCTCTTTCATGAAAGTCTCTCTTTCATTATTGTCTAATCCCATGATTTGATCTTCAATATCGGCACAAATAGTTATAATTTTCTCATCAGTGTATTTACTTTTTACTACTTCTGTAAAAGCATTACCTGTTGCTAAGCTTTCTTCATCAACATTACAAACTATAATTTTTGGTTTAATACTTAACAAACCCAGTGTCATTAAAAATTTTTTCTCAAATTCATCATTTATAGATACTTCATTTCCCGTATCTAGTAACTTCAATTTCTCTTCAAGTACCTTTATTTCTTTTTCTTGTAGTAATTTTTTTTTACCTTTTTCAAGTTTTTTTTGAACAATATCTAGATCAGAGAGTATTATTTCTGTTCTAATTGTTTCAAGATCTTCAACTGGATTTATTTTTGAGTTAACATGAGTAATTTTTTCAGACTCAAAACATCTTACTAAGTGAATAATGGCGTCCACTTCTCTTATATGAGAAAGAAATTTATTTCCTAAACCTTCTCCTTTTGATGCTCCTTTGACTAATCCCGCAATGTCAACGAAAGTTATATTTGTATATATTTTTTTTCTAGAATTAGATAATTTGGTTAATTCATCAAGTCTTTCATCAATGACATCAACAACTCCTATATTTGGATCAATAGTACAGAAAGGAAAATTTGCTGCCTCAGCATTTTTGGATGCTGTTAAAGCATTAAATAATGTAGACTTCCCTACATTAGGAAGTCCAACAATTCCACATTTAAATCCCATTAAGGTCTTGATTTACTTTACTTGAAAACAGATCTATTTTTTTCTCTATTAAGGTAGGAAGTTGCTTTACAATATTTTCTGTAATTTCATTTATCTTTTCCTCTTCGTCCTCTTTAAAATCCTCTAAAACATGACTATTAACTTTTTTCTTTTGTTTTGGATGACCAATTCCTATACGCACTCGTGAATAATCTTTACCAATAAATTTATCTATAGACTCAATACCGTTATGGCCAGCACTACTGCCCCCAAACTTAGCCTTAATTTTTCCAAAATCTATATCCATATCATCATGGAAAACAAAAACATCTTTCGCATCAATTTTAAAATAATCAATTAGTTCTTTAATAGCTGTTCCAGAATTATTCATAAAAGTTAATGGTTTGATAGCATAGATTTTTTTTTGGTCTATGTTACCTGTCGTAAGCAAACCTTTAAATTTAGGTTTTTGTTTAGAAAGTTTAAATTGAGCGTTTATTGCATCAATAATTTTAAAACCAATGTTGTGTCTAGTATTAGTATAGTTGGATCCGGGATTTCCTAATCCGACAAGTAAAAGCATAATAATTATTTTTTTTCAGCGGGTTTTTTGTCTTCAGGTTTTTTATCAGCACCTTCTTTTGATTTATCATCTTTTTTAGAACCCTCAGCATCCTTAGCAGCTGCTTCTGCACCTTCTACTGGAGCTTCTCCCTCTGCGCCTTCAGCTGCTGCTTCTTCCTCTGCTGGTTTTTCTGGTTCTTTTATAACTGTTGGTGATGCTACAGTTGCTATAACAAAATCACGATCAGTTATAGTTGGAGTAACATTCTCATCTAATTTTACAGATGAAATTTTTATACTTGTTCCAATGTCAGTACCTGTAAGATCTATAATAATTTCATTAGGTATTTTTTCAGCAGGACACTTTAATTCAACTTTTCTTCTTACTATATTCAACACACCGCCTCTTTTTAATCCCGGAGAGTCTGGATGATTTATAAATTTTACTGGAATTTCTAAAATAATATTTTTTCCCACAACTATTCTCATAAAATCTATGTGAATAGGTTCTTCAGATACTACGTTAAAAGCAACATCTCTTGGAATAACTTTTTCCTTTTTTCCGTCAATCTCTAATTCTAAAACTTTTGATAGAAATGTTTCGGAGTTAATTAGGTTTTTAATTTCTTTTTTATTTATACAGATATTTTGATTTGCGTCTTTACCTCCATATAAAATTGCAGGTATAAGACCTTCTGATCTGAGTTTATTGTTTGATCCAGAAGAGGTACTCTTTCTTTTTGTTGCCTTTAAATTACTCATAATTTAATTGAAGTGGGTATATAACCTAAGATTAATATCAAAACAAGAGTTAATTGAATAAATCGGACACTGAATTAGAGTTTGCTATTCTTTTAATAGCTTCAGACATCAAAGAAGAGATTGATAAGACCTCAATTTTATTGTTATTTTTAATCTTACTAGAGTTATCTATTGAGTCAGTGATAATTAATTTCTTTACTTTTGAATTTTTAATTTTTTTAGCCGCTTCACCGCTCAAAACTGCATGTGTAATAAATACATAAACTTCTTTAGCACCTTTTTTCTTTAAAGCATCAACAGCATTTATAATTGTTCCGCCACTATCGATTATGTCATCGACAATAATGCAAGTTTTATTTTTTACATCACCAATGATGTTCATCACTTCAGATTTACCGGGTGCTGGTCTTCTTTTATCAATAATAGCAAGGTCAGCTTTAATTCTAGTAGCTAAAGCTCTAGTTCTAGCAACTCCCCCCATATCTGGAGAAACACAAATTAAATTTTTCGAACTAACTTTTTTTTTAATAAATTTTGAAAACAAAGGTGTAGTGAATAAGTTATCAACTGGCATATCAAAAAATCCTTGAATTTGACCTGCATGCAAATCAACAGTTACTATTCTATTGGCACCAGCGTTGGTTAATAAATTTGCAACTACTTTTGCTGATATAGAAGTTCTTGGAGCAACCTTTCTATCTTGTCTTGCATAGCCAAAATATGGAATGACAGCTGTGATAGTTTTGGCAGAAGATCTTTTTAAAGCATCAATTACTAGTAGCAGTTCCATCAAATTGTCGTTCGCAGGATTAGACGTAGATTGAATTACGAATACGCTATTGCCTCTAATATTCTCATTTATTTCTATATAAATTTCTCCATCGGCAAATCTTCTTATATTAGTATTTATCAATTTTAATTTAAGGTTTTTTGCAATATTTCTACTTAATTTTAAATTGCTGGTTCCAGATAAAATTTTCATGAAATGTAATTACTTATACCTTATTTCTATAACTTTTCAAATTAATAAAGCTATAGTAAGCGCACCGCAGATATACATCTTCCATAATCTTTTTGCTTTAATTTACATGATCTTCTGTAACTAAAAAAATTACTTTTTTCGGCAAAAGTATCCCTATTAATTTGATCAACCCTGACGTTCAATTTTAAGAGTTTATCTGTTACAAATTTTCTTAAATTAAATAACTTTTTTTTTTTATTTTTGTTTGAAAAATAAATTTTATTATTTTTAGATTTGATTAAAAATTTTTTATAAAAATCATTATCTACCTCATAACTTTTTTTACCGATACAAGGTCCTACACTTGCATAAATTCTGTTATTTGAATTAATTTTTTTTATTTTTTTTATAGTTTTATGAATTATATCTGAAAAGGCACCTTTCCAACCTGCATGTATACAACCGACTATATTAGTTTTAAAATCATAGATAATAATAGGCACGCAGTCAGCGGTTAAAACACCAAGTGCAATTCCTCTCATTCTAGTAATTATAGCGTCTGCAGTAATCTTTTTTCTATAATTATCTTTTTTTATCTCAACAACTTTATTGCTGTGAATTTGGTGCATTAAAACTAATTTATTTTTTTCGATAGCCATGTATTTAGCAACATAATTTAAGTTTCTATCAACATTTTTTTTATTGTCTCTTGATCCTTTTCCACAATTTAAACTTTTATATATACTTTTCGAAAACCCATTCTTTCTCGAAAAAAAGCAATGTTTTATTTGTTTAATCTTTTTAAGTTTTTTTGAAAAAAACATTATTTAAATCCAGCAATTTTATTTGTTTCAAATTTGTAAGCCAAAATAACTTTAAACAATTCTCCCATATATCTAGGGCTTAATAATCTTTGAATTCGAAAATATAAATCCGACTGCTCAGAAAATTTCATTTTTCCTGCTAATATTCTTGCTCTTTCAATAATACCCATATTTTCTAAAAATTGCCTCTGAGTAATTATATTTTTAATTTTAAATCCATTTTTTATAAAAAATTCATTTAAGAGTGCAAAATTTACGTGAGCAGTTACATCTGCCTTACCTAAATTTTTTAATAAATTATTTTTTTTATGTTTCATAACAGACTGTAAAGTATTTTTATTATTTGGTTTAAAATATCCATAATCGATCATTAAAATACATCCTTTTAATTTAGAAATTTTCTGTGAAATTTTTAGCAATTCCTGAAAACCTGATTTAGGAAATTCAATAAAATTTAAATTCCTTAATGTCTTGTATGACTTAATTTCTTTAACGTCAGTGTTTGAAGCTTTCTTAAAAATTTCTTTAATTTTGTAATTATTATCAAGAGTATAATATTTCTCATAAAAAGAATTTTTCACTCTTTTGAATTGCTTTATGGGTATAGCGTCAAAAAATTCATTACCAAAAAATATAATTGGACCTTTTTTTATTTCGTTAAAATTCTTTATCCATTTTATTTTATTATTTGATATTTTCCTTTTTTGGATTTTTTTAAGATAATTACTTTCTTCATATAAAAAAATTTTTTTAATTGAATTAAATTCTGGAAATTGTTTGAAAGATCTTATTAACACATCAGTCAAACTTCCATCTCCAGGACCTAATTCAATAATATTAAAGTTTTTTGGTTTCCCAAACGACTCCCAACAAGCGACAATCCAAATTGCTATTATTTCAGAAAACAAATTTGAAATTTTTGGTGAAGTAATAAAATCGCCTTTTTCACCAAATGGAATTCTTGAGTTATAATATCCAAATTTTTTATCATAAAGAACATTCTTAAAAAATTTATCTATTGGAAGTATTTTAGAATTTTTAAAAAATAATTTGTTACTTTTCATTTTCTTTTCGCAATATATTCATTAAGATAAAACCAGCTAAAATCATTAAAAAACTTAAAATTGTTCCCATGCTAAATAAATTAAATATATAACCTATCTGAATATCTGGTTCTCTAAAAGATTCTGATATAACTCTAAAAATTCCATAAAAAATTAAAAATAAATAAGAGCTACTTCCAATTTTATATTTTCTTTTAAAAACTAATATATTTAAAATTAAGAAAAGCACTAGTCCCTCTAAGATAGCTTCATATATTTGTGAGGGGTGCCTTGGTAACAAATCAATAGTTGGGAAAATTACAGCCCAAGATACATCAGTTACTTTTCCGATCAACTCACCATTAATAAAATTCGCTATTCGCCCCAAAAAAATACCAATAGGGGACACGCAAGCAACTATATCTAATAAAAAAAAAGTTCTAATATTTCTTTTTTTGGAGAATAAATATGTTCCATAAATAATCCCAATTAAAGCCCCATGAAACGACATTCCCCCTTCCCAAACTTTAAAAATGTCAAGTGGGTTAGAAATATAATATTCAAGATTGTAAAAAATTATATAACCAAGTCTTCCCCCAATAATTATAGATATTATTATATATGAAATTAATTCATCAAATTCTCCAATATTAAATTTTAAGTCATTACTTTTTAAAATATGAGCAATTATTCTTTTCCCTAACCACCATCCAATAATTATTCCAAAAACGTAGGCTAATGAATACCATCTGATAGCTATAAAACCAAAATCAACTAAAACGGGGTCTAAATTATGGGAGTACATACATTCTTATATCATATTTGAAATTTAGATGTTCTTCAAATAAGATAAAGTTATGAGTAATTCAGAAAAAATTTTAAAATCTTTATCGAGTTTAATAGAGAATGGTATCCTGACTTCTAAAGATATCAAAAAAGAAATATCTACAGATTTAAAGTTTAAAAAAGATAAAATAATTAATAAACTTGAGCTTGTATCCAGAGAAGAATTTGAGGTTTTAAAAAAAGTCGTACAAAAACAAGCAATTTTAATAAAGCAATTAAAAAAAAATAAAAAGACTAAAAAGGTAAAGAAATCTTAACTAATAGTCCACCAAATTTACTTTTACCCAATTGAACATTTCCTCCATGAGAGTTTATAATGTCCTCAACAATTGCGAGACCTAAACCCACGCCTGATTGATTTAAGCTTCTGCTCTTATCTAATCTAAAAAAAGGTTTAAAAACATTCTTGTATTGATCTTCTGGAATACCCGGGCCATCATCTTCAAATGTTATTAAGGCCCTATTATTACCTTTTTGTGCATTGATATTTATATTTTTTCCGTAAATTATTGCATTTTGTATTATATTTTCAAAAGATCTTCTTAAAGCAATCGGTCTACCTTTAAGTTTTAGTACCTTATGGTCTTTGGTTAAGGATATTTTACTATTATCAAAATCTTTTACAAGCAACTCCAACAAGTCATTGAGATCAATTAAAGATGTATTTTCTTGCGCTTGGGTTTTTGCGAATTGTAAATAATCATTTAACATTTTTTCCATTTCATCAATATCTTTGGACATTTTTTCTGATACATCTTTTTGTTTTAGCATTGCAAGCTGCAATTTGAGTCTTGTTAAAGGTGTTCTTAAATCGTGGCTAATTCCAGAAAGCATCTCTGCTCTTTGATTAAGGTGACGGTTAATTCTTTTTGCCATTCTATCAAATTCAAAAGAAGCTTTTCTAATTTCTTGTGATCCGGAGGCTCGAAAATCGTTAACGTAATCCCCTTTTCCAAATCTTTCAGCTGCTTTAGCTAATTTTACAAGAGGTTTTGTTTGATTCTTTAAAAATATTAGAGCAATAATAATTAAAATTAATGATGGTAAGGTAGTCCATAAAACGAAAAGCCTAACCGAGGAGGCAGAGACCATTTCTTTAGGAACTAAAAATTCAATTACGTCATTTCCAGATTTTATTTTTATTTCAACAGCATTATTAAATTTAATCGTATTAAACCAATAATTATTATTACCAAAAACTGATTTCAGCTCTCTCCTTAAAGATCGATCCATTGGACTGAATTTTCTTTCGCCACTATTTTTTGGAAGAGGATTTTGGTTGATACCAATTTCAAAATTAAAATTATTTTTATAACTATCTGTAAAAAAATCTAAATTTTTTTTGTCATTTTGATAAACTTCCTGAATTGTTTTTAATTGGTTAACTAATGATCTTGTTATATTCTTATTAACTTTTATCCAGATGCTATCATAAAAAACGATTGTAATTATAATTTGAAGAATGATAGTTGGAGCAGCAACAATTATTAAAGCTCTATAAAAAAGTCTTTTAGGTAGTATGTATTTAATAAAACTATTCAATCCAGAGAACATAACCCGAGCCCCTTATTGTTTGAAGATATTTTGGATTTTTTGGATTTATTTCTAGCTTTTGCCTTAATCTAGTAATTAAAACATCTATCGATCTTTCTTGACTTATTCCAGAAATTTTTCCTATTTCTTCCCTTGAAAATGTTGTGCCTGGATTAGCTAACATATCGATTAAAACTTTTTTTTCAGAATTATTAATCTTTTTAAATTTATTATTTAAATTTACCGTCATTTTGTTCAGATCAATCTCAGCTTTACCCACATAGTGTTTAGATTTTAAATCAACTTTGTTATTTTTATTAATTATATTTTTAATTCTCAATAACAATTCTTTAGGCTCAAAAGGTTTACCAATATAATCATCGGCTCCTAGCTCTAATCCTCTAATCCTGTCTTCGACCTCTCCTTTTGCAGTAAGTAATATTACAGGAACTTTTATCTTTTTTTTAATTTCTTTTGTTAATTCATATCCGTTTTGGCCTGGCATCATTACATCCAGAATTAAAATATCAAATTTAAAGTAAAGTAATTTTTCTTTTGCTTGGGCCGCATTTTCAGCAGTTGAAACAATATAATTATTTTCAGAAAGATAATCTTTTAAAAGATTACGAATTCTATCATCATCATCGACTATGAGAATATGATTTTTATTATTTTCCATCAATAATTTTTTTTAACACATCCTTAAATTTTATTACAGAATCTGAACTCGAATTTTTTAATGCATTAAATATTCTTTTTTTTTGTGTATTATAGACTATTTCGAAGAAATTTTTTCCCTCTTTATCCAGGTATAGATTTTTCTTTCTTGTATCAGTTTCATCTTGAATTTGTTTAATCATATTAGATTTTATTAAGTCCCTTAAAACTCTATTTAAGCTTTGTTTGGTCACTTTTAATCTAAAAATTAATTCTCCCAAGTTAATCCCAGGATTTCTTTCAATAAGATTTAACGCTCTTAAATGAGCTGGACCAAAAAATTTTTTTGATAAAATTTCTTTTGGATCAGAAAAAGTTTCTCTATAAGCGTAATAAAGCAATTGAATAAACTCTTTTATTTGCTCATCCTTAAGATATAGTAAATCTTTCATAATGGTAAACTATATTGACTTATCTCTTTGATGAATATACTTTTTTATAAAAAAAAAATCTATATATTTACTTTAAATGGAAAGTATACCTTACGACAAGCGGTCAGGAAAAATTTGGTTTAACGGAAAAACTGTTGATTGGGCAGATGCAAATATCCATATACTTAATCATGGATTGCACTATGCCAGTTGTGTTTTTGAAGGTGAAAGAGTTTATGAAGGAGAAATATTTAAATTAGAGGAGCATACAGAAAGACTTTTTTATTCTGCAAAAAGAATGGGTATTAATGTACCTTACTCTCAATTAGATATTAATAAAGCCTGTAAACAAATTGTTAATGTTCAAAAAGTTCAAAATGGATATGTGAGACCTTTTATTTGGCGGGGAAGCGAGATGATGGCTATATCAGCCCAAAAGAATAAAATACATGTAGCTATCGCAACTTGGGAATGGGGCTCATATTTTGATCCAAAATTAAAATTAAATGGAATAAAATTAAATATTTCAAATTGGAGAAGACCTGCTCCTAACACTATACCTTGGGATACAAAAGCCGCAGGTTTATATATGATCTGTACTTTGTCCAAACATGAAGCAGAAGCAAAAGGGTTTACAGACTCATTGATGCTTGACCATGAGGGAAATATTGCAGAAGCAACAGGTGCAAATATATTTTTTAAAAGCAAGAATGGAGAATTACATACTCCTACACCTGACTCTTTTTTAGATGGGATTACAAGAAGGGAAGTAATTAAAATTGCCAAATCAAAAGGTATTAAGGTTATCGAGAGAAAAATTAAACCTGAAGAAATGAAAGAATTTACTGGATGTTTCTTGACTGGCACCGCAGCTGAAGTAACGCCAGTTTCACAAATATCTAATTATAGTTTTAAAGTTTGCGAATTAATTAAAGAACTAAACCAAACATATCAAATTCTAGTGAGAAAAAAATCCGCAGCCTAGTCTTTGCTGTCTTCATTAATTGCGTGATCAATACCTTTCCTCAAATAATCATAACCAGTATAAAGAGTTAAAAAAGCTGAAAACCATAAAAGAATTATTCCTACTGTTTGTGCATTGTAGTCTTGAAAATTGATAATTTTATTTCCACTTTCACCGGTGAGCAAAATTGCAATAGAAATCATTTGAATAAATGTTTTAAGTTTAGATAAACTTGTGACTTGCATAGAAATACTACCCTTGGCTAAAAATTCTCTCAAACCTGAAATTAAAATCTCTCTTGTAAGTATTATAATGGCTGCGATCACTTCATAATTTTTTATAGTTCCATTCATAACAAGAAGAATAAGAGCAGCTGCTACTAGTATCTTATCAGCAATAGGGTCAAGAAGTTCTCCTAACTTCGATTCTTCTTTAAACATTCTAGCTAACAAACCGTCCAGATAATCAGTGAAACTAGCTAAAGCGAATAAAAAGAATGGAATTAAATCTCCAAAAAATCCAGGGATAAAAAAAGTTAGAACAAAAATTGGAACAATAATTATACGACCAATTGTCAAAATATTTGGTATTTTTAATTTCATACTTTTTTATTCGTGGAAATAATTATATATTTTATTTGCAATGCTGTCTTCTATTCCTTCAATCGCTTTAAGGTCCTCAAGACTAGCCGACTCTACTGCTCTTGCTGAACCGAAATGATTTAATAAAGCTCTTTTTCTTTGTTTTCCAATTCCTTGAATTTGATCTAAAAGAGATTTGCTTAAGTTTTTTTTTCTTTTTGCTCTGTGGGTACTTATAGCAAATCTATGTGCTTCATCTCTTAGTCTTTGAATAAAAAATAAAAGTGGATCATTTTTATTCAAAATAAATTCTTTATTTTTGTAGTAAATTTTTTCTTCACCAGCGTTCCTTTTTTTGCCTTTTGCCACTGCTAATATTGGTAAATCATGTAAACCAAGTTCATTTAAAACTTCTCTGCTAACAGAATACTGACCTTTACCTCCATCTATCAAAATTAAATCTGGAAGTGATAAAGATCCTGATTTCTCTTTCACTGCTTTAGAAAATCTTCTAAATAAAACCTCTTTCATCATTCCATAATCATCGTTTTTTACTTTCTCATCCCTTATATTAAATTTTCTGTATCTTTTTTTTACAAAACCTTCGTTACTAAAGCAGATTAGAGCCCCAATAGAATCGGTTCCTTGAATGTGACTGTTATCGTAAACTTCTATGAGATCTATACTGCTATTAAGTTGAAATTTAACGGCAAGTGTTTCGATTAAATTATTATTTGTATCAGACTGAATGAGTTTTTGTTTTAAAGCTTGTTTAGCATTTTTTTCAGCAAGTTTCGAAATAGATACCTCATTTTTTGCTTTAGCTTTTTTAATTGTTATTTGTTTGTTCTCTTTTGAAGAGAATGTTTTTTCAAGAAGTTTTTTTTCATTTGCTTCTATATTCGTTAGAATTAAATTAGGAATAGCTTTATTTTCGTAAAATTGAGGCAAAAAAGATGAGAGAATTTCCTCCACAGTATCATCTGTATCATGTTTTGGATAAAATGCCTGATTACCCCAATTTTGTTTGGATCTAAAAAAGAAAACTTGGATACAAGTTTTTCCAGTTTCTTTATAGATACTTATTACATCTGCTTCATTTAAATTTGTTTGGTTAATCTTTTGTGAAGTCTGTATCTGAGTTAAGGCTTTAATCCTATCTCTTGCAATAGCTGCTTTTTCATAATCAAGATCTTTACTAGCTTGTTCCATCTCTCTAGATAAGTTTTTTTGTATCCTTCTTGATTTTCCAGAAATAAAGTCAATTGCATCATTTACGGTAGATGAATAATCTTTTTCTTGAATATGTCCAACACAAGGGCCAGAGCATCTTTTTATTTGATAAAGAATACACGGTCGATCTCTATTTTTGAAAACTGTATCATCACAAACTCTCAGTTGAAAAATTTTTTGTAGAATTTTGATTGTCCAATTAGCTGAGCCTATTGATGCAAAAGGACCAAAATAATAACCTGATTTTGATTTTTTTCCTCTTAACTTAGTTAGTTGAGGCCATTTATCTTTATTACCGATATATATGTATGGAAAAGATTTATCATCTCTTAATAAAATATTGTAACGAGGCTTATGTTTTTTAATTAAATTTGCTTCAAGCAATAAAGCTTCACTCTCGTTACTTGTAGTAGTTGTTTCTAGGTTATGAGTGAGAGATAACATTCTCTCAGTTCTTATAGGCAGGTTTGAGTCTGCAACGTAACTCTTAAGCCTGTTTGGGATATTTTTTGCTTTACCAATATAAAGAATTTCACCTGTAGAGCTTAACATTTTATATACTCCAGGATTTTTAGAAATTAATGGTATTTTATCTCTAATTACCTTTTTTCCTAGCTCTAAACTGTTAATCATATTTTAGTCTTTGATACTTCAATACCAACAGATTTGGTTTTTTTTAGGATATCTAGTTTTTCTAGTTTCAAATTTATTTTTTTTACAAGTTTGTTTTTAAATATAATATTAAAAATATTTTCTGCCAAATCTTCAAGTAATTCATGGTGCTTTAAATCAGTGAGTTTTTCAATTTTCATTACCACCTCTTCATAATTTAAAATTGAATTTAAATTTTTACTATTAGGTGAAACATAAGGATCTGTCAAAATTTCAATATTAAATTTTACCCTTTGTTTCTTGTTTTTCTCAAAATTATGTATTCCAACAAAAATATCTAAAATAAGATCTTTGATGATCACTTTCCTTTTGTATTTAAATTTTTCCCTTTTTTTAAATTTAATTATTTTCATTCTTTTGTATTAATTATATCGGGTGTTTGCCATGCAAGTCTTTGTCCACCATCAATATTAATTATTTCTCCAGTTATACTTTTGCTTTCAATAAGAAATTTTACTCCATTACAGATGTTTTCTAAATCTACTTTTTTTCTCAATATTATTGATTTCCATTGTTTTTTAAAATGTTTCTCAGATTGTCTTTTGTTTTTTAAAGTTGGACCGGGTGAGACACCATTCACTCTAATATTAGGAGCCAATTTCATAGCTGAGGTTTTTGTTAAAACTGCTAAAGATGACTTACTTAAAGTATATGAGAAAAAAAAGGGGGTTAATTTCTCAACTCTTTGGTCAATAATATTTACAATACATCCTTCTTTATCTTTCACTAATTTATTAAAGTTTTGAGTTAGAATAGCAGGGGCTTTTAAGTTAACATTAATATGCTTTGTAAATGATTTTTCAGAGAAATTTCCAAGATTATCATTTTCAAAAATAGAAGCATTATTAATTAGACAATCTAATCCTTTCATCTTTTTGTGAGCAGTCTTAATTAAATTACTAGTTTGCTTAAAATTATTTAGATCTGCTTTTAATAAAAATGTTTCAGCACCAAGCTCCTCTAGCTCTTTTTTTAATTTTAAAGCACTTCTTTTAGATTTATTGAAATGAATTACTATTGTCACATCATGACTTACCAAGCTTTTTGCAATTGCAGCACCAATCCTTGTAGCTCCACCAGTGATTATTATTTTTTTGGCTTCCATTTTTTAATTGCTTTTTTAGGTTTCGTACCTGGCATACCCATTGTAGATCTTCCTTTTGGGTAAACCTTACTTTTTAAATTATATTGAGAAATTTTTGGATTTAAGGTTATTTCAAGTTCACTTGCTTCCAATTTTCTCATTTCATCTCTCAATTTTGCGGCTTCTTCAAACTCTAAGTTTGATGCAGCTTCTTTCATTTTTCTATTTAATGCTTTCAGATGTTTCTTTAAGTTTCCACCTACATTTGAGCCATCACTAATTTTAACATAATCTTTTTCATAAACAGATTCTAAAATATCGCTTATCTCTTTTTTTACCGACTCTGCAGTTATTCCATTTTTTTTATTATATTCTAATTGCTTATTTCTTCTCCTTTCAGTTTCTTTTATAGCTTTATCAATGCTTTTTGTAACTTTATCAGCATATAAAATTACTTTACCATCTATGTTACGCGCAGCTCTTCCAATAGTTTGTATTAAAGACGTTTCAGATCTTAAAAAACCTTCTTTATCTGCATCTAATATTGCTACCAAAGCGCACTCAGGAATATCTAGTCCTTCTCTTAACAAGTTTATTCCAACAAGAATATCAAATACTCCCATTCTTAAATCTCTAATAATTTCAATTCTTTCAAGTGTATCTATATCGGAGTGCATGTATCTTACTTTAAGACCATTTTCATGAAGATATTCAGTTAAATCTTCTGCCATCTTTTTTGTAAGAGTTGTGGCAAGAACTCTGTACCCTTTCTTTACTATTTCTATTGCTTCATGCATTAGATCATCTACTTGAGTTTTAGCTGGTTTTATTTCGACTGGTGGATCTATTAAACCTGTTGGTCTAATAATTTGGTCAATGTGTTTATTGCTTGTTTGTTTAAGTTCCCAGGGTCCAGGAGTAGCAGATACGAATATAGTTTGCGTTCTCATTAAATCCCATTCTTCAAATTTCAAAGGTCTATTATCCATACAGGACGGTAGTCTAAATCCATACTCAGCCAATGTACTTTTCCTTGTTCGGTCTCCTTTATACATTCCATTTAACTGGGGAACAGTTACGTGACTTTCATCTACAAATATAATTGCATTATCTGGAAAATATTCAAATAGAGTAGGTGGCGGTTCTCCAGCTTTTCTTCCAGACAAAAATCTTGAATAATTCTCGATTCCTGCACAAGTTCCTGTCGCTTCAATCATTTCTAAATCAAACTTAGTTCTTTCCCTAAGCCGCTGCTCTTCTAAAAGCTTATTATTTTCTCTATGTATTTTCAAAGTCTCTGCTAATTCAGATTTTATTTGTCTTATAGCTTGTTCGATAGTTGGTTTAGGAGTTATATAGTGGCTATTAGCGTAAATTTTTATAATAGAATAATCATTTGTTTTATCGCCAGTAAGCGGATCAAATTCTTCAATTTTTTCCAATTTATTCAAATTAAAACTTATTCTCCAGGCTCTATCCTCCAAATGTGATGGAAAAATTTCTAAATTTTCCCCCCTTACCCTGAAAGTTCCTCTGAAAAAATTTTGATCATTTCTTTTGTACTGTAAATTTATAAAAGCTCTAATTAGGTCATCTCGATCATACTCATAATTTTTTTTTAATGTAATTGTCATTTTTGAGTACGCCTCAACAGAACCTAAGCCATAAATACATGATACGCTTGCAACAATAATTACATCATCTCTTTCTAGCAAAGACCTTGTTGCTGAATGTCTCATACGATCTATTTGCTCGTTTATTGAGGCTTCTTTTTCTATATACGTGTCCGATCTCGGCACATACGCCTCTGGGGTATAGTAATCATAATATGAAACAAAATATTCAACAGCGTTGTCTGGAAAAAAACTTTTAAACTCACCGTATAATTGAGCAGCCAAAGTTTTATTAGGTGCTAAGATTAAGGCTGGTCTATTAGCTTTTTCAATAACTTTTGCCATAGTAAAAGTCTTCCCAGAACCTGTGACCCCTAAAAGCACTTGCTCTTGTTTATTGTCTTTTAAATTTTTTAAAATTTGTTTAATAGCCTCTGGTTGGTCACCGCTAGGTTGAAAATCACTTTTGATTTTAAAGTTAATACCTCCCTCTAACTTCTTAATTTTTTTAGAGTTATTAACTTCCAGGTCAGCTAATTTTTCTTGATAAGTATTTTGCATTATATGTTAATAATATTTATAATTTATTATAAATTTCAATGAGCATAGTTTCCAATACATTAAAACGTATAAAACCGTCACCCACAATAGCTGTTACTTCAAAAGCTAGAGAATTACGGGCTGCTGGTAAGGATGTTATTGGCTTAGGAGCTGGAGAACCTGATTTCGACACCCCAGATAATATCAAAGAGGCCGCAATAGAAGCTATTAATAAAGGTGACACTAAATATACAGCTGTAGATGGAACGCCAGCTTTAAAAAAAGCAATTCAAGCAAAATTCAAAAGAGAGAATAATCTTACTTATAATCTTGATCAAATAACTGTGGGAACAGGAGGAAAACAAGTTCTTTACAATGCATTTATGGCAACAGTAAACAAAGGTGACGAGGTTATAATACCAGCACCTTATTGGGTCTCTTACCCAGATATAATCTTATTAGCTGGAGGAAAACCAAAAATAGTTAGGTGTGAAGAAAAAGATAATTTTAAACTTACTCCTTCTAAACTTAAAAAAGCGATATCTAAAAAAACTAAATGGATTATTTTAAATTCTCCATCTAATCCAACAGGATCTAGTTATACGAAAAAAGAAATTAAAAATTTAGCTGAAGTTTTAAAAAAACAAAAAAATATATATATTTTAAGTGATGATATTTATGAACACATTACTTATGATAACTTTGAATTTTCAACAATTGCTGAAGTAGATGAATTAAAAGGAAGAACTCTTACTATGAACGGAGTAAGCAAGTCTTACTCAATGACAGGATGGAGAATAGGATATGCAGCAGGTCCAGTTGAAATTATTAAAGCTATTTCAAAAATTCAATCTCAATCTACAAGTAACCCCTCATCAATTAGTCAAGCTGCTGCTGTTGAGGCTTTAAATGGCACTCAAGATTTTATTTCAGAAAGAGCAAATTCATTTAAAGAACGAAGAGATTTTGTAGTTGAAAGCTTAAATAATATAAAAGGCATAAGTTGTTTAAAACCCGAGGGAGCTTTTTACGTTTTTCCTAATTGTAAAAATCTATTAAATAAAAAAACAAAACTTAAATCAGATACTGATTTTGTTCAAAAGTTGTTAGAACAAGCGAATGTTGCTGTAGTTCAAGGTTCTGCATTTGGTTTACCCGGCTATTTTAGAATTTCTTACGCTACCTCGATGGAAAATTTAAAAAAAGCTATGGAGAGAATTAAAAACTTTTGTGAAAAAATTAATTAGTCTTTGATAGAAATTTTTCAGCTTCTAAGGCGGACATGCATCCCATTCCTGCAGCAGTGACAGCTTGTCTGAATATTTTGTCTTTAACATCGCCTGCAGCAAACACACCTGGAATATTAGTTTCAGTTGAGTCTGGTTTAGTAATAAGGTACCCCTCCTTGTCCATTTTTAGTTGATCTTTAAATAATGAAGTTGCTGGATCGTGACCAATAGCGATAAATAATCCATGTAAGTTTAATTCTGTAATTTTATTATTTTTTACGTTTTTTATTTTAATTCCATTTACTCCCTTAGGATTTTTATCTCCCAATACTTCGTCAACGACACTATCCCAAATTATTTCAATTTTTTTATTTGCCTTTAGTTTTTCTTGAAGCATTTTTTCTGCTCTTAATTCATTTCTTCTATGTATAAGTTTAACTTTAGATGCAAATTTTGTTAAAAACATTGCTTCCTCAACTGCAGCGTTTCCTCCACCTACAACCGCTACCTCTTTGTCTTTAAAGAAAAAACCATCACATGTAGCACACGCTGAAACTCCAAAGCCTCTAAATTCTTGTTCAGATTTAATATTTAACCATCTCGCTTGTGCTCCAGTAGAAATTATAAAACTATCTGCAGTATAAATTTGACCGCTATCACCAACTGCCTCAAAAGGTTTTTTTGTAAAATCTACCTTTTTTATGTGATCTTGTATCATCTCGGTGCCAACAGCCTCTGCTTGGCCCTTCATTTCGTCCATAAGCCATGGGCCCTGAATCACTTTTGAGTAACCAGGGTAATTCTCAACATCAGTTGTAGTAGTTAATTGTCCTCCTGGCTGTGAACCATGAACAAGTATTGGTTTAAGCATCGCTCTAGCCGCGTAAATAGCCGCTGTATAACCAGCTGGACCTGATCCAAGAATTAACACTTTTGTATGCTTTGTTGATTTATTATTCATTTTGTAAAGGTATATAGTAACTAATGTTGGAATTAAAAGCACTTCTTTTAACGCAAGGTATGCACGGCATGGTCAGCCAAGTTGAGGGTTTAGCCAAAGCTTTGGGGCTAAGTTATAAACACCAAAAAATTGAACTAAAATCTCTTTGGAATTTAGTTCCTCCAAAATTCAGTCCAATTTCAGAAAATTTGGTTAAAAATAAATTTGTGTGTGACTGTAAAGTAATTATATCATGCGGCAGAAAGAGTGTAATACCATCAATAGCTTTAAAAAAAAGACTAGGAAATCAAATTTTTAATATTCACATACAAGATCCAAAAATATCATTCAAACATTTTGACCTTATTGTTAGTCCGGAACATGATAATTTAAAAGGTGAAAATATAATTAATACTAAGGGAGCGATACATTATTTAACTAAAAAAGAAATTATGGATAATTCTCATTATTTAGGAATAGAAAAAGATAAACGGAGGGAATTGGTTGCCTTTATTATTGGAGGACCAAATAAATATTACAAGTATTCTGAAAAGCAAATTCACGCACTTTTTAATAAAGTGAAAACTTTATTTACCCCAGATAAATTTAAGATTATTGTAATTCCTTCTTATCGGACACCTGAAAATATTTTAAAAATTGCCTTCAATACATTTAATGTTGATCATCATGTAGTAAAAACTATTGATAAAAATGCTTATCTCTCTGCATTAGCAATATCCAATTATATCGTTGTTACGTGCGACTCTACGTCAATGATCTCTGAAGCAGCTATGACAGGGAAACCAGTGTACATTGCAATGATGAGTTCCTTTAAACCAACAGTAAGATTTAAAAAATTTTATTCACAATTAGGTGATTTAGGTATAACAAGAGAGTTAGGAAACACTGTTGAAAGTTGGAGTTATAACAAATTAAATGAAGTAAATAGAATAGCTCCAATCGTAAAAGCAAAAATGAAAAAAAATGGAATTATTTAAATCTTTAGAAAAAAAAACGAAATTATATAATGATCCGTTCAAACATTTTGAAATTAACGAACCATTAACACAAAATGCTATAGAAGAGATTTGTAATGCTGAAATAGCCGATCCTAGAAAACAAAATTTAAATTATGATGGAACAAGAGCTTTAGACGGTGGGGAGGGAGCCTTTCGATCAGGAATTAAAGATGGAGGAAAAGCAAAAAAACTTAGATGTTATGTCACTAAAGAAAACTCTAATCAATTTCCAAATTTAACAAAATTTATTGAAGAATTAAGATCACCTGAAGTTTATAAAAAAATCGGTTCATTAATTGGAAAAGATTTAAGTAATTCTTACGTAAGACTTGAGGTGATTTGTGATCGAGAAGGTTTTTGGCTTAAACCTCATTGTGATATTGAAGAAAAATTAATGTCTTCAATAGTTTTTGTCAATTTACACAATGAGTCAGAAAATCTAGGAACTGATTTTTATGACGCAAAATTAAATAAAATTAAAACAGTTCCTTACAAACATAATTATGGATATTTCTTCACAAGTGGACCAAACACTTGGCATGGTATGGAGAAAAAAGAGATCAAAAAAGAAAGAAGATGTATACAAATAAACTACGTTACCTTCGAAACTGATTGGAAAGTAAAAAGCCAAAGTTAAATATCTTGTAAGGAAGTAACGCTTATATCTTTAAGTTTAAGTGATTTAATACCCTCTAAACAAACTTTTGCTGTAGACATATTTGTGCAGTATGGCACTTTATTTGCTAATGTAGCTCTTCTCAAAGCCACAGCATCACTCAATTGTGTTTCACTATTTCCACCTCCAGTATTGATGACCAAAGCAATTTTTTTAGCATTAAGAACATCAACAATATGCGGGGAGCCCTGATTTACCTTGTTTATTTTTTTACATTTAATTCCATGTTTTTTAATATAATCAGCAGTTCCACCTGTTCCACAAAGTTTGAAATTTAATTTAACTAATTGTTTTGCTAAATATACTCCTTCTTCTTTATGGCTATTTTTTAGAGATATAAAAGCTAATCCTTTTTTTGGAAGAGAGTTAGAGGCTGCGATTTGACTTTTAGCAAAAGCCATTCCAAAGTTTTTGTCAAAACCCATTACTTCACCTGTTGATTTCATTTCCGGCCCAAGTAAAAGATCGCTATTAGGGAATTTATTAAAAGGAAATACAGCCTCTTTTACTGCAAACATGTCTTTGGTTTTACTTTTTAAGTTGAACTTAGACAGTTTCTCTCCTGCCATCACTCTAGATGCTATCTTAGCAAGTGGTAAATTTTTAGCTTTTGAAACAAATGGAACAGTTCTACTTGCTCTTGGATTAACTTCAATCACATAAATTTCATCTTTTTTAATTGCATATTGAACATTCATAAAACCTTTAACTTTAAGTGCTAAAGCTAATTTTTTTGTTTGATTTTCAATTTCTTTTATTAAAAAAGATTTTATTGATACCGGAGGCAAACTGCATGCTGAGTCACCAGAGTGTATTCCTGCTTCCTCTATATGTTGCATAATACCTGCTACGAAAACATTTGCACCATCCGATATTGCATCAACATCAACCTCCATTGCATTATCGATAAACTTATCAATTAAGATTGGATTTTTTTCAGCAACTTTAAATGCTTCTTTTACAAAGTTTTTAAGCTGGCTTTTTTCATGTACAATCTCCATTGCTCTTCCTCCTAATACATAAGATGGTCTTACCATCAAAGGCAAACCAATTTTATCTGCGATTTTAATCGCTTGAGGAAAAGTTCTGGCTATTCCACTTTCAGCCTGTTTTAAATTAAGTTCATTTAAAAGATTTCTAAATCTATTTCTATCTTCAGCAAGATCGATTGATGAATATTGTGTCCCTAAAATTGGAAGTTTATTTTCGTGTAAAAATTTCGCAAGTTTAATGGGAGTTTGACCTCCAAATTGAGTAATGACTCCCTTTACATTACCTTTTGATTTCTCTCTTTTAATAATATTGAAAACGTATTCATCAATTAAAGGTTCAAAATATAATCTGTCACTCGTGTCATAATCAGTTGATACGGTTTCCGGATTACAATTAACCATGATTGTTTCATATTTAGCTTCTTTAAGCGCAAAACTAGCTTGGCAACAGCAATAATCAAACTCTATTCCCTGACCAATTCTGTTGGGACCTCCCCCAAGTATTATTATCTTATTTTTGTTTGATGGGTCAGCCTCACACTCTAAATTGCTGGAGAAATTTCTTTGATAAGTAGAATACATATATGGAGTAAAAGATTTAAATTCTGCAGCACAAGTATCAACTTTTTTATAAACTGGTAAAACTTTTAAAGCAGCTCTTTTTTTTCTAATTAACGACTCTGAAGTATTCGTAAGTTCAGATAATTTTTTATCAGAAAACCCTATCGACTTAATATAATTAAATTCATTAAAATTTTTAGGAAGACCTTTTTTCTTTATTTTAATTTCATTATCTACGATTTCTTTTATTTGATTCAAAAACCACAGATCAATTTTTGAAAGTTTATTTATTTCCTTTAAATTTATTTTTTTTCTTATAGCCTCTCCAACAAGTAAAATTTTATTTGGAATATTTTCTTTAAGTTTTTGTCTAATTTGTTTCAGATTTAAATTAAATATTTGGTCTAATCCTGAGAAACCTGTTTCTAAAGAGACCAAAGCTTTTTGAAGAGACTCTTTAAAATTTCTCCCAATAGCCATTGCCTCTCCTACTGATTTCATTGATGTACCTAAAACTGCAGCTGAAGAGGAGAATTTTTCAAAAGTAAATCTTGGTATTTTAGTGACCACATAGTCTATCGTAGGTTCAAAAGATGCAGGTGTTACTTTTGTAATTTCATTTTTTAATTCGTCTAAAGTGTATCCTACTGCTAACTTCGCTGCTACTTTTGCTATTGGAAACCCTGTGGCCTTGGAAGCTAGCGCTGAAGATCTTGAAACCCTTGGGTTCATCTCAATAATCACCATTCTTCCATTTTTTGGGTTAATCGCAAATTGAACATTTGATCCGCCAGTTTCAACACCAATTTTTCTTAAGCAAGCTATAGAGGCATTCCTCATAACTTGATATTCTTTGTCAGTTAAAGTTAGTGCTGGGGCGATAGTAACCGAGTCCCCTGTATGGATTCCCATGGGATCTAAATTTTCTATTGAACAAATGATAATGCAATTGTCATTTTTATCTCTGACAACTTCCATCTCAAATTCTTTCCAACCCTCTAAACACTCTTCCACTAAGACTTGATTAACGGGTGACTCGTGAAGTCCATTTTTTACTATCTTATAAAAATCTTTTTTATTTTTTGCGATACCACCCCCTAAACCACCTAGAGTAAAAGCCGGTCTTATAATTGCGGGTAATCCAATTTGTTTTAATACCTTTAAAGATTGTTTAATATTATTCACTATTTTCGATTTGGGAAGATCTAAACCAATCTCTATCATATTTTTTCTAAACTTTTTTCTATCTTCTGCATTGGATATTGCTCTGGAATTAGCTCCAATAAGTTCAATTTTATATTTTTTAAGAATTCCTTTTTTCTCTGCCTCCATTGCTAAATTTAATGCAGTTTGACCACCCATAGTTGGCAAGATCGCATCAGGTTTTTCTTTGATAAGAATTTTCTCAAGAATTTCTATTGTAATAGGCTCAATGTAAGTTTTATCAGCAACGTTTGGATCCGTCATAATTGTTGCTGGATTTGAATTTATGAGAATTACTTTGAACCCCTCGTCTTTCAAAGCTTTACAAGCTTGAGTGCCTGAATAGTCAAATTCACAAGCTTGCCCAATAATAATTGGTCCTGCACCCACAACTAAAATTTTTTTAATATCTTTTCTTTTTGGCATTTTTTTTCATACTCTTTACAAATTTATCAAATAAATAAACACTATCTTGAGGACCAGGGTTGGACTCTGGATGATATTGAACTGAAAAAACAGGTTTATTTTTTAATTCGATACCTTCAATACTGTTATCGAATAAAGACTGGTGAGTAACTCTTATATTTTTTGGTAAACCTTTTTTTACTACTTCAAACCCATGATTCTGACTCGTGATTTCAACATTGCCCTCAATTAAATTTTTGACGGGGTGGTTAGCTCCTCTATGGCCCAATTTCATTTTCTCTGTCTTAGCACCAAGTGCTAAAGCTAGCATTTGATGGCCCAAACAGATCCCAAATAATGGTATTTTTTTTTTAATTAAGTTTTGAATTATTGGTATAGCATATTTTCCAGTTGCAGCAGGATCTCCAGGTCCGTTTGATAAAAATATCCCATCAGGCTTCAATTTAAGAATATCTTTTGAGGTTGTCTTGCATGGTACTATTGTAACTTTACAATTAAAATCTGAAAAATATCTTAGAATATTTTTCTTAATTCCATAGTCTATCGCAACTACATGTAATAATTTTTTTTTATTTTTTAAATATCCATTTTCTTTTTTCCAAGTTTTGTAATCTTGCCACAAATAATTCTTCTTAGTGGTAACCTCTTTTGCTAAATCTAAGTTTTTAAGACCACTCCATTTATTAGTAATTCTAATGAGCTTTTTTATATTTAATTTTTTTTTGTTGTAAAAGGATATGGTCCCCTTAGGTGCACCTTTATCTCTAATGAAGTTAGTTAAATTTCTAGTATCAATACCAGTTATTCCAACTATCTTATTTTTTTGTAACCATTGATCCAAATGTTTTAGAGATCTGTAATTTGATGGATTAGTTATTTCTGTGTTTATTATTACTCCTTTAGTCCATATTTTGTCAGACTCGTGATCCTCTTTATTTGTTCCTACGTTACCTACATGAGGAAAAGTAAAGTTAATAATTTGATTTGCATAAGAAGGATCGGAAATTATCTCTTGGTAACCAGTAATTGAGGTGTTAAAGCATACTTCACCAGTTGCAGTGCCTTTGTATCCCAAACCTACACCTTTAAAAAACTTTCCATTTTGAAGGACTAAAATAGCAGTGGATTTGATCTTATTAAGATTTTTAATTGAGTTTATATTTTGAATAGAAGGTTTCAAATACAACTCATGAGTTAAAGTAAAATACTTATGAACATGATTTTGCGCAACATATGAAATAGTAATAAAATCGTCAAGAAAGTTCTTTTTATTTTAGATAAGAATTGTGATTAAAATAATTTTTAAACATGTCTATAAAAAAGCAAATTGACGAAAAACTTAATCAGGCGCTAAAGGCAAAGGACAAGAGCACATACCCAACCCTTAGGCTTGTAGTGTCGGCCATAAAAGATGCTGAGATTGCCGCTAGAACTAAAGGCCAAAAGGAAATGTCCGATAGCGATATAATGGCTATTTTGAAAAAAATGATCAAACAGAGAAATGAGTCATGTGAAGTGTACAAAAAAGCAGGGCGTAACGAGCTTCTAGAAAATGAAACAAAAGAAATTCAAGTAATAAGTAATTTTTTACCTAAACAATTGAGTGAAGATGAGACTAAAAAATTGTGTCAAGAGGCCATCAAATCTTCCGGTGCTTCTACCATGAAAGATATGGGAAAAGTCATGGGAATATTAAAATCAAAACATGCAGACACTCTTGATTTTTCAAAAGTCAGCTCAATTATAAAAAACCTTTTGAACTAAATGAAATATCCAAAAGAATATCTTGATGAAATAAAATTAAGATTAAAAGTTTCTCAAGTTGTGGAAAAAACAGTTAAATTAAAAAAAAGAGGAAAAGAATTTATTGGGCTTTCACCTTTTAAGAACGAAAAAAGTCCCTCCTTTACTGTAAATGATGAAAAGGAATTTTATCACTGTTTTAGTAGTGGCGAACATGGAAATATTTTTGATTTTTTAATGAAAACAAAATCTATTGGCTTTGGAGAGGCGGTAAGGTCTCTAGCGGCTGAAGCTGGAATGCAACCCTATAGGTTTTCTAATTTTGATCAAAAAAAAGATCTCAGGTTTCAAACTTATAAAAATATTTTTAAAGATTATTCAAATTATTTTCATCAGCAGTTATTTAATTTAGATAACAAAGAAGCACTAGAATATCTTTTAAAAAGAGGTTTAGAGAAAAAAACCATTGAAGAGTTCCAATTAGGATATGTGCCTTGGCAAAACAATTTTTATGAAGAGCTTTTAAAAAGATACTCGGAAGAAGAAATTAATTTAACAGGTTTATATTATAAAAACGACAAAACCGGAAAATTTACAGATAGATTTAACTCAAGAGTGACGTTTCCTGTAAATAATATAACAGGTGATACAATTGCCTTTGGGGGAAGAATTATTCGTGAAAGCAAATTAGCTAAATATATAAATTCACCGGAAACAGAATTTTATAAAAAAGGAAACATGATTTTTAATTTAGATAAAGCAAAAGACTCCAGATCAGAAACGAATGAAGTTTTGATTGTAGAAGGTTATATGGATGTTGTAAGCGTTTACTCTTCTGGAGTTAAAAATGTGATTGCAAACTCAGGCACTGCTCTAACTGAAAGACAGATAAGTTTAATATGGAAATTTTTTTCAAACCCGATAATTTGTCTAGACGGTGATGAAAGTGGTCAGAGGGCTGCCTTAAGAATTGCGGAGAAATTATTCCCATTAATTAATGAAAAAAAAAAAATTTACTTTTCCATAATGCCCGAAGGTAAAGATCCTGATGATTTTATTAAACAAAATGGAAGAGATGGTTTATTAAACTTACTTAAGGATAAAGAAATTATCCAATCATTTATTTGGAATTATCATCTAAGTAAAGTAGATCTGAATAACCCTTACGAAATATCACAATTTGAAAAAGAGATTAAAAACTTGTCGTATACAATTCAAGATGAAACATTAAAAAAATATGTTCTTGAAGACTTTCTGGACAAAATTAAAAAACTTACGCCAATTTTAACTTCAAAAAAAAATTATGGTTATACTTTCTTTAAAAAGAAAAAAGATTACCAAATTCTTAAGGAAACAAAAATTTTACACCAAAAAAGAAAAGACTTATCTAAAATTCAAATTATAGAGCTCTCTATTTTATTTATAATTTTAAACTATTTAGAATTGGCCTCAAAAAAAATAGAGGAGCTTTCCGAAATTGAATTCCTTGGCGAAAAAAATCAAAGTTTAAAAGGTGAAATAATAGCAGCCTTATCTGACGGTAGCGATAAAAACTTTATTATTTCAAAAATAAATACTGAATACGATAAAATTATCAAAGAAATCAACGAAAATTCAAATATTGAAATTATTGCAAAAAACAAAACTGACCAGGATGTTCTAGAACTACTAGATGAATTGATTCAAGACCATAAAGATCAAAGCAATCTTAGAAAAATAGAATCTTTGGAACGAAAATTAATTAATAACTTAGACGAAAACTCCTATTCAGAACTTTTAAAGCTTAAAAGTCAGTTAAATAGGGATTAAATAAAGTATAGATTTTTTAGACTTAGTTATTATATATATTCTTTGCTAAATTATGGCTGAAAAACTCATAACTAAATCATTTGAGAGGCTTCTTGATAAAGGAAAGCATAGAGGTTTTATAACCTACGAAGAGCTAGGAAAATCATTAGGTAAAAGAAACAGCACTAATGATAATATAGAACGAGCATTCATTATATTGGTAGATGAAAAAATAACTCTTGTAGAAAAGAAATCGCAGTATCAATCAAATAAAAAGAAAGAAACATCTACACAAACAGAGGAAAAATCTTCTGATAAAAGCGATGATCCGATTAGAATGTATCTTAGAGAAATGGGTGGAGTTGAGCTACTTTCAAGGGAGGGTGAGATTGCGATTGCAAAAAGAATAGAAGCGGGGAAAGACGTAATGATTAATGCTCTTACTCAAAGCCCAATCGTTGGAAAAAAAATATTTGAATGGAAAGAGCAAATTGAAAATCAACAAATGCTTGTTAGAGATATAATTGATATCGACTCTACTTATGAAGATTTTGAGGCCTTGGACGATGATGATGATTTAAAGATTAACAAAAAATTAAAATCAAAAAAAGATAAAGATAAAGAAAAAACCGAAGATACCGAAAAGAAAGACGAAAATACAAACAACGAAGACGATGAATTTAATGTCTCTCTTGCGAAAATGGAGGAAGAAATAAAACCTAAAATTATTAATATCTTAGATTCATTAAACAAAAACTATTCAAAACTCCAAAAATATCAAATTGAAAAGCTAGAATGTTTGTTAGCATCAAAAGAACTTTCAGTTTCAAAAAACAAAAACTTTAAAAAGATTCAAGAAATTTTAGTTGATAATTTTAAAAATTTACAATTAGCTCCCCATGTTATTGAAGAGCTTGTTCAATCTCACTACAAAGAAAACAAAAAAATTGTTTCTTTAGAGGGTGTTCTTTTAAGATTAGCTATGGATAATAAAATTTCCCGTGAAGAATTTTTAAAATATTATGTTGGGAACGAAATAAATCCTAAATTCGAGTCATTTTTAAAAGAAAACGTTACTTGGAAAGCCTTTTTTAAAAAATATAAAAAAGACTTTTCAGAAATTAAAGACAGGCTAGTTGAATTTAGTAAAAAAATTGGTTTATCAGTTGGAGAGTTTAAAAAATTAGTTAGCAGAATTCAAAAAGGGGAGAGGGAGTCAAGAATAGCCAAAAAGGAAATGGTAGAAGCAAATTTAAGATTAGTTATATCTATTGCAAAAAAATATACTAATAGAGGATTGCAATTTTTAGATTTAATCCAAGAGGGAAATATAGGATTAATGAAAGCTGTAGATAAATTTGAATATAGAAGAGGGTATAAATTTTCAACTTACGCAACTTGGTGGATAAGGCAAGCGATAACTAGATCAATTGCAGATCAAGCTCGTACTATAAGAATACCAGTTCATATGATTGAAACAATAAACAAAATAGTAAGAACCCAAAGGCAAATTATGAGTGAATTCGGTCGAGAACCAACTCCAGAAGAGCTAGCAAAAAAACTGGCAATGCCTTTAGAAAAAGTAAGAAAAGTTTTAAAAATCGCGAAAGAACCAGTTTCACTTGAAACTCCAGTTGGAGACGAAGAGGATAGTAGTTTAGGAGATTTTATTGAGGATAAAAATGCTTTGCAACCATTAGATACAGCTATTCAGTCTAATTTAAGCGAGTCCACTACAAAAATTTTAGCATCATTAACACCAAGAGAAGAGAGAGTGCTTAGGATGAGATTTGGTATAGGTATGAACACGGACCATACTTTAGAAGAAGTAGGTTTGCAATTTTCAGTGACTAGAGAAAGAATTAGACAAATCGAAGCAAAAGCTCTAAGAAAACTTAAACACCCTAGCAGATCTAAACAATTAAAAAGTTTCTTAGAAAAATAACTAATTGTGATATAACATTTATGTTTAGGGCCTGTAGCTCAGTTGGTTAGAGCAGTACACTCATAATGTATTGGTCCCAGGTTCGAGTCCTGGCGGGCCCACCAAGCTAATTTTTGACAAACTCCTCTAACTTAATAATCAAAATTTTTAAGTCATTATTATTAGAATTGAGAATTGAAGCAAATTCCTCTTTTTGAGTTCTAGCCAAACTTAAACCTTCTACTATTAAATCCCTAATAAGAGGTTTATCTGGATTTTTTGTGTAAATTCGCCAATCAATTTTAATTTCTGGACCATCACTCGGCTTCACCATTGAATTTACAATAGTATAAGTTGCACTTTTTTTATCTTCCCCCATAATTATAAACTCACTTGATGAATAGTCTGATAATCTTGAAGTAAGACTTTTTAAAAAATATTTTTCAAATGATAATTGATAATTAGAAATATCGTCTTTAGAAGATGACTTTCTTAATTCTCCAAGCGTGTAAAGGCTTAAAGCTTTTATATCAACATTTTCTAGGGCTACTTTTTCAATAAAAACTGCTTTTTCCTCTTTAGTTAAGTTTTTATCTGACAGTTTATTAATTGCTTCACTCACCAGCTCATTAACAAAGTCTTTTGGATTAGAGCTATATGCAAATAACGAGCTTTGTAAAATAAAAAATAGAGAGACTAAATAAGCAACTATTTTTATCATCTTTGCCTAGTTGTCTAAATTTCCCCATTCATCTTGGTCTTCGATAGAGTTTTTAATTTTATTTTCTCTATCCTGTAAATAAATACTTTTGAGTGAGGAGTACAAGTCTATCGAATTCTTCTCTAAACTTTCAAAATTTTTATCATTATCTGCCCTAAAATCAACGGCAGTCGCTCCTTTTATAGAGTAATAATCTAAAGCATTACCTGATGAATTGAAAAGTTCTTTCTCTCTGATTGTCACATGAGCAAATGGATCTACAAAAGTGTCAGCTAATAGTCCAAAAGTATCTCTAGCAGTTGTTGGTCCTAGAATAGGTAGAACGAAATAACAACCTGGACCAATTCCATAAGAACCTAAAGTTTGCCCAACATCTTCTTTGTTAGGTTTTAAGCCAATTTTTTCTGCTGGATTTAAAAAACCAAGTATTCCAACTGTAGAGTTAATAGCAAAGCTTCCTACAGAATGTCCTAACTGTTTAAAATTTCCTTGTAAAACATTATTTGGTATTGATAACAAAGTACCGATGTTAGAAGTGAAGTTACTTGTGCCTGTTCTAATAGTGGATGGTAATTTATTATAACCTTTTGCTATAGGTTCTAATATAATATCATCAAAAGCCATATTAAATTTAAATATTGCTCTACTAGTACCCTCGAAACACTCCTCAGTAGATTTTGCATTAGAAGCTACAAGCGTAGAGATCGATAGGATTGCTATTAATAATTTAATATTTTTAAAAATTTGCATAATGGCTATATATATAATTTTAACCTATATTCTATAAAAAATTTAGCTTAAAATTGGTAAAAATGTGAGGAGATTAAGCTTATAATTCTTGTTTATGAAAATTATATCAAATTTATCGCCAAATTATTCGAAAAAAGTTAGAAATAAAAATCTAATAAAATTTGTCATCATTCATTATACAGGAATGCAATCAGAAATTGAATCTATCAAAAGACTTAAAAACCCAAAATATAAAGTTAGTTGTCATTATCTAATTAATAGAAAGGGTAGGATAATTAGAATGGTTAATGATAACAATATTGCTTGGCATGCAGGTAAATCCAGGTGGAAAAAATTTAATAATTTAAATGATTATTCAATAGGCATTGAATTAGTCAACAAAGGACATGAATTTGGATATCAAAACTTTAGCACAAAACAAATCGATAGTCTTATTGAGCTGTGTAAAAATCTAAAAAAAAAATATTTTATAAAAAATGAAAATTTTCTTGGCCATTCTGATATTGCACCATTACGAAAAAACGATCCAGGAGAAAAATTTCCTTGGAAAAAATTGAGCAAACATAATCTTGGTTTATGGTATAAAGAAAAAAATAAAAATATTGAAATTAATTTAAAATCCAAAAAAACCTTTTTCTTCAAAAATTTAAAAAAATTAGGTTTTAGATATTTTAGTGTTAGAAGAAGAAGCTCTAAGGAAAAGCGAATAATCGAGTCGTTTCAGCAGCATTATTTACCAAAACAGGTGACAGGGAAAATTGATAAGAAAACCCTTAAAATTAGCTATTTTTTAACGCATTAATTTTTAATAACTTGATTATTTATTATTAATTAAATAAAAAGAGATGCCAGATAATTGGATTGTCGCTATTAGTCATCTAATAGAGGAAAGTCCGGGCTCCATAAAGACACAGTGCCAGTTAATTACTGGCGAGGGTGACTTCAGGGATAGTGCCACAGAAAATAAACCGCCTTATCAAGGCAAGGGTGAAACGGTGAGGTAAGAGCTCACCGGTTTTTTGGTAACAAAAAACGCACGGCAAACCCCACTGGGAGCAAGGTTAAATAGAGAAGACAATGTGTTTTACACTAAAAACAGTCTTTAGTTGGTCTTCTGGGTTAACCGCTTGAGCTTAAATGTGAATTTAAGCCTAGATAAATGACATCTTTAATGACAGAACCCGGCTTATAGATTATCTGGCTAAATCATCATAAATTTTGTTCTATTTTTGTACTTTTATTAAAATATATAATTATTGACTAATTCCTAAAAACCCATACTATCCCAAATTATCCCATAATGGAGGGTATATTGAAAATTATAAATAAAAATAGGTTTTTAAATATAAATGTTTTTATCAAGTTACGAAAACAAAATAGACAAAAAAGGACGTGTATCCGTGCCAGCAACATTTAGATCACATCTAGGTTCAATGGGTTATAATGGTTTTGTTAGTTATCCATCTTTTAACCACCCTGCATTGGAAGCATGTTCCCAAGATAGAATTGAAAAACTTTCAAACACTATAGACTCTTTAAATCCTTTCGAAGAAAGAAGAGATTTTTTCGCTACCTCGATTTTATCTGAAAGTGAAAATCTACAGTTTGATACTGAAGGTAGAATTTCTCTATCAGAAAAATTACTCGACCATGCAAATATTAAAAATAATGTTTTATTTGTGGGTCTTGGAAAAACCTTCCAAATTTGGGAACCAAAAAATTTTGAAAAATTTAAGACTGTTGCAAGAAAAAAAGCTTATCAAAATAGATCCAACTTAAAATGGGAAACAAAACAGAAGGGAGAAGTATAATGAGTATAAATGTAGGAGGTGGAGAACTTAGAGAGTTGAAGCCAAGAATTTTAGTTTTAGGTGTAGGTGGAGCAGGGGGAAATGCAATTAACGCAATGATAGATTCTGGAATGGAAGGTGTAGAATTTGTTGCAGTGAATACAGATGCACAAGATTTAAAAATGAGCAAGGCTCAAGCGAAAATACAAATTGGTATGAATTTAACTAAGGGACTAGGTGCTGGAGCCAAACATGATATTGGCCAAGCCGCAGCAGACGAGTCTTTAAATGAGATCACAAGCTATATGCAGGGTGCAAACATGGTTTTTATAACATCAGGAATGGGTGGAGGAACAGGCACAGGCGCATCTCATGTGATAGCTAGAGCTGCTAGAGAATTAAATATTCTTACTGTAGGAGTTACTACACTACCATTTTCTTATGAAGGCCCAAAAAGAATGAGAAGAGCTTTAGATGGACTTGAAGAATTTAAAAAACATTTAGACACTGTAATTGTTGTACCTAATCAAAATCTTTTTAAGATTGCCAGTGAGACAACTACTTTTGAAGAGTCATTTAATTTATCTAATAATGTACTTAAACATGGAGTTCAAAGCGTCACAGATTTAATGGTTAGACCCGGTATGATTAACTTAGATTTTGCTGACGTTGAAACTGTAATGAGCGCAATGGGTAAAGCTATGATGGGTACAGGGGAAGCAGAGGGAGAGAATAGAGCTATGGCTGCTACTGAGATTGCTCTTAATAACCCGTTAATAGATGAGTACTCTCTTCAAGGAGCTAAAGGTCTTTTAATAAATATTACAGGTGGAAGCGATCTTACTTTATTTGAGGTAGATCAATCAGTAAATAAGATAAGAGCCGAAGTTGATCCTGAAGCAGAATTAATATTTGGTGCCATTAAGGACGAAAATATGACAGGAAAAATCAGAGTATCTATAGTTGCAACAGCTTTAGATGGCGATAAATATGAGAACAAAACTGTTTTGAATATGTTTTCCCGAGTCCAAAATAGAAATACAGGCTATTCTGATAATTTATTTTCTAAAAATACAAGAGTCGAAAATAACACTATAAGTTCTATCGACGGTGCTACTGCGCTAAAACTTGATGAAAGTTATGAATTGGATGAACATGAACAAAATAATTCAATAAACAATAATGAAAGTCAATTTGAGAGTGAAAATTTACTAGATGAAGCTAATAAAATAGAGAGTTCATCTGACAATCTTCCCTCAGGCTTATCAATTGAAAGTGCCTCATATATGGAAAACAATAATTTAACCGAGAACGTAACTGATACATCTTTATCAAAAAATATTGACGAAGAGTATACTCCTAAATTATTTTCTGAAGATCAAAATTACACCTCAGAAAAGATTGCTCAAGACTCAAGCGATCAAGAAAATAATGATACTGATCAATTATTTGATCAAGATACTAATGAGGAAGAAGATTTTGAAATTCCTGCATTTCTAAGAAAACAAAAATTTTAATGACCCAATTTTGGAATCATGAGCAATCAAACTTCATCACTGGAACTCTCACATTTTCCAGTGATGTTGAATGAAGTTATTAAAATACTTAAACCTTTAGCTAATAAAAAATTTATTGATTGCACTTTTGGTGGTGGAGGGTATTCAAAAGAAATACTTAACCTTTCTGATAATGAAGTTCATGCAATTGATAGAGATAAAAAAGCCTTATTAGCAGCAAATAAGCTTAAAAAAAAATTTCCAAAAAGGTTTAAGTTTTATCAAATTAAATTTAGTCAACTAGATACTATCTCAAATAATGATTTTGATGCAATAATTTTTGACTTAGGATTATCATCAATTCAATTGGATGATCTTGAGAGAGGTTTTTCTTTTAATTCTGAAAAAAAGTTGAATATGACAATGGGTCTTAATGATATATCAGCTTTGGAAACAATTAATAATTTAAGCGAGACAGACCTCAAAATGATCATTAAAATTTTAGGTGATGAGAAAGAGGCATCAAGAATTGCTAAAAATATAGTAAAACAACGAGACATAAAAAAAATTACTAATACTTTAGAGCTTGTCAAAATAATTCAAAAAAGTAAAAAAAAAAATTATGGTAGTAAAATTAATCCTTGTACAAAAACTTTTCAAGCTCTTAGAATTTTCGTTAATAAAGAAATTACGGAGTTAATAAAGGGAGTTATATGCGCATCTAGAAAATTAAGACCAGGTGGCAAAATTTTGATAGTTAGCTTCCATTCATTAGAGGATAGAATTATTAAATACTTTTTTACTAACTTTTCAAAAAATAAATCAAGACCTTCAAGATATTTTCCTGAAATAAAATTAAAAGACTCTACTTTATTTGAAAAGTACAAAAATAAAGTATTGAGAGCATCAAAAAAAGAAATAGATCAAAATAGCAGATCTAGATCGGCTAAATTAAGATTTGCTGTTAGAAATAGTAACAAATTTGAGTACCCAATAGAATTAGAAAATAAGTTTAGGAAATTTTTAGATTTGGAGGCAATAAATGTTTAAAACAAAATTTATAATCTCTACAATTATAATTATTTCATTTTTAGTTATAACCTCTGTAATTAAAAATAAAACTAGAATTATAGAGAAACAAATATCAAACTTAAATATAAAGATTTTATCAAAAAAGAAAAATATTAATGAGGCCCAATTAGATTTCCACTATTTGACCTCTCCTGCAGAAATAGAAAAAAAATTAAATTTGGTTGGACTTAATGATTATCAACCTATTGAATATTCAAAAATTTTTTTTGATATTTTAGATTTTAATAAAATTCAAAGCAAATTTTCAAAACTCAGGAATTATAATGAAACAAAAATTAAAAAAAAATAACCACAATAATCAAAAAAGTTTTTACTTCGAAGATTATTTAGAAACAAATAAAAAAAAAAAGATATTAAAACAATCTAATAATTTTCAAGATAGAATCTATTTATTATTTTTTTTCTTTTTTTCACTAATTTTAATTTTTTCTATCAAAATAACTCATATTGCACTTAATAAAAAAGAAATTTTTAGACTTAAAAATCAAGTAACAGAATTTTCTTTAATTAGAAGGGACATAGTTGACAGAAATGATATTATAATCTCAAGAAACATTAATACTTTTCACGCTGCAATAGATCCTAAACAAATTAAAGATAAAAAAAATTTCCTTATTAAATTGAGACTAAATTTTCCTGATCTTCATATCAATGAAATCGAGAAAAAACTTAATAAAAAAAAATACTTTAGAATTAAAAAAAGAATTGATCAAAATGAAAAAGATAAGTTTTGGGCCCTTGGAGAAAAAGCAATAAAGTTTGAACCTTTTCAAGCCAGAATGTATACACACGGAAATTTATTTAGTCATATTATTGGTCAAGTAGATTTCGATAACTATGGAATATCTGGCGTTGAAAAATATTTTGACAAAGAATTAAAAGATAAAAGTAAATTAAATCAACCATTAAAATTAACCTTGGATAGCAATATTCAATACATAATCAATCAACAATTAAATGAAGCTCTCGAAACTTTTAATGCAACTGGTGGAGCGGCCCTATTGATGGACGTAAGAAACGGAGATATAATTTCTTTAGTTTCGTTACCGAATTTCAATATTAATCAAAGAACTTCGATTAAAGACAAAAAATATATTAATAAGATTACTAAAGGCGTGTATGAACTTGGTTCAATCTTTAAAACTTTTACGGTAGCACTAGCAATAGACCAAAAAATAGTTGAAACAAATACAATCATTAATGATATACCAAAAAAAATTAGATGCTCTATTCATGAAATTACAGATATGAAAGAACATCCTAAAGATCTTACTGTCGAAGAAATTTTAGTTAGATCTTCCAATGTTGGTTCTGTGATCCTTGCAAAAAAAATAGGTGAAAAAAATTATAAAGAATTTATCAATAAAACTAAACTAACAAAGAACCCTGAAATTGAATTAGAAGAAGTAGGTATACCTCATCTAATTAAATGGAATAGATGTAAATTAGAAACAATTTCTTTCGGTCATGGTATTACAACTACTCCACTTCAGGCTACCGCTTTATACGCCGCCATGAGTAACGGCGGTAGATTAATTACACCAAGTTTAATTAAAAATAGAGAGCTTGTTCAATCCCAGAAAATAATTTCAAGTGATACAAGTAAACAAATGAGGAGTATCTTGAGAAAAGTTGTTAGTAGTAAAAACGGTACTGCAAGCCTAGCTGATAAAGATGGGTATTATGTTGGAGGAAAAACAGGAACTGCTGAGAGCTACGGAAATAAAAAAAATAGAATAAATACTTTTATCTCAATTTTCCCATCAAATGAGCCAAAATATACTCTGTTCGTAATGCTAGAAAATCCGAGAATTAACAAAGATTTAATATATGATTATAGAGGTGTTAGCACTAAAGCTCCCTATAATACGTCTGGTTGGAACTCCGTTTATATTGCGGGCAAAATAATAAAAAAAATTGGACCAATTTTAGCCATAAATAATGAAGAGTTTACAAGTTTGTATGTTGCTGAAAAATTTAATTAAAGACGTTCCAAATCACAAAAAAGATATAATCATTAAAGGACTTTCAACGAATAGTGAGACAGTAAAAAAAAATTTTATTTTTTTTGCAATAAAGGGAAATAAGATAAATGGTGAAAATTTTATTAAAAAAGCAATAAACAAAGGTGCCTCTGTAGTCGTTTGCTCTAAAAGTTGTAGAATTATTCATGATAAAATCATTATAATTAAAACTAATAAGATAAGATATTTACTAAGTGATATATGCTCAAAATTTTACAAATTAAAACCTAAAAATATTATTGCTGTAACAGGCACAAATGGAAAAACTTCTGTAGCAGACTTATTTTATCAAATATGTAAATTAAACAAAATACCTGCAGCATCCATTGGAACTTTAGGAATTCGATATAATGGCAAGACTATAAAGACAGATCTTACATCGCCCGACACAATTACTCTTCATAAAAACTTACAATTTTTAAAAAAAAAAAAAATTGAAAATGTAATAATTGAAACTTCAAGTCATGGTTTAGACCAAAAGAGACTACATCACATAAACTTTAAAGGAGCAATTTTTACAAATTTTAGCCAAGATCACTTAGATTATCACAAAAATATGAAGTCCTATTTAGATGCTAAACTAATATTATTTAGAGAGATTTTAAAAACAAGGAATACAATTATTTCAGATCATGAAATTAAAATTTATTCAATTTTAAACAAAATTGCCAAAAGAAAAAAATTAAAACTTTTAGATATAAGAAAAGAATTTGAGGAAATTAAAAACAATTATTCAAATTTCAACAGTGAATTTAAAATAAAAAATTTGGCTATGGCAATTAAAGCCGCAAAATTATGTAATCTAAATGAAACTTTAATATACAGAGTGATCAAAAAATTAAAAGATGTTAATGGTAGACTCGAATTAATAAGACGATATCCATCCGGCATCAAAGTTTTTATAGACTATGCTCATACCCCAGATGCTCTATCAAAGGCAATAAAATCACTTAAAAATGAATACGGAAATAATATTTCTCTAGTTTTTGGATGCGGAGGTGAGAGAGATTTTAAAAAAAGACCTATTATGGCAAAGATAGCCAATAATAATTGTAAAAAAATTTATGTTACTGATGACAATCCAAGAAATGAAAATCCAAATAAAATTAGAAGCAAACTTTTAAAACATATAAAGAAAAGTAAAGTTCTTGAAATTGGGAATAGAGCTTTGGCTATTAAAAAGGCAATATTAAACGCAGACCCACAAGAAATTATTCTAATTGCGGGTAAAGGTCACGAAGAAAAGCAAATTTATAAAAATAAAATTTTTAATATTTCCGATAAAAAAATCATTAAAAAATTGAAATTAAAAAATAAAATTATCTCCAAAGAGGAGCAAAATTATCTTCAAAATAAATTAATACTCGAGAGAATTTTTAATAAATCAAAACCAATAAACTTTCACGGTTTATCAATCGATACTAGATCTATAAAAAAGAATAATTTATTTTTAGCTTTAAAAGGAAATAAATTAGATGGAAATGAATTCATTTATAACGCTTTAAAAAAGGGTGCAGGATGTGTTGTGACTTCTTCAAAGATTAATAAAAAAAATAAAAAAATCATAAAAGTGAAAAATCCAGTTACTTTTTTGCGAGAGTTCGCAAAGATAAAAAGAGAAAAAACATTGGCAAAAGTTATTGCTATAACTGGTAGTGCTGGCAAGACTTCCTTAAAGAACTTAACAAAAGATTTATTGAAATATTTAGGAAAAACTTTCTCATCACCCAAATCTTTTAATAATGAGCTAGGAGTCCCAATTAGCTTGGCTAATCTAGGTGTCGACGACAAATTTGGAGTCTTCGAGGTTGGCATGAGTAGACCTGGAGAAATTAAAAATTTGACTAAATTAATCAAGCCTCACATTGGGGTGATAACAAATATTGGTGAAGCTCATCTAGAAAACTTTAAGGATATAACTGGAATAGCAAAAGCTAAGTCAGAAATAATAGAGCAAATAAAAAGTGGCGGGACAATTATTTTAAATAGAGACGATAAGTATTTTAATTATTTATTTAAAAAGGCAAAAAAATTTAATCTAAATATATCTACATTCGGTTTTCATAAAAAATCAGATATTCGCGCTGTAAAAACTGTAAAAAAAAGAAATTTACTAATAATCTTTGTAAAAATTAATAATCGAATAATAGATTTTAAAATTAAAGATCTGAATATTTATAATGTGCTTTGTTCTTTGGCAGTTCTAAAACAATTAAACGTTAATATATCTAAAATTAGGTCAAAATTTAAAGTATTCGAGCCACTTGAGGGAAGAGGTAAAAAATATTCTATTAATAGATATAAAAAAAAATTTAAATTAATTGACGAAAGTTATAATGCGAACCCACTATCTGTCAAAAATGCTATTAGTAAATTTAATTTAATTAAAAAGAAAAAATTTAAAAAGTTCTTGATTCTTGGTGATATGCTTGAATTAGGATCTAAATCCAAAAAATATCATGAGGAACTGTCTAAAGTTATTAACAGTTCTGATATAGATAAAGTATTCATTAAAGGAAAAAAAACAATTTTCACATATAAACAACTAAATAAAGATAAAAGAGGAAATATTTTACAAAATATTGCAGACATAGATTTAAGTTTAAGTAAAATGATATCAAATAAAGATTATCTGATGATCAAAGGATCAAATGCAACAGGATTAAACACTTTCAGCAGAAAAATGATCAAAGGAATATAGATGTTATTTAATTTATTAACTTCATTGATTGACCAATATTCGTTTTTAAATGTGTTTAAATATCTTACTTTTAGGACGGGATTATCAGTAGTTACATCATTAGTTGTTGTATTCATAATTGGAGGTCCTTTGATTAAGCTATTTTCAGAAAAAATGATAACTGGTCCAATTAGGCAAGATGGACCTATAGATCATATAATTAAAAAATCTGGTACACCTACTATGGGCGGGGTCATCATCATTATTGGAATCGTATTAAGTACACTTTTATGGGCAGACCTAACAAATATTTATGTTTGGACTTTAATTTTTGTTTCACTATCTCTAGGTTGTTTAGGGTTATTAGATGATATACTTAAAATTAAATTCAAAAATTCTAGTGGACTTAAGTCAAGATACAAATTTCTTGGACAAATTGTAATTGGAGTCGTGACACTTCTTATTTTAATTAATTATTCAAACCATGAATATCTATATAATCTTTATTTTCCCTTTTTTAAAAATCTAATTTTGGATATGGGAATTTTTTTTATTCCTTTTGGTTTATTTGTAATCATCGGAGCTTCAAACGCTGTAAATTTAACAGATGGATTAGACGGCTTAGCAACTGTTCCAGTAATGCTAGTGGCACTCTCGTTTACGTTAATTTCTTATGTAGTTGGTAATACAATATTTTCTGATTATTTGCAGATACAGTATATCCAAGATGTTGGGGAACTATCCATTTTTTGTGGCTCAGTTGTTGGATCCTGCTTAGGATTTCTTTGGTACAATGCACCTCCGGCTAAAATTTTTATGGGAGATACAGGATCATTATCTTTAGGAGGGTCTTTGGCGGCTATTGCAATCATAGTCAAACACGAAATTGTTTTAGCGATTATAGGTGGTTTATTCGTTCTTGAAACTGTTTCTGTGATCATCCAAGTGGCTTCATTTAAATTGACAGGTAAAAGAATTTTTAAAATGGCTCCTATTCATCACCATTTTGAAAAAAAAGGATGGGCGGAGTCTACAATTGTAATACGTTTCTGGATAATCGCTATAATTTTAGCATTAGTTGGATTAGCAACATTAAAGTTAAGGTAGAGAATGTTACAAATTCCAAAGCTCAAAGAACTATCGTTCCTTGTATACGGGCTTGGTATATCTGGCCGCTCAGTAATAAGTTTTTTTAAAAAAAACAATCACAAAAACTTTAAAGTTTGGGATGATATAAATAATAACATTCATCAGAATCTTAGACCTAAAAACTTAAATCAAACTCTCAAAGAAGTCGATTATATTATTTTAGCTCCAGGAATTAGTTTATTAAAAAATAAAAATCTCAAAAAATTTAAAAAAAAGATAATCACTGATATTGATTTATTTTACTTATCTAAAAATAAATATAAGAGCATTGTAGTCACAGGAACTAACGGTAAATCTACCACATGTAAATTAATAGCTCATCTTTTACAAAAAAATAATTTTAAGGTTTCAATTGGGGGAAATATTGGAACTCCCGTTCTAGATTTAAAAATTGCAAATAATAGCTTTGTAATTATTGAGGCTTCATCTTTTCAACTTTCGCACTCAAAATTTATACGACCTGATTATGCAATTTTTTTAAATCTCTCTAATGACCATTTAGACTGGCACGGTAGCATGGCCAACTATTTAAATTCTAAATTAAAGATTTTTAATTTACAGTCAAAAAATCAGTACGCAATAATTAATAAAAAAATCAAAAATATTTTTTTTAAAAGAAAATTTAAAGGTAAACTAATTGTGCCTAAAGAAAAAAATTATAACAAGGTTAAATTTAATATTAAAAACAGTTATTTAATTTCTAATACTAATAATGAAAATATGAGTTTTATTTACGAATTTTCCAAATTATTAAGAATAGATGAAAAATCCTTCATTCGCACAATGAAATCATTTAAAGGATTGCCTCACAGATTTGAAATCTTTTTTAAAAAAAATAATATTACATTTATAAATGACTCAAAAGCTACCTCATTTAAAGCTACGCAATCAGCTTTATCAAGTTTTAAAAATATTTATTGGATATTAGGCGGTCTTCCAAAAAAAGGTGACAAAATCAAAATATCAAAATTAAAAAAAAATATAATTAAGTGTTACTTAATTGGTAAAAATATTTATTTTTTTAAGAAGCAAATTAAAGGAAAATTAGCTTTTTCAGTCACAAAAAACTTAAAAAACTCAGTAATTCAAATTTTAAAAGATGTTAAATCTCAAAAAAATATCAATAAACATGTTTTATTAAGTCCTGCAGCAGCATCATTTGACCAATTCCCTAACTTTGAGATTAGAGGCAAGGAATTTAAGAGGATATGTAAGAAATATGCTTGAAAATTCAATCAAATATTTACTTATTAATTACTGGAGAAGTTTGGATAAAAAAATTTTATCCTGCTTTTTTGTTTTATTTTTTTTAGGAATATTCTTTTCTTTTTCTTCGACATCATCACTAGCTGGAGAAAGGCTCGACAAAGATAATTACTTTTTTTTTACAAAACATCTTATTTTCACATTCTTAGCAATAACAATTATGATAATAATTTCAGCAGTTAAAACTGAAATATTTGTGAAACTTGTATTTCCTTTATTTTTTATGTCTTTTTTGCTTTTAGCATTGGTTCCAATAATCGGTGTTGAAGTTAAAGGGGCAAAAAGATGGATTGATCTTTATTTATTTAGATTACAACCAATTGAAATATTAAAACCTTTATTCATATTAATGACAGTAAAAATATTAACGTATGAAAAATTTAAAAATTCACAATTAAAGTATATATTAAGTTTTATATTATTAAGTGCAGTTATAATCTTATTAATAGATCAGCCTGACTTAGGACAATCAATATTGTTAATAGTTAGTTGGGTTGCAACCGTTTTCATTTCTGGTGTGAGCTTAATGTATATATTTATTTTTTTTTCAATTTTTCTATTCTCATTAAGTTCAATATTATTCATTTTTCCAGAAAAATTTGGATATATAATTAATCGTTTAATTACTTTTTTTAACCCTAGCCTTGGAGACAAATTTCAATCAACTTCTGCTCTTGAAGCTATCAAACTAGGGGGACTTACAGGACAAGGTATGGGTGAAGGTATATTAAAAGAAAGTGTTCCCGAGGCTCATACCGATTATGTGATAGCAGTAATATCTGAAGAATACGGCTCTTTAGTCTCGATAATGATATTAGTTATTTTTTTATATATTTCTTTTAGAATTATTAAAAATTGTTTTAATCAAGACAGTAAATTTTTAAAGATTTCTTTAAGCGGATTAGCAACATTATTAATATTTCAAACATTTATCCATGCGGGCGTTAATACGAATCTATTACCAACTACAGGTATGACTTTGCCTTTTTTAAGTTATGGAGGCTCCTCTTTATTTGGTAGCGCAATATTAGCAGGACTCGTTTTAAATTATACAAAAAATAAAACCTATTTATATGATTAAAAAAAAAATACTCATTGCAACCGGAGGAACCGGCGGACATGTTTTCCCAGCATATAGTCTAGCTAATTATTTAATTAGAAAAAATTTTAACGTCATATTAACAACAGATAGAAGGGGACATAAGTATTTAGAGACTAATAAAAATATTAATATTATTGAAATACCTGCATCTCCATTAAAAAACAAAAATATTATAAAGAATTTCTTATCTATTATGATTAATTTTTTTTCACTCTTAAAATCATTTTTATTCTTATTACTGAATAGACCATTAATTATTTTTGGAACAGGAGGTTATGCATCATTCCCAATATGTTTAGCGGCTTCAATTTTAAAAATTAAATTTGTTATTTATGAAAACAATATGGTTGTTGGAAAAGCTAATAAATATTTATTACCTTTTGCTAGAAAAATATTCGTTTCTTATAAAGAGCTAGAGGGTATCCCAGAAAAATATAAAGAAAAAGTTATTGAAGTAGGTAATTTAATTAGAGAAGAAATCATCAACACTAACCTTTCTACCGAAATAAAAAAATTTGATAATATCAAAATTTTAGTTTTAGGAGGTAGTCAGGCTGCTAAAGTTTTTGCAGAGAAATTGCCAGAAATATTTGAAAAATTAAAAGATATACAAATACCGCTTAAAGTTTTTCAACAATGTCAAAAAAATCAAAACGAGAGATTAACTAAGTTTTATAAAAACTCTGGTATAGAGTGTGAGGTTTTTAATTTTACAAATAAAATTATAGATTATTATTCTAAAGCAAATCTTGTTATTACACGTTCAGGTGCTTCTGCATTAGGAGAATTAATCAATGCTAAAGTTCCTTTTATCTCAATTCCTCTACCTGCATCTGCGGATAATCATCAGTACAAAAACGCCGAGTTTTATGCAAAAAAAGGATATGGGTACTTAATAGAGGAAAAAGATATTAAAGAAAAATTGTATTCACTACTATGTTTGATTTTTAAAGATACATCACTTTTAAAGAATATTATAACAAATCAAAGACAATATTCAGATAAAAACACTTTTAAAAATTTGAATATCTTAATAGAAAAAATTTTAAATGAAAAAAATTAACTTAGGTCAAAAAGATATTATTCATTTTGTAGGTATTGGCGGTATTGGCATGAGCGGACTAGCCCAAATAATGAATAATATGGGTTTTAAAATTCAGGGTAGTGACCAAAATAAAAATAAAAATACTTTAAGTTGTTCAAAATCAAAAATTAAAATATTTATTGGTCATTCAAAAAACAATGTGAGAAAAGCAACTATTTTAGTAAAATCTACAGCAATAAAAAAAAATAACGTCGAATTAAAATATGCAAAAAAAAATAAAATACCAATATATTCTAGAGCAGAAGTTTTAGCTGATGTTGTTTCTTTAAAAAAAAATATTATAATTACTGGTTCACATGGAAAAACCACAACAACTTCTTTAGTAGCAAAAATTTTGTCAGATCAAAAATTAGACCCAACAATTATTAATGGTGGAGTAATTAATTCCCTTAAAAGTAATGCAAAACTTGGCAAAGGAGATTGGGCCATTCTAGAGGCTGATGAGTCAGATGGTAGTTTTTTAAAACTACCTATTAATTATTCTGTTGTAACAAATATAGATTATGAGCATTTAGATTTTTATAAAAACTATAAAAACTTAGAAAATTCTTTTTTAGAATTTATTAATAAAACTCCTCCAACGGGTAAATCAGTTATTTGCCTGGATAGTAGTAATATCAAAAAAATTTTAAGTAAAATCAAGAATAAAAATATACTTACATATGGTGAAAGTAAAAAAGCTCAGTATCAAATAAAAAAAATAAGATATAATTTTAGCAGCACGAGTTTTGATCTAAACTTTAAAGATAAGAATAATACAAATAAAATTATTAAAAACATAAATGTAAAGTTATTAGGAAAGCATAATGTTCTAAACGCAGCCGCAGCTTTAATTATATGCCTTAATCTTGGCGCCAATTTAAACAAAATTAAAAAGTCACTAAAAAATTTTTCAGGTGTTCAAAGAAGAATGACAAAAGTTTTTTCCAAAAATAAGAATGATTTTTACGATGACTATGCTCATCATCCAACTGAAATCAGTTCTATTTTAGAGGGAGTTCACAATGTTAATTCAAATAGAAAAATTATTAGTGTTTTTGAACCTCACAGATATTCAAGAGTAATCTCTTTAAAGAATGAGTTTACAAAGTGTTTTCACAAATCAAATTTAGTTATCTTATGCCCACTTTACGCAGCTGGAGAAAAGAAAAATCCTAAGTTTGATCAATTAAAATTTGCAAATTTAATAGCTAAAAATTCTAGAACTCAAGTGATAATTGTGAGAAATGAGAGAGAATTAAATAAATATTTTAGAAAAAATTTAATAAGTAATGAAATAATAATTGGTATGGGAGCAGGATTGATATCACAGTGGATCTCAGGCCTCAAAACAACATTATGACATCTAATCAGAGTTTAAATAAATGGATACACGATGGTCTTAAAGAGGACGTAAGCCTTTCTAATTATAGCTGGTTTAATTTAGGCGGTAAAGCTGATTATTTTTTTAAAGCTGAGGACAAAAATCAATTAATCGATTTTTTAAAAGAGGCAAAAAAAAATAATTTAAACATCACAATTGTTGGCGCTGGTTCTAATACTTTGTTTAGGGATAACGGGGTAAGAGGAGCTGTAATTAAATTAGGAAAAAATTTTTCTTATACAGAGATCATCGATAAAGAAATTATCAATGTTGGTAGTGCAACTCTTGATCGGAAAATAGCAGATTTTGCTAAAAATAATAACTTAGCAAATTTGGAGTTTTTATCATGTATACCAGGTTCGATTGGTGGTGGAATAATTATGAATAGCGGTTGTTACGAAAATGATATTTCTAAAGTTTTGATTTCAATTAGAGCAATAGACAAAAATAATTTTTCAGAGATTGAAATTAAAAAAAAGGATATAAATTTTCTATATAGAGGGACTGATTTACCTAATAATTTGATTATTATTTCAGCTAAACTTAAGGGTAAGGTTGGAAAAAAAGAAGACATAGAAAAAAAGCAAAAAGATTTAATAAATAAAAAAAAACAGGACCAGCCAAGTCAAATAAAAACATGTGGTAGCACATTTAAAAATATTAGTAAAAACAAAAAAGCTTGGATGTTGATTAAAGAAGCTGGTTGTGAAAAATTTAAAGAGGGCGATGCTATGATTTCAGAAAAGCATTGTAATTTTTTTGTAAATAATGGTAACGCTAAATCCTCTGATATTGAAAATTTAATAAATAAAGTAAAAAAAAAGGTATTTGAAAAAACTGGTGAAAAATTAGAACTAGAGATCAAAATTATTGGTGAATAAAAAAAAATTTAAAAATGTTTTAGTAGTTTTAGGTGGAACCTCAGGTGAAAGAGCTGTTAGTTTAGAAAGTGGTAAGGCTTGTATAAATGCTCTAAAAAAGAGGGGTTATAAAGTTTCATCATTTGATCCAAAAAAAAATAATTTTAATTTAATTAATAAAAAAAATACTGATGTAATTTTCAATGCACTTCATGGAAAAGATGGAGAAGATGGTGTAGCACAAAGTTACTTTGAATACTTAAAAATTCCTTACACGCATTCAGGGGTAATTAGCTCTTTTAAAGCTATGAATAAGTTGATTTCAAAAAAAATATTTATAAAAAATAAAATAAAAACGCCAAAATTTTTCGCAATCAAAAAATCTGAATATAAAAAAAATTCGGTACAAAAAATTATTAAGATTAAAAAAATTAATTATCCAATTGTCTTAAAACCAATTAATGAGGGTTCTAGTTTAGGTGTAGAGATTTGTAAAAATAAAAAAAAATTATCTAAATCTACTAATTGGCTCTTCAAGAAATATGATGAGCTAATATTCGAAGAATATATTGGAGGACAAGAAGTTCAAGTGGCTATAATCAATGGGAGTCCTCTAGGGGCGATAGAACTTATACCAAAAAGGTCTTTTTATGATTATAAAGCTAAATATACCAAAACGGCAAAAACAAAGCATGTAATGCCAGCAAGATTATCGAAAAAAAAATATAATGAAGTTATGCAAATTGCAAAAAAAACCCATCTAGTTTTAAATTGTAGAGGAGTGACTAGATCAGATTTTAAATATTTTAAAAATAAATTTTATTTACTTGAAATAAATACTCAGCCTGGGATGACAAGTCTATCTTTAGTTCCTGAAATAGCAAATTACAAAGGATTAAATTTTGAAAATTTAGTAGAAAAGATCTTATTAGATGCAAGTACAAACAAATGAAAAAACGTATAGTAATTTCTTTAGTACTATTTTTATTTTTAACTACAATTATTTCAAAAAAGAAATTAACTATTTCAAAATTTGATATTAAAGAAATCAGAATAGAAAACAATTCTCTAGTAAAAGAAAAAGAGATAAAAAAATTGTTGTCACCTATTTACAATGAAAACCTTTTATTTTTAAAAAATAAAGATATAGAGAGAGCTTTAATACAAAACAGTTTTATTCATAGTTTTAATGTTAAAAAAAAGTATCCAAGCACTTTAAGTATTAAAATTTTTGAAAAAAAAATCATTGGAATTTTAGTGAATAAAAAAAAAAAATATTATTTAAGCGAGAGAATAGAATTGATTGATTTTACAAATTTACCAGATTTTCAAAATTTGCCTTATATTTTTGGAAACAAAGAAGAATTTAAAACGTTGTATTTTAATTTATTGAAAATCAATTTTCCAATTGAAATAATCAAAAAATATTCCTTTTTTGAGATAGGAAGATGGGATTTAGAGACATCAGAAAGTAATATAGTAAAACTTCCATCCAAAAATTACTTAAAAAGTTTAAAAAATTATTTAAGTATTAGAAAAGAGGAAAATTTTAAAAAATATAAAGTATTTGATTATAGATTAAACAATCAACTCATTATGAAATAATATATGAATGACTCAGAATTATCACTGTATTTAGAAATAAATTATTTAAGTTATATTTTTTATGTTAGCAAGAGTGATAATCAAAATAATTTTAAAATTGTTCACGAGTCAACAGTCCCATTAGCAGGATTTGAAAAAAATAGCATTTCTGATTTTAAAAAAGTTTTTAATACAATAAAAGAAAATGTGTATCTAATTGAACAAAAATTTAATTATACATTTAAGGATATAATTCTTATTCTTGATAATTTTAATCTTACATTTATTAATATGACAGGCTTTAAAAAATTAAATGGATCCCAAGTTTTAAAAGAAAATATTTTTTACATACTGAATACATTAAAATCATGCATAGATGAAATTGAAATAAAAAAGAGTATCCTCCATATTTTTAACTCTAAGTTTAATCTAGATAATAAAAATATCGAAAATCTTCCTATTGGACTTTTTGGAAATTTTTATTCCCATGAATTATCTTTTTCACTGATAGATAAAAATGATTATAAAAATTTAAATAATATACTTGATAACTGCAATTTGAAAATTAAGAAAATCTTAATTAAAAGTTTTGTTACAGGAGCAAATATAAGTGATAACAGTAAAAACACGGATAATTTTTTTTATATCAATATTTGCAAAAATAATTCTAAAATATTTTATTTTGAAAATAATTCTTTGAAACTAGAACAAAATTTTAAATTTGGATCAGATATTATTATAAAGGATATTTCTAAAGTAACATCTTTAAAAATTGATATGGTTGAAAAACTATTAAACAAAATTGAATTAAAAAAAGAAATATCACCAGATGATCTAATTGAAAAAGATTTGTTTAATGAAAGCGCCTATCGAAAGATAAAAAAAAAGTTATTATATGAAATTGTATTTGCACGTATTAAAGAAATTTATGAAATTATCTTATTTCAAAACATTAATTTCAAATCCCTTAATAAAACTGCTAATAAAATATTTTTAGAGATAAATCATAAAACTCAATTAAAATGCTTTAATGAAATTTACAAAACATTATTTCTAGAAAATGGTAATCAAAATTTCCATTTTATAGAGAATTTATGTAACGAAAGAATGCTTGAAACAGCTAACAAACTTGTTCATTTTGGTTGGAAAAAAGAGGCTATTCCAGTAGCTCAGTCTCAAAAGTCTTTAATTGCTAGGTTTTTTGATGCAATATTTAGCTAATTGTTGTTTTTTTTAGAAACATTAGTTGTTTTAAGAATAAAACTTCACTCGAGTATAACACTCTAGATGAATGAAATTTATCAAAAAACACTATCCAAGAAAGTAAGCTTTAAGGGGATAGGCTTACATTCTGGAAAAAGTGCGTCTATAAACTTGCTCCCTGCAAGAGGTGATGAGGGTATAACATTTAAAAGAATAGATTTAGAGAATAATAATATTATTAAAGCGAATTTTGGCAATGTTTCCTCTGCAAGGCTATGTACGACACTTGAAAATGATCACGGTATAAAAGTTTCAACTGTTGAACACTTACTCGCTGCGTTTTATATATTAGGCATTGATAATGCGATAGTTGAGATCGATAATGAGGAAGTTCCTATAATGGACGGTTCATCAAAAGATTTTATCGATAGTTTAAAGAAAGTTCACCTAATTACTCAAGATGAAAAAAGAAGATACCTCAAGATCTCAAAAAAAATAGAATTAGTTGATGGTAAAAGAAGAATTTCAATCGAACCAAATGAAGATTCTTTGCAGGTTGATTTTAAATTAAATTATGAAAATCAAGTAATAGGAAATCAAAAAAATGTAATAGATTTTCAAAAAGATAATTTAGATGAAGTAATTAATTCTAGAACATTTTGTTTATTTGAAGATATAGAAAAAATAAAAAAATTTGGACTAGCAAAAGGCGGTTCGTTAGATAATGCAATAGTAGTTGATAACGATAAAGTTCTCAATAAAAGCGGTCTAAGAAATGAAAAGGAGTTTGTAAACCATAAAATTTTAGATTTAGCCGGAGACTTTGTTTTATCAGGATACAGAATTATTGGTAAAGTAATTTGTTATCAAGGCGGTCATGAATTAACAAACTTATTTTTAAGGAAATTATTTAATACGGAGTCAACTTTTAAACTAATGAATCAAAATAAATTTGTAGTTTCAAAAAAAATTCAATCTAAAAATTTAGAAAAAATAGCTGTAAACGCATAATAGTTCATAGAAAATAAGTCCTATAAATTAAAATAAAATCTGGTAATACTTGCTGTAGTGCGAGCAAAATTAACATATTTATTCTTAGCATTTTTTATTTTAATGTCTTGTTCTAAGAAAGAAGTACTTTATGAACCAACAAAAAAAATAAATCCATATATTTCTTATGAAGAGGGACTAAAGGCTTTTAAAGAAAATGATTTCTTTTTTGCTTCAAAAAAATTTTCTGAAGCAGAACTCAATTTTGAAGAGCCAATAGCAGCAGCTAAAGCCGCAATAATGGCATCTTATTCTTTATACGGTATTAATTTTTATCAAGAGGCTGAAGAGAGTTTAAATAGATTTTTAACCACTTATCCCGGAAATAAAAACACAGTTTATGCTCACTATCTTCTTGCTATTATTTACTACGAGCAAATTGAAGATGAGAAAAAAGATTTAGAACCTCTTCTAAAAGCAAGGAAACAAATTAATTTTTTTATAAAGAAATATCCCAACAATGATTATGCTATCGATCTCAAGTTTAAAAATGATCTTATACAAAATCAGTTATCAGCCAAGGAGCTTTATATAGCAAAATATTATATTTCCGTTAAGAAATGGGTACCAGCAATTAATAGACTTAAGATCATTGTTGACGAATATAGTAAAACAGTTTTTATAGAAGAAGCATTACATAGACTAGTAGAGATACATTATCATTTAGGCCTTGAGGAAGAGGCAAAGAAATACGCGAGCATACTCGGCTATAACTACAATTCAAGCAAATGGTTTGAACAATCCTATAAAGTATTTAACAAAGACTACAAATTTATAAAAAAGAAACAGGCTAAAGAAAAAAAAAATATTTTTAAAAGAGTTATTGATAAAATAAGATAATATGGATGAAACAACAAAAATTAAGGAAGAGTATCTTAAAAAGGTAAAGTTATTAAAAAAGCATAATATTTCTTATTATGTAAAAGATAAGCCAACAGTTTCTGACTCAGATTACGATATATTAAAACAAGAAATTCTTAATTTAGAAAAAAGATTTAGTTTTCTAAAAAAATTTGGATCTGTAAATCAAATAATTGGAGCTCCTCCGTCTAACAAATTTACTAAGATTGATCATTTACAACCAATGTTATCTTTATCAAATGCTTTTAATGCTGATGATATGGAAGTTTTCATAAAAAAAATTAATAATTTCTTGAATACTAATAAAAAAAATATTGAACTTATTTCAGAACCAAAAATTGATGGTATTTCTGCAACATTAATTTACGAAAAAGGTATATTAACTAAAGGACTTTCTAGAGGTGATGGTTATACCGGTGAAGATATTCTAGAAAATTTAAAAACTATTAAAGAAATACCTTTAAGAATAGACTCTAATAAAGTACCGAATTTAATTGAAATCAGATGTGAGGTTTATATTGGAAAAAAAGATTTCCTTAAAATTAAAGATCGTTTTGCAAATCCAAGAAATGCTGCAGGTGGGTCGTTAAGGCAAAAAGATCCCAAGGAAACTGCAAAGATGCCACTAAAATATTTTGCATATGGTCTCGGAGCTATAAAACCATTTAATTTTGAAACGCAGTCAGAATTTTTAGAGGAAATTTCTCACTGGAAATTTAAAACTAACCCTTTAATAAAAGTTGTTAGAGACATCAACGAAATAAAAAAACAGCACGAAAAAATTAATTTAATACGATCGTCATTAGATTACGATATAGATGGACTTGTTTTTAAAGTAAACAATTTAAATTTACAACGTAGATTGGGCAATACATCCAATTCACCAAGGTGGGCAATTGCATACAAATTTTCTGCAGAGAAAGCTATAACAAAAATCAAAGATATAACAATTCAAGTTGGAAGGACAGGAGCGATTACTCCAGTCGCTAAAGTTGACCCAGTAAATGTTGGAGGTGTAGTTGTCTCAAATGCTACACTTCATAATGAAGATGAAATTGATCGTAAAGGAATTCGAATTGGAGATACTGTTCAAATTCAAAGAGCTGGAGATGTAATTCCTCAAGTAGTTTCAGTTGATAAGTCTAAAAGAGATAAAAATAGTAAAACATTTAAATTTCCAGATAAATGTTTATGTGGTTCAAAAACTATAAAAGAATTTAGCAAAAGTACAAAAAAACTTGATGCTGTAAGAAGGTGTAGTAAAGGATATAATTGTAATTTTATTGCTAGAGAAAAGCTAAAACATTTAGTATCAAAAGAAGCATTAAATATTGATGGTCTTGGAAAGAAAGTAGTAGAACAATTTTGGGATTTAAACTTAATTAAAGAACCATCAGATATTTTTAAACTTGACTATAATAAGATTAAAAAGTTAGAGGGATGGGGAGAATTATCGATTAATAATTTAAAATTAGCTATTAAAAAATCTCAGATTATTTCTTTAGATAAATTTATTTATTCAATAGGTATTAGACATATAGGTCAAGAAAACGCAAAAATTTTGGCAAGCTTTTTTGGTTCAATAAAAGAATTTACAAAATTATTAGACTATAAAAATAGAGAAAAAATTTTAACTCATTTAGTCGATTTAGATGGAATTGGGGATACCCAAATCCAGTCAATAAATAATTTTTTTACTAAAGAGATCAATACCAGAATAATTAAAAATTTAATTAAAGAATTAAAAATTCAAAATTACTCTATACAAAATACTGGTGGAAAATTTTCAAATAAAAAATTAATGTTTACTGGTGGCTTTCAGAACATGAGTAGATCAGAAGCAAAATCAATTGCTGAAAATAATGGGGGAAAGGTACTAGGATCTATCTCTAAAAAATTAGACTTTCTAGTAGTTGGTGGCTCCAAACCTACAAAAAAGAAAATTGATCAAGCTAAACAATTAAATATTAAAATTATTTTAGAAAAAGACTGGAATAAAATTTTAAATAGCTGAACAAGCTTTTTTAAGTTCTAGTTTCTCAATTTTATTCATAGATTTAATAAGTTTTTTAAAAACAGTTTTATGGTAATTATTGAGCCATTTAATTTCGTTTGCATCTAGTTTTTCTCTAATAATTAAATCTTTTTCTATAGGCGCCATTGTTAGATTTTCAAACCTCAGTTTATTTCTTTTTTCTTCTACATAAATAAGATTTTCAATTCTGATACCAAAGTTATTTTTTTCATAGTATCCTGGTTCATTTGAGACAATCATACCTTTTTGGAAATTAACTTTATTTCTTTTTGATATTGCATGCGGTCCTTCATGTACATTTAAAAAATATCCTACTCCATGGCCTGTACCATGTGCGTAATTTAAACCAATTTGTTTAAGATATTTTCTAGCACCGTTATCAATGTCTGATCCAGATGTGTTTTTTTTAAGTTTAAAATCTGCAACAGCAATATGGCCTTTAAGAACTCTAGTAAAAATATCTTTAATCCTTATATTAGTATTTTTTAAAGAGATAGTACGAGTTACATCTGTTGTCCCAAATTCATATTGTCCACCAGAGTCCACTAAGTAAATATCTCCTTTTTTTAATTTTTTATTTGTTTCTTTATTGGCTTTATAATGAATAATTGCTCCGTTCGACCCTGTTCCAGAAATTGTTGGAAAACTTGAAAATTTAAATTTTTTACTTTCTTTTCTGAATTTTAACAATTTTTGTGACGCACTTATCTCCGTAATATTTTTTTTATAAAAATTTTTCTTAAGCCAAAATAAATATTTTGTTAGTGCGGCCCCATCATAAATATGTGCTTTTTTAATATTTTCTATTTCTTGCTTACCTTTAACTGCTTTCAAATAATAGATAGGATCATGATAATTTAGTATTTTATTATTTTTTTGAATAATGTTTTCAAAAAAATATGAGCAGGAATTTTTATCGATTATAAATTTTTTATTTTTTATTTTTGAGAGTATTTCTGCACAGTTCTTAATATCTAAAAATTCTATCTTTTTGAAGTATTTCTCTAAAGAAGGTGTTATCTTTTCTTTATTGCAAAAAAATTTTATATTTTTATTTTTATTGATTAAAGCATAGCTATACGGTAATGGAGTATATTTTGTATCACGACCTCTTATATTTAGTAACCAAGCATTATTTTCACTTGCTGTAATAAATAAAAAATCAGATTTTCTTCTCTTTAAAAAATTTGTAACTTTATTAATTTTTGATTGATATTTTTCACTTCCAGAACTTTCTGGTAATTTGAAAAATTTACTTTCATTAATTTTTATTTTTCTTATCCAAATTTCGTCTATTAAATTTTTGATTAGCGGTTTAAACTTAAGTTTATTTTTTCCAAATAAAATAGATAAAGAATTTTTAGTAAATAAATTCGGATCGAAACCTATTAGCAACTTTTTTCCTTCAAGAACGTCACTTAACATTTTATCTGGAATTGTAAAAATTTTGAATTTATTCCCACTTTGGTTACTTGCTTGTAAGGTATATCTTCCATCAACAAATAAATAATTTTTTCCCTTCAATATCAAGGCAAAACCGAAAGATCCAGAAAAGCCTGAAATAAATTTTAGTCTATCATTATGATCTGGAATATATTCTGCAAAAAATTCATCATTTTTTGGAATTATATATCCATCTATTTTTTCTCTATTAAAAATTTTTCTTAATTTTTCTATTTTTTCCATTTTAACATTTTATTTTTTTTGTACCTATCCCAACCAGGACTTCTATATTCCTCTTCAAATTCAATTGAATTATCTTGGTTAAATTCAAAGTCTTCATTTTCACCTAATCCTATCTCATTTTTTTCTACGCTTTCATCTGGTATTTCATTTATAAATCTTGATGGTAAAGCATCCATCCAGTCACCATGGTAAGCTCTTTTCATTGCAAATGATAAATAAGCCTCTTTTTTTGCTCTTGTAATTCCTACATATGCAAGTCTTCTTTCCTCCTCCAAAGCAAAATCACCTTTTTCCTCTAATGATTTTTGATGAGGAAATAAGCCCTCTTCCCATCCAGGTAAAAATACAACTTCAAACTCTAAACCTTTAGCGGCGTGCATTGTCATCAAATTTATTTTTGCTCCTTCCCATTCTTGATCAATTGAGGTAGCCAAAGCGACATGTTCTAAAAAACTCTGCAGGTTGTCATAATCCTGCATGGCTCTAAGTAATTCTTTTAAATTTTCCAATCTATTCTCATTTTCTAAATCTTTTTTATTTTTTAACATTGAGGAGTAACCCGACTCGTCTAAAACTAATTTTAATAAATCAAAATGTTTCATTTTCAGTGAATCATTCCGCCATTTTTCGATCATATTTATTAATTGACTAAGTGTAGTTTTTGTCTTGGGTTTTAAATTTCCTTCTTCTATTAACTTTATTATAGAGTCTTCTAGACAAAGTTTATTAGTTTTACCGTAGGTATAAATTAGGTTAAGTGTGCTATCACCAACTCCTTTTTTTGGTGTGCCAATAACTCTTTCTAAAGCTAAATCATCGAATTTTTGATTTATAATTCTAAGATATGCAACAGCATCCTTAATTTCTGCTCTTTCATAAAATTTTATTCCTCCTAGAACTCGATATCCTATTCCGACTTGAAGAAATCTTTCCTCAAATTCCCTTGTCTGATATATAGCTCTCACCAATATTGACACATCGTTTAAAGAATATTTTTTTTTAATTTTTTGTTCAATAATATCGCTAATGCCTTGGGCCTCTTCCTTACCAGTTCTGTAACAATTAAGTTTTACTAATTCCCCTTGATTTGATGATGACCATAATTTTTTACCAACTCTACTTGTATTATTTGAAATCAAGCTAGATGCTGTTTCTAAAATATTTTTTGTAGATCGATAATTTTGTTCAAGTTTGAATACTTTACAATTTTTATAAATTTGATCAAAAGTTAGAAAGTTTTTAATTTCTGCACCTCGCCAGCTATAAATAGACTGGTCATCATCACCGACACAACAAATATTTTCATTTTTATTAACTAGCAAATTTAACCATTTATTTTGTATAAAGTTAGTATCTTGAAACTCATCTACTAAAATATATTTGAAATTTTTTTGATAAATTTCTTTTATATCTGCATGTTCTTCAAAAAGTTTCACACAGAATAAAATTAAATCTCCAAAATCAAATGCATTTAGGTCTTTAGTTTTATTTTGATAAATATCATAAACTTTTAATATAGATTTTAATATTGAGCTTGTTTTTTTTAATTTTACATTTTTAGGGAGAAGACCTTTGTTTTTCCACTGGTCAATATGATACATTATTAATTGAGGAGAAAATTTTTTGGCGTCTAAATCCTCTCCTTTAACAATATTTCTTATTAATTTTTTTTGATCGTCAGTATCTAAAATTGTAAAATTACTTTTATATCCCAAAGCTTCAGCATGCCTTCTTAAAAATTTCACACTTATAGAGTGAAAGGTTCCTAACCAAGGCACAGCATTAGCGCTTCCCTTCACATACTGCATAACTCTGTTTTGCATTTCTTTTGCTGCTTTGTTGGTAAAAGTCACACATAGTATTTGATTTGCCCAAGCTTTTTTTTGGTTAATGATATGAATAAGTCTTGTAGTTAAAACTCTAGTTTTTCCAGAACCGGCTCCAGCAACAATTAAGTTTGGACCCTCAGTACTAAGCACTGCTTCTTTTTGTTCTTTGTTAAGGTTTTTAATTAAGTTATCTATGTTATTCATAATAAGAAGGAATTTTCATTTATATACTAGATATAAAAATAAAAAAAATGATAAATAAAATTTATAAAACAATTCACATTAAGTATTCGAGATTTTTTGAGTTTATCTTTTTTCTTAGATATTTATTACTGATATTCTTAATTTCAATATCTATATTTTTAATTACTCCTATTTTTTTTAATTATGAGAGAAAAGCTGAGGCCATAAAACTCCATCTATTGAATAATTATAATT
>CACOYX010000003.1 GCA_902631535.1 uncultured Pelagibacteraceae bacterium
TTTAAAATTGGATCTGATTGCATTATCCAATGCATTTACAGGTCCATTACCTTCACCATGACACTCGATTTCTTTTCCATCTATCAAGAAAACTACGCTTGCTTTTGTTTGTATTTTGTCAAATTTTGAAACATTCACATCGTAACTTTTTACTTTTAAATATTCAGGAACTTTACCTAATAATCTACTTGCTAATAATTCAAATGAAGCATCAGCTCCATCATACGAATAACCGCTAAATTCTCTATCTTTTACCTCATCCAAAATTTTTTGGATTTTTGGATCTTTGGAGTCAATTTTAACTCCGTATTGTTCTAGTCTTGATAAAATATTAGATCGACCAGCTTGATTTGAAACAATAATATTTCTGTGATTTCCAATTGATTTTGGATCAATGTGTTCATAAGTTTTTGGATCTTTCTTCACTGCTGAAACGTGAAGACCTCCCTTGTGAGAAAAGGCTGAGGCACCAACATAAGCCATATTTTTATTAGGTTTTCTATTCAGTATTTCATCTAACAATCTTGAACATTCAGTTAATGAAGAAAGTTTATCTTTTTTAATGTTAATTTCATACCTATCGCTAAAAGACTTTTTTAAACATAAGTTGGGAATAATTGACATCAAATTTGCATTGCCACATCTCTCCCCTAAACCATTAATGGTTCCTTGAATATGTCTCGCGCCGCTTTCAACTGCAGCTAAAGAATTAGCCACAGCATTTTCTGTATCGTTATGCGCATGAATTCCAAGATTTTTTCCAGGTATTATTTTTGAAACTTTTGTTACAATTTCTCTAATCTCATTCGGTAGTGTGCCACCATTAGTATCACATAATACAACCCATCTAGCACCATTATCGTAGGCTTGCTTCAAGCAGTCAATTGCATATTCTGGGTTAGCCTTATAACCATCAAAAAAATGTTCTGCATCAAACAAAAATTCTTTCTTGTTTTTAACAAAATGTTTTGTTGTTTCTTTGATGTTTTCTAAATTTTCCTCTTCTTTAATTCCTAAAGCAACTTTTACATGAAAATCCCAAGATTTTCCTACCACACATACTGCTGGTGTATTCGCATTCATTAAAGAAGCTAAACCGGGATCGTTATCTGCACTACGACCAGTTTTTTTAGTCATACCGAATGCGGTAAATAAAGTTTGTTGCATTTTGGGTGGGTTAGAAAAAAATTTTGTATCAACAGGATTTGCCCCAGGCCATCCTCCCTCTACATAGTCAACACCTATGTCTGATAAAACTTTTGCTATTTTATTTTTATCCTCAATTGAAAAATCAACACCTTCTGTTTGAGCTCCGTCTCTTAAAGTGGTATCAAATATATATATTTTCTCTTTACTCATTTAAATTTCCAAGTTGTCTTTTCTTTTTTATCCTCAATGATTACTCCTTTGCTTGCTAGTTCAACTCTTATTTTATCAGCAAGTTTATAATCTCCTTTTTGTTTTGCGACCAATCTTTCTCTAATTTTTTTTTCAATAAATTCTTCTGAAATATCTTTATCTACTTTTTTTAACTCTTCCCACTCATTTTTTGTTAAATCAAATAAACCAATTAATTTACAAGCACTATTAAAAAATTTTTTACTTTTTTCATCACCTTTATTTGCGTTTGTATAAAGTTCGTGAATTTTAGCAATGAAACCAGGAGTATTTAAATCATCTAGTAACATGTCTATCTCTTTCAAAGGTATTTCTTCATTATTTTCTTCATACAATTGATACCATTTTTCAATGGTTGCTCGTTGATTTTCTAAAAGTTTATTATTCCAATCTAGTGGTTGACTGTAGTGAGCGCTTAATAATGCTAACCTAACGACCTGACCGGAATATTTTTTAGTTGCATCAGTTATAGAAATTATATTGCCTAAAGACTTTGACATCTTTTCATTATTAATGGTTACAAATCCGTTATGAACCCAATAATTTGCAAAGTTTTTCGTATTATTGTTACAACAAGACTGGGCTATCTCATTTTCATGATGAGGAAAAATTAAATCAAGACCACCGCCATGAATATCTAAATTTTTACCAAGGTATTTTTCACTCATTGCTGAACATTCAAGATGCCAGCCCGGTCTACCTCTTCCCCAAGGCGACTCCCAACCAGGGTCTTTTTCATTTGAAGGCTTCCATAAAACAAAGTCCATTGGATTTTTTTTTAGATCAGAAATTTCTATTCTACTCCCTGCCTTTAACTCATCTAAATTTTTGTTTGATAGTTTTCCATAATCTTTAAATTTGCTTACAGCAAAAAAAACATGGTTTTTATTTTCATATGCAAATCCCTTTTTGATTAATGAAGATGTCATTTCAATCATTTCTTTTACATGTTCTGTGGCTTTTGGCTCTATCGTTGGTTTTAAACAGTTTAAACTCTTGCAATTTTCATGAAAAATTTTAATTACCTTATTAGTAATTTCATTTATATCTTCTTTATTGTTTTGAGAAGCTTCTATTATCTTGTCATCTACATCAGTAATATTTCTTACGTAAGTTACATTTGAATTGTAGAGAACCTTTAAAACTCTAAATAAAACATCAAACACTACAAGGGTTCTTGCATTACCTACATGGGGACTCTCATATACAGTCGGGCCACAAGCATATAAGGAAATTTTTTTTATGTTATTCGGCTTAAATACTTCTTTTTTTCTCGTTAGAGAATTTGTTAATTTTAAGCTATTCATTAAATGTACATACCGGTATCGGATTCATTTTGTGTAAATTTTTTTCTCTTATTTCTAAATATTTTTGATAGTTTGGATCGTCTTTATTTTCCATAGCCTTCTCTAAATCTGCATAACTCATTCCAAGTTGTTCTACGTCGTTTCTTCCATCATCCCATAGACCATCTGTGGGCTGGGCATTAATTATTTCTTCGGATACACCGAGATGTCTGCCTAACTCCCACACTTGAGATTTGTTGCAGTCAGCTATAGGAGAGATATCAACCCCGCCATCGCCATATTTAGTATAAAAACCAACACCAAAATCCTCAACTTTGTTACCTGTTCCTACAACAATTCCATTATTTGCTGCTGCTACTTGGTATAAAGTTGCCATTCTCAACCTTGCTCTTGAGTTCGCATACCCATGCTCATTTTCAAATTTATTTAAAACTTGAGAAAATGAATTAAAGATTTTATCCATCTCTAATAAATGATGTTCAACATTTTTGAATTTTTGTTTTAACCATTTAGCATGTGTCAAACTTAAATCATGTTGAGATTTGATTTGTTTAATTGGCATTGTTAACACAATTGTTTTTCTACCAGTGTTTGCACATAAAGTACTAACTACAGATGAGTCTATTCCACCCGATATTCCAACTACCAATGATTTTGGCTTATAAGAAGCATTATTGCAATAGTTGTCTATCCAGTCGGTTATTATTTTTGCTCTTTTTTTTACATCCATAATTAATACCTTACCTTTCTTTTAAGGTTTGGTCTTAATAATTACAATAATTATTAAGACGCAGCTTGAATAATTTTATTTGATATTTTTGAATTTTTCTTAATTTCTTCAGAAATCAAGAATGCTAACTCTAAAGCTTGGTCTGCATTTAATCTTGGATCACAATGTGTTCTGTATCTACTAGATAGATCTTTTTCAGAGATTTTTTGGGCTCCACCTGTGCATTCAGTAACATCTTGACCGGTCATTTCGATATGTAATCCGCCAGCATAACTTTTTTCTGCTTGGCTGACTGCAAAGAAATTTTTTACTTCTTTAAGAACATTTTCAAAAGGTCTAGTTTTAAATCCTGTTGCTGCTTTAATTGTATTTCCGTGCATAGGATCACAAGACCAAATAACTTTGAGACCTTCTTTTTTAATTGTTTGCATTAATTTTGGTAAGTATTTTTGAACATTATCAGCTCCAAATCTTGAAATTAATGTTAACCTTCCAGCTTCATTTTCAGGGTTAAGAATATTACATAAATTAATTAATTCATCTGGTTTTAATGTTGGACCACATTTAAGACCTATAGGATTTTTTATTCCTCTACAGAATTCTACATGGGCTCCGTCGGGTTGTCTTGTTCTGTCACCTATCCATACAAAATGAGCTGAAGTATCGTGATATTCACCTGTTGTTGAGTCTACTCGTGTCATAGATTCCTCAAATGGTAAATGTAAAGCTTCGTGTGATGTATAAAAATTTACCGTTCTTAATCTTCTGTTATTATCTGAATTAATTCCACAAGCTTCCATGAAAGCAAGCGCATCGCTTATCTTATCTTCAATCTCTTTATATTTACCTTTAGTTTTGTCTTTGATAAATCCCAAATTCCATAAATGTACTTGTCTTAGATCAGCAAATCCTCCTTGAGAAAAAGCTCTCAATAAATTTAGAGTGGATGCTGATTGAGAGTATGCTCTAAATAATCTTTTTGCATCTGGAATTCTAGCTTTTTCTGTAAATTCCGTACCATTAATATTATCACCTAAATAACTTGGCAACTCTTTTCCATCTTTTTTTTCAGTTGGAGCACTTCTTGGTTTTGAAAATTGTCCAGCAATCCTACCAACTTTAACAACGGGAACCGAGGCTGATGCTGTCAAAACTAAAGACATTTGTAAAAGAACTTTGAAAGTATCTCTTATATTATCAGGATGAAATTCAGCAAAACTCTCTGCGCAATCACCACCTTGCAATAAAAAGGCTTTACCTTCAGCTACTTCAGCTAAAGATTTTTTTAAAGATCTAGATTCTCCGGCAAAAACTAATGGAGGATATTTTTTAATTTTACTTAAAACTAAATTAAGTTCCTCTTTATCCTGATAAACAGGCAGATGTTTAGCAGGAAATTTTGTCCAACTATTTAAATTCCATTTTTTCATATTCAACCTGCGATATATATAGAGTATTGCTAAAATATTTTCAATACAATATTGGCCAAATATTTACTTAAATGTTTCTACTTTGCTGTCTAATGAAATAATTTTTAATTCTATGCTTAATTTTGGATATTTTTTCATAAATATCTTTTTAATTATTTTAAAAGAATTTTTATGAATCTTTGTTTCATTTGTATTTGAAAATGCTTTTTTTCCATTAATAATTTTTGCAGCCCCGCAATCACGATGATTAATTACAATAAGTTTTTTTATATTGTGTAATTTAACTGAAGTTTCCAGATTATCCCAAAATACTTTATGCCATCTTTTAAATTTATTAGCAGTAACACCCACAGCAGATCCAGCTATTACAAAAGAACTATATTTGCCGCTTAATTTTTTTTTTCTTAAATAATTGAAGACAATAGGTTGAAACCTTGGATCTATGCACGACAAAACCATCGCCTTGTAATTAGATTTCATTTTATTCAACTGTAACTGATTTAGCTAAGTTTCTGGGTTTATCTACATCACAATTTTTTATTAAGGCTACATGATAAGCAAGCATTTGTAGCGGTAAAGTCAATAAAATTGGAGATAACAAATTATCGATATGCGGAACTCTTAAACCAAATCTAATATTTTCATTTAAAGACTCTTTTTTATTATCTGTTATAAAAAGTATTTTTCCACCTCTTGCTATTACTTCTTGCATATTTGAAATTGTCTTTTCAAAGTATTTATCTTTTGGCGCAATAACTATCACTGGCAGACCCTCTTCAATTAATGCTAATGGACCATGTTTCATTTCACCTGCCGGATAACCTTCTGCATGTAAGTATGATAACTCTTTTAATTTTAGAGCACCCTCTAAGGCAATTGGAAAAGAAGATCCTCTTCCTAGGAACATTGACCCTTTCGCTGTAATAAATTCTTTTGCCATAAGCTGTACATTATTCTCACCAGCTAAGCATTTTTTAATTGCATCGGGTAATTTTTTCAAATTACTTATATTTTTTATATATGTTTTTTCATTAATATCTTGTCTTACAAAAGCTAATTTTAAACATAAGATATAAAGTACTGTTAATTGACCTAAAAAAGCCTTGGTAGAGGCAACGCCAATTTCAGTACCTGCATGAATAGGTAAAACCCAGTCAGAATTTCTAGCAATTGTACTTTCAATAACGTTTACTATTGAACATGTTTTAACATTATTTTTTTTACATATATCAAGTGCTGCTGCAGTGTCAGCTGTTTCTCCAGACTGTGAAACAAAAATATAAAGATTATTAGAATTAAATTTTAATTTTCTATATCTAAATTCAGAAGCAATATCTATTTCAACATCAATTGAAGTTAATTCCTCTAACCAATATTTAGCTGTTATACATGAGTTGTAAGCTGTGCCGCAGCCTATCAAAACAATCTTATTTATCTTTTGTGGATCTATCGGGAAATTAAGAATATTTATATTATTTTTAAGACTATCTACATATTCATCTATACAATTTTTAACAGTTTCAGGTTGTTCCATAATCTCTTTAAACATAAAATGTTTATATTCACCTTTATCAATTGAATATTCATCTTCTGACATTATAAGAATTTTTTTATTTATTTTCTTTAAATTCTTATTATAAAAATTAACTTCATCTTTAGTTAAAACACATAACTCTCCATCATCAAGATAGGAAATTTTATTTGTCATAGATTTTAAAGCATATGAGTCTGAGCCAATATAATTTTCCTCTTTTGAGTATCCAACAGCTAATGGACTGCCTCTCCTTGCTCCAATGATGATATTCGAAAAATTTTTAAAAATTATTCCAAGAGCGAAGCTTCCTTTCAGTTTTTTTAATGTTTCAAATACCGACTCTAAAGGTTTATTTATCTTTAAAGCTTCTGTAATTAGTAATGTCACTACCTCTGTATCTGTCTGAGACTTAAATTTTATTCCTTTGGCCTCTAATTCTTTTTTTATTTCATCAGAATTTTCTATAATGCCATTATGAACTACAGATACTTGCTCAGATGAGTGAGGATGAGCATTAATTACATTCGGAACTCCATGAGTTGCCCATCTTACATGGCCAATGCCAATGTTTCCTTCTGAGGGTGTTTTAAAAAGAATTTTTTCTAATTCCTCAACTCTACCAGAACATTTTTTTTCATTTATACTTTCGTTGGTTAAAGTAGCTAATCCAGCAGAGTCATACCCTCTGTATTCTAATTTTTTAAGCGAATTGATTATGTTCATAGAAACAGACTTGTTACTTGCTATACCAATTATTCCACACATTACTTTTTCTTTTTATAATTTTTAATTTCAACTTGGTTTGATCTAGTTAGAGCTAATGTTTTTTTTTTAACATTTCTTGTTATTACAGATCCAGCTCCAACAACACTATTTTTATCTATTTTTACAGGTGCAACAAGAGAAGAATTGGAACCGATAAAAACATTATCTGATATTGTTGTTTTAGATTTTTTGATGCCATCATAATTACAAGTAATTGTTCCTGCTCCTATATTTGAATTTTTTCCAACTAATGTGTCTCCTAAATAAGATAAATGATTTACTTTTGAGTTTTTATTTATAATTGATTTTTTTGTTTCTACAAAATTTCCAACTTTAGTATTTTCCTTTAAAACAGTTCCCTTCCTTAATCTTGCATAGGGACCTATAACAACATTTTTTTCAATTTTAGCTCCTTCCAAATGACTAAAAGACTTTATATAAGAGTTGTCACCAATTTTTACTTGGGGACCAAAAACGACATAAGGTTCTACGGTAACATTTTTTCCAAATGAAGTATCTTTAGACAAAAAAATTGTCTCTGGTGCGATTAGATTAACACCTTTCGTTAAAGCTTTATTTCTTAAAATCTCTTGAGAGAGACGGTAAGAATTAGCTTTATTTAATTTATTATTTCTTTTCATTAAAAAATTCTTTACATTAATAATGTAACTGAAATAAGTCACAAAATATTTCTTTTTAATACTTTAAAAATGACTCAAATTTATACAATTCTTTTTGATTTAGATGGAACACTAGTGGATACAGCACCTGATTTAATTGAGGCTCATAATCATGTAATGAAAAAATTCGGTCATACTCAAAAAAAGCTATCTGATATTAAATCTCTCGCTGGAAGAGGTGCTTGGGTGATGATGCAAAGATCATTTAAGAATGAAATTACAGACGAAAAGACAAAAAAGAAAATGGTTGATGAGTTTATAAGCTTTTATGCAAAAAATATTAATAACGAGAGTAAACCAATAAAAGGTATTTTTGAATTTCTAGAATGGGCAAAATCAAAAAATATTTCAATGGGTGTTTGTACAAATAAAAGGGAAGTATTAGCTATAGATTTATTAAAAAAAATAAATATGTACAAATATTTTGAATATGTAGCTGGTGCTGATACATTTGAATTTAATAAACCTGATCCAAGACATCTTACAAACGTAATTGATATAATTGGTGGTGATTTAAAAAGAACAATTATGGTTGGAGATAGTGAGGTTGATGCCAATTCAGCTCATAATGCAAATATACCATTTGTGTTAGTTAAGGATGGATATACAGAAAAATCTGAAAAAGAAATTAAACATGAAGAATTAATTAATGACTTTGTAGGTTTTGAAAAAATTATTGAAAAATATTTATGATAACTTTCACTTTATTCTCGGCATTGTCTGCTTTTTATTTCACTATGTTTTTTACACCAGGGCCAAACAACGCAATGCTGACTGCTTCTGGAATGAAGTTTGGTTTTGTAAGGACTCTTCCTCATTTAATTGGAATTCCATTAGGACATATTTTGCAAATTGGTTTGACCTGTTTTGGTTTAGCTAATTTATTTTTGCTATATCCTCAGGTTCAATTTTACATGAAAATTTTATGTTTCATTTATTTGGTTTTTTTGGGATGGAAGATGATTGGTTCATTTAGTTTGGTTCAAAAAGAATCGGGAAGACCATTAAAATTTTATGAGGCTTCTTTATTTCAATTTATAAATCCTAAAGCTTGGTCAATTGCTGTTACTGTTGCTTCAGGTTTTTTTCCTACTGAGGAAAATATTTTTATTGGAGTTTCTTTTGTAACTATTACAGCTGCAGTGATTTGTTTTCCTACAATAAGTTTGTGGGCATTATTTGGAAGTGGTTTAAGAAAATTTGTAACTGATATAAAAATAAAAAAGATTATCGAATATTTGCTTGCAGTTTTACTGGTTTTAACAGGATTATTTATACTTCTTAAATAATCTTTGATTTTTATACCCTGCTCTAATATAAATCCCACGGATGCATTTTACTAAAAAAACAGTTTCAGAAAAACGTTCAGATTTAGTTAAAACTTTACAATCAAAAAAATTATTAAGATTTCCAGGGGCATATAATCCTCTGTGTGCAAAACTTATAGCAGAAATAGGATTTGATGGAGTTTACGTCTCTGGTGGAGTTATGTCTAATGATCTTGGTTTACCTGATATAGGTCTAACGACATTGGATCAGGTTAGTTATAGAAGCAATCAAATAGCTAGAGTAACCGATCTGCCGACAATTGTTGATATTGATACTGGTTTTGGGAACTGTAAAAAAACAATTGAAGTTTTTGAAAGCAAAGGTCTAGCTGGTTGTCATTTAGAAGATCAAATAGCTGAAAAAAGATGCGGTCATTTAGATAATAAGGAACTTGTTTCTAAAGAAGAAATGGTAATAAAAATTAAAGAGTCGGTCAAAGCAAGAAAAGATAAAAACTTCTTAATTATTGCTAGAACAGATGCGAATTCTGTTGAGGGTTTAGATAAAACATTAGAAAGAATAAGAGCCTATGAAGATGCAGGAGCTGATATGATTTTTCCTGAAGCAATGAAAAATGAAGATGAGTTTGAAAAAGTAAGAAAAGTTGCAAAAGGATATTTGCTGGCTAACATGACTGAATTTGGAAAATCAAAGTTGTTAAATAAAAAACAATTAGAAAATTTAGGTTATAATCTAGTGATTTATCCAGTAAGCACACAACGCCTTGCAATGCTAAATGTAGAAATAGGATTAAAATCGATATTTAAAGATGGTCATCAAAACAATATTATTGACAAAATGCAGACTAGAAAAAGGTTGTACGAGTTAGTAGAATATGAGAAATACAATACCCCAGATAAAAAAATTACTGATTTTTCAACAGAGGGACACGAATAATGAGTGAAGAAATTAAAAAAGGATTACTTGGTATAGTTGTTGATGAAACGACGATTTCACACGTAGTTCCTGAGTTAAGCGCACTTACATACAGAGGTTATACAGTTCAAGAACTTTGTGATAAATGTGATTTCGAAGAAGTTGCGTATCTTGTTCTTAATGGTGAACTTCCAAATAAAAACCAGCTAAAAAAATTTATAAAACAAGAAAGATCTGAGAGAAAGCTTTCAAAACAAATATTAAACGATATTAAAAAGATGCCAAAAAATGCTCATCCTATGGATGTTATTAGAACATGTGTAAGTTTGATGGCACTAGAAGACAAGGATACTAAAGATAACTCTCCTAAAGCAAACATGAGAAAAGCAATGAGAATTTTTGCAAAAACTCCTACAGCAGTTGCTGCATATTTTAGGGCAAGAAAAGGTAAAAGTATAATCTCCCCAAGTAAAAATTTATCTTTCTCAGAAAATTTCTTTAAAATGATGTTCAATAAAGTGCCAGATAAAGAAATAGTTAGAGCATTTGATATCTCTTTAATTTTATACGCTGAGCATAGTTTTAACGTTTCAACTTTTACTGCTAGAACTATTACATCAAGTTTATCAGATTTACACGGAGCAATCACTGGAGCCATAGCTTCCCTCAAAGGTCCGTTACATGGTGGAGCAAATGAAGCTGTAATGCATATGATGAAAGAAATAGGAAAACCAGAAAAAGCAAAAGCTTGGATTGAAAACGCATTAGACAAAAAGAAAGTTGTTATGGGATTTGGTCACAGAGTTTATAGGACAGGAGACTCTAGAGTGCCTACGATGAAACATTATATGTTCAAAGTGGCTAAGCTTTTAAAAAAAGAAAAATATACAAGAATTTATGAAATTTTAGAAAAAGTTATGATTGATAAAAAGAAAATATATCCTAATGTAGATTTCCCTTGTGGTCCAACTTATTACATGATGGGTATAGATATTGATTTTTACACTCCGATTTTTGTAATGTCTAGAATAACTGGCTGGTCAGCACATATAATGGAGCAGCATACTTCTAACAAATTAATTAGACCTTTGTCTAAATATAGAGGTGCTGAGGTAAGAGAAGTAATGTTATTGAACCAAAGATAAATGAATTTAACAAATTTACTTTTATTTCTAATTTTAGTTACTCTTGCTACATACACTTTTATGCCTTGGAAGGGTATTGATAAAGGTTCTTTGGTAAAAGTAGCATCTCAATGGTTTATGTGGGTTGTAGTATTTGCATTCATAGTTTTTTTATCCACTTTTTTTGGAATTGAAGTTTCTGGATAATAATTTTTTTAACCGAGTTAGAATTTTAGATGGCGGTATGGGTCAGGAGCTCCTTAACCGAGGTGTGAAACCTTACGGAACTTTGTGGGGAGCCTCAGCATTGTATAAAAAAAAATATCATAAAATAGTTATCAAAACTCATTTAGACTTTATTAAAGCCGGAGCAGAAATTATAGTAACTAATAGTTTTGGTAGCAGAAAACGAAGGCTAATCGAAAATGGTTTAGGAAAAGAATATAAAAACCTGAACGTTTTAGCAGGGAAATTGGCTAAAAAAGCCGTGGCCATGTCTAAGAAAAAAGTTTTAATCGCTGGAAGTCTGCCACCTCAAAATTTTACTTATTTTGCTGATCTTGGAAAAGATCTCAACTTTATAAAGGAAAGTTTTAGATCCCAGGCAAAATATCTTAATCCATTTGTAGATTTTTTTTACTTAGATGTAATGAGTAGCTGGAAAGAGTGTTCGTTAGGTTTAAATGCTATTAAAAAATACAAAAAAAAAATTTTAGTTGGTATCCATATTAGGAGTAAAGGGTTGTTGCCCTCGGGAGAAAAATTTATAACTGTGGCTAAAAAAGTCCAAAAACATAAACCTATTGGGATTATGGCCTCTTGTGTTTCTTTTGAAGATTTAAATGAAGTAATGAAAGACGCAAAAAAACTTAAAGTTCCATTTGGATTTAAAATCAATGCCTTTGAACATATTCCACCAGGCTGGAAACCTGATTCAAATAACCCTAAAGTTCAACTTGGAAAGAGAAAAGACCTTACTCCTAAAAAGTTCTTTGAAATTTGTAAAAAATTAAAAAATAAAGGAGCTAACATTATTGGAGGATGTTGTGAGATTACTCCAAAACATATAGAAAAATTAAAGTCTTTAGTGTGATTTAATTATTTTTTGTGTAATTCTATCTAAAATAATTGCTAGAATTACAATACCTGTTCCACCAATAACAGCGGAGCCAACGTCAAGTCTTCCTAGAGCAATATATACAGTTAAACCTAACCCTCCGGCACCTATAAGAGCTGCTATAACTACCATCGATAACGCAAGCATTAAAGTTTGATTAACTCCTGCCATTATAGTTTTTAAAGACAAAGGAATTTCAATTTTAATTAATATTAGAAATTTAGTAAGTCCTAAACTTGATCCAGCTTCTTTGAACCCTTTGCCGACTTGCCTTATTCCTAAATTTGTTAATCGGATAATTGGTGGCAAAGCAAATATAATTGTAGCAACTACACCAGGAGTTAAACCAACTCCAAAAAGCATAACAACTGGTATTAGATAAACGAAGCTTGGTATGGTTTGCATTATATCAAGTATTGGACGTAAAATAATTTCAAAAGTGTTACTTCTCGAGGCAACAATGCCAAGAGGAATTCCAATTAACATACAAAATAAAACTGCAGTAAAAATCATTGCTAGTGTCGTCATGCTTTCTGACCAAAGGTCAACAAGATCAATAAAAAGTAAACTTATAAATGAAAAAATTGCAAACTTTAAACCATTAGTTTTGAATGCAAAGAAAACAAATATAAAAAGTATGATCGGAAAGGGAATAAAATTCAAAAGAGAGTCTAAACTATTTAAAACGGTATCTATTGGTGCTGAAATCTTTTTAAAGAGTGGCCTTTGTTCGAACAGCCACTCTTTAATATTTCCTTCAATCCATTCACCTAATGGAATGTATATTTCGTAATCTGAAGGGGCTAATTTTAAACTCATTTAAAATTAACCTGATCCTTTACTTGATCCAGCTGTCAAATGTACTTTGATTTGCTTTTATCCATTCATTAGCGTGCTTCTTAATTGCCTTCTCGCTCTTTTCCCCTTTATTCATTTTAAGGTTTTGAGCAGCTATATCAGCTAAAGGGATAGATGCTTTTTTTAACATCTTCTCAACTTTAGGATTTGCTTTTAAGAAATCAACATTTGCAGCTGGTCTAATGTCATCAGCTCCAAAACCTAAATTCACTTTAGATTTTGTTGCATTAGGAACCTTTCCTGCTTTAGATCCGCTGTATGGAACTTCTATCCAAACTACATCTTTCCCAAGCTTTAATGTTCCAACTGTCCAGTTAGGTGTCCATGTATAAAACAACACTGACTTACCATTTTTATATTTTGAAATTACATCAGCCATAGATGCTGAGTAATCTGCCTTAACTGGATTAATAAATTCGCCAAGACCAAGTTCATCAAAATGTTTTTGGATTACTTTTTCACATCCCCAGCCTGGAGGGCAAGCAACCATGTCTGCTTTCCCATCACCATTTGAATCCCAGTTTTTGGCATGTTTTTTAATATCCAAGACTGTTTTTATTCCGAACTTATCAGCTGATTTTTTGTCGATTAGGTATCCCTGTAATCCACCTTTTTTCATCACATGGCCTACTGGTTTAACTTTACCTTTTGACTCTGAGATGTACCCATCATGAGTGCCGAACCAACCATTAACCCATAAATCTACATCACCTGTTGTGGCGGCAACGTAAAAAACTTGTGGCTTCATAGTTTTTGGCCCTGACACTTTGTAGCCCATCTTTTCCAGAGCTTGCTTATAAATTTCAGCTTGAAAATAGCCTGTGTCCCAGTCAGCTCTGCCCATCTTGATCTCGTTTGCAAACGCGACACTACTAATAGACATTGCTGTTATTATTGATACTAAATATTTTAAATATTTCATTCGTCCTCCTAATTTCCTCAATTTTTTTAACATGTATAAGTTAATAATGTAACCGTTGTTCAACTAAAAAGTGAATTATGGAAGATATGCTTATGATTTTTTAAGATTAGCTTATTTTGTCTTTTATTTGCATTTTTTGCATAAACCAAAAAATTCTAAATTAAATCTTTTATACTTAGTTCCTTTTTTATCACTAAAACTTGATAAATATTTTGAAAGTTTAACATCAATAATTTCATCGACCATTTCACAGCTTTCACAAATTGAAAATGCAGTAGCTTTTGAAATTTCACAATTTGAATTTCTGCAAGCAACAAAAGCATTTTTACTTTCAATTTTATGAATTTTGCCCATTTCAATCAATTTATCTAAAGCTCGATAAATTTGTTGAGGTGCGTTTATTCCCTTCTTTTGTACATTAAATAATATGGAATAAGCTTTTAAAGGACCTTTTGCTTTTTCAATAATATCTAAAACAATTTGTTGATTTTTAGAAAGTATCTGTGCTTGTGCCATAAATTTAAATTACCAATTTAGTATCATTTTTTCAATTGAGAATAATTTTTGATCTTAATAAGTGTAAAACAAAATAAAACTAACGCAGCTGTAATTATCGAAGGTCCGGAAGGAGTATTAATTTCTAAAGATGAAAATAAACCAATTATTACTGATAACAAGCCTCCTACAATTGACAACTTAACCATCTGCGTAGGATTGTTAGAAACGTTTCTTGCCATTGCAGCAGGCATAATTAACATTCCTGTTATTAGCAGAAGCCCTACAATTTTAATTGATATTGCAATTATCGCTGCTAATAAAACTGTAAAGATTGCATTCACTTTATCAGGGTTCATGCCTTCAGCTTCAGCTAGTTCATGATTAACTGTTGAGGCAAACAGGGGTTTCCAAATGAATTTCAGTATTAATAAGATTAGTGCTCCGCCAATCCAAATTATCAATAGATCTATTTCATTTACCGCTAAAATGTCACCAAATAATAGTCCCATTATATCAAATCGGATCGTGGTAAGAAAACCAATTACAACTAAACCAACTGCTAGAGATGAATGTGCTAATAAACCTAATAATGCATCACCAGGAAGTTTTGTAGTTTTTTGAAGTTTTAAAAGTATCAGTGCAATTGCTGATGAAATTAGAAAAACTGAAAAAGCTATATTTAATTCAAAAAAGAAAGCTATAGTTACCCCAAGAAGTGCAGAGTGGGATAATGTATCGCCAAAAAAAGATAATCTTCTCCAAATTATAAAACATCCAAGAGGCCCGGTAACTAATGCAATTCCAATCCCAGCAATCAAAGCTCTTATAAAAAAATCATCAAACATTTATTGTTTCCTTTTTATTGTTCCGTCTGGTGAGTGAGTGTGATCATGTTTATGTTCATAAACAGATAATATTGTTGATGCGCGATCTCCAAACAATTCTTGATATTTATTGTTGTTAGCTACAGATTGAGGGGTACCAGAACAACAAACATGTCCGTTAAGACAAACTACATAGTCTGTAGATGACATTACAACATGTAAATCATGTGATATTAATAAAATTCCACAACTAACCTTTTCAGAAATTTCTTTTATTAACTCGTAAAGAGAAATTTCACCTTTAAAATCTACTCCTTGAACTGGTTCATCCAAAACTAAAAGATCAGGATTTTTTGCAATAGCTCTTGCAATTAAAACTCTTTGGAACTCGCCTCCAGATAAATTGCTTAAATTATTATTTTTAAGATGTTCAACTCCAGTTAATTTTAAAGCATTAATTATTTCTTCATCACTTAGATTTTGTGTGAGCAACATAAAATCAACTACTCTAATTGGTAATGTCCAATCAATAGAGATTTTTTGAGGAACATAGCCAACTTTTTCAGTAAATTTTGAAACCTTTCCTTCGATATTCTTGTAAATACCCAGAGCAATTTTTGCAGTTGTTGTTTTTCCTGATCCATTAGGCCCAATTAAAGTAACTATTTCTCCACGTTTAACTTCGAGAGAGACGCCTTTAACTAGCCACTTATCATTTTTATACAACCCTACGTTTTGAACTTTAATTAATGTTTCTTTATTCATATGAAATATCTCTTGCATTCACGTTTGTTATATTATAACAAACGTTATATTATAACATTATATGAGAAAAACTTTTAGAACTATTTCTACTATTATTTTTACGCTTTTAGCCATTAATTCCATAGCAAAAGCTGAAGTTAAAGTTGTTACATCAATTAAACCAATACATTCTCTAGTAAGTTATGTAATGGATGGTGTTGGAAAACCAGATATTATAGTTGATGGATACAACTCGCCGCATAATTTTACTTTGAAACCTTCGCACGCCAAAATGATTGAAAAGGCCAATCTCATCATTTGGGTTGGAGAAGATTTGGAAACGTTTCTTGAAAAACCTTTAAAAAGTATAAGTAAAGAAGCGGTGAATGTTGAAATTATGGATTTAAAAGGAATTAAAAAACTAAAATTTAGAGAAAAAAATATTTTTGAAGGTCATGATGATCATGGGCATAGCAACAAAGAACATAAAGAACACGGACATGATGAGCATAAAGAGCACGGTCATAAAGAAAAAAAACACGATGATCATGGTCATGAAGGACATGCTCACGGTGAACATGATCCACATGTTTGGTTAGACCCGATGAATGCAAAAGTAATTGTTAAAGAGATTGAAAATCAGCTTGTTAAGTTAGATCCGGAAAATGCCTCAAAATATAAAGCTAATTCTAAAAAAGCTCAAACTGAATTAGATAATTTAACTAGAAATATTAAAAATGATCTTAAAAAAGATTTGAGGTTTGTAGTGTTTCATGATGCGTACCAATATTTTGAAAATAGATTTGGTATAAAAGTTTTGGGAGCTTTAACAGTAAATCCGGATGTTTTACCTGGGGCTGAGCAATTATCAGAAATTAGAGAAGTTATCGAGCACGAAAAAGTAAATTGTCTATTTTCAGAGCCGCAATTTAATCCTTCAATTATAAAATCAATAGCAAAAGATACTAAAGTTAAAACAGCAGTTTTAGATCCTCTTGGAGCAACTATAGATAAGGGTAAAGGCATGTATACAAAATTATTATCTAATATGTATGCTTCCTTTAAAGGCTGCTAACCCTTAAGTAATTATCTCAGCAAATCTATTTTCTATTATATTTAATTTAAGATTATTTTTTTTTGTAAAATCGTTTATAGCTTTTTCAACTTCAGGAATATAACTTTCCTTACCATAATCATCACACAAAATAACTTTTTTTTTATCCTTCAAGCTGTCATATAAAATCGTAAGATCATTAATTACTGTTTGATAGCTATGCCCACCATCTAAAAAAGTAAAATCAATATTTTGAAGATCCAATTCTTTTAATACTCTATTAGTATCACCTGCTATTAATCTAATATTGCTACTATATTTTTTCAAAAGTTTACTTACACTATTTATTGAATTTAAGTTTTCTTTTAAAATGTAATTGTAGTAAATATTTTTAAGTGGGTTTGAAAATTTTTGATCTTTTAAAAAAGTTGGCTCTATCTCATCTTTGTGTTCATTTTGATCACTGCCAAATAAATCTACACCGATATAATTAAAATTTTTTCCATTTGTCTTGCTTAAAAAATCGCATGTATTTCTTGCAGTTACCCCGCAAAAAACACCGATCTCTAAAACTTTTTTTGGATTATAAGTTGATAGTCTTTCAAGAAAAATGTTTCCCCATTTTCCTTTTAAGCCGGTCTTTCTCCAATAACTTTTGTAATTTAGACTCAAAAATTAAGCAAAAACTTCACCCCAACTTCCTTTTGTAGAAGCTTTAGAATATTCAGTTGCTCTACCTTCAAAGAAGTTCATATGCTCTACTCCGTTAAGCATTGTGTCCAACCACGTTAATGGATTTTTCTTAACATCGTAAATAGGATTCAAACCTAGTTGCTCTAATCTTCTATTTCCAATAAATCTAATGTACTGCTTAACTTCCTCTGCTGTTAAACCTTCCAAAGAACCCATTTGAAAAGCTAAATCGATGAAAGCATCTTCATGATGTACGATTGTTTTACAGGCATCGTAAATCTCATTTTTTAGTTTATCATTCCAAATTTGTGGTTCTTCTTTTATGAAATCTTTGAATAACCTAATCATAGAATTGCAGTGAAGAGTTTCATCTCTAACTGACCAAGTTACTATCTGCCCCATTCCCTTCATCTTGTTAAATCTAGGGAAATTTAAAAGAATTGCAAAACTTGCAAATAACTGAAGGCCTTCTGTAAATGCGGAGAACACTGCCATTGTCATTGCTATATTGTGTTTTGATTTAACATCAAAACCTTGCATATAATCGTACTTATCTTTCATTTCTTTATACTTCATGAAAGCAGAGTACTCTGTTTCAGGCATTCCGATTGTATCTAATAAATGAGAGTAAGCAGCAATATGAACTGTTTCCATAGCTGCAAATGCGGTCATCATCATCAATACTTCTGTAGGTTTAAATACTGTTGTGTAATGTCTCAGATAACAGTTGTTAACCTCAACATCTGCTTGTGTAAAAAATCTAAAAATGTGAGTTAGTAAATTTTTTTCTTCTACAGATAAATTTTTCTGCCAGTCTCTGACATCATCACCTAGTGGTACTTCCTCTGGTAACCAGTGAATTCTTTGTTGCGTTAACCAGGCATCATAACACCATGGGTATCTAAATGGTTTGTAAACTGGATTTTCTACTAATAGTCCCATTTTTTTTGGCTGGATTATTCCTGGCTTAATTTTTTCTGCTACTGACATGATAAACACTCCTCATAGTTATTTGACTCATTATTTGATTTTTGTCCGTTTGAATAAACATTCTTAGTTACATCAGTTTGTGATGTATTGTTAACATTCTCGGCTCTTTGGATTGATTTAGATCTGCAGTAATAAAGACTCTTTAATCCTTTTTTCCAAGCTTGGAAATGAAGATCATGCAAGTCTTTTTTATGTATGTCTGCAGGAATAAATATATTCACTGATTGAGCTTGTGAAATATGAGGGGTTCTATCTGCTCCTAATTCCACTACCCATCTTTGGTCTATTTCAAATGCTGTTTTGAAAGTATCTTTTTCTTCAGCAGTTAAAAAATCTAAATGTGATACTGAACCTTGGTTAGTCGTAATACTAGACCAAACTTCATCAGTATCTTTTTTGTATTTTTGAAGTAGTTTTTTAAGATATTTATTTCTAACATTAAAAGATCCAGATAAAGTTTTGTGAGTATAACTGTTCGCTGCTATAGGTTCAATACCTGGCGATGAACCACCACAGATAATTGATATTGAAGCAGTTGGGGCAATTGCTGTTTTATTAGAAAATCTTTCTTTTATTCCGTATTCTGCTGCGTCAGGGCAAGCTCCTCTTTCTTCTGCCAAGCTAACTGAAGCTGCATCAACTTTCTCCTGAATATTTTTAAATATTTTTTTATTCCAAACTTTGCTCATTACAGAACCAAAAGGAATATTTTTTTGTTGGAAGAAAGAATGTAAACCCATAACACCTAGACCAACACTTCTTTCTCTCATCGCAGAATATTTCGCGTGAGCAAATTCATCAGGCGCTCTATTAATAAAGTCAGTCATTACGTTATCTAAAAACCTCATCACATCTTCAACAAACTGAGGGTCTTCACTCCACTGATCGTAAGTATCTAAATTTAAGGATGACAAACAACAAACAGCTGTTCTTTGATTTCCCTCATTGTCTTGGCCTGTAGGTAATGTGATTTCACTACAAAGATTTGAGGTTTTAACTTTTAATCCAGCAAGCTTATGGTGTTGAGGAATTTGTCTGTTTACTGTATCGATGAAAACAATATAAGGTTCTCCAGTTTCAATTCGAGCAGTTAGTAATCTGATCCATAAATTTCTGGCAGGTATAGTAGATTGAACCGTTCCATCATAAGGACTTCTTAGTGCCCACTGACCACCTGTCTCAACAGCTCTCATAAATTCATCCGTGACTAATACGCCGTGATGCAAATTAAGAGATCTTCTGTTAACGTCACCACCTGTTGGTCTTCTCATTTCAATAAATTCTTCAATTTCAGGATGGTCAATTTGTAAATAACAAGCAGCTGATCCTCTTCTTAATGAACCTTGACTGATAGCCAAAGTTAATGAGTCCATAACTTTAATGAAAGGAATTATTCCAGATGTTTTTCCAACCTTACCGATCTTTTCACCAATTGATCTTAAATTACCCCAGTAACTTCCAATACCTCCGCCTCTTGCGGCAAGCCATACATTCTCTTCCCAAAGATTTGTAATCCCTTCTAAACTATCGTTAGCTTCATTTAAAAAACATGAAATAGGTAAGCCTCTTTCTGTTCCACCATTTGATAAAACCGGTGTCGCTGGCATAAACCATAAATTACTTATGTAATTATATATTCTTTGTGCATGTAAATTATCATCAGCATATACGCTTGCTACTCTTGCAAATAAATCTTGAAAACTTTCATTCTGTCCTAAATATCTGTCATTAAGTGTAGCTTTTCCGAAATCAGTTAAATTGGCATCTTTAGATCTATCGATCTTAATTGTAATGCCTCTTTCATTTTGAAATAGCTCAGTTTCTCCAGATAATGAGAAAAGGTCTGGCTTCTTAGGACCATTATTCTTTTGATCATTTTGGTGCTTATGGCTTATACTGCCGACAGCTTTCTTTATTGCCAATGATACGTTTTTATTCATATTTTTACTTATTTTTTCGATTTATTAACAAAACAACTATATGTTGTGTCTGTATATAGTTAATATACTATATAACATCAAAATCAATAGAACATTATATGAACATTTAAATAATTTTGCAAGTGGAAAGTTTTGTTAATAAACATTTAATAACAAATCCCCCTATTCTTTAGTATTTATAGTTAATGAAAATCAATCCTAACGGTTTTAGAGAGTATGATGCCAGATGGCTATATGAAAAAGACATCGATTTAGAGGGAATCACTGATTTAGGAAAAGGATTAGGTTCTCAAATAATCAAACATACGAATAAAGCAAATCCAAGAGTAATAGTGGGTCATGATTACAGGTCCTACAGTGAGACTATTAAAAAATCTTTAATCAATGGCTTAACCTCAACAGGGTGTTTTGTAGAAGATGTTGGTTTATCACTTTCCCCTACTGTTTACTTCGCGCAGTTTAATTTAAATTCTGATGGCATCGCAATGGTAACAGCTAGTCATAATGAAAATGGTTGGACTGGAGTAAAAATGGGTATCAAAAAAGGACTAACTCATGCCCCTAAAGAAATGAGTGAATTAAAAGATATCACACTAAATAAAAAATTTATTACTGGGAAAGGTTCAATTAAAAAAATAGATGGTTTCAAGAATATTTACTCAAATGATTTAATAAAAAAAAATAAGATCAATAAAACGATTAAAGCAGTTGTAGCATGTGGAAATGGAACAGCAGGAGTTTTTGCTCCTGAAATTTTAAGAGGTATCGGTTGTGAAGTAATTGAACTAGATTGTAAATTAGACTGGTCATTTCCAAAGTACAATCCTAATCCTGAAGATCTTGAAATGCTTCATGCAATAGCAAAAGCAGTAAAAGATAACAATGCAGATATTGGCTTTGGTTTTGACGGTGACGGTGATCGTTGTGGAGTAATTGATGAAAAAGGAAATGAAATATTCTCAGATAAGATAGGATTATTAATTGCCAGAAACTTGGCGTTCAAACATCAAAATTCAAAATTTGTTGTAGATGTAAAATCGACAGGTCTTTATGCAAACGATAAAGTTCTTTTAAAAAATAAGTGCAAAACTATCTACTGGAAAACTGGACATTCACATATAAAAAGAAAAGTTAATATAGAAAAAGCTTTAGCAGGATTTGAAAAAAGTGGACATTTCTTTTTTAATCAACCTTTAGGTTATGGATATGATGATGGAATAAATTCAGCGATACAAGTCTGTCATTTGTTAACTAATCAAAACAAGAAGATGAGTGAAATTATTAATGAATTACCCAAAACATACCAATCACCAACTATGGCTCCATTCTGTAAAGATGAAGAGAAATATAAAGTGGTAGAAGAAATGGTGAGAAAAGTTGAAGATCTTAAAAAACAGAATATTAAAATAGATAATCAATCAATCACTGAAGTTTTAACTGTTAACGGAGTAAGATTTTCTTTAACAGATGGATCTTGGGGTTTAATTAGAGCTTCATCAAATAAACCCTCTCTTGTTGTAGTTACTGAAAGTCCTACTTCAAACGAAAGAAAGAAAAATATTTTTGAATTTATTAATAAATTATTACAAGAAACTGGAAAAATTGGCGACTATGATCAGAAGATTTAAAGATTAAAATACTCGTATAAAAATTTAGTTCCAATAACGATTAAAAATATCCCAAAATATTTCGTCATCTTTTTTTTGTTAATCCTATGACTTGCTTTTGCTCCAAGCCTTGCCATAAATGCAGTTATTGGAAAAAATATTAAAAATGCTGGAATGTTTAAAAATCCAATGCTTAAAGGCAAATTCGCATTTAAATAATTACCTGAGAATAGAAAACCTATCGTGCCAAATAAAGCTATTATAAAACCAATGGCAGCTGCACTTCCTATCGCTTTATTTATTGGATAGCCAAAAAACTTTAAAATCGGAACATTCATTACAGCACCACCTATGCCCATAGGAGCTGAAACAAATCCAGTAATTATTCCTGAGATTATTTTAGCTGGTAAACCCATCTTAATTGAAAGATCAGACTCTTTCTCTTTTAAAAATAATAAATAGAAAGCTAGAATATAAACAACAACTGTAAAAAATAATATTAAAGGTTTTGTTTTTAGACCTGCTGCTAATATGGTTCCAAGTATCACTCCAATAATTACAAACACTCCGTAACCCTTCACTACATTAAAATCGACTGCATTATGTTGATGGTGAGTTAAGACTGAAACAATTGAAGTTGGAATAATTATTCCAAATGAAGTTCCCACTGCTAAATGCATTAGGAACTCTGGCTCGATACCAGCGGCACCAAAAATATAAAATAGAATTGGCACAGTGATTAACCCTCCTCCGATACCGAATAAACCTGCAGCAAACCCGGCAGGGATAGCTGTGATGACCATTATTAAAATTAGATAAAGAGTTTCTGATTGAAAAAGAATATCCAAAATTATCTTTCTAAAGATACAGGATTTGTTTTTCTAACCTGGTCCATAATATGATTTACTTTTTGAAGATCAGCATCTCTGACGCACATATTTTTAGAGAGATATTGTTTCCATATTCTAGAACCGTTTTGTCCGTGAAATAATCCAACAGTGTGCCTCATTATATGATTTAATTGTACACCTTTTGAGGTTTCGTCTTGAATGTATGGAATTAATTTTTCCATGACTTCGCTTCTTGTAGGAACATTTTCATTATTAAAAATATCTCTTTCAATATCTGCTAGAAAATATGGCGAATGATATATTGCTCTTCCTATCATGGCACCGTCTACTTTTAATAAATGATTTTTAATATCTTCAGTAGTTTTTATTCCACCATTAATAATTATTTCATTATCTTTAAAATGCTCTTTTAATTGATATACAAATTCATATTTAAGAGGTGGAATATTTAAATTTTCTTTAGGGCTTAATTTTTTTAGTAAAGCTTTCCTCGCGTGGATTATAAATTTCTTTGATCCTGCATCTTTAGTTGTTTGAATAAAAGATTTTAAAAACTTAAAATTTTCAACATCATTGTAACCAATTCTTGTTTTAATTGTTACTGGTAATTTTGTAGCTTTAGACATCGACTCAATGCATTTAGCTACAAGATCTGGTTCTTGCATTAAACAAGCACCAAATTTATTTTTTTGAACTTTTTTACTAGGACAACCTAAATTTAAATTTATTTCTTTATATCCGTAATCCTCTGAAATCTTACAAGCCTCTGCTAGTTCGTCTGGATTTGAACCGCCAATTTGTAATGTTACCGGATTAGAAATTTTTTTAAATGATAATAATTTATCTCTATCACCCCTGATAATTGCATTGGCCACAATCATCTCAGAGTATAAATGAATATTTTTACTGATAAGACTTAAAAAATATATTTCATGTTTATCAGTGCAATCCATCATTGGTGCAACTGAAACAGTTTTTTTCATAATTTACTCTGATTTATTTTCTTCTTCTATAGGAGCCTCTTCACTCAATTCAAGTGGAGCCTCTTCAGTTTCCAAATTTTCTTCTTTAATTTCAGGCTGTTCAGCTTTCAATTCTGATAATGCTTCATCAGCTAAGCTAGGTTTTTTAACTTCTGGAATTCTTCTAGTTCTTTTTGATGGCAGGATTGCTACACCGCTTTTGGAAACCTGACCTTTATATAGATTTTCAAACTCATCATTAATTTCTTCCTCGGTCTCTTCTTGTTCCTCAATTTCATCAGGTTCTTTTCGAAGTCTTTTGATTGCGCTAGCTTCAACTTCTTTTACATCAATTTTTCCATCACCAATTTCTCTTAAAGAAATAATAGTTCTCTTATCGTTATCTTCTTCGACAAGCATTGGAGATCCAGCGTTTAATTGAACTGTTCTTTCTTTAGCTAAAAGCACTAAATCGTATTGATTATCGACTTTTTCTAAACAGTCTTCTACGGTAATTCTTGCCATGATGGTTGTTATTTAGTCAATTGAGTTTAATAAATCAAGCTTAATTTAGTAACCTTACAGGCTCTATTGTTTTTCTGATTATAATTAACAAAGCCAGTGAAATAACAACATAAGTAGCCCCTATAAAAGCAATATTTTCTATTGTAAATCCTTTATCGATCAACAGACCAAAAACTGCTGTGCCAAACGCTGTCGAAAAAACCATGAATGCGGTTGTTAGAGCTTTAATGCTTCCAATATATTTTACTCCGTATATCTCAGCCCAAGTAGAAGAACCTAAAATATTTGCCAAGCCATTAGAAACTCCTATTAAACCAAGAAAAACATAAGCAAATATTTCATGATTAAAATAAAATAAAGTAATCATGGCAAATAATAACGGTATATTCATATACATGATAAGTTTTCTTCCTGTAAATTTATCTACTAAAAAACCTGAAACAAATAGTGTAGCTATCGATGTTATTGAATAAACCATAAATGCTTTAGGTATTGTATAAATAGCCCACATTTTTGAGTCAGAGATAAAAGATTGATAAACAAAAACTCCTGTCGCGATCCAAGGCATCGCAAGCATGTTCAAAGATACAATATAAAATCTATAATCTTTTAAAACATCACTTCTTCTCCAACTTTTGATTTTAAGTTTCTTATTGCTAGGATTAGTATCTGCCTCTCTTGAGTCTAGTTTTATCGACTTAATTGTACTTAAAATTACAAAAGGTAGTAATAGAATTATTAGTATTGCAATTCCTTGCCAGACAGTTCTCCAAGAATAAATAAGAAAAAAATAAGTTATCAGAACAGGTAAAATGAATTCTGCTGTAGATAAACCAAACCAAATTGTGCTTAAGGCCTTTCCTCTAGATCGTTCAAAAAATCTTGAAATAGTTGTCGTTGAGGTATGACTCATTAAACCTTGTCCAGAAAATCTCATTAAGAAAATTCCAATCGCTAAAAAGTAAACACTATTTATAAATGAAAAAAGTAATGAAGAAGTAAATAATAACATAACTACAAATAACGAATAATTCAAAATTCTATAATCATCTATTTTTTTTCCAACCCAAATAAGAAGTAGACTTGAAAAAATAGTTGCGCTTGCATAGATGCTTCCGAATTGTCCGTGTGTAATACCAAGTTCATTTCTTATTGGTGCGTTAAACAATCCCAAAAAAAAACTCTGTCCAAAACTAGAAAAAAATGTAAATATAAAGCCAAATATAATTACTTTTTTGTTTAAAGTGAGGTTAATCATTAATGAGTTGTAAGGTTTCTTTCATAGGTCTTGGTGTTATGGGCTATCCCATGGCTGGTTATATATCAAAAGCCGGTCACAATGTAACCGTTTATAATCGTACTAAAGCTAAAGCTGAGAAATGGATAAAGGAGTATAAGGGTAATCTAGCTGACACACCAAAAGAAGCTGCTAAAGATTCCGATTTTGTTTTTACATGTGTTGGAAATGATCAGGATTTAGAAGAAGTAACAATTGGAAAGCAAGGAATTTACAATACGATTAAAAAAGGCGCTATTCATATCGATAACACTACAGCCTCTGCAATAATTGCCAGAAAACTTTACGCTTCATCTAAAGCACATGGATGGGGCTTTTTAGATGCACCAATCTCTGGTGGTCAGGCCGGTGCTGAAGGCGGAATACTCACTGTTATGGTCGGAGGAGATCAATCTGACTACGATAAAGCCCTGCCAATAATTGATTGCTATAGTAAAAAGGTAAAATTAATGGGCCCAGCTGGTAATGGTCAGTTAACTAAGATGGTTAATCAAATCTGTATCGCAGGACTCGTGCAAGGTTTATCAGAAGCAATAAATTTTGGAATGAACGCTGGATTAAATATGCATGATGTCATTGAAGTTATCTCAAAAGGTGCCGCTCAGTCTTGGCAAATGGAAAATAGACATAAAACAATGATTGAAGATAAGTTTGATTATGGTTTTGCTGTTGATTGGATGAGAAAAGATTTAAAAATAGCAATGGATGAGGCTAAGAAAAATAACTCACCCTTACCTATCACAAAAATAATTGATGAATATTATGCTGAAGTTCAAAAAATGGGCGGTCAGAGATGGGACACTTCAAGCTTAATTAAAAGATTTAGAAAATAAGTGTCGCAAGAAGTTGTTAGTTACTACGAGGATTTCAACGAAATTGAAAAAAAAATTTGGGATCTATTAACTAATGCTGTAACTGATCGATCTTCTGAGTTCAGAACACCTGTATTTATTTGTGGTAATGATAAAGATTTAGATGGAAGAGTTGTTGTATTAAGAAAAGCAGATCAAAAAAATAGTTTTGTTCAATACCATAGCGATATCAGATCTTCAAAAATTGATAAAATTAAAAAAAATCCAAATTGTTCAATCTTGTTCTACGGTAAACAAGAAAAAATTCAGCTCAGATTAAAAACAGAATGTAAAATTCATTTTAATGATGATGTTACAAAAGAGTCTTGGGATAAAACAGGTCATATAAGTAGAAAATGTTATCTTGTTACTAATGGACCGGGGACTGAGTCAGATAAACCAACATCAGGTCTAGATAATAAATTTGATAACTTTGATTACACAAAAGAAGAAAGTGAAGCCGGTTATAAAAACTTTTGTGTTATTAGATGTAAAGTTAAAAGTATAGAATGGTTATACTTAGCTGCTAAAGGACACAGAAGAGCTTTAATTGACTTTGAGAATAATAAAAAAAATTGGCTTATACCTTAATTATTTTTTATATTTCTTAAAATTTTCAACATAGTCTCTAGCATTTTCTTTGATGTGTTCTATTTCTTCGTCAGTAACTTGTCTGACCACTTTACCAGGGCTACCAAGAACTAAAGATCTTTCAGGTATAACTTTATTTTCTGTGACAAGTGCATTAGCTCCAATAATACAATTTTTTCCAATTTTAGTTTTATTTAATATTGTTGAACCAATTCCTATCAAACAATCATCTGCAATTTCACAACCATGAAGCATTACCATATGCCCAATCGTAACTCCTTTACCAACTATTGTCGGACAACCTGGATCGGTATGAATAACACTTCCATCCTGAACGTTTGAATTTTCTCCAATGATAATTGGCTCAAGATCTCCTCTTAAAGTTGTATTAAACCAAATATTAGAATTCTTTTTTAGTTCTACTCGTCCAATGATAACAGCATTAGGTGCAACCCAACTGCCTGGATCTATTTTTGGAGTTTGTCCTTCAAAATCATAAATCATAAAATTGCTGTAATGTATTATTAAATAATTTATAATACATTATGGCTCTAACTAAAACCCCGGTATGTGATTTTGGAAAAAAAGCTGAAGATTTCAAATTAAAATCTATTAACAATAAAGTAGTCACTTTAAACGAAATTAAAGGCGAAAAAGCCACTTTGATAATGTTTATCTGCAATCATTGTCCTTATGTAAAAGCAATTATCAAAGACTTGGCTAAAGATTGTAATGAACTTAGAAACGATGGAATAAATTCTGTAGCTATCATGTCAAATGATACTAAAAATTATCCTGAAGACTCATTCGAAAATATGGTTAAATTTGCTGACATAAATAATTTTGGCAACATAAATTATTTATTTGATGAAACACAAGAAATTGCAAAAAAATATGGAGCAGTATGTACGCCTGATTTTTTTGGTTACAATAAAAATTTAGAGCTTCAATACAGAGGAAGATTTAGAGAGTTAAAAGATTTAAAACCAATAAATAATGGTGATAGTGAATTAAAAATAGCTATGAAAATAGTTGCACAAACTCAGAAAGGTCCTGATCAACAAATTCCAAGTATGGGCTGTAACATCAAGTGGTTTAATTAATGTTTTTGGTTGTTACAAGAAATTTTCCTCCAGAACTTGGTGGTATGCAGAACCTCATGGAGGGTCTATCTAATGCATTATTAAATCATGGTCCAGTAAAAGTTTTTGCAGAAACTCAAGACGGAGATGAGAATTATGATCAAAATTCAAAATTAAATATTGAAAGAGTGTCAGGTTTTAAAATTTTTCGTAAATATAGAAAAGCAAACCTAGTAAAAGAATTCTTATCATCAAATGAGATAAGAGCCTCTTTTTTTGATCATTGGAAAAGTATTGAAAATATTGAAAAAAGTTTATTGAGTAAAACAAAATCTTTTTGCTTAATTCATTCAAAGGAAATTAACCATCCAGTTGGATCGTCATTAAATAGAAGAGTTTTAAATGCCTTAGCTAAGGCAGACCATGTAATAGCAAATTCAAAATTTACAAAAGAATTTGCTATGAAGCTAGGTGTTAAAAATGTGACTGTGATTAATCCAGGTTGTAATTATCCTATACCTATAAATGAAGAAGCTAAGAAATTTGCAAAAAATATATATGGTAATGCTTCACCTAAGTTAATTACCATCTCAAGGTTAGATGGCAGAAAAAGTCATCAAAATATATTAATGACTGTAAAAAATCTATTACCTAAATTTCCAAATTTAAAATATGTTTCAATTGGTGATGGTGATGAGAAAAAAAATCTTTTAAAACTCAGGAAAGAACTTGATTTAGCAAATAATGTTGAGTTACTATTTAGTTCTACAGAGCAAGAAAAAGTTGCGCTGCTAGAGCAATCAGATGTTTTTGTAATGCCCTCTGTAATTTATAAAAAATCCGTAGAAGGGTTTGGTATTACCTTTATAGAGGCGGCTTCATATGGCAAACCTTCGATTGGTGGAATTTATGGTGGAGAAGGTGATGCTATAAAAAGTGGACAAACTGGTTATTTATGTAATGGAAATGATTTAAATGCAATTTACGATACTTTATTTAAAACTCTTGCTAACGATCACTATTTAAAGCTGGGAGCTAATGCGTTAGAATTTTCAAAAAATTTTAATTGGGAAAAAATTGTAAAAAAATATATTAGTCTAATTTAGCTTTCGCTTCATTTAGAACAGTATTTACATCTAAATCGTTTAAATTTTCTACTGTGATAGCTTTAAAATTAAAATTTTCAATACTCACTTTTTTTGCTGATGTATGGTTGCCGAATAAAACTAATCCCTTTTTATCTAGATGAGAGGCAATATGTGCTGGACCTGTATCATTTGCGATAATAAGTTTTGCACTGTAAATTAAAGATATTAAAGTTTTTAATTTTACGTATTCGTTATTCTCTAAAATAACTTTTGCATTCAATTCATCGGCTTCTTTAATTTCATTGGGGCCTGGGGCAAGAAGCACTGAATATTTATTTTTAAATTCTTGTTTTAATTTTTGAATTAGTTCTTTGAAATAAGGCCATTTTTTATTTTTTAGCTTTGGAGAACAGAATGGAAATAAAAGAATATATTCTCTATTTGTATATTTTTTAACTAAATGAGACGTATTTTCAACTGCCCAGCTTAAATCAATATTTTTAGTAAATTCAGTTTCAACACCACTTTTTTTAAGTTGTATTTCCATTCTGTCTAAAACAGGTTCTTTGTCAAAATCACTTTTACGCTGACCTGGTTCTAAAGCTGTTTCGGTTGATGACCATTCAACATTTTTTATTATAAATCTTTTATAAAATTTTGTCCGACTTGAATTCTGTAAATCAAAAACTTTGCTAAAATCATACTTTGATAAAGTTTTTTTTAGATTATTCAAATAGAATAAATTCCATCTAGGTAATCTTTTGTCAATTAACACTCCATCTAAGTAAGGGCACTCGGACATAAAAATTGAGTAAGGTTGAGTTGTAAGCAAAAAAACTTTTCTATTAGGGTAGAAGTTTTTAATATCTTTAATTGCTCCATTAGCTTGAATTAAGTCCCCAAGCGAACCATGTTTAATTATTAATATATTTGACATTATTAATTCCGAGTATATTTAAAGAGTGATATAGTCAAATATTAATATGAGCAATAAAATAGACAAAATATTGGCAGAAATTTCAGCGGGAGAATTGTTTGATAAAATTACAATTTTAGAAATCAAAAAAGCTAAAATATCTAACAAAGAAAAATTGATTTCGATCAATAGAGAACTTTTATCTTTAAATGAAACAGTAAAAAAATTTATTCCAGATCAAAGTAGTATTTCAAAATACATACATGATTTGAAAATTATAAATCTTAAATTATGGGATATCGAGGATGGAAAAAGAGTTGCTGAAAAAAATAAAAATTTTGATGAAAAATTTATTGAGCTTGCAAGGAATGTTTATAAATTTAATGACGAAAGAGCAAAGATTAAATTAGCAATTAATACTTCACTTGGTTCTTACATCAAAGAAGTAAAATCATACGAATAATTATTCAGATTTTAAGCTAGGAATTATAGATCTTAACTTTTTAGGAAGATTGGGATTAATTGAAACTGTTATAACACCCTCTGACTTTTTAAGTTCTTTAAGTATTTTACCATCAGGCGAGACTACCATTGAATGCCCAAAAGTTTTTCTACCATTATAATGAGTGCCGCCTTGAGCTGGAGCAAAAATATAACAGAAATTTTCTATCGCTCTTGCTTTTAATAAAGAATGCCAATGTCTTTTTCCAGTTGTCTCAGTAAATGCTGAGGGAATAGAGATATAATCACATCCAGCTTTTGATAGTTTTCTGTACATATTAGGAAATCTTAAATCATAACAAATGGACAAACCAAGTTTTCCCCACGGTAAATTAAAAGATTTTATCTTTTTTCCGACGCTAAAAGTTTTTGACTCAAAGTACTTTTCTCTTTTGCTTAGAACAACATCATACATGTGAATTTTATCGTAATATATTTTTACTTTTCCAGTTTTATCTACAAGCACTGATCTATTTACTAATTTGTTTTTTGAAACTTTAATAATTAATGAACCAATCAAAATCCATTTTTTATACTTTTTTGCTAATTTTTTTATGCCATTAAGATAAATGTCCTCTTCCATAGATTTACAAATTTTTAATAACCTTTTTTTTTCTAGAGAAAATAAAGAAGATATCTCAGGAGTTAATATGAAATCAGATTTTTGTTTTACAGCTTTAGAAATAAGTTGTTTTGTTTTTTTTAAGTTATGTAAAATATTATTATTAGATTTTAATTGAATACAAGAAACTCGAAACATTACTTCATTATAGATGAAGCAAAATTCCAGTTACAGTCAAAACTTGGGATGTAAGAGCCTGATAATTTAACATTTCCAAAGCTTTTAGATAAAACTTTACACCAATTATCAACCTGTTTTGGCTTTTTATCAAAGCTTCCTACTTGTGCGGTAATCACCCCACCCTTTTTAAGGATTCTTTTCAAGCCTTTCATATTTTTTTTTGCTAAATCAATACAATACTGATCGTCATTTAAATCAACAAAAATTTTATCGTACTTAGAATCTTCTATTTCTTTTATGCTTTTAAAGGCATCTCCCCAGAAAGTTTTAATTTTATTACTTTTTTTTACTTTAGAGCAAACCTTTGGTAAGTGACGGTAACATGCATCTACTATTTCTGGATCAAGCTCAAACCAATCAATATAATTTGAATTATTTTCTAAGCAAGCACGAGCTACCCCGCCATCTCCGCCTCCAATAATAGCTACATTGTTATTTTTTTTACTCAAATCATAACTAGATTTAAAAAAATTTAAGCTATAAATTTTTTCATCTTTCTCAGCAACTTGTATTTCATGATCTATAAATAAAGCATGTCCAAACTCTTCAAGGTCCATGACTTCTACAAATTGACCAACTTTAGATGTAAATTTTTCTAGAACATCTTTAACCACATAATATTTTTTTTGACCAGGTGTGCTATAAATATCATCGTAAAGACCAATGCTACTTCTATCAAAAGCATTGGTCACTACTCTTTTATGATCAATTTCATTTCTTAAAATCTTTAAAGCAACTTTTGGATTCACTTTGCCGCAAGTGAAAAAATCAAAACTTATCACGTCTCTCTCTGGAAAAGTATGAAAACTAAAATGACTTTCTGAAAGTAGAGCAACTAAGGTAAAACCTTGGGGCTCAAACTTATGTGAAGCTACATTTAATATTTCTACCTTTGCAGCTTTTGCAATTTTATAAATTACTTTTTCGTAAAATTCGGGAGAATAATTTTTTTTTACACCTAAGAAATCAATAGTAATGTGCTCACCAACTTTTATCACTAAAAATTACTCCTTCTTATAATTTTTAAATTTTCCTAAGACTATTTTTATTTCTTTTTTTGAAAGAATCTTAGGAATACCAATTCTTAGGGCATTTATATATTGATGGCAAATATTTTCGATCTCTTGAGCAAGTTCAAAAGTTTTTTTTAAATTTTCTCCAAACGCAACTTGCCCGTGATTAGCAATTAAACATGCTGATCTATTTTTCAAAGCTTTGATAATATTCCTAGAAAGATTTTTAGTTCCAAAAGTTGCATATTTACTGCATTTAATGTCTTCTCCGCCTGCCACTGCAACCATGTAGTGAAAAGCTGGGATACTTTTTTGATGAGTCGAGATTGCGGTAGCGCAAGTAGAATGTGCGTGAACGATTGCTTTAGCCTTTTTTTTATTCACATATATATCCTGATGAAATCTCCATTCTGATGAAGGTTTTCCTTTTTTTTTATCATACGCACCTTTAAGCGATACAAAGACAATGTCTTTAGGTTTTAGAGATGAATATTCTCTTCCAGATGGAGTTATATAAAAACCATCCACACCTTTTTCTTTTGCTCTTACAGATATATTTCCTGATCTTAAAGCAGATAAATTAGTAATATTTAATTTTTTAGAATATTTTATTACTTCTGACTTTAGTTTACTCATTAAATTCTGGAAGATATATAATCTAAGATTTTTGGATTATAATATTGAAAACAAGTAGCATGATCCATTCTGTGACCATCTTTTACAGGCTCTTTTTCGTTGGCATGTTCCTTAAAACATTTTTGACCGTTGATTGTATAGTCTTCTGAAATGATAATTCTTTCTAAACCAGGTATCTCATCAAGCCAGTCAGACAATAATCCTTCGTAACTATCTTTTGGATGTGTAAATGCAAGTAAAGGTAAATTTTTAGAACTTTTTATTTCATCAATTTGTGACTGTCTAACAACTGAGGGTCCTGGTTTTTTTTTTTTAAAACTTTCTAAAGCTGCTTCTGGGCCAACTTTTGCAGCTTTATATTTTTTTGAAATTTTACCAAAACAAGCTTGATTGAAAGAAATACCTCCGCCTGCTGCATTAGGATGTTTAGCAAAAAGCATTAGTGTCATAAGCCCGCCACAGGAATGCCCGGTGACTATTATTTGTTTTTTTGGAATACCCATACTAACTAATTGCTCTATGAGTTTGATGTTTGCATCAACCCTTTTTTCTAGTTTATGTTTTCCTTTATAAGGTCCTACGTATTTTTTGTGCCATAAAGGGTATTTTTCTAACATTTGATCACCTTCTAAATGATTAGTACAAAAATTGTAAACCATTATTTCTTTACCTTTTACTTTTTCCCCTATAAGTGATGCCATATTTCTAACATTGCCTATCCAAGTGCATTTATTCTTTTTTTTAGAGTCATTAGAGGACTGCCCATGATTAAAAATAATAATTACTTTATTTTTAGGTTCAGTAATTTCTAATTTATCTACTTTAGTACTTATTGGTTTTTTTAAGAAACCGCTTTTTTTTATATCATCGCTTCCAGCAAATGCTAAAGTAGGGAGGATTATGAATAGTAATAATATTTTTTTCATTTAAATAATCCTTTCAATCCTTTTTCTGATGCTTCACAAATACCTTTTTCTGTTATTAATCCTGTTACTAGTTTAGCAGGTGTCACATCGAAGGCTAGGTTTAATGACTTGCTTTTTTGTGGGTAAATTCTCACTTTTTTAATTTCATTATTTTCATCTATTCCCTCAACATGTGATAGCTCTTCTGAATTTCTTTCTTCGATGGGGATTTTTTTATGATCTTTGATACTCCAGTCTATAGTTGAACTTGGTAAGGCTACATAAAAAGGAATATTGTTATCTTTAGCAGATAAAGCTTTTAAATATGTTCCTATTTTATTACAAACGTCACCGTTTGATAAAGTTCTATCGGTTCCAACTATGCACATGTCAACTTGTCCTCTTTGCATTAAAATACCGCCTGCGTTATCAGTTATTACAGTGTTTGAAATTCCTTCTTCATTTAATTCATAAGATGTTAAATTAGCTCCTTGATTTCTAGGTCTAGTTTCGTCGACCCAAACATGAACTTTAATTCCTTTTTGATGTGCATGGTATATAGGTGATGTGGCTGTCCCCCAGTCTATTGTGGCTAACCATCCAGCATTACAATGAGTTAAAATATTTACTGTATCTTTTTTTTTGTTAGCAATTTCTTCTATTATCTTTAAACCATTTACACCAATATTTTTACAAAATCCTTCGTCCTCTTCTTTTATAGCCTTTGCTTCATCTAAAGCTATTTTCAAGATATCTTTATCGTTTACTCCAGATAATTTTTTCATCATTCTGTCTACTGCCCACTTAAGATTAATTGCAGTGGGTCTTGATGCAATTAATTCTTCACTAGATTTTTTTAGAAAGGACAAATCATTTTTTTCTATTATTGATAAAACTAAACCGTAAGCAGCTGTTGCTCCAATTAATGGAGCTCCTCTTACTTCCATTGTTTTAATGGAATTAATTGCATCTTTTACATTTTTTAAGTCTTTAATTACAAACTTATGAGGTAGTTTTGTTTGATCAATAATTTTAACTAAATTATTCTCAAACCAAATTGTTTTGTAAGACTTCCCTTCTATTTTCATTTTCTTTTTTCCATTTTTTTCAATCTTTCTCTCAAGCTTGGATTTAAAGAATTAAACCATTTTTTTTCTTGCCCTGATTTTGGTAAAACTTCTCCATACTCAATCATTTGATCTGGCAACAAATCTTCCAAATATACCCAAATATTTTCTTTTCTTAAGTTAGTATTTTTAATTAAAATTTTTCTTAACCCTAAAATTAATTGTTTTTTAACTTTTGCAGTACGTCCAGATCTTATTTGTCCATTTAAAAAAATTTCTTTAGTCTTTACTAATTTACCTCCCATGAAATGAGAATTTTTTTCATTTTTTTTAAATATTACTTGGGCAAAGAAAGTATTTGCACCTGTAAATTTACTATGAGTATTTGAAATATCATTGGCCAATGAATTTTTTTGCTTATGAGAGAGATTAAAATTTGAACATTTTACAGTATATGTTGGCATTAAATTACTTTTTTTTATTTAAAACTCTTCCAGCAATATTCTTTAATTTTTTTATTGTTTTTTTTGTTCTTAATTTTGGGTCTGTTATGATTGCAACATCTAAACAATTATTAGCAGGATCTTTTTCAACAGAATAATCTTTAAAAGTCTTTATAATTTCTTTAATCATATTTTGAGCGTTAGCTGCATTTTTCATCAAAGTTTTTATAACCATACTTACATCAACTTCACCGTGATCAGGATGCCAACAATCATAGTCTGTAACCATTGCAACAGTGCTGTATCTAATTTCTGCCTCTCTAGCTAATTTAGCTTCAGGCATATTAGTCATTCCAATTACATCTGCTCCCCATGATCTATATAAATTTGACTCAGCTAAAGTAGAAAATTGAGGGCCTTCCATAACAATGTAAGTACCCCCTACTTGATGACTGATGTTTAACTTCTTTAATGCTGCCACACAGCAATTTGAAAGACCGGGACTAGTCGGCTTAGCCATTGAGACGTGGGCTACGATTTCTTCATCAAAAAAAGTTTTTATTCTTGAAAATGTACGATCTATAAATTGATCAACTATCACAAATTTTCCAGGTTCTAGATTTTCTTTTAATGATCCAACAGCTGACACTGAGATTATATCTGTAACACCAAGCTGTTTCATCGCATCAATATTTGCTCTAAAATTAATATTTGTAGGATTTATTTTGTGCCCTCTAGAATGTCTAGGTATGAAACAAATTTCTTCTTTTTCTAAAGTTGCTATTAAAATTTCGTCTGAGGGCTTTCCCCATGGAGTGTTAATTTTTTTCCATTTGTTTTTTTCAAAACCTTCCATCTTATAAAGACCACTTCCACCAATTATCCCGAGTTTTCTTTTTTTCATTATTTAATTATTAATGCTTTTTTGTTAGAACTTGAAGCAAATTATGGATTTAAAAAAACATATAAGATCAATACCTGATTATCCAAAAAAGGGAATTTTATTTCGTGATATAACAACTCTTATTAAAAATGCGAAAGCGTTTAAATATACTAATGATAAAATTATAGAATTAGCAAAAAAAATTGATTTTGACAAAGTTGCCGCAATAGAATCAAGAGGATTTGTTTTTGCCTCTACTCTTTCATATCAATTAGAAAAACCTTTTATCCTTTTAAGAAAAAAAAATAAGTTACCAGCAGAAGTTCATTCGATTGATTTCGAATTAGAATATGGAACAGCAACTATTGAAATTCATAAAGACTCCATTGAAAAAGGAGAAAAAATATTAATTATTGACGATTTGATTGCTACTGGAGGGACGGCTGAAGCAGCAGCAAAAATAGTTGAAATTTCTGGTGGTAAAGTTGCTGGTTTTATATTTGTAATTAATCTATTTGATCTTCCAGGAAATAATTTATTAAAAAAAAAAGGTTATAAAACAGAAAGCTTAGTAGAATTTCCTGGTCACTAGTTAGTTATTTGCAATAAAATTATTTACATAATTTTTTAAACTGACTTTACCATAGTGCTTATACATTCTATTGGATAAGTTATTATTTATTAGAGCGGATGCATACCTTTCACCAGGCCTTTTGGGTAAATATTTGATTTTTGATTTAAACATTTTGGCTACATCAAGAAGTGAATAAGATTTTTTATTCGCGATACTATAGTGTCTACAAAGATTTTTTTTCCAAGCCAAAAAACAGACTTTTATTGTATCATCTATGTGTGTAAATCTTCTTGTTTGTGTGCCAGGTTTAACTATTGGCAATGGTTTACCTTTTTTATAATGGTCTTCAAATATTCCTATTACTGTAGACATTTGACCTTTACATATCTGATAAGGGCCATAAACATTATAAAAATAAATCACCTCATATTTAAAATTAAACCATTTTTTTAAATTTTCTAATAGTTCCAGATTTTTTGATTTAGAAAAAGCATAAGGCGATAAATTTTTATCATTTCCTTTATTTCCTAGTGAAGCTGAAGTGGCAGAATAAATTAGTTTAATTTTATTTTTAAGACAGAAATTAAATACTGCATTAGATCCAACGTTGTTAGAGTCTATACATTCATTCATTTTCAAAAAACTTTGGTAAATTCTTGCAAATTCACCGAAATGGAAAACTGATTTTATTTGTTTGGGGTTTTTTATAATATTAGAAACATTTACTGTTTTCCCTTTAAGGTATTTTACTCTTGAATTTTTAATGTGATTTAATTTACTACCTGAAGAGTAATTATCTAAGCTAATTAATTTGTATTTAGTTTTTTTTAATAAAAATTTGATTAGATTTGTACCTACAAAACCAGCGCCCCCTGTTACTAAAATTATATTTTTTTTTGGCATTTTATTTTCTATCTTTATAAATTAAGTAAATCAATATTATGACGGTCTATACCAAGATTTGTTCCCTAATATTGAATTAAAAAGACCGCTTAATCTACATAAATAAATATCTCTTTTTTTTTTATTAAATATTAAAAAAAAGATTAAAGTCTTAATACTAGCGGACAGCAATTTAGGAAAAACTATAATTAATGCCAAAATAAAACCTTTATGTTTTTTGTGATAATAAAATGTGGACCACATCCAGTGCCAATTTCTATTTTTTTCCAATTCTACTTCGCTAATATCTTCAACTGAACTTGCGCCTTGGTGAATTATTCTTATCGATTTATTTAAGTAAATTTTTCCGTTTGCTTTTTTTATACTTTCACATAAATCTATTTCCTCGAAATACAAAAAATATTTTTCATCAAAAAATTTATCCTTAAATTTTGACATATTAAAAAAAATTGCAAATCCTTTGAGGTTTTCAACTTCAACTAATTCATTATTATTAAAATTTATATCTTTCATTTGATCGCTCGCTGGACCCATTAGCCAAAATTCTTTTTCTTTATTTGCGCTGATCAAAAAATTTTCAACTGCATTTTTGTCTAAAATTGCATCTGGGTTTAAAACTAATGCGTATCTAGTTTTTACTTGATTTAGGCCAATATTATTTGCGGCAGCGTATCCTTTGTTTTCACCCATTAAGATACATTTAGAATTAGAGAATTGATTTTCTAAATCTTTTTTAAAATTGACGTTATTTGAATTTTCAATAACTAAAACTTTTATTTGAGATGGTATTGATTTTAAACAATTCACTATTTTTTTTTCACTTTTAAAAGTTACAATTATTATAGTAAGATCTTTCGACTCCATATGATAATATTAATTGATTTTGAAAGATAATTCTTTTACTAATTTAACACAAAGAGCTTATTATTCTTGACTAAAATGAAAAAAATCATAGTTACAGGTGGATCTGGGTTTATTGGTAGTAATCTAGTAAATTTTCTTCTCAAGAGAAAATACTTTGTAATTAATCTTGATAAACTTACTTACTCTTCAAACAAATTAAATGATAAAATAAGAAATAAGAAAAATTATAAATTAATCAAAATTGATATTAATAATAAAAATAAATTAATCAAAATTTTTAAAAAGTATAAACCTAAAGCAATTTTTAACTTAGCTGCAGAAACTCATGTTGATAGATCAATAGATGGGCCGAAAAATTTTATTCATACTAACATTAATGGAACATTTAATATTTTAGAGGCGCTAAGATTTCTGCAAAAAAAACAAATTGAAACAAAATTAATTCATATATCCACTGATGAAGTATATGGAGATATAAAGAAGGGAACGAGATCAAAAGAAAGTCATAAATATGAACCAAGTTCCCCATATTCTGCTTCTAAAGCTAGTGCTGATCATTTAGTAAAATCTTATATTAGAACTTTTAAATTAAATGCAGTTATTTCTAATTGTTGTAATAACTACGGTCCATATCAATTTCCTGAAAAACTAATTCCAAAAATAATTACAAATATTTTCAATAACAAAGAACTTCCAATATATGCAAAAGGTAAAAATTCAAGGGAGTGGGTGCATGTAGAAGACCATTGTATGGCCTTATTCAAGCTATATTTAAAAGGTAAGAACGGTGAAAGTTATAATATTGGTACAGGTGAAAATTTAAGAAATATAGATTTAGTTAAAAAGATAATTAAAATTTGTAAGACAATGAAAATTAAAATTGGAAATAAAACAAAAATAAAGTTTGTGAAAGATAGACCTGGGCATGATTTTAGATATGCCTTAGACAACAAAAAAATTTTTAAATTTTTAAAATGGAAACCAAAAATCAAGCTGAACGATGGCTTAGCAATTACCATTAGCTGGTATTTAAACAATAAGAAATTTTTAAAAAATATTTCAAAAAAAAACTACGATAAAAGATTGGGTCTTAATATATGATAAAAAAGGGAATTATACTTGCTGGTGGTATGGGTACAAGAATGAGCCCTCTTACAATAGCTGTTAATAAACAATTACTTCCTTTATACGATAAGCCACTAATATATTACCCTCTATCAGTTTTGATGCTAGCTGGTATCAAAAAATATTTGATTATAGTAAATAAAGGTCAGCTAAATCAATTTAGAAAAATTTTACCAGAAAAAAATAATTTGGGCATATCTATTGAATATAAAGAGCAGCTAAAACCTGGTGGATTACCCCAAGCATTTACAATAGGCGAAAAATTTATTGGTAAGGATAGTGTATCATTAATTCTTGGAGATAATTTTTTTTATGGTCAAAGTCTTACTAGAATTTTAAAAAAAAATATTAATTTAGGCTCTGGGGCTAAAATATTTTTACATCCAGTTAAAAATCCAGCTCTTTACGGCATAGCTACCTTAAATCAAAGCAAAAAAGTAATCAAGCTAGTTGAGAAACCTAAAAATACAAAATCAAATTATGCTGTCACTGGTTTATATTTTTTTGACAATAAAGTAATTGAATTAACAAAAAAACTTAAACCTTCAAAAAGAGGTGAATTAGAAATTATCGATTTACTAAATTTATATAAAAGAAAAAGTAAACTGAAGGCTGAATTTATTGGTAGAGGTGGATCATGGTTGGATACTGGAAATATAAGTGACTTTTATGATGCTTCAAATTTTATTTCTGCGATTGAAAATAGACAGGGATTGAAAGTAGCCTGTCTTGAAGAAATCGCATTAAATAATAATTGGATAAATAAAAATCAGATTAATCTAGCCATCAATTTTTATGGTAAATGTGATTATTCAAAATATTTAAGATCATTAATAGCTTAATGCAAAAAGTTTTAGTTACAGGCTCAGATGGTAGATTTGGAAAAATTCTTCAAAAATTAAGCCCAAAATTTATATATAGGAATAAAAAAAATTTAGATATTTTATCTTTAAAATCAATTCAAAATAATCTTAAAAAGTATAAACCAAATTATATTCTTCATTTAGCTGGATTATCAAGGCCTATGAAAATTCATGATCAATATATTAATAAAAGTATTGATTTAAATATTATTGGCACATGTAATTTAGTCAAAGAAGCTTCAAAACGTAAAATTAAAGTGATTTATTTATCAACAAGTTATGTCTATCCAGGGAAAAGAGGTAATTATAGTGAATATGATGCTTTAAAGCCATGGAATAATTATTCCTGGTCCAAACTTGGTGGTGAGTGTGCAGTTCAAATGTATAAAAATTCATTAATAATAAGACTTTGTATGACAGAGAAACCTTTTATTCACAATAAGGCTTACGTCAATGTTAAATCAAATTTTATATATCAAGAAGATGCTGCAAAGATTATTCTTAAAATTATCAATAAAAAAGGAATTATTAACGTTGGAGGCCCTAGTCAAACTATATACAAATTCGCAAAAAAAGAAAATAAAAGAGTTAAAAGAAAATTTTCCAGAGGTGAGTTTCCATATCGTACTGACATGAATTTAAAAAAACTAAAGAAAATTATTAAATCATGAAAATTAAGAAAACAAAATTTAAAAATTTATTAATTGTCCAACAAAAAAATAATAAAGATACACGAGGAAACTTACGTGAAACTTTTAATTATAAGGTTCTAAAAAAAAAATTTATATTCGAATATTGTACAACCTCTAAGAAAAATGTATTTAGAGGATTCCATTTTCAATCGAAAAATAAACAAGCAAAATACGTAAATGTAGTTAAAGGAAAAATCCTTGATATAGTAATAGATTTAAGAAAAGGCTCTAAAACTTTTGGTAAGACCCATAGTATCATATTGTCAAAACAAAATGCATTAGGACTCTTTATCCCAGCTGGATTTGCTCATGCGTATTTCAGTTACGAAAAAGAAAATATAATTTATTACAAATTAGATAATTACTACAATCCAATATTCGAAGATGGAATTATTTTTAACGACCCAAAATTAAATATTAAATTGCCAAAATCGAGTATAAAAATATCAAAAAAAGATAGTAATTTACTTACTTTAGATCAATTCAAAAAAAAATATAAATATCTTTAATCGATTTCAGTAATATCTTTAAATATTATCGGCATAGTATTAAATTTTGTATATTTACGAAACCAGTAAGACATAAAACGCTCTGCTAAAAAGCCGTAAATTCTCTGAAGGCCATATCCTTGCAAATTAAAACCAAATTTATTTTCACATCTTTCTAACCATGGAAAAATTGTCTCATAATATTGAATTAAGATTTTTTTAGAATTACACATAAACATATTGTGTGGATTAAAAGAAACCTCACCATTTACAAATTCATTAAAGTCTTTTCTATCATTATTTTCTAGCAATGAAATTGCTTTATCTAAATTACCTTCACCGTGCATAAGATCAAAATGAAATTTTATATTTCTTTTTGTTTTATCAAAAAGCAAACTGGGATTTTTAATTACTTTTGAAATATTTTTTTTTAAAAATTTTGTGAGCTTGAATTGATTTATATAAATAGGTCTTCCTAAAATCGCTTCATAGTTGTCAAAATTCTTTGGTATTTCTTTAATTACAAAGCTTTTTAAGTCATTGAAATTTTTGAATTTTTTTTGTTCGCTTAAGGTCCAATATTTTCGATACTGACAAAAACCAATCCACTCTGTTTCTTTATGAAATTTTAATTCATTTTTCCACAACCAGTAATGAAAACTATATTCACCATAATACGGGTTTTTATGAGAAATATTTTCACCATTTTTATCTGTTTTAAACTTTGTTGAAATTATATCTTTACCTAAGCCTACAGGTATGTAGCCAAAACTTTTAATTTTTTCATAATGGTCATTATTAATTGTAATGCAATACATTTTCATAAAAATAAATTTACTGAAAAACTTTTTCTAATTCTTCGTATTTTATCGTATTCATATATTTTTGGTGGTTTTTATAATAATCTGCAAATTTTAATTTTTTAAAATTTACTTTTTTTAAATTTAATCTATTTCTATTTTCTCTTTTAAAAATTACACCAATCCCATGATCAGCTATACACGTGTATGTATCTACGTGTTCGTATGTTCTAGAGTGAACAATCGCTTTCCATACATCACCATTCCAATGGCCATATAATCTTGGAACTATTTGGTTCCAAATTTTTTTTGGTAAACAATCATGGATTAAAATTACTCCATTCGTATTTAAAAATCTTAATCCATTATCTATATCCTTAATTGTTTGATCGTAAGTATGTAAGCCATCTAAAAAAATAATATCAAAACTCTGATCATTTTTTATAAAAAATTCATCACTAGTCATTCTAATAGTTCCTCCTTTTAAAGGATCAATTCCAACTTTACTTTTTATTTTAATTTTTGAAAAATTTTCATCGTTATCACAACCTATTTCTAAATAACTTTTATAATTTTTTTGATCAATAATTTCTTGAATAATCGCTGTCCTAGAGGGAAATTTTTTCCAATCATAATTTAATCTTTTAAAAAATTTTTCACCATAAATATAGTAGAGAAGTCTTTTAAAAAAAAATTTGAGTTTTTGATTCATTTTATTTGGTAGCGAGGGGCGGATTCGAACCGCCGACCCCAGGCTTATGAGTCCTGTGCTCTAACCAACTGAGCTACCTCGCCATCAATAATTTCATTTATAATAATTTTAATTTTCAATCAATTACTTTTAATTGATTCTTGGAATAAAGATATAAATAACACTTTAAATTTGGTTTATTTCGATGTTCAACATCCTTATCTAAAATTTTTGTAATTGGAACTGGTAATTTAAAAGGTTCTTCCATTAAAAAGGTTGGTCTGAAATCACCATCTTTTATTTCTGAATTATATCCAATTTTTTTCTTATCTAAATTAGTTTCATAAGAGGTAACAAGTAGATACTTTATTTCAGAATTAATAAAATTATTTAAAAATTTTTTAATATTATTATTTGATAAATGGATTAAACAATCTCTACATAACATTAAATCAGCTTGAGGAAGTGAGTCCTCAATTAAATTTAACTCAATAAATTCTATATTGGAGTCAATGAATTTTTTTTTATTAAGAGTAATAAGTTCAGTAACAATGTCTCCTCCAACATATTGAATATCTTTATTAATTATATGTTGTATCCAATTAAAATCACCACATGGCACATCTAAAAATTTTTTAATTTTAAATTGATTAATTAATCTAACTAATTCTTTTCTTACATTTTTTGTATTTTCTAATTCTGAACCTGGCCCTGAAACGCTTTCCCTGGAGGGCCAATAGTGTGATGAATATATGTAGGAAAATTTATCTTTTATTGAATTTTGAGAAAATATTGTTTTTTTTAAATTGTTGAAATTTTTGTGTGCAATATATTTATTTAAAATTCTTGAAGGTTTAGAAATAATTTTTGTTAAAGTTTTTATTAAACCAAATTTTTCATAATATTCTTTGTATCTTTTGTAAACTTTCATTTATTATTTAGTTTTTATGAAATATTTTTCGAAATAATTAAAATAATGTACATAAAGCTTATGTCTGAAATAATAATAATTCATTTTTACAAAGCTTAAATAGTTTTTTACATAATCGTGTAAAGTAAATTTAAATGATTGTTTCTTTTTAAAAAAGATACTCTGAAAATCATTCATCACTTTTTTTTTAGTATAATTTTTATAAAGACTTTTATAATTAGAAGATTGTTTTTTAAAATTTAAAATTATGTTCAATAATGACTTAAAAGAAGAATATTCGCTTAAGTATTTGTAGGCTATATTAAAGCTGTGGGATCTATGTCTATTGTATTTATATGAAATTACTCTTTTATTCGTAATAGCAAATTCACCACAAGATAAACCAAAAGACTCCCCTAAACTTCTACCATAAATCATCGCATCACAAGTGTTGATAAATTTTTTTTTATAATTTTCGTTCAAAGTGCCTTTTAAAAATTTAATTTGTTTATGCTGAATAAACTTTTTAATATTCAAAAAAATAAATACGATATCATTTCTTTTTTTTACGATTTCAGAAATAGCTTGTTTTACAAATTGTAAATCAAAACTGCTTTCTCCTCCATAGCAACCAAATACAATTTGATTTTTTTTTATTTTCAATTTTTTTTTAAGATTGTTTTTGTTTTTTTTTACCTCTGTAATGAGCGGTATATAGGGTATTTTATTATTTGAAAAATTTTTACTAAGCCATTTTGAAATATAAATGTATTTATGACCGTGTACCTGATTTAAAGTTTGTGGATAAACACTGTGAATTAATGTTTTAATTTCTTTTGAAACCCACCCATCCTTTTTATCGCCACCTTTTTGAACGTAAAGGTATTTTAATAAAAATTTATCTTTATACTTATCAATTTCATTAAAATGATTAATACCAATAACTTTAAATTGTTTTTTAAATTTATTAATAACCTCTTTTTTGTTTCTATAGTTTTTTTGATTATAAAAAATATAAGATTTATTTTTAAGAATTTTTTTGTTCAAGAATGCAAATTGATATGAAGAATTGGCTACTCCTCTTAAATTCATTTCATCAACATAAAAAGCAATATTCATAAATCTTTGATTATTTAAATATTGTTTTTATAAAGATAATATATGTATATATAAATATTTTATAATTCTTTGATTTAAAGGCTTTTGGGCTGGCAATAGTTTAAATTGTTAATATAATGCCAAAAACAGTAACTGCTGAAACAGCCGCAACACCTAGGGCCAGGTTTCTTTTTTTTTCAATTTTCTTTTCTTCATTCAATCTAGACAGTAAATCAGTAACCTTAACTCTGTTATTTGAGCTGTTTAGATCTGTATGATGTTTTTCGAAATTGAAATGCGTGCTCATTACCTGATTTAACCACAATAGTTTTAATTTTAAATAAATGAGAGGAGCAAAATGGGATTAAAAAATAAATAAGGCCCAAAATGAATTAGGCACGTAATAGCTTCGATACAGGATCATGTATCGGCTTACTTTCTCTGAATAGTGAGTATTTTTTTCCCTCAACCTCCAAAAATAAATTGTTATAGTCTTCTATATCTCCATTGATATAACCCAAACAGATACTTTTCTTATAGCAAAAAGAGTAGTTAGAACTAGTAGTGTAACCAACTAATTTTTCTTTATTATATATTGGCTCATCGTGAAGAATTAAAGGTTTTCCAGGTTTAAATTCATTTTTTAAAGAAAATAATTCTAGTTTTTTATTTAAAGGTTTTTTTTTAATAGATTTTAAAGCTTTTTTACCTATAAAATTTACATCTTTTTTTAAATTTACTGCAAAAGAAAGGCCTGCCTCAAATGGATTATTTTCTGAGGTAATATCATGTCCCCAATGTAAAAATTTTTTTTCTAATCTAAGAGTATCTAAAGCATGCATTCCTGAATAAGTTAGATTATATTTTTTTCCTAACTTTTGTATTTTTTTGAATAAACTATTTGTTTTTTTTATTGGTATATAAATCTCCCAACCAAGCTCTCCAACAAAAGATAGTCTCTGAAACCAAATTTTAGTATCGAGAACATCAATATATTTCCCTCTTGAAAATGGAAAATTTTCATTAGCAAAATGATTTCCAATCATTTCTGATAAAAATTTTCTACTATTTGGACCGAATAATCCTATGCATGAATATTTTTCAGTAACATCTTCAAATTTTACTTTTTTTGTTAAATTTTTTATAATGTGTGATTTATTATGACTTCTAGCTACAGCAGGACAAATTATTCTAAAGTAATCTTTTTTTAAACAGCTTACTGTCAAGTCAGCTTCTATTCCACCGGATGGATTTAACATTTGCGTGTAAGTAGTTCTGCCTTCAATATTCTTAATATCATTAGCGCAAAGATATTGAAGTTGTTCATGTGCAAAATAGCCACTTAAATCAAATTTAACAAAAGGCGTTAGATCAAAAAAACCTAAATTATTTCTGGTGTTTACACATTCTTTTCTTGTTGCTTCATACCAATTTTGATTTCCAAAACTGTATTTATAAACTGGTTTTTTGTTATTTGAAAACCACATTGGTCTTTCGTAACCAGCCATTTGTCCAAAACAGGCACCTAATTTTTTTAAATCTTTGTGATAGGGCAAAAGTTTTATATTTCTTGAGGTTTCTAACTGTTTATATGGCCAATGCATTTTAAAAAGATTTCCGAGTGTTTCTGTGGTTCTCTCTTTAATAAACTTTAATGATGAATTAAATTTTTCAAATCTTTTTACATCAAGACTAAATAAATCTTGATCGGTGTAACCTTTAACCATCCATTCAGCAACTGCTTTTCCCGCTCCACCGGAGGATCCTATTCCAATACTATTAAAGCCACAACATACATAAAAATTTTTGATTTCCTCTGTTTCACCAAGAAGAAAATTGCTATCTGGGGTAAATGACTCAGGACCAGAAAAATATTTCTCAATTGTAAGATTTTTAATCGATGGTATTCTTTTTGAAGCTAATTGGTGAAGCATTTTTATGTAATTTGTGTCAACTTTAAATTCACCAAAAGAAAAATTATTCGGTACTTTGCCAGTTTTTTTAAAAGCATTTTTGGCGTTTGGTTCAAAAATACCAAGCATCATTCTACCATTATATTCTCTTGCATATAAATAAGTATCTGGATCTCTAAAAGTTGGAAGAACTTTAGGTAAATTTTTCAAATCCTCTGTAATCATGTAAAAATGTTCATTGGGGTATAATGGAATACTAACTCCAGCAGCTTCTCCAATTTGTCTTGACCACATTCCAGCACATAAAACTATATACTCACATTTAATTGTTCCAAGATTAGTTTTAACCCCTCTGATTTGATTGTCTCTTTTAAGAATTTTTTCTAATTTACATTTTTCAATAATATTTACTCCTTTATTTTTAGCTGCAATTGAAATATTTTTAGTCAGAATTTCAGGATCAGCTTGACCATCTTCTGGTATATATAATCCACTTAATACATCTTTATTTTTTGCAATCGGATAAAGAGTTTTAAATTTATTTTTATCAATAATTTCAATATCTAGATTAAATAATTTAGACATTGTTTTTTGTCTCATAAATTCTTGATGTCTTGATTTTGTTGTGGCAATATTAATTGTACCTGTTTGTTTAAAACTTGTATCAAGACCAGTAATTTTTTTTAATTTATTGTAAAACTTAACTGAATTTTTTCTTATTTTTGTAATTTGTGGAGTTGTTCCTAATTGCGTTACCATTCCAGCGGCATGCCAAGTAGTTCCTGATGTTAAAACGTCTCTCTCAATTAGCACTGTATCCCATCCGTAGTCAGCCAAATGATAAGCGGTAGAACATCCAGCGATACCGCCTCCAATAACAACCACTTTTGCTTCATGTGGCAGTGATCTCATTTAATTTTTTAATAAGTCAGATGCTGGTGTGTATTTTAGATCGAATGCATCTGATACGCCTTTAAAAGTAATGTTTCCTCTATAAACATTTAAGCCAGCCAAATAGTTTTTATTTTCGGTAAGAGTTTTTTTATAACCTTGATCTGCTAATTTTAATAATAACGGTAACGTAGCTTTATTAAGTGCCATAGTTGACGTTCTTGGTACGCCTCCAGGCATATTAGCTACACAATAGTGTACCACATCATCGACTAAATATGTTGGGTTTGCATGAGTAGTCGGTTTACTTGTTTCTACACATCCTCCTTGATCGATCGCTACATCAACAACCACTGATCCTCTTTTCATGGATTTTATCATCTCTTTTGTAACTAATTTCGGTGCCTCGGCTCCAGGAATTAAAACCCCTCCCACTAATAAATCACATTCAGAAATTAATTTTTTTAAATCTGTTTTATCGCTTTCTGTAGGAATAATTTTGTCTCCAAATTGTTTATGAAGTTCTTCTAATCTTTTTTTTGACTTGTCTACAACATATACCTTACCCCTCAAACCTGTTGCAATTATTGCAGCATTTTCTCCAACCACACCACCTCCGAGAATCACTACAGTAGCTGGATCGACACCTGGTGCTCCACCTATTAATAAACCTCTACCTTTTTGATTTTTCTCTAAAGCGTGAGCTCCTGCTTGCACAGACATCCTGCCTGCTACTGCGCTCATCGGAGCTAACAAAGGTAAACGACCGCTGTCATCAGTTACCGTTTCATAGGCAATACATATTGATTTTGATTTCATTAAACCTAAAGTCAATTCTTTAGCTGCGGCTAAATGAAGATATGTATAGATAATTTGACCCTCTCTAATCATCTTAACTTCATTCATTTGGGGTTCTTTAACTTTTACAATTAGCTCTGCTTTTTCGAAAATTTCTTCAGGTGTTTTAATAATCTTTGCACCAACTTTTAAATAATCTTCATTAGAAAATCCAGCTTCAAATCCACCATTATTTTCAACTAAAACCTCATGATTTCTATCCGTGAGAGCTTTAACGCTATCAGGTGTTAAACCAATTCTATGCTCTTGAAGCTTAATCTCCTTTGGAACTCCAATTATCATTTATGATTTTGAGTAGTTAGAAATACCTGTTCTTAATTTTTCTATGATTTCATCGATGTGTTTTTTTTCACAAATAAATTGTGGAGCGATAATTAAGGTATCTCCAGTGTTTTTAAAGTTAACGCCTGCATCATAACAATGTTTAAAAGTTTGAAATCCTGATTTACCTGGCTTATCTTTCATTCTCATTTCAATTCCACCCATCATTCCATAACCTCTAATACTCACAACTTCTTTTAAATCCTTTAATGTGTGTAACCCATCTTGGAAGTATGGCGACATTTCTTTTGCTCTTTTAAAAATATCCTCTTTATCAAAAATATCTTGAACTGCTAATCCTGCTGCAACAGCTGCTGGAATTCCAGAGTATGTATACCCATGGAACAATTCAGGTGTACCTTCCGGGTTTTTAGATGAGTCTAACACAGCATCATACATTTCTTCTTTAACAGCAACTACTCCCATTGGAATAACACCATTTGTCGTTGCTTTAGCCATTGTAATCATATCAGGTGTAACACCAAACTCTTGTGATGCAAACGCGGAACCAGTTCTACCCCAACCAGTTATAACTTCATCAAAAATTAAAAGAATGCCATGCTTATCACAAATTTCTCTTATTCTTTTTAAATATCCTTTTGGTGGAACTAAAGTTCCTGTTGATCCTGCAATCGGCTCAACTATACAGGCTGCAATATTTTCACCACCAAAGTTCATTGCTATTCTTTCTAAATCTTCAGCCATTTCAACACCAGTATCTGGTTGACCTTTCACAAATTTATGTTCTGGTAAATGAGTGTGTCTCATATGTTGAACGCCAGGCATTAAAATACTAGCGAAAGTTTTCACGTTATTAATCATCCCCCCTACGGTAGTCGCTCCAATATTCATTCCGTGATAACCTCTTTCACGGCCAACAAATCTAAATCTTTTTGAATCACCTTTAGCCCTATGATATGCGATAGCTATTTTAATTGCTGTCTCAACTGCAGTGGATCCACAAATGGTATAAAATATTCTATTAATTCCCTCAGGAGTTTTCTTTGCAATTCTTGTTGCAAGTTCAAACGATCCTCCATAACCTTGGTTGAATGGTTGACAATAATCTAATTTTTCTAATTGTTTTGAAACGGCCTCAGTAATTTCTTTTCTTCCATGACCAAGCGGATTGCAAAATAATCCAGAACTTGCGTCTATCATTTTTTTACCTTGGTGATTGGTTAGGTAAACTCCTTTAGCATCAGTAATTAATCTTGGATTTTTTTTGAAAGATTTATTGTCTGTAAATGGCATCCAGTGCTCATTTAAAGAATTAGGTATATTAGTTCTGTTAGAAGCGCTCATAATTCAACTTGTAGACTATTGTTATAGTTTGACAAGAAATATAACATACAATCTTCAGTTGTAAAATCAATTTGGCCTTATGTAACCAATCAACTATTTACTTCTTAATCAATTTAATTTTAAATCTTAGTATTAAACAAACCATATGGGAGAACTATGAGAAAAATAATAAGCACAGTTCTTGGGATTTTATTTGCGTTTACTCTAACTGCCACAGTAGCTAATTCAGCTGCAAAAGAAGTGAGAGTTGCGTACTTTTTGGAATGGCCATCTCCAAATCTTGAGGACATGAATAAAAAAGCATATGCAAAAGCACTTGGTGTACCAGTTAAGTGGACTAATTTCACAAACGGTGTAGCAATGACTGATGCTATGTTAGCAGGAGATATCGATATATCTTACTCGCAAGGTTTAATGCCTTACATCAATGCTGTTAAGGCAAAAGCACCTATTAGTTTAGTAGACGTTGCAATGGAATACGGAATGGGAGGAACAACATGTGTTACTTCTAAAAAATCTGGTATTACAAAAGCTAATGCTTCTGAACTTGAAGGTAAGAAAGTTGCAGTTCCTTTAGGAACTATGGCTGAATACGTTTTCACAGAAAGTATGAAAATAGTTGGTGCTGATAGAAAAAAAATGGAAATCATTGCAATGGACCCTGAAGAAGGAGCAGCTGCATTGGTTAGTGGCGATGTTGTAATGGCATGTTTATTTGGAGGTAACTCTATTAAATCTGCTACATCTGTTGGAACAAGACTTCTTACAGTTGATGAAGCTCGTGCTGGAGGTATCATGGGAATAGATATCGTTTCTGTAACAAATAAATTTATGAAAGAAAATCCTGGTATGTTGAAATCTTTCGTAGAATTAACTCATGAAGCTAATGAGAGATACAGAAAAGGTGGAAGTGATATGAAAGCTATGTCTAAAGAGTCAGAAATGAAAGTTGCTGACATGAAAGACACTTTAAGTGGCTTCAAATTCTTAACGCCAAAAGAAACAAAAAAATCTATGAAGAGTGGAAACCTTGCTAAATTTTTAAAAGGTTTTGACACTCCAAGAGGTACAGTAACTACTAAGTTTTTACCGTAATTCTTGAAAGAAAAATTATAGGCACCAATAATGTTCATTGGTGCCTATTTTTTTATCAAAATATCTAATATAGTTCTTTTATGAGTAATCTGATTTCTCAAAATTTAAATATGATATTTAAAACTCCTAAGGGAGAAACTGTTCATGCTCTAAAAGATTTAAATTTTACAATTAAAAAAGGAGAGTTGCTAACTGTACTTGGACCTTCAGGTTGCGGAAAGACAACGTTATTAAATATTACAGCAGGATTTATTAGACCAACTTCAGGAAAAATAACTCTAAATAATAAAGAAATTAACGGACCAGGTGTTGATAGAGGAATGGTTTTTCAGCAAGGCGCTTTGTTTGAATGGTTAACTGTTGCCGAGAACGTAAATTTCGGTTTAAGAATGAAAGAGGAAGATACTGTTCAAACTCAAAAAAAGGTTGATGAATGGTTAGATATAGTTGGATTAAAAGGTTTTGGAAATACACCTACTTATCAATTGTCGGGAGGAATGCAACAAAGAGTAGCTTTAGCAAGATGTTTAATTAATGATCCAGAATTAATATTGATGGATGAACCTTTAGGAGCTTTAGATGCTTTAACAAGAGAAAAAATGCAATCTTTAGTTCTCAAAATCTGGAAGGAAACTGGAAAAACTATTATTCTTATTACACACTCTGTTGAGGAAGCGTTGTTACTTGGAGAAAAAGTTTATGTTATGGCGCCAAGACCAGGAAGAATACACAAAGAATATAAGTTACCTTTTGCATCAATGGGTCTTAAAGAGGACCTAAGAGATATTAAAAACAACAGAGAGTTTGTCTCTAAAAGAGAAGAAATTCTTTCAATGATATGGGACATGGAAGAGGAAATAATGGGAAAAGAAGCTTAAATGATCACAGGTTTTCTAACATTTTTATTTTTTTTCGCCATTGTAGGGTGCATTTTATATGGCAGAAAATTAATTAGAACTGAAAAAGTCGATGCTGTTTTTGGAAATCCTGAAAGAGCACAAGGAGGTATTCATTGGGTAATTGTAGGAAGTAGTTTTCTTTTATTAGTTTGGCTTTATTATTCATGGGACATAGCTAAGTCTTTTTTTCCAAAGTCAGCTAATGAACTTTGCCAAGTTGGAAAAGTAAACGAGTCTCTTCTCTCACTTAAGTATCTATTTCCAATTGATGAACGTCAACTTAAGAGTACATCGGTAATAGAAACTGAGTCAGAAAATTTAAATAAAATCACTTTTGAAATAGAAAAATCAGGTATCAAAAATCAAGATAAAAGTAAGTTGCTTAATTTTGTCTCTCAAACTAAAAGTACAATACCATTACTTACAAACGAACAACTTTTAAATAACGATACTAGAGAACAAATTAAATTAATTGATGAAAAAATTATAAATTTAACCGAAAATTTTAAAAGAAGCGATTATCCTAATGAGAGTGCTGAACAAGAATTAGAAAGAATTGAAGCTGCTAATGAAGAAGGTTCTTGGAAAGCATCGAGCACTTCAATTGAAAATACAATCGAAATTCCCTTTATTCCAAAAACAAAGCGAGGTTTAAAATTCCAGGCAGCAGCTACAGAATTAAATTTAATTAGCGATGAATTCTTTGAACTTAAAAATCATAACGAACAATATACTTTCGCCTTAGAAAAACTAAAAAAAGAAATAAAAGATTATAGAAGCGGTTTAAGCGCTTCTGAGGAAATTTCCTCTTCATTGGCAAAAGATATTCTTAAAATTGCTCGTAGAATTGAATACGCAAGTATATTTCCACCTAATACTCTAAATGATATGCAGGCATCAATAATCAATTTTGATAACGTACAAAAAAAAGAACAAGGCAGTCTTAGATGGATAGATCTTCTTTTATTTCCATCAGGCACGATCATTTCAAGTGGCCCAAGTTGTTCTGAACAGGGCTCTGGTAGATGGCTTCCAAAACCATCAGATACCCTTAATAAATTTACTTTAATGCTGAACCCAAATGTCGGTTACAAACAAATACCATTAATTTGGTTCGAAATGATGGATGTTAGTAAGATCATTGGTTTTGTAATACCTGATTGGTTTGCAGATATTTTACCTGGAGAGTATCCGGTTCATAATGAACAAGGTGAAATTAAGCCAAATTTCAAAAGTAAAGTTCTAAGTTTTGTTACTGGAGACTTTAACTTATTTAAAATTCCAATTCCTACTGGTCACATATGGGACTCATTTTTAAGAGTGTTCCTTGGTTTAGTAGCAGGAATTATAGTTGGGGTTCCATTAGGATTATTTATGGGATTAAACAGATTTGCTAAAGGCTTTTTTGATCCTTTAATTGAACTATACAGGCCTGTTCCGCCATTAGCATGGGCGCCATTAGTTATCTCAGTTCTTGGAATAGACAATCTTGGAAAAGTATTTTTATTATTTATGGTGTCATTATCAATTATGATAATTTCAGCCAGAGCTGGTGCATCAGGAACTCAATTGTCAAAAATTCATGCAGCACACTCTCTTGGAGCGTCTAAATGGCAAATATTAAGATACGTTATTTTTCCAAACTCATTACCAGAAATTCTAACAGGAATTAGAGTGGCTACAGGAATGTGTTGGGGAACATTAGTGGCTGCGGAGTTTTTAGCTGGAACTACAGGCGTTGGCTTTGTAGAAAATGTTGCCAAAAAATATTTCCAATATGAAGTTATTTGGATAACGATATTCATTATGGGAATGTTAGGATTAATCTTTGATATAACGATAAGAAAAATAATTGACAGAACAATTCCGTGGCGTGGAAAAGGATAAATTAAAAAAATTCCAATGAACTATAACTAGTATGAAAAAAAGAATTTTCATAATAATTTTATCTTTCTTATTATTTATATTTTTATATCTTATCTTTGGTCTTTGGGGCTTGATTGAAATAAATAAATACAATGACTTTGTATTTAAAAACAAAGAGGATTTAAATTTTCACAAAAATTATTCAGATAAAATGCATCATCTTAGAGATGTAAATAAATGGGTTGGTAATAATGAATATCTATATTCAAAGATTTATTTCAATAATAAATCATCAAAAACAATCTTATTACAAGGTGACTCTTGGATAGAAGATATTTCAAAAAATAAAATTTCAAATAATTATTTAAAAATATTTGGTAAACAAAACAATTATAATATAATTAATGCTGGTATAACATCTTTTGCACCAAGCACTATTCATTCTCAATATAAAATTTTAAAGAGTGAATTTTCTATTAATCCAGACATATTAATTATTTATATTGATCAAACAGATATTGGGGATGAATATTGCAGGTATAAACGCAATAAAGTATATACAAATGATGGAAAGTTTTCTCATGTAAGCAGAGAGAGATTTACCAGAGCCACATATGATTACTCAAAATCTTACCTATTTTCAGAGTTATCTTTAAATAATAATTTCTTTAAAATTTTAAAATTTCCATATCTTAAAGCTAATTATTTTTTTAAAAGAAACTTAAATTTATTTAATCAAATTTTAGCAAAAGGATTTAAGAATAGAAATGAAAGTAAATGTGGGTTTCAGGAAATTATGAAAGAGCTCATAAGTTATAATAAAGACTCTGAAAAAGTTTTTAAAAAATCACTCGAAGAATTAATTGAATTTTTATCAAATGAGAATTTAGAAAAGGTAATTTTAGTGAGTTTCCCGCATATTAATCATCACAAAAATATATATAAAGTTAATGTATCAGATTACATTGATGAGGTGCTTCAAAGAGGGAATTTGAAAGTTATCGAACATTTGAATATGAATAAATTAAATTTTAGTAATATTAATATTGAAAAAATTTATAGGAAGGGTGACCTTGGATCACATCTTAATGACGAATTTCATCAAAAACTATTTATAAAAAACATAGTATCGAAATTATGATTGGAATACTCGGGGGAATGGGCACTCAAGCAGGGTTAGATTTTTGCTCTAAACTTGCAAAATTGAATAGAGGAAAAGCTGATCAAAAATATCCTTTGTTTATTTTATACAATAAATCAAATATTCCAGATCGAAAACAAAATCTTAAAAAATATAATAAAGTTTTAAAAAGCCTTATAGAGGGATGTAAATTTTTACAGAAAAGTAATTGTAAGTTTATATCAATTCCATGTAATACCGCACACTATTGGTACAAAGACCTCAAAAAGAAAATAAAAATACCAATTTTAAATATGCCAGAAATTGTATATTCGAATGCAAAAAATAATTTAAAAAGAAATTCTATAATTGGTTTATTAGCAACCGAGGCAACAATAAAAACTGGTATATATAGTCATTACTTTAACAAACGATTTTTATTAATTTCACCGAATTCAACTTTGCAACAAAGAAGCGTAAATAAATCTATTAAACTTGTTAAAATGGGTAAAACTAAGGAGGCTGAGAGAGCTATTAAGCCTGCGGTAAATTATCTTATAAAAATGAAATGCAAAAAAATCATTTTGGGTTGTACAGAGTTGCCAATTGCAATTTTTGCATATAAGTCTTTTAAAAAAGCTAAGCTTTCAAAAACATTTATGGATCCAAATCTAATATTAGCTGAAGCTTCAATGAAAAGATATAAATGAAAAAAATAATTTTTACTATTCTAATTATCATACCTTTCTCTTTAAATGCGAATGAAAATGTAAAAGAAAAAAAAGTTGCAAAGTATGTTATGGAGAATATTCAAAGAGATTACGTTAATTGTTATAGTTTCTATAAAGTTGCTGCCCAAAGTTTTAAAGATGCAGGAAAAGATCAAAAAATTATTGATAGCTTAGAAAATAGTGCGGATGTTTCTTTAAAATATAACTATGATCTTGGGGAGATAATGGGATTAAATCCAGAGGTAATGTCCCAAATGACAAAAGATAAAGTTAATAAGTTTGTAGAATTAGCTAAAAAAGATTTTTCTTCACTTGCAAAAGAGTATGGCATGATATGTAAAAGTTTAGTTGAGAATCCAGAGCAAAGAACTAATTTTTGGGAAGCTAAAGGAAATAAAAAATTTAAGTGAAAAAAAGTCTTTTAAAATCAAAACTAAAACAAATATTTTTAAAACATAAACTTTCAAAAAATCACGCAGAAATTTGTTCTCACTACTTAACTAAAGCAGAAATATTAGAAGCAAAAGGTCATGGTTTGGCAAGACTTAAAATGTATTGCGATAGAATTAAAGCAAAAGTAATTAATCCTAAACCTAAAATTAAAATAAAGAAAATAAGTTCTTCAATTTCTTATATCAATGCAGATAACAGCATTGGTTATGTAAGTGCTGATATTGGTATTAAACAAGCAATTAAAAATGCAAAAAAAACTGGAATAGGTTTAGTGGCTATAAAAAAAAGCGGACATTACGGACTTTCAAGTTTTTACGCAGAGCAAGCAGTCAATAATAAATTAATGGTTTTTTGTTTTACTAATGCTCCTGCCGCTTTAGCTCCGCATGGTGCAAAGAAATCTTTATTTGGAACAAACCCTATTTGTTTTGGTGTACCCACAGGAAAAGTTCCTTTTATTTATGATGCATCAACGTCAATAATAAACAGGGGAATTATACGAAGAGCTGAAAAGTTAGGTTTGAAAATTCCATATGGTGTTGCTCTTAACAAAAAAGGTAAAATTACTACCAACGCTAAAGAGGCTCTAACGGGTACTCAATTACCCATTGCAGGTTTTAAAGGTTCTGGGTTAGCTTGGATGGTTGACATTCTAAGTGGTGTTTTAACAGGCAGTAGTCATGGAGGAAAAACAAAAGATCCTTTTGATGATTTTTCAGGACCCCAAAATATGGGCCATTTATTTATTACTATTAATCCTAAAATTTTTATCGGAAATAGGTTTGTTAAAGAAATGCAAAAAAATATAAAGCTTGTCAAAAAACTTCCAAAAGCAAAAGGATTTTCAAATATTTTTTACCCAGGTGAAAGAAAAAATAAGACGTATAAAAAGAATTTAAATAAAGATATATCTATTCCTGCGAAAATTTTAAGAGAAATGGAAAAATTAAATGCTGAGTAAAAAAGATACTATTTGTCCTGAGAATTTACTTAATTTAGCTAAAACAAAAGGTCCAGCAAAAGCAGTCATAGTTAACGCAGTAAAGCCTGTTTCAATAGAGTCTGCAAAACAAGCCGTAGATGCAAATTTAATCATCCCAGTTTTTATTGGAGACAAATCAATTATCGAGAAAAACGCTAAACATTTTAATTGGGATATTTCTAAATACGAAATAATTAATGAACCAGATGAAAACAGTACTGCTTCGATCGCTGCAAAACTTGCAAGTGAAGGTAAGGTAAAAATAATTGTTAAAGGACATATTCATACCGATGTGCTTATGAAAGCAGTTTTGAAAAGAGATTTAAATTTAATTGGGAAAAAAAGACTTAGTCATATTTGGCATATGACTTTAGAGAAAAATGATAAACCATTTATCATAACTGATGGGGCATTAAACGTGTTACCAAAATTAGAAACAAAAATGCATATACTAAAAAATGCAATAGATTTTACGAATAGAATAGGAATTGATAAACCTAAAGTTTCAATATTATCTGCCACTGAGGAAGTTTTAGATAGTGTACCAAGCTCTCAAGAGGCAAGTGAGCTTACAAAAAGAGCTAAAGAAGAAGGTTTAAATGCAGATGTATTTGGTCCGATGGCTTTTGATAATTCAGTTTCTGAAAAAGCTGCTCAAATTAAAGGAATTAAAAATGCTGTTGCTGGTAAAACTGATATTCTATTAGTTCCAAACGTAGAAACTGGAAATGCTTTAGTAAAAATGATGATTTTTTTTATGGGAGCTTGTGCAGCTGGTGTAGTAGTTGGTGGAAAAGTCCCTGTTGTGATAACAAGTAGAGCTGATGATACCCAAGCAAGACTTGCTTCCATGGCCGCCGCTGTTGTTGCACTTTAATGAAAAGACTTAAAAACTGGGATAATAAAACCTGGCTATCATCTAAATCATATATCTCTCAATTTAATAAATTTCTTAAAAGAAAAATTAATTTAAATAAAAATTTAAAAATATTGGACATTGGATGTGGAAGAGCAAATATTATTAGCGCTCTCCAAAAGAAATATAAATTTAGAAATAAACCCATTGGAATTGATGTTGTTGGCAATAAGGATGTTAAAAAGAATATTATATTCAAGAGAGTAGAAGCGTTAAAATATTTAAATAGACAAGAGAAATACGATGTAATCTTAATCAAACAAACTATTCATTTTTTTTCAAAAACAAATTTAAATCGTCTTCTAAGTCTTGCAAAAAAAAGTTTAAATTCCAAAGGTAAAATATTGATTTTTTCGCTTAAAACAAAAAAGAATAAGATACCTTGTTTTAAAAAAATGAAAAAAAATTTAGAAAAGAGCTTAAAAAGAGACGAAAACTTATTCAGGATAATAAAAAAAAACTTAAAAGAAATAAGCTACAGTAACTTTAACTTTAAAGTAAATATCTCTAAACAAAAATACGTAAGAATGATCAGAGAGAGATACATTTCTTGCTTATTAAATATGAGTGCTAAAGAAATTAAATTTGGTATCAGTGAAATAAAATCTAAATATAAAAATCAAATAAAATTCACTGATACCTTAAAATGTATTAGTTACAGAAAATAATTATTTTCCTGGCTCTTTGTATGATGAAGCCATTTTCTGAGCAGTTTTAGCTATCTCATTTAGATCTACATCTTCTAGAATTGTAAAATCTGAAACAGCACCACTAGAAACAGCAACCATCGCAGCTGCAGCAGCTTGTTCAAAAGTTCCTTCAATCACTGCCATAAAATCATATTTTCCTCTTAGGCCTGAGTATTGAGTTACTTTAGCTCCTACAGAAGCAGCAAGTGCAGATGTAGCAGCTTTTCTGTCTGTAGATGGATTGCTTACAAATCCTCCAAGACCTTTAGCTGTGTAACATCCTAATGTATAAAATTTTGCCATTGTTACCCCTTTCCTATTTTTCGATTACAACTGTACCAGAGTGAGGATCTGTTACTCCCAAATCTGGTGACAATTCTTCTAAAGTGTGCCGAAGTGTGTCCAAAAATTCAATCATTTTTGGTCTTGCTTTAGCAATATCATCTTCAGAATTCCATTCACCTATCATAAAAAATTCGTTGGGCTTTGTCTCAACATATTTAGCTGAAGTCTGACCATCGAACTTTGGCATCTCATCTATTTTTTTCAAATATTCTTCTCTGCTAGATGATTTCACTTTGCACCTAACAATATTCATAAACTTAGCCATTTATCTCCTTAAACGTAGATCTTATCTGTTAAGCCATAACAAAGAATAGCGCTGATAATTACAAGAACTAATGGTGCGTAAATTCCATCGTTTCTAGTTTTTTTGGTTAAACCTGTTTTATCAATTTTTAAAGTGTAAAAATTTGTCACTAATATTGAAACATTAATTATAAAAACTAAGTTAAAGAACGCCCAAGTACCTATTAAACCATTGGGTCTAATAAAAGCTAAATAAATTGCCATTATAACAATTGCAATCATAAATGAGCCTGCAAATCTAGTGATTAAAGTTGCAGTTTTATCAACTCCTCTGCCCTTTAGAAATTTTTTAGTATCAAAGACTAATTGGTAACCATAGCTACCAACTATAATAAAATGAGCTAAGTAAATAATTAAATAAAATGCGTTTCCAAATTTATCTATCATGATTACCTCTGTTAATTTTAATATATTCCTGATTTTACTAGTTTATCAATTTCAGCTTTGGACTCAGGAATTAATTTGTAAATATATTTAGTGCAATCGCCTGTTCTTTTCTCATCGTATGGTTTGCCATAAAGTTCATCTACAGATTTATTAAGTTCTGCATTTACAAGATCTTCTTTAACTCCCTCTTTAATTAAATATGATGTTAAATATTTCTTAGCCGCAATCGAGAATACAATTTTATCTAATTCCAATGTTCCTTGAGGTATCATACTATTAGCATAATAAAGTCCTGTGCATTTTAAAGTAGCTTTCCTATCTTTTTCGCTTAAGTGACCCATAGCCACTGCTAAACTGCAATAAATGAAAGTTAAGGTTACTAAAAAAATATTTTTCATAGTTATATTATTTATGTAATTTTAAATCATTTTAATTGTGTTAAAAGTAGATTACAGGTATGCATAATGTCTACAACCACAAGGTTAAAAGTTAATGAAAATCATTGATTGTACTTCATTCTATAACGAGCATATGATGTATGAAATAAGACTTAACGTTCTAAATGAAAAAGTTGATAAATTTATTGTTACAGAATCTACATTTTCTCATAGTGGAGAAAAGAAAAAACTAAATTTTGATATTAAAAATTATCCAAAATTCAAAGATAAAATAATTTATATCGCTATTGATAGAGAACCAGATGGAATTGTAGAAGAGAATAATGATCCGTCATTGCAAAGATCTAATAGCTTGAAAAGGATAGCTTTATCCTACGATGAGAGTCTAAAAGAATTGGATAATTTTTCTGATGACGATTTTATAATGTTAAGTGACAATGATGAAATTCCTAATTTAAATTCAGAAAAATTTTTAAAAAATAAAAATTCGATTGTATTATTTAATCAATTATTTTTTTATTATAAATTTAATTTACTCTACGATAGAATGATTTGGCCTGGCACAAAAGGATGTACAAAAGAAAAATTAAAATCATTATCATGGTTAAGGAATATTAAACTTAAGAAGTATCCTTTCTGGCGTTTAGATACTTTGTTTTCTGAAACAAAATACATTGATTTAAATATTATAAATGATGGTGGGTGGCATTTTACTAATTTAAAATCCCCAGATCAAATGTATGATAAATTTATGAACTTTGGTCATCATGATGAATTTAGATTAAGTGGAATAACGGTAGATAAAATAAGAGAGAAAATAAAAAATAAAGAAATGTTTTATGATCATTTCGCAGATAAATCCTCAACAAATAAATGGAAAAGTGATTACAAATTAAAATTAGTTAATGAAAAATTATTACCAAGTTTTTTAATTAAAAATAAAAATAGATACAGTGAGTGGTTTAGCGATTAAGGAATAAGAATGATTTTAGGAGCCACACAAGTGCCATTATGAATTTCTTGAAAGGCATCCGAACCTTTTTTGAGATCTCGATATTCTATCCATCCTAAATCTCCTAATTTTTTGTCTTTTAAAATTACTAAACTATTTTTAAAGTCATCATTTGTGTAACAATAAGTTCCAACTAATGTTACTTCTTGGATTGTTAGTTTTTTAAAATTAAAAGTTCCAGAGGGTTGAGTTAAACCAATGTGAACTATAGTGCCTCCAGGCGCTATTGAATTAATCGCTTGATGTCTAGTGATCTCTAGTCCCACAGACTCTAATATTAAGTCAAAATGATTTTCTTTTATAGATTTATCATCTGGTGCAACAAAACTTGCTTTAAGATATTTTTCGCATTCATCTAATCTTTTTTTATTAGGATCAGACATTATTATATCACTAGAATTTTTTTCCTTATTTAGCACCAGGCCACAAAGTAAACCTATAGCCCCCGCACCTTGAATTAAAATTTTACACTCCGATAAAGGTTTTTTTAAATTTGCCTCAGCTAATAATACTGCATGTAAAGCAACAGCTGTTGGTTCAGCTAGGGCTGCTTCTTTCATATTTAAACCTGTTGGCACCTCAAAAATATTTTGCTCCGGAACAGACACTAATTCTGCTAAACCACCATCTCTTTTTGTAGGAGTGCTCATTCCAATCATTGTTCTTTGCGGGCACAGATGTTCTCTTTTGTTTTTGCAATAATCACAATTCTCACAGCTGATAAGTGGATTGATTACGACTTCTTTATTTTTAAATTTACCATCTAAACTGGTTCCACTGAACTCATGACCTAGAATAAGTGGAGGGATTCTTCTTTCATCTTTACCGTGATAAGCATGCATATCTGAACCACAGATGCCTGAAGCATGAACTTTTACTAATGCCTCGCCAGGTTTTTTAGTGGGATCTTTTTCTTCTCTGTAAACTATTTTTTCCGTACCAGTATAAACTAAAGCATGCATTAATTGGAAAAACCGTATTTTCTTAATCTCACATCTCCCGTTCTAGCGTGAGCTTCCATTCCCTCATATCTTGAAAGTCTAGCAGCAGCTGCTCCTACTTCCTTGGTCGACTCTTTTGTCATTCTTTGAAAGCTTAATGTTTTTATAAATTTTCCAACAAATAAACCACCTGTATATTTTCCAGCGCCTTTTGTTGGTAATATATGATTTGTACCTGAACATTTATCACCGTAAGCAACAGTAGTTTCTTCTCCAATAAATAAGGATCCATAATTTTTAAGTCTTTTATGAAACCAATCTAAATTTTTTGTTTGAACTTCTAAGTGCTCTGGAGCGTATTCATCACTTATCTGAACCATCTCTTCATCAGTGTCACACAGGATAACTTCTCCGTAATCTTTCCATGCAGCTTCTGCACTTTTTCTTGGCAATTCAGGAAGTTCTTTAATTAGTTCTGGAACTCTGTTTAAAACTTTGTCTGCTAAATCTTTGCTTGTTGTGTAAAGCCAAGCTGGTGAATTATAACCATGCTCTGCTTGCCCAACTAAGTCTACTGCAACAATCTCAGGATCAGCATTTTCATCAGCTATTATTGCTATCTCTGTTGGTCCAGCAAATAAATCAATCCCTACTCTTCCAAATAAAATTCTTTTAGCCTCTGCAACAAATTGATTACCAGGACCGACTAACATGTCTGCTGGAGCATTTTTAAATAATCCATACGTCATTGCAGCAATCGCTGGAATTCCTCCTAAATTCATTATTACATCAGCACCGCATAAGTTTGCTGTATAAATAATTGTCGGATGAGCACCAACATTTGGTTTTGGAGGGCTACATGCAATGATGTTCTTAACACCAGCTACTTTTGCTGTCGTAACACTCATAACAGCTGATGCAATATGAGCAAATCTTCCTCCCGGAATATAACAGCCTGCAGTGTTGACTGGCACAAGTTTTTGTCCTGCATATAAACCTTTTGATAATTCTATTTCGAAATCATTACCGTAATTTTTTAATTGAGCTTCTGCAAATTTTCGAACTCTATCATGAGCAAACTTTACATCGTCTTTAGTTTTTTGATCTATAGATTTATTTATTTCTTCAATTCTTTCTTTAGAGACAATTATATCTCCTTCATATTTATCAAATTTCTTTGTTAGTTCTTTACATCCAGTTTCTTTAGATGTTTCTAAATCTTTTAAAAGCGTTTGAACGATTTCACGAGTTTTTGCATCATCTGTGGATGCTGTTTTAGGTGCCTTTTTTAAATATTTAATTGCCATATAAAAGTGTTGGTAACCACAAAGCTATTTGTGGAAATATAACTATTAATATTAATCCAATTAATTGTAAAACCATAAATTGCATCATTCCAAAATATATATCTTTTAAATCCCACTCAGGAACAACACCTTTTAAAAAATAAGCCGATAAAGCGACGGGCGGTGAAAGCCAACAGGTCTGGAGATTTACTGCGACTAGTATGGCGAACCAAGTTAAGTTAAAGCCAAGTGCTTCAACTAAAGGTAAAATAATTGGAATAATAATCATAACTATTGGAACCCATTCTAAAGGCCAACCAAGTAAGAAAATCATCGCCATAATCATTGCTAAAATTAAATACTTATTCATTTCAAGACCAAGTAGAAACTCAGTTAGTAAGGTAGGTGTACCCAATCTAGCAAATACAGCTCCGAAGAAGTTTGAGGCAGCTACAAGAACCATTATTAGAGCTGTTATTTCCAAAGTTTTCACAAGAGCCTCTTGTAATTTAGGGAGAGTTAATTTTTTATAAGCAAGTGATAATAAAAGTGCACCCATTGCACCGCAGCCTGCAGCTTCAGTTGGTGTTGCAAAACCTAATAATATACTTCCAAGCGCTGCAAAAACTAATGCTGCTGGAGGAACTAATCCTAAAAGAAATTCAATCCAAACAGTTTTCATACTGGTAGGTCTCATGTCTTCAGGTAATGGTGGACCTAGTTCAGGATTTAACATACATCTAATTGTTGTGTATGCAGCAAACAACGAAGCTAAAAGTATTCCTGGTAATATTGCAGCTGCAAATAAATCTATAACTGGAATTTCCATAATTGGTCCCATCACAACAAGCATGATGCTCGGTGGTATTAAAATTCCTAAAGTACCACCTGCCGTAATTGTTCCCGCAGCAAGCTGAACATTATAACTAGATCTATTCATAGATTTAGCAGCCATAATTCCTAAAATCGTTACTGAAGCTCCAACTATTCCTGTCGCTGCAGCAAAAATCACAGAAACAAATAAAACAGCATAATAAAGTGATCCTCTAACTCTAGCTAACATAAGTTGGAATGATGAGAACAACCTTTCCATTAAACCAGCTTGCTCCATCATAATTCCCATGAATACAAAGAGCGGTACGGCGGCCAGAGTTTGTTCGGTCATGACCATCGAAAATTGTAAGGTCATCAAATAGAAAACTAGTTTACCAAATCCTAGATATCCAAATACAAAACCTAAAAAAATTAATGTAAAAGATATTGGAAATCCAACGAAGATAGCAAAAAGCATTACTCCAACTAAAATAATGCCTAATACTGCTGGATCAATTAATTCTGCTATCATTTTTTTTCTTCTCCAGGCCACTCACCTTTTTTAGCAGCCCAATAGCTTTTAAGTAATTCTGATACGCCTTGAACTAAAAGAAATATTATACCTATCAATAAACATGATTTTATAGGCCACATAAATGGCATCCAGGTTGTATCCATTCCCCTTTCGCCTCTACGAATTGACTCTTCGACATATCCTATAGTCATGTAAAGAAAGACTGTTAGTCCCGGAAAATAAAATAAAATATATAACCAAAAATCTACGAGACCTTGATTTTTAGTTTTGAAATTTCTGTATAAAAAATCTGCTCTTATGTGAACTCCTTTGGAGAGAGCATACCCTGCTCCTAACATAAATAGAGCCCCATATAAAAATCTACTCATATCGTAAGCCCAAATTGTTGGAGCTAAAAATAATTTTCTCATAATAACTTCATAAGTCATTGCTAAAATTAAAGGCACAAGGATCCAACAAACTATATTACCTACACGTTTGCTGAATTTATCTATTGAAGTTATAGTGTTCGCCATCCATGCTGGCATATCGGCTGGCATTTTACCTGAACCGCCGCGCCTTTCAGCAATCATTTCATCTGAAATGTCTATCTTTGGTGGCTTGTCATTCATAATTTAGTCCTAAAAAATTAGAGCGGACTATTAAGTCCGCTCTAAAATTTTTTTAAAGTTTTTGCTTATTACTTTAACGTCGCCGCGTGAGCCATTCCTAGCTTAGCATTAGACATTTGAGCACCACTCCAGAATGGAACAGCAACATCAGCAAAGTCTTTCATTGATTTATAAACTTTTGCAAAAAATTTATTTTCTGCTGCGTTTTTATTCAATGTTTTCTTAGCTGCCGCCATATATTCTTTAAAGTAGTCTGTAGGAGTGTCCTCTAAAATTACTCCATGCTTATTAGTTAATTCTGCTAAAGCTTTTCCATTTTCATAGATTCTATAGCTTAAAGATTTAATTAATGAAGCGTTTGCAGCTACTTCAAGAGATTTTTTCTCATGAGCAGTCATTTTTTTGTAAGTTTTTCCAGTAATATAAAAGTCAGCATTTACTACTACTTGGTGTAAACCTTGTAGGTAATAGTGTTTTAAAACTTTTTGGAAACCAAAAGTTAAGTCTGGTTTCGGACAACACCATTCTGCTGCATCGATAGTACCTGCTTGTAAAGCTGGTAGAATATCTCCACCACCCATTGCTACAGATGCAATACCGATATCTTTATATGTTTGACCAGGAATTCCTGGAGGTGTTCTGAATTTATATTTTCTAAAGTCAGCCATATCTTTAATTGGCTTTGGAAACCAACCTAAAGCTTCTGGACCTACAGGTTGAAGCATAAATCCTTTTATGTCTCTTCCCATTTCTTTCCATAGTTGGTCATATAATTGTTTTCCACCACCGTACTGAAACCATGATAGGAATGCTAAATTATCTATACCAACACCACCACCTGCTACTGGCGAACCGAATAACATGGCAGCTGGGTGATCTCCAGACCAATAGTGTGTCCATGCGAAACCACAATCAATTAATCCTTTATCAACCGCGTCTAAAGTCTCTTTTACTCCTACAACAGCACCTGCTGGTAAGATCTCAAATTTTAAAGATCCATCAGTAAGCTCTGTTACAGTGTCAGTAAAGTCCTTCAACATCTTCACTTCATCAGCTTTAGTGTTAAGAACGGTCTGACATTTTAAAGTTTTAGCGTTTGCTGAAGTCATAGAAAATCCTACAAGAACAGCTAAACCAAAAACTACAGATAATAATTTTCTCATTATTTCCCCCGTTTTTTATTAATAAAAAATGAATTAAACCTCTTATAAAAATCAGAGTCAAACCAAACTAATTAAACCTAGAGTTGAATAAGTCATATTGGTATGTATGAGTTTTCTCAAGTATAGTTTAAATTCTAAACATGGATGAATTTGATTTTGTAATAATTGGTGCTGGTTCAGCAGGATGTGTGCTTGCTAACAGATTAAGTGCAAATCCAAATAACAAAGTTCTTTTGTTGGAAGCAGGTGGCAAAGATACTTATCCATGGATCCACATTCCCGTTGGATATTTTAAAACAATGCATAACCCTAAAGTTGATTGGTGTTTTCATACTGAAAAAGATGAAACCATGAACAATAGATCTATTAGATACCCTAGAGGAAAAACTTTAGGAGGAAGTTCCTCTATCAATGGTCTTCTTTGGATTAGAGGTCAAAGCAATGATTATGATAATTGGAGACAACAAGGTAATGTCGGTTGGGGTTGGGATGATGTTTTTCCATATTTTTTAAAGTCAGAAAACAATGAACTTGGTCCTAATGAGTTTCATAATGATAAAGGTCCCATAACTGTTTCAAATAAAAAGATTAATTTAGATATGCTAGAAGAGTTTCAAAATGCTGCTGTAGAAACTGGGATACCGAGAACAGAAGATTTTAATACAGGAGATAATTTTGGAATTGGTTATTTTCAATTTACCACAAGTCGAAATAAATTATTAAAACTACGATGTAGTGCTGCTAAAGGATATTTAAATCCCGCTAAAAGTAGATCAAATTTAAAAATTGTTACTCAAGCACATGTGCAAAAAATAAATTTTGAGGGAAAAAAAGCAACTGGTGTAAGCTATTATCAAAAAGAAAAAGTAATTACAATTAAAGCAAACAGAGAAGTAATTTTATCAGCTGGTTCGATTGGATCACCGCATATTTTACAAGTTTCAGGAGTCGGAGACTCAGAAAAATTAAAAAAATACGGTATAAAAACTATTCACGAATTAAAAGGAGTGGGCAAAAACTTGCAAGATCATTTAATGTTTAGACCTGTATATAAAGTTAAAAATTTAAAGTCATTAAACAGTAAAATTAATAGTCTAATAGGAAATTTCTTTATTGGATTAGAATATATTTTTAAGCAAAGCGGTCCGATGACAATGGGCGCAAGTCAAGTATGTGGTTTTGTCAAGAGTGATCCCTCAAGGGCCACTCCAAACTTACAATTTCATGTCCAGCCTATTAGCACAGATATTTTGGGAGCAACAAAAATGCATGACTTTGACGGCATAACTCCAACTGTTGCTAATGTGAGACCAACAAGTAGAGGAGAAATTAATATAGCAAGTAATGACAGCAGAGATAATCCAAAAATTAAAATGAATTATTTGTCTACTCAAGATGATAGAGATGTTGCAGCTAAAGCGCTAAAAATTGTAAGGAATATAATGCTTAATACAGAAACATTTAAAAAATATGAGCCTGAAGAATATAGACCAGGTTCGCACATTACCGATGATGAGGAATTAGTTAAAGCGGCAAGCGATCATGCACAAACTATTTTTCATCCTGTCGGAACTTGTAAAATGGGTAAAGGAGATGAAGCTGTAGTAAATGATAAATTACAAGCGCATGGAATACAAAATTTAAGAGTTGTGGATGCATCTATTATGCCCAATATAACCTCCGGTAATACTAATGCACCAACAATAATGATTGCAGAAAAAGCCTCAGACATGATACTTAACAAGTAATCATGCTTGCAGAATTATTTACACCTGAACAAATAACTATATTAACTCAAATTATTTTTATCGACCTAGTCTTAGCAGGAGACAATGCAATTATTATTGGTATGGTTGCCTCAAAATTTCCACCTGATCAAAGAAAAAAAGTTATTTTTTGGGGGATTGGAGGTGCAGTAGTTTTAAGAATAATTTTAACGCTTCTCACAGCTTATTTATTGCAAATTACAGGTCTAAGACTTATTGGAGGAATTCTATTATTATACATTGTTTATAAACTTTATATTGATGTAATCAAAGAGGCTTCAAAAACAGAAGAAATAAAAGTCGATAGTTCAAGCTTTATTAAAGCTATATGGACTGTTCTATTGGCTGACTTTACAATGAGTTTAGATAACGTTCTTGGTGTGGCTGGTGCAGCTGGTCATCATTATCATTTATTAATTTTTGGATTAATTCTATCAATAATACTAATGGCAGTTGCTGCTAATCTAATTTCAGGATGGATTAAGAAATACAAATGGATAGCTTGGTTAGGTTTGTTAGCAATTTTAATTGTAGCTGTTGATTTAATATATACAGATATTAAAATTTTATTACTTTGATGTTGAAAAAAATAAATCTTAAAAATAAAACAGCTCTAGTAACTGGAGCTGGAAAAGGTCTTGGTAAAGCTTGTGCAATAGCTTTAGCTGAGGCTGGGGCTAAAGTAATTATATTAAGTAGAACAAAATCTGACCTTATTAGAGTAAACAAAATTATAAAAAAAACTAAAGGTTCAAGTCAATTATTTGTTTGTGATGTAACAAACTTAGATGATTTAAAAAAAGTTTTAAGAAAAATTAGTCGATTGGATATTTTAGTAAACAACGCTGGAAATAATAGACCTCAACATTTTACAAAAGTTAGTCAAGAAAATATGGAGTACTTAACTAATCTGAATATGAAAGCTGCATTTAACGTTGCACAATTATGCTCTCAAAAAATGGTAAAAGCGAAAAATAGAAAAAAAATTGGAGGATCTATTATTCATATGTCATCTCAGCTAGGTAGAGTTGGTTGTGAGGGACGAAACGTCTATAACATGAATAAATTTGGCGTAGAAGGCCTTTCTAGAGGCATGGCATGTGAATTAGCCCCCTACAATATAAGAGTAAATACAATTTGTCCTACATTTGTTGAGACACCAATGGTTAAAAAATTTTTTAAAAATAAAAAATTTAAAGATAAAATGCTTAAAAATATTCCATTAGGAAGAGTTGCAAAAGAAAGTGATGTTGCAACTGCAGTAGCGTTTTTAGCTGCTGACTCATCTGAAATGATTACAGGGACATCTTTATTAGTGGATGGAGGTTGGACAGCACAGTAATGGGAATATTTCTTAAAGATATAAATTTAAAAGGTAAAACAGCTTTAATTACCGGTGCAACAAAAGGTTTAGGTAGAGGTGCAGCTATAGCAATTGCTGAGGCTGGAGGAAATGTTATTGCTATTGGAAGAAATCAATTAGAACTTAATACTTTAAAAAAAGAGGTTAAGAAATTTAAAGTAAATTACATACCATTTAATTGTGATGTAAATAACTATAATAAGATGAAATCTTTCATAACTAAACTTAAGCAGCTTGACATTTTAGTTAATAATGCTGGAACAAATATTCCAGAGCCTTTTTTAAATGTAAAAAAATCTTCAATGGAGACTTTATTAAATGTGAATACTAAAGCAGTTTTTAATGTCGCTCAACTTTGTGCTAATCAAATTATTAAGTTAAAAAGAAAAAGTGGATCAATTGTTAATATTTCCTCTATTTTTGGACTTGTGGCTGGGCAAAAAAGAACTGTTTATAGTATGACTAAATTTGGTGTTGAGGGATTAACTAAAGGAATGGCATTAGATTTAGCAAAACATAATATAAGAGTTAATAGCGTCTGCCCTAATATTGTTTTAACTCCAAGAACTAAAAAATACTTTGCAGACAAAAAATATAATAAATATGTTAAAGAAAATACTCCAATTAACAAAGTTGTTACTGTAAGTGATGTTGCCACTTCGATAACATTTCTAGCATCTGATGCAGCTTCAATGATAACTGGAACATCAATAGTTATTGATGGAGGTTGGACTGCAAAATGAAGTTTATATTTTTATTATTAATCTTTCTTTTTTATTACTTAAATTTAGGTGCAATAGAATTTTTAGGAAAATTTGAGCAAGGCTCTTTTATTTTGGGAAAAACAAAACCAAACTCCAAAGTAAAAATAGACGATAAAAAAATCAGAGTTTCTAAAGATGGATACTTTGCTTTTGGTTTAGACAGAGATAGAAAAAATGACGTAGTAATCAAAATTAGTGAGAGTGGAAAAACAGAAATAATTGAAAAACAAGTTATAAAAAGAAAATATAAAATTCAAAGAATTGATGGATTGCCATCAAAACAAGTAACTCCACCACCTGAAGTATACGATCGAATAAAAAAAGATAATATTTTGATTGGTAAAGCTAGGTCAATTGATACTGCTTATGATTTTTTTAAAGGAAATTTTATCTATCCAATAGATAAATATATAATTACAGGTGTTTACGGTAGTCAAAGAATTTTAAATGGTAAACCTCGAAGACCACACTACGGTATTGATTTTCATGCTCCTGAAGGTACTCCTGTAAAAGCGATGATGGATGGTGAGGTCACTTTATCAGAAAATGATATGTATTTTACTGGTGGTACAATTATTTTTGACCATGGTCACGGCATAAGTACATTGTATATGCATATGAAGGACATTAAGGTTAAAGTTGGTCAAAAAATAAAGAAAGGACAGATAGTTGGAACTTTGGGACAAAGCGGTAGAGCAACTGGACCTCATTTAGATATAAGATTAAATTGGTTTGATGTGAAGTTAGATCCAGCATCAATTTTAAAATAATATTATGCTTAACAAAGAAGATTTGGACTACTTTAATTACGGAAATATAGAAAATAAAAAATTTTGGAAAAGACTTAAAGAAATACCTGATTTTAAGAACAAATCTATTTTAGATTTTGGTTGTGGTCATGGCTCACTATGTATTGATATTGCTAAAAGCGGTGCGAATTCGGTTACAGGGATAGATATAAATAAAAAATTGTTAAAATTTGCAACAGAAAATTTGAACACCAATTACAGTGACGTATCAAAAAAAATTAAATTTGAAGAGAAAGATTTATTGAAAGATAATTTCAATAAGAAATTTGATATAATTGTAACAAAAGATACTTTTGAGCATTCGTTAAATTTACCAGATATTTTAAATAGATTTTACGATCTTTTAAATGATGGTGGTAAAGCATATATCGGATTTGGACCACTTTATAATTCATATAACGGCGATCATGGTAGAACGCAGTTAAAGATACCTTGGATGCATGTAATATTATCAGAGAAGACAATAATAAAAAGATACAACAAGCAAAATTCTAATAAAATTGATAGAATTGAAGATCTAGGATTAAGTAAATATTCTTTTAAAGATTACAAAAAAATTTTTAGTGAGTCAAAGTTTAAAATAGATTATTTTATAACCAATCAATCCGATCACCCTGTGGGAAAAGTTTTTAATATTTTAAGTAAAATAAATTTTTTAAAGGAATATTTTACTTTTAATATTTATTGCATCTTAAAAAAAATCTAGATTTAGATATTAGTCTAATTCAAAATTATTTTTATAATTTTTTGCAAGAGACTTATCTTGTTGATCTTTAAATAAAATAAAATCTTCCAAAACTAAAATATCGAGGTTTGTTCCCATAAAACAATTAAATGCATCTTCTACGGAACAAACGATCGGTTCACCACGAACATTAAAAGAAGTATTTACAAGCACTGAGCAATTTGTGATTTTTTTAAATTCTTTTATAAGATCGTAGTATCTTGGATTAGTTTCCTTGTGGACAGTCTGAATTCTAGCTGAATAATCAACATGTGTTACTGCTGGAATACTTGACCTTTTGATATTTAATTTGTCTATACCAAATAAATTTTCATCTTCTGTTTTCATTTTTATTTGTTTATCTTTTTTGACTTCAGAAACTAAAAGCATATAAGGGCTGTCATTGTCCAATTCAAACCAATCATTAACATCTTCCCTCAAAACAGAGGGTGCAAAAGGTCTAAAACTTTCCCTAAATTTTATTTTTAAATTTAATTCTTTTTGCATTTTTTCAGACCTTGGGTCTGCTAATATTGATCTTCCACCAAGAGCTCTAGGACCAAATTCCATCCTTCCTTGAAACCAACCTACAGTCCTACCATTTGCAAGTTCTTTCGCTGTTAAGGTTGTAATTTCATCTCTATTAAATTGCCTATAATTTGCTTTCAATGATTTAAGCTCTTTTTCAATAAAATTATTTTCAAATTTTGGACCAAGATATGCGCCTTTCATTTGATCTCTAAATTCTAACCTGGGCTTCCCTAGTTCATGATGCCAATAAGCTAAAGCTGCACCTAACGAACCTCCTGCATCCCCTGCTGCTGGCTGTATCCAAATATTGTCGAATTTCTTTTCTTTTAAAATTTTTCCATTTGCTACACAATTTAAAGCTACGCCTCCTGCAAGACAAAGATTTCTTATTTTATATTTAGATAAAAGATTTTTTGTTATTTTTAACAATATTTCTTCAGTAACAGATTGTATTGACGCAGCTATATCCATATGAAATTCAGTTAATAAATCTTTTTTAGAGTCTCTTACAGGTTGGCCAAAAAGTTCAGAAAATTTATTATTCGTCATTGTTAATCCAGTAGCATAATTAAAATATTTCATGTCAAGTTTAAAAGAGCCGTCTTCTTTTAAGTCTATAAGTTTTTCCAATATAATGTTTTTAAAAATAGGTTTACCATAAGGAGCAAGTCCCATTAATTTGTATTCACCACTGTTGACCTTAAAACCTGTGTAATAAGTAAAAGCAGAATATAATAACCCTAATGAATGAGGAAAATATATTTCTTTTAATATCTCTAATTTGTTTTTTTTTCCAATTGCTACTGTCGTGGTAGCCCATTCGCCTACGCCATCTAATGTTAAAATAATAGCTTCTTCAAAAGGTGATGGGAAGAATGCGCTAGCTGCGTGACTATAGTGATGTTCAGAAAATTTAATTTTACTTAAATCATTGAAATTTTTGTCATGTTCTTTTAGTTTATCAAATAAAAACTTTTTTTGAAAAAGTTTTTCTCTTAGCCATATTGGCATTGATAAGCTGAATGATTTAAAACCTCTTGGAGCGAACGCCATATATGTTTCTAAAAGTCTTTCAAATTTTAAAAATGGTTTTTCAAAAAAGACAATGTGATCTACTTCATTTAAACTTAAATTTGACTCTTCAAGCACGTATTTTATGGCGTTAAAAGGATATCTTGGATCATGTTTTTTTCGTGAAAATCTTTCTTCTTGTGCTGCTGCAATTATATTTCCATCTACAATGATTGCGGCTGCGCTATCATGATAAAATGCGGATATTCCTAATATAGAAGTCACTAAAATATTGTATAAATAAAGGGTGCTACCGCAGAGCCTTGGCTAAGAACAATCAAAACTCCGAATAAGGCCAAAACAATTATTATTGGTAACAACCAATATTTTTTTCTCTCCATTAAAAATTCCCGAAACTCTTTAAAAAATTCGATCATTTAAAATTGTTTTTTCATTGAACCAATATTTTTTTTTCTTTTTATCCAATAAGTTTCATCTTTTTTTAGAAACTTTAATCCCAGTAAATCTTTACCAAACATTCTTACAATAAGACTTACTGGAGTAAGAATGATAAAGTATACCAAAGCCATTATAACTGGTGAAATGATAATCCCCAGTATTTCGCCTAATTTTATCCAAAATTTATTTAATGGAGTAAGTAATGGTGAATTAATAGTTCCAAGAATTAAAAAAATTAGAGAGGTTATTATAAAATAGTAATTTAAATTTTCGCCATTTTTTAATGGCCACAAACCTAATATTAGAAAAACAATAAAAAATAGTAAGCCGAAACTTCTATTAGAACTTTTAGATTTCATTTTAAAATTAGTTTAAACCTTTTTGAGGCTTCATGTCCTCTTTTTTAATTCCTGCTACTCTTACAGGTTTTTTCATAGCATCTCTTCTAAACGGTTCGCCTAGTTCTTGATTTAAAATTACCTCAATAAACGTTGTGATGCCTTTCTTTTGGTCTTCACAAGATTGTTTGATCGCTTTTGTGGTTTCTTCCATAGTCTTAACTGTAACTCCTTTTAAACCACATGCATTAGCAACTTTTGCGTAACTTAATTCTGGATCTAATTCTGTCCCTATAAAATTATTATCAAACCAAAGAGTAGTATTTCTTTTTTCTGCACCCCACTGATAATTTCTAAATATAACCATTGAAATAGCTGGCCATTCTTCACGTGCACATGAGCTCATTTCGTTCATACTAATTCCAAAAGCTCCGTCACCTGCAAAACCAATTACAGGAGTATCAGGACATCCAATTTTAGCGCCTAAAATAGATGGAAATCCATAGCCGCAAGGTCCAAATAAACCTGGTGCTAAATATTTTCTACCTTTTTCAAATGTTGGATAAGCATTTCCTATTGCACAATTATTTCCTATATCACTAGAAATTATTACATCTTCTGGCATTCCAGCTTGTATCGCTCTCCAAGCTTGTCTAGGTGACATTCGATCTTTATCTCTATCTCTTGCCTCTTTATTCCAAACTGTTCCTGGATCATCGTCTTCATGATCTAAACCAGAAAGTTTTTGTAACCAAGCTGATTTTGTTTGATGAATTAGATCTTTTCTTTTTTGTCTGTCAGTATCACCTGCCTTTGGAGACAATTTGCTTAATAATTGTTGAGAAACCAACTTAGCATCTCCACAAATTCCAACTGTAACTTTTTTAGTTAAACCTATTCGGTCTGAATTCATATCAACTTGAATAATCTTTGCATTCTTCGGCCAATAATCAATTCCATAACCCGGTAAAGTTGAAAAAGGATTTAGTCTTGTGCCTAAAGCTAATACTACATCCGCTTTAGCGATTAATTCCATTGCAGCTTTTGATCCGTTATAACCTAATGGACCGACTGCTAATGGATGGCTCCCTGGAAAACTATCGTTATGTTGGTAACCAGAACATACCGGAGAATCTAATTTTTCAGCAAGCTTCACACAGTCTTTAATTGCTCCACCAATTACCACGCCTGCGCCTGATAAAATTACAGGAAATTTTGCGCTAGAAAGTAATTTTGCTGCTTCCTCTATCGCTGCTGCGCCGCCAGCCTGTCTTTCTAATCTTACGATTGGAGGTAAATCAATATCTATTACTTGTGTCCAATAATCTCTCGGTACATTTATTTGCGCTGGAGCTGAACCTCTAATGGCTTTTTCTATAACTCTATTTAAAACTTCTGCAATTCTAGATGGATCTCTAACTTCTTCTTGATAACAAACCATGTCTTTAAATAAATTCATTTGTTCAACTTCTTGGAATCCACCTTGACCCATTGTTTTATTTGCAGCTTGAGGTGTGACTAAAAGAAGTGGAGTGTGATTCCAATATGCAGTTTTTATTGGAGTAACCAAACCTGTTATGCCTGGTCCGTTTTGTGCTACTACCATTGACATTTTTCCTGTAGCACGTGTGTAACCATCAGCTATTAAACCACCGTTTGTCTCATGGGCTACATCCCAAAAAGTAATTCCTGCATCTGGAAAAATATCTGAAATAGGCATAAACGCAGAACCGATGATACCAAAGGCATGTTCAATACCATGCATTTGTAAAACTTTTACAAAAGCTTCCTCTGTTGTCATTTTAGCCATAAATCTCCTAAAAAAATATTCTGAAAAAACTAGCTTTCATTATACTAAATTTTAGTCTATATCCATTAGATATTTTTATGTCACAGCCCGATCTCATTATACACGACGAAAAAGATAACGTGGGAGTTGTTGTAATAGAAACCACCAAAAAAGGCCAAGATTGTAGCGCCTGGATAATGGAAAACGACAAAACTGTTAAAGTTCCATCTACAAATGAAGTTCCTTTAGGACACAAAATTGCACTAAAAGACCTAAAAGTTGGAGACACAATTTTCAAGTATGGGCATGATATTGGAAAAGTAGTTAAAGAAATTAAAAAAGGTGAGCATGTTCATGTTCATAACGTAAAAACAAAAAAGTGGTAAATTGAATATGGAAATTCCAAAAAGTTTTTTAGGTTATAAAAGAGAGAACGGAAGAGCCGGAACAAGAAACCACGTAATCATTCTTCCTGTTGATGACATCTCTAACGCTTGTGCTGAAGCAGTTGCAAATAATATTAAAGGAACAATAGCATTACCTCATTCTTATGGAAGATTACAGTTTGGTGCAGATTTAGAATTACATTTTAGAACAATGATTGGTACGGGCAGAAATCCAAACGTTGCCGCTGTTATTGTTATTGGGATAGAGCCAAAATGGACAAAAAAAATTGTCGATGGGATTGCAGAAACTGGAAAACCAGTTGAAGGTTTTCACATTGAAAGAAGTGGAGACATTCAAACAATAATGAAAGCATCTAAAAAAGCACAAGAATTTTCTATGTGGGCATCTGAGAAGCAAAGAGAGGAATGTCCAATGAGTGATTTATGGATATCAGTTAAATGTGGTGAGTCAGATACAACATCGGGCTTAGCATCCAACCCAACCGTTGGCAATTTAATGGATAAACTAGAGCCTCTTGGGGTTCACTTATGTTTTGGAGAAACTTCAGAGTTGACCGGCGCAGAGCAAGTTTGCGCTAAAAGAGGGGCAACACCAGAGGCTCAGAAAAAATTCATGAAAACCTGGAGTGCTTATAACGATTTTATTTTAAAAGAAGCGACTGATGATTTATCAGAAAGCCAACCAACAGCAGGAAACATTGCAGGCGGTCTGACAACTATTGAAGAAAAAGCATTTGGAAACTTTCAGAAAATAGGTTCAAGAAAATTTATAGATGTTTTAGAGCCAGCCGAAGAACCTAAAAAAGGAAAAGGTTTATATTTTATGGATACTTCCTCTGCGGCTGCTGAATGTGTAACTCTTCAAGCAGCAGGTGGGTTTAATATTCATCTTTTTCCCACTGGACAAGGAAATATAATTGGCAATCCAATAGAACCAGTTGTTAAACTTACAGCAAATCCTTTGACTGCAAAGTTAATGAGTGAACATGTCGATTGCGATGTTTCAAAAATTTTATCTAGAGAAATGAATCTAGATCAAGCTGGTGACAAACTTATAGAAACGACACTTAAGGTAGCTAATGGAAGATTAACATGTGCTGAAGCTTTGGGTCATAGAGAGTTTGTAATGACTAAGCTTTATCGAAGTGCATAATGTCTTCAAGCTTAGAGGACTGTATATTCTGCAATAAAACAAATTGTAAAGTAATCTCGTCATCAAAACATTTTTTTATAATTCGAGATACGGCTTACCCTGTCACAAAACATCATACTTTGATAATTACAAACAGACATGTAGATGATTTTTTTGATTTAACTAAAGATGAAATGAGTGATTTAGATGAAGTTTTAAAAGAACAAAAGAAAGAATTAAAAAAATTAGATAAAGAAATAAGTGCCTTTAATGTTGGAGTTAATATTGGAAAGGATGCTGGTCAATCAATAATGCATTGTCACATCCATCTAATTCCTAGAAGAAAAGGAGATGTAGAAGATCCTAGGGGTGGAGTGAGAGGCGTAATACCTGAAAAACAAAAATATAAAAGAAAATAACTATTTGACAGGAAATTTAACTTCTTCTTGTTTTGGTTTTTTATGTCTTAAATCATGAACAATTTTTCTAATCCATGCCATTAACGCCCCAAGCACAACTGCAAGAATTATTGCAAAAGCTCCATATAAGAATGGTACATCATTAGACATTTTTACGATAAATTCTGATAAGCTATTTAATTCAGGTGTTGTAACTTTGCTTCCGTTAAATTCTGTTTTTTTTCTAAAGAAAGAATCGTAGGCGATTGCTACAGCTACACTTATCAAAAGCATTGCAAATAAGGACTTAAGCTCGTTGTTATCTAAAAATTGACCAATCTTTTGACCTACTTGAACTCCTACAATTGAACCTAAAATTAAAGGAACTACAAGAAACAAGTCAATTGTTCCGTAATTAAAAGAGTGTAAAATTGTTACTACCGCACTAATGAAAACAGTAACAAACAAAGAAGTGCCAGGAATTAATTTTACAGGCATTCCAATAATATAAATCATTGCAGGTACCATTAAAAATGCACCACCTATTCCCATCATTGATGCAACAAACCCAACAACAAACCCTAATAAAATAGGAGTGAATGCACTTTCATACAATCCAGATTTTTTAAACCTCATTCTTAATGGAAGACCTTGTAACCAATTATGATCGTGTAATTTTTTTTTAGTATTTATTTTAGATTTTAAACGATTTCTTTCCCTTAAAACTTCAATTAACATTAATGTGCCAACTATTGCTAAAAGATACATATACAATAAAGAAATTATTAAACTTATTTTTCCTATTTCTGAAAAAAAAGTAAAAGTCATAATTCCTATGATAGTTCCAACTACACCTCCTGAGACAATCATTAAACCCATCTTGTAATCTAAAGTTTTCTTATACCAATGAGTAAGAGAGCCAGATACTGAGGTAGCAAGAATGTTATTAACTTCATTTGGAACTGCGTAAACTGGGGGTATGCCCATAAAAATTAAAAACGGTGTCATCAAAAAACCTCCTCCAACACCAAAAAGTCCAGATAAAACTCCAACTGCCAAACTTAAAAATAATAAAAGAAAAATATCTATATTTACTTGGGCAATAGGAAGATAAATTTCAAGCATCTATATTAGGATTATGCCTGAAACATTAGGTTGTCAATCTTAATAAATTGTAGCTCCAAAAACTTTTACAAGACCATCTTCTTCGCCTAAAACCAATCTGCCTAGAAATTCACCAGGCATTGTTTGGCTTGTTTGTTTATACAGAACAGTAATAAATTGATTTCTTCTTATTGTACCTAAAAATTCCTGTTTTTCTGAAAGACTAGTAAGCAACTTATTATTCGCCCATTGCTTTCCAAGCTCAACCTCATTTGCCCCGTAAAGCATTTGTGATGAAAAGTCTTTTGTAAACCCGCCATAATCTTTAATGTTAGATGATTTAACTAAATTGTTCCAGATTGGCTGAGCAATATCTTTAATTTCTTTATCAGATTTTTCCAGCAACTCCATTAAACTTTATGAAGCTTTCTTTTCCTTCTTTTCATCCACTATATGATAAACTGGAACTTTCTCCATTGTGAACTTTTTAGTCTTAGGATCTCTTCTCGAGACAGTTAAACAATGCCAGTTATCATCATCAAGTTTTAGATGATCTCCTCGATAATAGTAACCTGGCCATCTGGTTTCCTCTCTGAATTTAGTATGCTCCGTTACACATTGAGAAGTAATAGTTCTATGCTTTAACTCCCATGCTCTCATTAGTTGGTGGTAATCTTCAGCTCCAACATTTTCTAAATCCTCTTCTAACCATTTTAATAATTCTAAACCTCTATTAAGCATGTTTTCATTAGTCATGTAATTTGTAGCTATTCCACCTACATACTCATCCATAATTCTTTGAAGTCTTTGTAACCCTTGAATAGGAGAAATATAACTCGGTGATACAGTTCCACCTGTTATTTCATTTCTACCTACTGTGTAGTTTTCTAGAGGTTTATAAATAACTTCTTTTAGATCTTTATATTGTTTATCGCTTACTTTAATTCCATCTGCTTTTTTATCTTCGATATATTTCACTGCAGCTTTTGCAGCTAGCCTTCCTTCAGTAAAAGATCCTGATGAAAATTTATGTGCGCTTCCTCCTACAGTGTCGCCTGCACCAAATAGTCCATCAACAGTTAACATTCTATTGTAACCCCAGAAATATTCCGGAGGAGATAAATCTTCTGGCCCACTTACCCAAGCTCCAGAACATGTTGCATGCGATCCCATCACATATGGCTCAGAAGTTGTTAGCTCTGGATTTGTATATTTTGGATCGATATTTTGTGAAGCCCATACAACAGCTTGACCGACTGTCATTCCTAAAAAGTTTTCCCAACCTACAGTTTCCAAATGGGGATCTTGGAAAGCTTCTTTGGTCACCATGTGAATTGGTCCGCCCCCAGCTTGTACTTCTTGAATAAAAGCATGATTTCTTAAACATGTAGGTGTTGGATGGTGATCGATATATTCTCCAACTAACGATTTTGTCTGTTCGTACCATTTTTTTTCATAATTCTCACCATTGGCATTTTGTGTGTAAGTTTTTAAATGAAGGAAGTAAGCTCCAACCGGTCCATAGCCATCCTTAAATCTACATAAAACAATTCTGTTTTCCATTTGAGTCATTTTAGCACCAACAGCTATTGGAAGCGCATAAGCCGAACCGTTGCTCCAAGGAGCGTACCAAGTTCTTCCCATTCCTTCACCAACTGCTCTAGGTTTAAAAATATGTGAAGCTCCACCTGCTGCAACAATTACAGCTTTAGCTTTAAATACATGATAGTCACCAGTTCTCATATTAAAACCGACAGCTCCGCCAATTCTATTTTCTTTTTCATCATCCATTAAAAGATGAGTAATCATTATTCTATTATAAATTTTGTTAGCAGATTTTTTTGCTGCTTCAGCAACTATAGGTTTATAACTTTCACCGTGTATCATGATTTGCCATTTACCTTCTCTTAAATATCTTCCAGTTTTTTCATTCTTCATCATAGGTAAACCCCACTCATCAAACATATGAACTGTGGAGTCTACGTGACGAGCCATGTCATAACCTAAATCTTCTCTAACCATTCCCATTAAGTCATTTCGTGCGTACCTAACATGATCTTCAGGTTGATTTTCATTCCACTGCATACCCATGTAACAATTGATTGCATATAGACCTTGGGCTACAGCACCACTTCTATCAATGTTAGCTTTTTCAACACAAATTATTTTTAGATCTCTTCCCCAATGTCTAGCTTCGAATGTAGCTCCTGTGCCAGCCATACCGCCACCGATAATAAGAATATCACTTTCTTCAACGTGTGTTTTTACGCTAGCCATTAATAGTAAACACCTTTTTTAAAAGAGTCTTTGCTTACAGTTGGAAGGTCCCCGTCAATATTTAAACCTTTTGGTTCAGTGTAAAGTCTTTGTGTAGTTATTTCTCCTTGATTTGGTTTATCTTCCTCTGCAAGTTTTGGAATAAATTTACCCCAAGGTTTTGTTGTGATTGGTGATACGAAGTTTTTTTCAGTTCCGTTTCTAAATTTTATTCTCCAAGAAATAGTTCCTTTTTCTTCTTCTCTTCTCACTCTTACGCTATGTCCCATCGGAGCAAAATCAGCGTAACCTCGAACATCAATTGCATGATTTGGGCAAGCTTTCACACATGAATAACACTCCCAACAAAAGTTAGGCTCTATATTTTTTGCTCGCCTAATTGTTTCGTCAATATGCATTATATCTGATGGGCAGATGTCCACGCAATGCCCGCAGCCATCACATCTAGTCATGTATACAAAAGTTGACATAAATTATTTTTCTCCCTTAAAGTTTAATAACATAAATTTTCTAATAATGCTTCGGTTGTTCTCTTTTAATTCCCAGCCCGAATTGCTCCGGAGCATCAGCAGGTGGTGGCAAATTGTCTCTAGAACCATCAGCTTCAGCTAAATTTTTTTGTATTGCTGCGCCAGGTTTATAAAACATATGAGCGAATTTTGACCAGTAAACACCTCCAAATAAAACTAGATTTGACACAATAAATAAAACTAAAAATAAATAACTAAGACCAGTCATCCCTGAATATTGTGTGTAAGACCACACTAAACCAAATGTTGCGCAACCTAATAAAGCTAAAACAAATAAATCTGCTTTTATAATTCTGTACCAAGGGTGTGCCTCTGCGGAAACATCAACTCTTAAGAAAAACCAAAACCAATAACCACCTATACAAGTTAAGATAGCTCCAATGTGCCATAGAGCTGTTAAAGCTGATGGAGTTTCAATACCAACAGATGAATAAGAAAAAATTAGAATAGCTGAACAAACCCAAAAAATAATAGTTCCATACATGCCTAAAACATGCGCCAATCTTCTTTTTCCCCATCCTAGTTCTGATGTTGTTGCAATATCATGAGCAACAGTTTTTAAAATAACTGAAGTTCTTTTCGCATTAGATAATTCTATCTGTGCATTTTTTTTAGCTTTTTTTGCGTTCTCAAAAAAATATTTAACATTTTTTTTGTGTCTTATGTCAACCAAAACACCAATTAATGTGAGAACCACCATGGCTATTACAAAACCTTGCATCGCAAATGCTGGAATTATTTCTGATAGAGTAGAGAATGGATTATTAGTTAACATTGAATATTTATATATAGGCCTATTTTAGAGGTCAAGTGAGAATGAATCTCAACTATTTTAGCTTTCCCTCTTTTCTCATCTGTTCTCTAATTTTAGTCGCTGAAATTTGTTGTGTTTTCTCGTCTAATACGATTTCTTCAATCTTATAACCAACTCCTCTTCCGTAGCAAATATTAGTTATATTAGGAACTAAAGTGACTTGAATTCTATTTTTGTAATCTTTTAATGCCTCAAAAATATTTTTTTTAACAGTTTCAAAGTCAAACGGATTGTCATCGACACCTTTTACATCTCGAACCATAATATTTACCTGTCCAGTTTTTTTTAATGTCTCTTCAAAGAGTTTTTGATGACCAGCATGCCATGGTTGCCAACGACCTAGCATTTGTGCAGTAGGATGTTTATTATCCCAAACGTGATTATCGTTTTTCATATTTGCGAGCTAAAAGATAATTTTAAGCAGCAATAGTTTGAAGTTTATGTTTAGTAGTCATCCCGCTTAAGAAATTCCATAAATATCTAGCAGTCAACAATGAAGCTGATTCAGCTTTTTCCTGTTCTTCTTTAGAAAGACTATCTAATAATTTTTCGCATTCAGCTCTATGAATTACATCTGCAGATTTATGCGCCTCAAAAAATTCAAGGCCCTCTTTAGATTTTACTCCATAAAATTTTTTTAACCCTTGAATTTTAGTCTCAGCTATTTCAGGTATTTGCCTTTCATAAGTATATAAAGATGCAAGACCTTCAGCATACGATTTTCTAGCTTGAGAAAAAAAATTATCAATCATATCTTTTGTAAACCAGTCTAGCTTTGCATTTTCAATTTCTTTTTCATCAGCTCCAAGAGCTTTAGCAAAATTTTTCCATAACTTAGGATGGTCACCATCTTTGTTTTCTTCATCTTGCAAATTTTCTAAAAGAATTCTTCTTTTTTCCAAATCCTCGCAAATTGAATGTGTTGCGCTGATGTATCTTGGAAACGCTTTAACATGTTGGTAATATTGCTCTGCATAATCTTTAATAATTTCACGAGTTAGTTTTCCCTCGTTCCAATAAATTTGATAGAAAGGATGTTTAAGTAAATGATATTTGTCTAATTTCGCACCTAATTCTTTTGAAAACATTTTTTTCTCCTTTTTTTTATTATTACAAGTTTAAATTATAAATGTTTTAATGAAAAAATTATCCACACTTTTTAGTTGTGTAATTACAAATGTTCACGTTTTGATTCACTTTTGATTCCTAATCAGACTCAAAATACAACTTTAAAGAGTGTTATCCACACGAACTAAACGTGTCTCGTCTATAGGGTAATGAACAATTGTAGCAAAAATAGAAAGGGCAATAGCCATATACCAAGCGTAATCATAACTTCCATAGGTATCAAAAAAATACCCTCCCAAAAATGCGCCAGCAAAAGCTCCAAATTGATGACATAAAAAAACTATACCAAATAAAGTGCTTAAATATTTTGTGCCAAAAATTTGAGCGACTATTCCATTAGTTGGAGGAACAGTAGATAACCATAAAAGTCCAAAAGTAATTCCAAATATAATTGAATTGAGCATTGAAGGAGTAGAAAAAATAAATACACATATACTTAAAGCTCTTAAGGAGTAAAGAATGCTCAGTAAATTTTTCTTTTTATATTTAGTGCCGAGAAACCCCATACCCAAAGTACCAAAAATATTAAAAAAACCAATTAACGCTAAAATTATTGTAGCGGACCATCCTTCCATACCTCTATCTTGCATATATCCAGGTATGTGGGTTCCTACTAGTGTAATTTGAAATCCGCATACAAAAAAACCTAAAACTAACAATATATATCCTCTATGAGAAAAAGCTTCTTTAATTGCAGACAAAAAAGTTTGGTCTCTATCAGCTTGGGATGAATTAATCACCGTTTTTGCTGGAAATAAAAAAATTGAAACAGCAAGGCCTATTACTATAAATATCATAAAGTATTTTAAAGTTTGCTCCCACTCAAATTCTACCAGGCTATATTTTGTAAGTAGCGGTGATAAAAAATAACCTATGGAAGCTGCAGCTGTAACAACTCCTGTAGCAATAGTCCGTGTTTCGTTAGGAAAATGCTTTCCAACTTCAGATACCGGAACACCAATTGCTGTTGCTCCTAAAGCTGTTCCAACTAAAACCCCTAATGCTAATTGAAAATAAATTCCAGTGTTAGGACCAGAATAAAGCATAAAAATACCAAGGGCGAAAATTAGGAATCCCAAAAATACAGCTTTGTTACCCCCAAATTTATCAGCTAATAGTCCAAATATAGGGGCAAAAAATCCCCAAAATAACATTTGAATACCTATTGCTAAACCAAATTCTGTTCTTGTAACTCCAAGACCTCTTTCAAATGCATCGAAGAAAAGTCCAAAAGTTTGCCTGAGACCCATTGAAATTAAAATAATACTACATGCTGAAATTAAAACTATAAGGGCAAGTCTATTGGGAATAAAATTAAACATTATTTAATATACCTTAAGGATCTTTTTAAATCATTAATTAAATCTTTTGGGTCTTCTAAACCAATATGTAATCTAACTATATGCTCATCTTTTTTAAATCTAAAATACTTTCTTCCTTGAAGGTACTCATCTTTTTTATTTGAACGAAGTTCTTGTAAAATTGCAAGACTTTCAAATCCTCCCCAACTATAACCTATTCCGAATAATTCTAAAGAATTTACAAATTTAATTACAGAAGATTTTTTTTTGCTTTTTACCACTATAGACAATAACCCAGTCGCACCAGAGTAATATTTTTTCCATAATTTATAATTCTTACTAGATGGATTATAAGGATATAAAATTTCTTTTACTTTTTTTTGTTTCCTTAAAAAATTAATAATCTTTTTAGTATTTTCATAATGTTGATTTAATCTTGTGTCTAATGTTCTCAAACCCCTAATAATTAGATAAGCTTCATCAGCAGACATTCTGTATCCTGAGAGTTTATAAAAGAACATTATTTGTTTAAAAACTTTTTTATTAACTGCAAGTGAACCACCCATAGCATCTGAATGACCAGAAAAATATTTTGTTGCGGAAGAGAATGACATATCAAATCCAAGTTTTAAAGGTTTCAGATACAAGGGGGTACCCCAAGTATTATCTAAGAAAGTAAATATTTTTTTCTTCTTAGCTAGATTAACAATTTTAGATAAATCTTGAAATTCAAAAGTATTACTCCCTGGATTTTCAACTAATATCATTTTTGTTTTTTTTGTAACTTTATTTTTCAAATCTTCAAATGAGTCTGGATTGTAAAACTTTGCCATAACATTGAATTCTTTAAGTAATTTTTCAGAAATTTCTTTGGTTGGTCCATAAACATTATCTGAAACTACAATTTCGTCTCCTGGCCTACATAAACTCATAATTGCTAGAGCTACTCCTCCAAATCCAGTCCCTGTCAAAAAAACATGAAAAGCTTGCTCAAGTTCTTTAAGTATATTTTCTAATTCAATAGTAGTAGAACTTCCGTAGCGACCATAACTGTAGTGACTAATTTTTTGATGTTTTTTTATTTTTTTTTCATGCTGATAAAGCTCCTGCATACTGTTAAAAAGAATTGTAGATGCTCTTATTACTGCAGGATTTGCAGATCTATTTGAGCTATCTTTAATTGGATGTTTAAGGAATGTCTTTATAGACTTTTTCATAAATAATTATAATTGATCTTTATATATTAATTGTCTAATTAAGATACTAAAAGGAGGCAAAAATATGGGTTACCCTAAAAAGCACCGTGGTAGAAGAAAAATTGGCTCAAAAAAAAGAAGAGCAAGAAAAAGAAATAAGAAAAAATAATCACTAAAATTTTATGAATGAAATAACTCAAATAAGAAAATTGAGTTTATGGATATTTTTTATTCCATTGATAGCTATAAATCTTTGTCTTTTTATTTCACAAAATCCAGAATTTTTAGAAAATACATTTTTTACTGTTGATCAAATTGGAAGATCAGGATTTTCCATTCCTTATTTAGATGGAAGCTTGTCAATAAGCAGAGCCTCGAGAACTTTTCCACAATATTTGATTTTTAAACCTGCAATGATATCTACGTCTGTAATTCTTTATCTCTATTGGTCGAACAATAATGATTTAGTTAATAGGTACAAATTTACTAACATAAACTATAAGTTTAAGACTTTTGGAATTCTTTCAGCTATCCTTTTGGCGGTTCACTCGATTTTTTTAGGCATTAAGTTTGACATTCAAATTTACAAATTAATGAGAAGAGTGGTTTTACTTTTTTTCATAATTTTTGAGATAATAGCCCAGGGGATATTGGTTTACCATTTTTTTAAATTGAAAGATAAGTTATCAAGTTTAATTAATAAAAAAGTTTTAATCTTAAAAGCAGTTTTGGTTTTTATTTTATCAACTGTAGCAATTTTAAGCGTGCCAATACTTATAAATAAAGGCAATACACACTTTAAACATGCTCTGGAATGGAATTATTTTGTAGGTGTTATTACGTTCTATTTATTTACGAGATTATTATGGAAAAGAACCACATAAATTTCTAGGCTTTCGCCCAGAAATTTAGTAGTTTTGGCTCGTCGTTTTAGGCGCTACCGCCAAGCCTTTCCGATGAACTATTCTAGCGCTACTAGGTTCACCTTTCTGCCCTTTAAGCTTGAACCTCTCGGTTTTTCCTCAATTGGCCAGTTAAGAGTTGCCTCTTAATTACGACTATCTAATCATAGTTAAAAAAAAATGATATCACTTAAAACGAGCAGTGAGTCAACATGTTAACTTAGTGGATAAATTTTTATTATAAGTCTTATGTATCCATCCGCCTCCTAGTACTTTATCCCCAACTGCATCTTCGGAATAAAATACGCAAGCCTGTCCAGGTGAAATGCCTGTTTCTTTGTCCAAAATTTCTACATTTGCAATCGTTTCTAAAATATTTATTTTAGCTTTCAATAGTCTTCCGGTGGATCTTACTTTTATATTAATAATTTCATTAAATTCTTTTTTAGATCCAAGAATATTTAAATCTCTTAATTTGATCTCTTTAACTTCAAGACATTCTTTATTTCCAACTATTATAGTGTTATTACCAGCATCTATATTTACAACATATAACGGGCTGCTACTTGAAATCTTAATTCCTTTTCTTTGACCAATCGTGTAATTTATAATTCCATCATGCTCGCCTATTTGTTTTCCTTTAAGATCAAGAATTTTCCCAGGCTTAAAAGACTCCGGTCTAAATTTTTTAATTACAGAAGCATAATCTCCATTAGGCACGAAACAAATATCTTGGCTATCTGGTTTTGTTGCAACATTTAAATTTAATTTTTTAGCAATTGCCCTAGTTTCTGATTTATCAATTTCGCCTAAGGGAAATCTTAAATAATCTAATTGCTCTTGAGTAGTGTTAAATAAAAAATAACTTTGATCTCTATTTTGATCTTTAGCTCTGTACATATGTGCATGGCCATTAGTTTGAACTCTTGAAACATAATGACCAGTTATAAGTGCATCAGCTTTTAACTCTTTAGCGTATTTAAATAAATCTCTAAATTTGACTGTTTGATTACATTGTACGCATGGTATAGGCGTTTCACCTGCAGCATAACTATCTATAAATGAGTCTATCACTTCTGATCTAAATTTTTTTTGATAAAATAAAATTTTATGATTAATATTAATGATCTCTGAAACTCTTTTGGCATCCAAAATATCCTGGCCTGCACAACATTGTCTACCTTCTTTTAATTTTTTGCTATCATCGTATAATTTCAATGTTATACCAGTAACGTCATATCCTTCTTTCTTCATTAGCGCTGCTACAACAGATGAGTCTACTCCACCAGACATAGCAACAACTACCTTGGTTTCTTTTTTTGGTTTATTAATTCCTAGTGAATTCATTATTTAAGTGTATAATCGAAAAAAGAGTAATTTTCCATGATGCTTATTGATTTCGAACCAGGGGATTATGTTATAAATCCTTCAAATAAAAATTGGGGAATTGGCCAAGTTCAGTCAATTATTGGTAACAAGGTAACAGTGAATTTTGAAAATTACGGTAAAAGAGTAATTAATGTTGAAAATATTAACCTTGAAAAAGTGAAAAATGAATTCTAGTGAGTTAAAAACAATAAGTGAAAATTTGATTAATACTTTCAATGACGCTGGAAGGATATCCATTGACCTTTATAAAAAGGGGTTGAAAATTGAAATTAAAGAGGACAGATCTCCGGTAAGTAATGGAGATTTACAGGTTAATGAATTAATCACTAAAAAAATTAAAGAACTTACTCCTAACATACCAATAATTTCAGAGGAAACCGTAAATTTAAAAAAAAAAAATAGTGCTAAAATATTTTGGTTAATCGATCCAATTGATGGAACAAAAGAATATATTGCTGGAAAAGATGAATATACTCTTAATGCTGCATTAGTTATTAACACTGTTCCAGTTCTTGGATTAGTAGGTGTTCCAAAAAAAAATAGACTTTTTTATACCTATGGTTCAGGAGAAAGTTATTTAATCGAAGATGGTGAAACAAAAAAAATTAGTTGTAGGAAACAGAGTCCAAAAGGAGAAATAGTGGCACTATCTAGTGTAATCAAACCTTCTAATATTATTTTAAATAAATTAAAAGAGTTTAATGTTACATCAATTGTTAAAATGGCAAGTTCTTATAAATTTTGTGTGATAGCAACTGGTGAGTTCGATATTTATGCTGCAAGAGAGAGAGCAAACGAATGGGATTATGCAGCTGGACACGCGGTTGCCCAAAATGCTGGCGCTATTATTAAAACCCTAGATGAAAAACCTTTTTTATATGGTAAAGAGGATTATAAAAATCCCAGTCTATTAATTAGAAGATCAGAAAATTTAAATGATTAAAACCATTGCAATAATTGTTTTATCAGTAACTTTTTTTGGTGTTTTGTTTTTTATTTTAGTTAGAAATGCTCTTAAAAGGAAAATTGATATTTTAGTAGAAGAAGAGAAAAAGAAAAAATCAAATAATCTTGATTAATTTATTAAATTCTGTTTTTTCCAAATCTAAAACTCTTTTTGATAATTCAAAAGTAAAGCCACTTCTTGCTAAAATACCCATATCTTTTTTATAAAATAATTCTCTATTATCTTCAGGTCTAAGTGGGCCAATTCTTCTCCTTTTACATAACTTTAAAGCTGAGACAAAATCTGGTTCGATTTCATCCTCCTTGATCTTATCAATACTTTGTTTAATAAATTTACTATCAATTCCTTTATTTCTTAATGATTGATTAATTTTATTTAATGAATAACCTCTTCTTAAAAACATTCTTGCTTTAGAGTCAGAATACATCTCGTCATTTAAAATTTTATTTTTCTCAAGATTTGAAATAATTTCGTCTATAATTGATGTAACTTCTTTTTTTGATTTAGTGCCCTTAATTTTAGTTAAGTATTTTTTTAATAGATAAACTTTTAATTGTTGTTTTGAAGGATTATATTTTTCTAAATATGAATAAGCTAGATCTTTAAGATTTGTAGTTAAATCTTCAAAATCACTTTTATTAACTATGGGATTCATTTGGCTAATATACTATATTATTTTTCATGATAAATAATTTATTGTCTTTATTAACTTATGAAAATATTTATTTAGTCGCTAACTGGGGAGTAATACCTTTTTGGCTATTATTAATTTTTATTCCCAATCATCAGATTACAAATTTTCTTACTCAGTCAGTTATTGCTCCTTTTCTATTGGCAGTAGGTTATTCTTATTTATCTTATTTTATTTATCAAAATGGAGAAATTTTTGATGGCTTTGAATTATACTCTGGGTTAGATGGACTTTATTCAATGTTCTCTAATGAAGCTTTGTTATTAATTTTTTGGCTACACTTTTTAGCTATCAGTTTATTTGCTGGTTCATGGATAGTAAGAGATAGTAAGAGATACTTTATTCCTAAGGTGATTACTATTCCTTCTTTAATTTTAACTTATTTTACAGGCCCAATAGGATTAGTTATCTATTGGTTTTTTAGAATTTTCTTTGCTAAAAAAATTAGCTTTAATGATTAAGCCTTTTGAATTTTATTTTGATTTTGTAAGTCCATATTCTTTTTTAGCCCATAAGGAAATAAGAAAAATTGAGGAAAAAGAGGGAATTAAAATAAAGTATAATCCAATACTTTTAGGTGGGTTGCATAATTTGCATGGAATTAAAGCTCCCGCTTTTATACCTGCAAAAGCAAGGCATATGATAAGAGATTGCAAGCTAATAGCTGAAAGAAATAGTGTAAAATTTAAATTTAATTCCTATTTTCCCATTCGTAGCTTAAATTTAATGCGTGGAGTTTTGGTAGCTGAAGAAGACAATATCAAAAGTTATTACATCGATGTTATCTTTAATACCATTTGGCAAGATGGTTTAAATATGAATGATGAAATAGTAATTCAAAAAGTATTAAAAAATTTAAATGTAAATCCTAAAACATTTTCATTGAGATCAACTTCTTCATTAATTAAAGACTCTCTTAGAAAAAAAACTAGCGATGCTTATGAAAAAGGAATATTTGGTGCACCAACATTTGTTGCGAATAATAAGATTTTTTGGGGCCAAGACAGAATTGAGTTTGCTTTAAAAGAAGCTAGAAAATAATTTTATTTTTTTGCTTTACTTATAATTTTAAGACCACTTTTTTTTAAAGCATCAAACCCACCATCAACATGAGCCACATTATTAAAACCCATGTCCATTAATGATTTTGCTGCTAAAGCTGATCTTAATCCAAGCGCACAAAATAATACCATTTTTTTTACCTCTTTAATCTTATTAGCTTGATAGTAAGTACTTTCCGGGTCGAGCCAAAACTCTAACATTCCTCTAGGTATATGTTTAGAATTCTCAATAGTTCCCTCCTTCCAAATTTCTCGAATATCCCTTACATCAATCAAAGTTATTTCATCTTTTTCTAAAAGTCTTTTTACTTCACTAGAATTTAAGGTTTTAATGCTTTTAAGTGCATCTTCTACAAGTGATTGAGATGATTTTATGTTCATAGAACTAGAATATAAACTAATATATACAATTAATCATAATGAAAAAAATTAAAAATACACGAAAAACTAATTTTTTTAAAAAAATTTTTATAAAATTTTGTAGAATGCTTGGTTATGAAATAATTGATCAATCTAATTTTAGGTCTACAACTTTAAACAAGGATTTAAATGCAACTTTAAGTATCCAAGGGGAAAAATCTATTACTATTCCCTTAGGTCAAATTGATATTAAAAATAAAATAAACAATCTTAGAGTAATTGTAAGAACTTGTACCTCAGAACTAATAATGGATCAAAATAAAAGAAGAATATTCGATGAGGAAAAAAATGAATACACTTTCAGAGCCTTAAGATCATTAATAAAATCGATTAATAAAGCTTCTTTGATATTTAAAGATGTTAAGTTTAATCTAATAGTCACCGACACCAACTCTCCAAAAGAAGATATAGATAAAATTAAAGAAATATTAAATAAATCCAATATTGAAAATAATTTTAAATCAATTGATCTTGATAGTTTTAAAAATAAAATAAAATCAGGTTATTCTAAAGCAAAATTTTCCAATATGGCAAATTTTTACTCTTCCTTGATGATTGCTAAGGAAGAAAACGATGATCTTTTTTATTTTGTAGAGGATGATTATTTACATTCAGAGGATGCAATTACAGAAATGATTTTTGCTTATGAAAAGTTTAATACAATTTTTTCTAGAGACTTAGTTTTACTACCATCAGATTATCCCTATTTATACACTAAAGATGAAGCAACAAAAATTTATTTAGGTGAGAAATATCATTGGAGATTAGTTTCTGAAAGTTTAGTAACTTTTATGACTAGTAAAAAAATAATAGATGAGAATTACAATAATTTAGAAAAGATGGGTATTGAGTGGATCGATCCTTGGGAAAAACCTTTACATAATATTTATGATGTAAATCCGTGCTTATCTCCTATTCCTTCTTTAGCAGTTCATTGTGCTAATATTAACTCTGTTTTTGGAATTTCACCTTTTGTCGACTTAAAAGAACTTTGGGAAAAAAATAAGGATTAACAAATAAAAAGGCCCGATTTCTCGGGCCTTATTTTTTCTAACGAGGGGGTTAGAATTAGTCTCTAATTGAGTATGCTGTAACTCCTATTTCAGCTTTATCTGTACCTTGTTTTTCTGCTGCCTTACTTATTCTTAGTCCAACAGTTGTTTTCAGCGCTGTGAACAAAGCGTATGAAAGTACAAAACTAAAAGCACAAACTGAAATTGTTCCAATTAATTGTGTTCCAAAAGATGTCTCTGAGTTACTTACTGGTACAACTAATGTTCCAAAAATTCCAGCAAACATGTGAACAGGAATAGCTCCTACTACATCGTCTAAACCAAAACTTTCTAACATTTTTGTTCCAAAGTACATTATCAAAGCACCTATAGAACCGATTACAATTGCTAAACCAGGTGTTGGTGCTAATGGTTCAGCAGTAATTGCTACTAGTCCTGCAAGTGCACCATTTAACATCATAATGATATCTGTTTTTCCACCAATCAATCTAGTCACCACTGCACCGGTTACAGTTCCAGCAGCTCCTGCTAAATGTGTATTAACTGCAATTTTTGAAATTGCATTAACATCATCAAAAGTTCCCATTGCTAATTGGCTAAATCCATTAAAACCAAACCAGCCAAACCATAAAAGGAAAGTACCTAAAGTCACAAGTGGAATACTTGAAGCTGCAAATGGTACCATCACTCTTTTACCACCGCTTGAAGTAAATCTTCCTTCTCTAGCTCCTAAAACTATTATTCCAGCTAAAGCAGCTGCTCCACCGCATGCGTGAACAATTGTTGAACCAGCAAAATCAGAAAAGCCAGCGGCACTTAACCAACCGCCTCCCCATTGCCAACCCATGGATATTGGATAAATTAATCCAGACATAACTACTGCGAAAGCAAAGAAAGGCCAGATCTTTATTCTCTCAGCTACAGCACCAGATACGATTGAAACTGTGGCACAAACAAACATTGTTTGAAAAAACCAATCAGAACTATCCGAATAACCTGTTCCTACCTCTGATCCGTCGCTCCAAATTGAAAATGATCCAATGTAACCTCCTTCGGGAACTCCATAAGCAATATTATAACCGAATAAAAAGAATATAATCGAGCAAATGGCAAATTTACCTATATTTTTCGCGCCAATTGTCGATACACTTTTAGTGGTAACTAAACCACTCTCAAGCATACAAAAACCAGCTGCCATAAATGCTACAAGAACACCTCCGATATAAAATCCTAAAGAATTAAAAATGTATTGTCCCTCTTGAGACATAGTGCTTTCCGCGAAACTGTTAGAGCTCGCGAGTAGAGCAAAAATACAACTTAAAAAAAATAAAGTTATTTTTTTCATAATTTTACCTCCATTAATTAATTTTTTTAAAATCTTTTACTTTGAATTAATTTTTAGAAGTAACGATATGACGTGGATTTAGCTATGCAGTTTTTGCAAGTAGTTAGCCCCTATTTGAGATTATCAAATAAGGGCTAAATAAACGTTTAAAGCCTATCGATTAAACATTTCTTTTAAGCTTTTAGCAGGTAAAAACTTTACTTTTTGTGATGCAGCGATTTGAATTGACTCACCTGTTCTAGGATTTCTTCCTACTCTAGCTTTTCTCTTTGCTACTTTATAAGTACCAAAGCCAGCTATTTTAACAGTATCGTCATTTTTCAAAGCATCTAAAATAATTGTCGTTATTGAGTCAAAAGTTCTTTCAGCATCAGCTTTACTTTGACCCAAAGTTGACGATATTTTTGCTACTAGTTGTTTTTTATTCATTTAGTGCCCCTTTTTTGGTTATTTTCTAATCTGCAGAAAAACCTAATAAAATCAATGTTTTTTTGGTGTTTCACGTAAATGTTAACACAATATATTGTGCCTCAAAAAGTATTGATTTTATTGACTTTTTTGGCTTATAAAAGTGGCTTAAAACAAGCCTAAATCTTTGAGATCGTTAAATGTTGTGAAAAACATCAGAGAAAGCAACAAAAATAACCCGATTCGGAAAAAACCTTCCTGAGTTTTTTGAGTTAATGGGCGACCTAAAATCTTCTCAAAAGCGTAAAACATTAAATGTCCACCGTCTAACATTGGAATTGGGAGAAGATTTATAAACCCTAAACTTATAGAAATATACGCCATAATACTGAGGAAAGCTACAATTCCAAACTTAGCAACCTGACCAGTGATTTTGGCAATTTTAATAGGACCTCCTAATTGAGAGGTATCTCCTGTCCCTTTAAACATAGAAATAATAAATTCCCATGAAGCCTCAATAACAAACCAAGTTTCTTTGACAGCATAATATAATGCTGTAGCGGGGCCTAGTCGTTGCCTATTTATTTCTTCATTCAAAGGTGCAACTTTAATTCCAATAATCTTCTTGTTAATTTGATTTCCTAATGAGTCTTTTCCTTCAATAAATTTAGGCTTTACTTGTAAAATAAATTCTTTGCCATTTCTTAAGATCTCTATGTTAATAGTCTCTGAGGATGAAGCGTTTATAAAAGTTGAAACCTCCATAATACTTTTTACTTCTCTATTGTTAATTGATTGTATTACATCACCAGATTTAATTCCTGCAATATAAGCTGGACTTTCTGGCTGAACCTCTTTGATTTGGGCGGGAGTAAAATCTTTACCCGCAAACATATAAATAAAAGCAAAAATTACTATAGCTAATAAAAAGTTTGCAAATGGTCCTGCAGCAACTATTAAAGATCTTTGATAAAGAGGTTTAACTACAAAAAGTTTTTCTCTATCTTCCTTGCTATACTCTTTTAAAAGCTCTTCTTGTTCTGCTTGGCTAAAAACGTTTCTATCGCCAAAAAATTTAACATATCCACCTAAAGGTATTGCACAAAATTTCCATCTGGTACCTGATTTATCATTAAAACCAAATATTTCTTTACCAAAACCAATAGAAAAATCGGTAACACCAACTCCATATTTTTTTGCAAAATAATAATGTCCATATTCATGTATAAAAACTACTATGGTTAATAAAATTATAAATGGAATTATAAAAGATGTTAAAATTTCCACTCGTTTACCTTTGTAAATATAAAGTTTCTAAAAGCCATCAATCTTGCATTATTTTTTAAAGATGCGGGATAGACAAAATGAGTTTCTGTAGGTTTACCTGTTTCCTCTGGTAAAACCTTAGTAATATTATTTACATTATGAGCAATATAATCTGGTAAAGCAGCTAAACCCACACCACTTTGTACTGCTAGTAATAGTCCATAAACACTGTTTACTTTCATAATTGATTTTCTTTTTTGTCCATCTTTAACACCATGTTTTAAAACCCAGTCTGGATTATAAACTGGAGATGGTGCTCCTTTTCCATAAGTGATGAATTTATGTTTATCTAAATCTTTTAAATTTTTTGGATAACCGTTTTTTTGTAAATAATCATTAGATCCATAAATATGGTAATTAAAATCTACAAATTTTTTTTGAATCAAATTTAATTGTTTGGGTCTTCTCATTCTTATTGCGACGTCTGCCTCTCTTGTACTTAAATCAAGTTCTCTATCATCAAATATTAATTCGATTTCGATGTCTGGATGTAAATCCATAAACTCTTTTATTCTAGGTGTAAGCCACGTAGTTCCAAAACTAACAACTGTTGTAACTGTTAGTTTTCCATTCAGTTTATCTTTATGTCCACTAAGATTAGTTTCAACATCTTTTAATTTTGAAATGATCTCATGTGCTGACTTATATAGATACTCACCATTTTCAGTCAAAACTAAACCTCTCGCATGTCTTTCAAAAAGTTGAACTTTTAAATCGCCTTCTAATGCTTGAATTTGGCGGCTTATAGCTGATTGGCTTAGGTTTAATATTGTGGAGGCTTTGGTAAAACTAGACGCTTCTGCAACAGTATGAAAAATTTTTAATTTATCCCAATCCATAGATAAGATTAATTATAAGTTATTTATTTGGATTTACTATAGCTCTTCCAAAAAACTCCCCTTTTAGAAGTTTAGGATAAGTTTCTAAAAGTTCAGTAAATGAAAGCTCTTTAGTGAAGGATTTAACTTTAGAAAAGTCTATTAACTTAGATACCTCACCCCAAACAAATTCTCTTCGTTTGATTGATGATCCTGACGAATCAATTCCCCAGAGTTTAACTCCTCTTATTATAAATGGCATAACGTTAGTATTAATTTTAATACCTCCAGCATTTCCACAAGCAGCAACTATTCCGCCAGGCTTTGTTTGAGCAAATATTTTTGTTAAAGCGGACCCTCCGACAGTATCTACTACTCCGTCCCAAACACCTTTTTCTAGTAGTTTGCTTTCTCCCTCGAATTCTTTTCTATCAATAATATTTTTTGCCCCTAAGTCTTTTAAGTAATCGTTCTTATCTTTTTTACCCGTTACCGCATGAACATCATATCCCATTTTAGATAAAATCATTACAGCAATGCTTCCAACACCTCCTGTGGCACCAGTAACTAAAACATCTTTCACTTTTTCACCTAATAACAATTCCTCTTTTGCTTTAACAGCGAATGAACAAAGTAAAGCAGTAAAACCAGCTGTGCCTAACATCATAGCTTTAAGTGTATCTAGTTCTTTTGGTATCTTGATTAAAAAATTTGAGTCAACTTTTGCGTATTGCGAAAAACCACCAAAATATGCCTCGCCTACTCTAAATCCTGTAAGAATCACTTTATCATCTTTTGAAAATTTACTATCTTCACTCTCTACAACTGTTCCTGAAAAATCTATTCCTGGAACAAATGGAAATTTTCTTACGATCTTTCCCCCGTCATTTAAAATAAGAGCGTCTTTATAGTTTAAGCTTGAATAATCAACCTTAACCAGTACATTTCCATCTTTTAATTGGTTTTTATCTATTTCTTTAATCTCTCTAGAAAATTTTTCGTTTTGATTATCGATTACTACAGCTTTGAATTTATCAGCCATCTATTTTCCAATATATTTTAGGTATCTATTTTGAATACTTAAATCTTCTTTGAAAGAACCTAAAAAATAATTTGTAACAGTTGTTGCTTTTTCTTTTTTAATTCCACGCATGGTCATGCATTGATGAGCGGCATCAATTGTAACTGCTACCCCTTTTGCATCTAAAGCGCTCATAAGTGTCTTTGCTATTTGCATAGTTAATCTCTCTTGTGTTTGCAGTCTTTTAGAAAAAATTTCAACTGTCCTAGCTAATTTACTTAACCCAACGACCTTTTTATTAGGGATGTAGGATACATGTGCAACGCCTATTATTGGAGCCATGTGATGTTCACAATGACTTTCAAGAGTTATATTTTTTTCAATTACCATGTCATCGTAACCTTCGACGTCACCAAAAGTCTTTGATAAATCTTCATCTGCATTTTGATGATAGCCTTTGAAATACTCTTTAAATGCTTTAACAACTCTTTTAGGAGTTTCTATTAAACCTTCTCTACTGGGGTCTTCACCAATCCAAGTTAATAACTTTTTTATTGCTTCTTCAGCCTCTTTATCACTAACTTGAGGTTTATTTGAGCTAACTTTATTTATGTCTTTGACTAATTTCATTTTAAGATGTTTTTATAGGACATAGTTAATTATTGCAAATTGCTATTTTGTCTTTTTTTCACTATTTTAATGACATGTTTAAAAAAAGAGAAAGTGTATTCGAAGTTGAGGAGGGAAAATTTTTTTCTCCTAAATTTGATGAGAATGGTCTAATTCCTGTGACTACCACAGATAGTAGTTCTGGAGAACTGTTAATGCATGGTTTCATGAATGAAGAAGCATTAAAAAAAACAATAGAAACTAAAGAAGCTCATTATTGGAGTAGATCGAAAAAAGCTTTATGGCACAAAGGTAAAACAAGTGGATTTATTCAGAAAGTAATCGATTTAAGAATTGATGATGATCAGGATGCTTTATGGATGTCCGTTGATATAGGAGCTGGCTCGAGTTGCCATGTTGGATATAAGTCTTGTTTTTATCGATCAATATCTTTAGGGCCAATTAAAAATACTAAAGAAATTAAGCTAGATTTTAAGGAAGAGAAAAAAAAATTTGATCCTGAGAAAGTTTATAAAGGTCAGCCTAATCCTACAAAATTATAAGTATGAGATTATTAAGTCCTTTTGGTCCTAAAATTGCAAGTCTTAAATTATCAAAAAATTCAATAAGAAAAATAAATATTGAAGTTGATAAGATTATATCTAAAAAAAGCTTATTAAAAAAATTAGATTATTCAAATAAACTAGTAGGGCAAGTTAAACAGGAATTTCAACTACCGAGAAGCTTTATTAAAAAAAACCTTCAAAAAACTTTGTATAAAGTAGTTAAAGATTATATTTTTAGAAGTATAGGAAAAGAAATTTCAAAAGTTAAGATTAAAAATTTTTGGGTGGTTCGTCAATTTAATGATGAATATAATCCAATTCATTTTCATGATGGTCATATCTCTGGAGTAGGTTACTTAATGATACCTAAATTTATTTCAAAAAATAAAAAAAATACTAGAACTGATGGCTCAATAGACTTTATTAATGGGAGCAAAATGCTCTTGAGTGAAAGTATTTTCAATCATCAACCAAAAGTTGGTGATATGATATTATTTCCTCACTACTTAATGCATACTGCTTATCCTTTTAAAACTAAAGGTGAAAGAAGATCTTTTTCTTTTAATTTAGAAATTGACAAAAAAGTTGCAAATGTATTTAGCAAATGAGTGAAAAAATTCAAAAAAATGTTTTTGGTGAACCTCTTGAGCCTTGTTCAAAAGACCCTTTGACTGGTTGGTTTAGAGATGGTTGTTGTAATACAGATAAAAATGATCGTGGAATACACACAGTTTGTGCAAAAGTAACGGATGAGTTTTTACAATGGTCTAAAAAAGTTGGTAATGATTTGATCACTCCCCATCCTGAATTTGGATTTCCTGGTTTAAAAGACGGAGATTCTTGGTGTGTATGCGCTACGTGGTATGCTAGAGCGGTCGAGGAAGGAACTGCCTGCCAAGTCTACTTAAAAAAAACTAATATTAAAACGTTAGAACTTATTCCAATTGAAAAGTTAAAGAAATTTGCTTTAGACTTATCTTAATAGATTTTTACGCCTTTATTCTTAATTATTAATTCGAGCTCGTTATACTCTTTACAATTACAATTTTTAAGAACTGCTAATCTTTCGTTTGCTTTTTCTATTTGATTTGTTTGGACGTAAAGCTCACCTAAATATTCATTGATTCCGTTATGGTTTGGTTTTATTTTTAAACCTTCTAAATAAAATTTTTCAGCTTGTTCAAAATTTCCAACTTTTCTAGTTGTGTATCCCATGTAGTTTAAAATATCTGGATTTTTTTTATCTGATTTATAAGCCTTTTCTAATTTAGAAAAAGCTTGTGCGTAGAGTTTTTTAGCTTTATCTAACTTTTCTTTTTTTTCAAGCTTGCCAGCTCTTTTTACTAATTTAACAGCATCATCATACAATGAGTCTTTTGAGGAATCGCTACTACTATCGCTGCCAGCAGCCATGAGGCTGGTGCTTAAAAGTATTGAAAATAATAAAATTATAATTTTTTTCATAAGTGTAGATTTAAGCATTTTTAGAATAATTGTTATGCGACAGATGATCTACCGCCATCTACACCAAAGATTTGCCCTGTAATCCAAGAGCTTTCATCAGTCAGAAGAAACTTTGCCACAGACGCAGAGTCCTCACCTTCTCCTATTCTTTTTAATGGGTGCATTTTAGCAATACTTTCGGCCATCTTCTCATTTTTAAGTAAGAAATTTGATATTTTTGAATTAGTCAAACTTGGTGCAATACAATTTACTCTAATATTTGGAGCATATTCAGCAGCAAGAGCTAAAGTTAAACCTTCAACCGCTCCTTTCGCTGATGAAACTATAGCATGGTTTGGAAAACCTTGTTGTACAGCTACTGTTGAGAATAAAACAATCGACCCTTTGCTTGCTTTTAAATTATCAGCTAAAGATTTTATAATTTCTGTTGCAGAAACTAAATTTAAATTAAATGATTGCATAAAATCACTTTTCTTTGTTAGCTTCAATGGTTTAAGATCTATAGATCCAACACAATAAGCTAAGCCGTTCACCTGCTCATCTTTAAGATCATTAATTATTTTTTCAGAGAAATTTTCTTCTAAAACATCACACGTTGTAAACGTAGAATTAAGTTCGTTTGCTAACTCCGATAAACTAGATTCATCTCTCCCTACCAAATGAACTTGTTCCCCTGACTCTACAAGTTTTTTTGCAAGCGATGATCCTATTGATCCAGTTGCACCTAATATTACTTTTTTCATAATTAAAAATAGCACTATTAACCATGAATTAAATGCAAATAATGACGCGTGTAATAACTTAATAAAAGGTGTAATTTACTATATATGAAGCTTTTTTTATTACTTGGAAATCAATTATTTTCACCGAAATACTTAAATGATTTTAAAGATCACACTTTTTTCATGGCTGAGGATTATGGCTTGTGTACTTTTGAGAAGCATCACAAACTAAAGATTTTATTATTTTTGTCGTCAATGAGATCTTTTAGAGATGAAATTAAATCTAAAAATTTTAATGTTATTTACAAAGACGTTAGTAAAGATTTTAAATTATCTTATGAAAAAAAATTAGAAAAAATAATTAAAGAAAAAAAAATAAAAGAACTATCTTTTTTTGAAATTGAGGATAAATTTTTTGAAAAAAAAATAATTAATATCGCTAAAAAAAATTCACTCAAAATCAATCAAATTAAATCTCCAATGTTTTTAATAGATAGAGACGAATTTAAAAACTACCTCTCAAAGAATAAACGGCCTTTCATGGCAAACTTTTATAAAATTGTAAGAACTAAAACAAATTTATTAATGAATAAAAATGGAACGCCTAAAGGAAACAAGTGGAGCTTTGATGAAGAAAATAGAAAAAAACTTCCTAATACAATAAAAATTCCAGAAATATCTAAAGTGAAAGACACAAAAGATACTACTATTTTAAAAAAATTTATAAATTCTAACTTTAAAGATCATCCGGGTAACACAGATAAATTTTGGTTTCCGACAACAAGAAAAGATGCAAATAAATGGTTAGATGAATTCTTGAAAGAGAGAATTAAACTTTTTGGGGATTACGAGGATGCTGTTACCGATAAATCAAATACTGTTTTTCATAGCGCTTTAAGTCCACTTATAAATTTAGGTTTAATTACGCCTGAGGAAATTATTATTAAATTAAAAAAAGTTGAAAACAAAGTACCTATGAATTCTTTAGAGGGTTACGTAAGACAAATTATTGGTTGGAGAGAGTTTATGAGAGGGATTTATCAAAATTATGATCAAAGATTAGAAAAAACAAATTTTTTTAATCATAATCGAAAGATGAAAAAATCTTGGTATGAAGGTACCACAGGTTTAGATCCTCTTGATCATGCAATCAATAATGCTAAAGATTATGGATGGTCTCATCACATCGAAAGATTAATGATTTTAGCTAATATCATGAACCTTTGTGAAATAAATCCAAAACAAGTTTATAAATGGTTTATGGAAATGTTTGTAGACTCGTCAGACTGGGTGATGGCTCCAAACGTTTACGGAATGGGTTTATTTAGTGATGGTGGAATATTTGCAACCAAGCCTTACATTTGTGGCTCTAGTTATTTTTTAAAGATGATGCATTTTAAAAAAGGTCCATGGTGTGATGTTATGGATGGGTTATATTGGAAATTTATAGATGGTCATAAAAAGTTTTTCTTAAAAAATCCTCGTCTTGCAATGATGGTAAGAATTTCTGAGAAAATGAATAAAGAGAGAAAAATGAGAATTTTTAAAGCAGCAAATAATTTTATAAAAGAAAATACTAATGGTTAAAGTCTTTTTTAATAATTCATGTAACATATGTAGAGCTGAAATTAATCATTACAAAAAACATAGTGATGAAAATGTAGAATGGATAGATGTTAACAATAATGCAGAAGCTCAAAAAATTACTTCAAAATCATACAAAGAACTTTTAAGAAGAATGCATGTTATACAAGATGGTAAGATAATTGATGGAGCCGAGTCTTTTTTAATAATTTGGAAGAATGTTCCTAAATATAATTTTTTGTATAAGATATTTAAAATTAAACCTCTGTTTCTCATATTAAATATTTTCTATGAGATTGCAGCGTATTTCCTGTTTATAAAAAATAAACACCTTCTGAACGATGAAAAAAACTAATTTGCCAAAAAAAACTTGTCCGGTTTGTAATAAACTTTTTTCTTGGAGAAAAAAATGGAGACTTAATTGGGATAAGGTAAAATACTGTTCAAAAAAGTGTTCTTCTAAATAAATTAATGTAAATTAAAACTAGTTAAAATTTTAGGAATGTTATTTTTAAAATTGAAATATCCTTTATTAGAAAATTGCCAAGAAAATTTATCTTCCTCACTCAAAATAAAGTTTAATACTAAATTTTGCTTTTTTCTCATAATATTTAGATAAGAATAATTTTCTCCAATACTTGGGTGAACGACATCAAAAGATTTAATTTCATCTGTTAAAGTTTGAAATTTTAATTCATCTATGATTTGCAAATCTTTAAATCTTTTTTTTTGGTCATCAATTATTTTTGACTTATAGTCTAATACCTTTTGTTCGAGATTTATCTTTCGAGCCTTATTACTTAATAAAACTAAGTAAATATTTTTGTATTTTTTAAGATTTTTATTTTCTAAATTTAATTCGTTCTCAAAAACTAATAAATTTTCATTTGAATTATCATCTGTAATAAAATTAAGTGGACTTAATTTATATTCTCTTTTGTCTGTTACAGGTAAAGCGTTCTCATTTAATTTAATATTCTTGTATTTATTATTAGTAAACTTGCTTATATTCCAAGATTGAGCAACGTAATGCTTTCCTTTAGTTTGAAGTCCAGCAACCCATCTCCAACTCAATGTGTTTGAAGCAGCATCACCATCGAATAAATGTTTCATAAAGAATTCTGCTCCTTTTTGCCAAGGTAGATTTAATGTAAATATCCAAATGCTAGCAAACCACATTCTTGTATGGTTATGTAAATAATTATTTTCTTTAAGCTCTTTTACCCAATCATTAAAACATTCAATTTGAGTTTCGCCATTGATTGCCTTTTTATAATTGTCATCTTCCTTTAATCCTTTTAAATCTTCTATAAATTCAGTCCAAACTTGAGGTCTAAGTTCTAACCAACCTTTCCAATAGACTCTCCAAAATATTTCTTGGATATATTTTTCAACTTTTTGATATGGAAACTTTGCTAAAACTGTCTTAGCAACCTCATATTCGGTGACTAATCTATGAGAGATATAAGGGGATAAGCAAGATACATTTGATTTGTCTTTTGGCCCTAAATCAAAATTTCTTTTGAAACTATAATTTGCTAACTCACTGTTTATAAAAGCATCGAGCTGTTTTAAAGCTCCGTCTCTCGAAATTTCGAATTTCATTAATCTTCGTCATCCCTCCAACCATCAATAAATAGCTTCCAACAAGCGAATGAAACACAAATGATACCGACGCTAAACCCTAAAAGAACGCCATTATCTTTTCCTAAAAAAATTGTTCCATAATGCGTGCTGAGTATTGGTGGCAAAACTAATATAGCTCCTATTATAAAATATCTAACTACAAAAGGTGGTTTTTTCATTAAATAGTATTTCCTTGATCCATTGGCATTGAAACCCCAGAAGTAAACCAACAATCTTTGCAATTTTTTTCAGAAGCCTTTTGAACATGCCATTCATAGAACAGCAATTGTTTATTTTTTGCTAATATTTCAATTTTAAAAATATGTTTATTAGGAGTATTCATTACTAGATTAATTTTATGTGAAGAATGATTTAACAATGATCTATACTGAGCTCCATAAATCATAATTCTAAATCGTTCGTATGGTCCCGTGATTTTTTTATTATCAGGATGGGCAAATAACCAGGTTTGTTTTATACCATCATCATCTTTATTATTATTTTTAAGTGCTTCTAATTGTATTTTGACAACATCGTAAGGTAATAATTTTTCATTTGGGGTGATAGTTTCTCCATTAAGTTCGCTACTAAATAAAACTATAATAATAAAAAAGTATATTTTTTTTAATTCCATATTTTTTTTAAAGTTTCCTCTCTTTGACAACCCTTTTTATACATTAAATATCTAATAAAATTTTTTTCGTAGTAATCTTGATGGTAAGATTCTGCTTTATAGAATTTTTCAAATTTCCAAACTAAAGTTACTATTTTCTTATTAAATTTATTTTGTAATTGTTTAAAAGATTTATCAATCATTTTTTTTTGATCTAAGTCTTCAAAAAAAATTACTGACCTATAGCTTTTACCTTTGTCACAAAACTGTCCATTAGCATCAAAGGGATCTATATTTTCCCAATACACATTTAATAGCTCTTCGTAATTAATAATGTTTGGATCATAAGTAATTTCTACTGCTTCAACATGACCTGAGTCAGTATAAATAACATCGGCATATTTTGGGTTCTTTAAATGTCCGCCTGAATAACCTGAAATTGTGGAAATTACGCCCTTAACTTGATCAAATGACTCTTCCATGCACCAAAAGCAACCGCCTGCAAAATAAACTTTTTTATTTTCTACGGCATTTAAATTATAATGGAATAAAAATATAAAAATTACTAAAACTTTTTTCATAAAATTATGATATCTTAAATAAAATGAAAAACGATGACCATATTGTCTTACAAGATAACAACGAAAATACAGACAATTTCTGTGAACAATGTAAAAAAGAGGATGAAAGTGTTAAGCAAAACTTAATTATGCATGGATATAAAATTTGTAAAAGCTGTAATTTAGCTAAAACAATTTTTCCAATTTAAATACCTTTAAATAAAACTATAACTAATAATAAGAAAAAAGCTTGAAATAACCAAGAAACTACAACTACACCAAAAGCTTTCCAAAGACTGTCGTAATCTAAAGCTGCTTTTACTGCTACAACCATGCAAGCAAGCATCCAAAAAGCTGAACCAATAAATGTAACTGTCATTAACTCTGGTGTAATCCCAAAAACTCTAATTAATCCTGGTGCACTTGAAAAGCCGATCGTTCTTAAAAGTTCTCCATGATTACTTTTTGTTTTAATTCCCCCAAAAAGTTTCACTCCAACAAAATAAATTACATAAGCCCACACATACCAGCTTAGTAACGAGAGAGCTGGTGCTATTAGAAAATTAGAGGCTCCTAAATGAATTGAACCAACACCTGCAGCCAAACTAGATAAGACTACTACAGCACCTGCCTGAAAAGTTGCATTTTTATCTTTTTCAACTTCTTCAAACAATTCAATATCAATTTTAATTGCTCTAAATATTCTATTTAAAAATATATTTATCATTCTATTTTTTGGTAAACGGTTTTAACAAATTTAAAATCTTATTATGCAAAATTTTGTTAGATGTTGCTAGAATATTTCCACCTTTCTCTGCTGGTTCATTATTCCAATTTGTAACTATTGCTCCAGAATTTTTTATTATTGGTATCAAAGGGAGTATATCATAAGGTTTTAAGTTTGCCTCAATTACAGCATCAACTTTTCCCTCAGCTAATAAACAATAATTTAGCGCATCAAAACCAGCTAATCTAAAAGACCAACCAAATTTTTTAATCACTTCGCGTTGTTTTTCATAACTCAATGTTCCATGAAAATTTCCGATTATCTTAATTGTTTTTAAATTATTATTACTAGATGATTTTAAAATAATCTTTTTTTTATTCTTATAACAATAAGATTTTTTTTTATCGTTAATATAATATTTATCTAGCTCTGGAAAATTAGCTAAGCCGATTAGAGACCTTTCTTCAAAAGATAAACTTATTAAATTTGACCAAGTTGGTGCTCCAATAACAAAAGCTCTTGTGCCGTCTATTGGGTCAATTGACCATTTATAATCATTTGATGAGAATTTATCTTCAAATTCCTCTCCGATAATAGAGTCTTTTGGAAATTTTTTGTTTATTTGTGAGCGTATATATTTTTCAAATGCTCTATCAAAATTGGTTACAGGATCAAAATCTTTTTTTGACTTTGATTTATTACTCACAACTAAGCCCGATTTAGATTTTGTTTTATAAAATGAGTTCAACTTAGGTGGTAAATTTTTAAGAAAGTTGAATGGTTTGTTATAATCCATTATGTGTATATAGCTTAATTTAAAAAAAAATATATATGAAAATATCAAAAAGATTAGAGCCTTTGCTTGCAGGACTATTTGCATCAATTATTATTGGAATTCTTTCTTTCCTCAGCTTTGAAACATCCACAGGCTTTTGGTTAATGTTTTCTTTTGGGTCGTCTACTTTAATTGTCTTGGTATTTCATGATAGTGAATTTGCTCAGCCCGCAAATGTTTTTTTTGGACACTTATTAGCAATCATTATAGGAATACTTTTTAATGAATTTTTAGGGATGTCTTATCTAACGCTTGGATTATCTGTAGGGACGACTGTAACACTAATGATGTATTTTAAAATAATACACCCTCCTGCAGCCGCAAACCCGTTAATAGCACTATTTGCTGACGTATCATTGAGTTATATTGTTTTTCCTGTAATAGTTGGCTCAATAATCATCATTGTTTTTTCTTTAATAATAAATCGATATCTCTTAAAAAGAAATTACCCAGATAAATGGTTTTAGTTTAAGAGAAAAATTGAACTATTGAGAATTAATGCGTAACTTGACCAAGCTAAATAAGGGGTCATTAAATAAAAGCTTACTTTATCTCTTGAAAAATACTCTTTCATTAAAATTATAATAAATATTAATATAATTATTAAATTTACCAGAGCTGTACCGATTAAGTGAAAACCAAAAAATACTACGGTCCATGTGCTATTAAAAAATAAGTGAATAAAGTAAATTTTTAATAATTTAGTTTCAAAGGATTTGATCCAAACTTTCCAAATTGCAAGTGACATTAAAAAATACAATGTTGACCATACAGGTGCAAAAACCCAGCTTGGTGGATTAAAACCTGGTAAAATGATTTGTGAATACCAAGGTTCTTTGAAAGTTGTTGTCGCATAACTCCCAATCATCGGTGCTACAAATGTTATTAAAAGTATAATAAACAAAGATAAGTATTTATTTTTCATAACTTTATAAGATATAACTAATTTATGTATGAAAATCAGAAAAAAATTTGGATTACTGGAGCAAGTAGTGGTATCGGCAAAGCAGTTGCACAAAAATTTGTAAAAGAAGGTTGGAAAGTTGCAGTTTCAGCTAGAAGAAAAGAATTGTTGGATGAATTAGCCAAAAATGAAAATATT
>CACOYX010000004.1:0-67500 GCA_902631535.1 uncultured Pelagibacteraceae bacterium
TATAGGATCAATAGAAAAATATATAACGGATACAGCTTGGGATAAAGGCTGGGTCAAACCATTTAAAGTAAAAAAAGAATTAAAACAATCAGTCGGAATAATTGGCGCTGGTCCGGCAGGAATGGCCTGCGCTGAAGAATTGAGAAAATCTGGTTACCAAGTAACGATTTACGATAGATATGATAGACCAGGTGGACTTTTAATTTACGGTATACCGAACTTCAAATTAGAAAAGTTTGTTGTTGAGAGGAGAACAAAACTATTAAAAGATAGTGGCATTAAGTTTATTCAAAACTTTGAAGTTGGAAAGGATAAGAACTTATATGAATTAAAAGAAAAACATGATGCGATTTTAATTGCTACTGGAGTTTATAAAGCTAGAGAAATAGACATACCTGGCCACAATTTGCAAAATATTTTTCCTGCGATGGATTTTTTAACCGCGTCTAACAGAAAAGGGTTAGGTGACAAAGTAAAGTTATTTGACAACGGTGCTTTGAACGTGGAGGGAAAAAATGTAGTTGTAATTGGTGGGGGAGATACAGCTATGGACTGTGTAAGAACTTCGGTAAGACAAAAAGCTAAATCAGTAAAATGCTTATACAGGCGTGATAGAGAAAATATGCCAGGGTCTGCAAGAGAGGTAGGGAATGCCATTGAAGAAGGGGTGGAATTTGTTTGGTTAACAAGTCCTAAAAGATTTATTGGAGAGACACATGTTAAAGCAGTCGAAGTAAATAAAATGAAACTAGGAGAACCTGACTCATCAGGCAGAAGAAGACCTGAGATTGAAAAAGGATCCGAATATGAAGTTAATGCTGATCTTGTGATTAAGTCTTTAGGATTTGACCCAGAAAATTTACCTAAATTATTTAATGCCGAGGAATTAGTTGTTTCTCAATGGGGCACAATAAAGATTGATTTAAAATCTATGCAAACAAATCTTGATGGTGTTTTTGCAGCAGGAGATATAGTAAGAGGAGCATCTCTTGTAGTATGGGCGATAAGAGACGGGAGAGACGCTGCTTTAGAAATTGAAAAATATTTGAAATTAAAAGCCAGAAAAAATAAAGCAAGAGAAGCTGCTTAATTAAATGAAAAATTACAAAAAAAATAAAACAATTTTAGAAAAAAGTTTTAATTATAAAGCAGAAATGGAACACGATGCTTGTGGCGTAGGATTGATCGCATCGACTAATGGTCAAAAGTCTAGAAAAATTGTTGAGTATGGAATTGAAGCCTTGAAGGCAATTTGGCATAGAGGTGCAGTAGATGCCGATGGAAAATCTGGTGATGGTGCAGGAATTCAAATTGAGATAGCTCCAGACTTTTTCAAAGAAAAAATTTTATCAACCGGGCATACTTTAGATGAAAACAAGAGAATTTGTGTTGGAATGGTTTTTCTTCCTCGAACAGATTATTCTGAACAAGAAAAATGTAGAGAGATAATAGAGTCTGCATTACTAGCCGAAAATTATTATATCTATGGTTGGAGACAAGTGCCTATTAATCCAAGCGTTTTAGGTAAAACAGCAGATCAAAATCGTCCAGAAATTGCACAAGTAATGTTTAAAAAAAATGAAACATTGCAAACAAATGATCTTGAAAGAGATTTGTTTGAAACAAGAAAAAAAATTGAAAAAGTTGCAAGAGACAAACAAATCAAAGACTTTTACATTTGTTCTTTCAGTTCAAGATCTATTGTTTATAAAGGCATGTTTTTAGCTGAAATGTTGTCAGAATTTTATCCAGATCTTAATGATAAAAAATTAACATCTAGATTTGCAATTTTTCATCAAAGATATTCAACTAACACCTTTCCAAGCTGGGATCTGGCGCAACCTTTTAGAACTTTGGCACATAATGGAGAAATAAATACTGTTAAAGGAAACATAAATTGGATGAAAATTCATGAACAGGATATGTCAAGTCCACTTTTCAAAGATGTTAAAAATTTAAAACCGGTTATCAGAAGTTCATCTGACTCAGGCGCACTTGATAATGTTTTTGAACTCTTAACCCACTCAGGAAAATTGGCACCATTAATTAAATTAATGATGATTCCAGATTCATGGTCAAAAAGAAGCAAAACAGTTCCAAAAAATCATCAGGATTTATTTAATTTCCTTAACAGCACAATAGAACCATGGGATGGACCAGCTGCAATTTGTGCAACTGATGCTAAGTGGGTTTTAGCCTCTTCAGATAGAAATGGATTAAGGCCTCTCAGGTATTCAATCACTTCTGATGATTTATTCTTTGCAGGTTCAGAAACTGGAATGATTAAAATTCCAGAAGAAAAGATTATTGAGAAAGGAAAACTTGGTCCAGGGCAAATAATCGCAATTGATTTAAAGAAAGGGAAATTATTTAAAGATAAAGCAATAAAAGATTTTTTAGCAAAAGATTATAAAAAATATAATAAGCAAATAATTGATTTAGAGAAAAAAATTTTATCTGAAGACGAAAAGCCAAATTTTTTAGGAGAAGACTTAAGAAGAAGACAGTACTTGTCTGGTCTTAGTATAGAGGATTTAGAGTTGATACTCCATCCAATGGCTGAGGAAGGTAAAGAAGCATCTGGTTCAATGGGTGATGATACTCCTGTTGCAGTTTTATCTAGTCATTTTAGACCTGTGTCTCATTATTTTAGACAAAATTTCAGTCAAGTTACCAACCCTCCAATAGATTCTCTAAGAGAAAATAAAGTTATGAGTCTGAAAACAAGATTCGGAAATTTAGGTAATATTTTAGATTTTGATAATTTAACAGAAGAAAATATTTACGTTTTAGACAGTCCTGTGCTTACTAACTCAAAATTTAAAAAATTTAAAAAATTTTTTTCAAAAAAAGTTAAAGTTATTGACTGCACTTTTAGAATTGAAGAGTCTCTCAAGGAAAGAATTGAACTAATTAGAGAAGAGGCAGAAACAGCTGTTAGAGAAGGAAGCACTTGTTTAATATTATCTGATAAAAATATTACAAATCAAAAAGCAAGCATTCCAAGTATATTAACTGTAGGAGCGGTCCACTCTCACTTAGTAAAACACGGATTGAGAGGCTATTGTTCTCTAAATGTTGAATGTTCTGATGCAATGGATACCCACTCTTTTGCTATTTTAATCGGAGTCGGAGCCACTACAGTGAACCCATATCTTGCAATAGATAGCATTTATCAAAGATTTGAGAAAAAATTATTTGGCAAATCTGATTTTGAAACATGTGTAAATAAATTTAAAAAATCAATTGATGCTGGTCTTCTAAAAATCATGTCAAAGATGGGAATATCAGTAATAAGCTCTTATAGAGGCGGATGTAACTTTGAAGCGGTAGGTTTAAGTAGAGCTATTGTTTCAGATTATTTTCCGGGCATGTCTTCAAGAATTTCAGGAATAGGTATAATCGGGATCGAGAAAAAGATTAAGGAACTTCATGAAAAATTTAATGCAAAAAATGTATTCACTTTGCCTATAGGTGGATTATACAGATATAGAAAAAGTGGAGAAGATCATCAATACCAAGGAAGATTAATTCATTTATTGCAAAGCGCTGTAGGAAGCGGTTCGTATGAACTATATAAAAAGTATTCAGCTGGAATTCATAATTTACCTCCGATTAATATAAGAGACTTGTTAGAATTTAAAAAAGAAAAAAAACCTATTGATATTAAAGAAGTAGAACCAATTGAAGAAATTTTAAAAAGATTTGGAAGTGGAAGTATGTCCCACGGAGCACTATCAGCAGAAGCTCATGAAACTTTAGCAATGGGAATGAATAGAATTAAAGGTGCCTCTTGTAGCGGAGAAGGGGGCGAGGATGCAAAAAGATTTAAAATATTACCTAACGGAGATAGCGCGAACTCAAGAGTGAAACAAATTGCATCTGCTAGATTTGGCGTTACTGTGGATTATTTAAATAACGCTAACGAAATAGAGATAAAAATCGCTCAAGGAGCTAAACCAGGAGAAGGAGGACAGCTACCAGGTTTTAAGGTTACAAAAGAAATAGCGCGACTAAGACACTCGACACCAGGTGTAACTTTAATATCACCACCACCGCATCATGATATTTATTCTATAGAAGACCTAGCGCAATTAATTTATGATTTAAAACAAATAAATCCAAGTGCGAGAGTTGGAGTCAAATTAGTTGCATCAACTGGTATTGGGACAATAGCAGCAGGTGTAGCTAAAGCAAAAGCAGATATCATTTTGATTTCAGGTCATTCTGGAGGAACTGGTGCTAGCCCTCAAACAAGTATTAAGTACGCGGGTATTCCTTGGGAGATGGGTTTAACAGAGGCAAACCAAATTCTTACTTTAAATAATTTAAGACATAACGTTACTTTAAGAACGGACGGGGGACTAAAAACCGGCCGCGATATTGTGATGGCCGCTATGATGGGAGCAGAAGAATATGGAATGGGTACGTCATCTTTAGTTGCAATGGGATGTATAATGGTGAGGCAGTGCCATTCAAACACATGTCCAGTTGGAGTTTGTAGTCAAGATGAAGCTTTACGAGAAAAATTTACCGGCACTCCAGAAAAAGTTGTAAATTTATTCAAGTTTGCAGCAAAAGAGGTAAGAGAAATTCTCGCTTCTCTTGGTTTTAAATCAATTAACGAAATTATAGGAAGAACAGATTTATTAACTCAGGTAAACAAAGGCGCATCTAACTTAGATGATTTAGATTTAAATCCACTATTAGTTCAAGCTGATCCAGGTGAAAATCTAAGATATTGTAAAGACAAACATATAAATAAAGTACCAGATACTCTCGACGAAAAGATTTGGTCTGAGATAAAAGATAAGATTAAAACAGACTCAAAAAATAAATTTAATTACGAGATAGGAAACACTTCAAGATCAGTAGGAACAAGATTATCTCACCATATTTATAAAAAATTTGGTAACAATAAATTAGACGAAAATACGGTTAATATTAAACTAGAGGGTTCAGCGGGACAATCTCTTGGCGCCTTCTTAACTAAAGGAATTAAACTTATCGTCGAAGGAGACTGCAATGATTATGTTGGCAAAGGATTATCTGGAGGGACTATCGTTGTATGTCCATCTCCAAAAAGTTCATTAGTTTCAAACGAAAATACAATAATAGGAAACACTGTTCTTTATGGAGCAACTTCAGGAAAACTCTTTGCATCCGGGCAAGCGGGAGAGAGATTTGCAGTTAGAAATTCTGGAAGTTTTTCAATCGTTGAAGGATGTGGAGCCCATGGTTGTGAATACATGACTGGTGGAACAGCAATAATACTTGGAGAAGTAGGTGACAATTTTGGAGCAGGAATGACAGGTGGAATGGCTTTCGTTTATGATGATAAAAATACTTTTGAAAATTTTGTAAATCCAGCTTCAATAATTTGGCAAGGAGTTGAAACAGATCATTGGAAGAAGTTTTTGAAAGAAAGTTTAGATACTTTTGTCGAAGAAACAAATTCAAAAATTGCTCAAAAAGTATTAAATGATTTTGATAATGAACTTAAAAAATTTAAACAAATTTGCCCAATAGAAATGCTTGATAAATTAGACAATCCTATTAGCTTGAGATCTCATACTAAGAAAGCAGGTTAATGAGTAAAATTAAAGTCTTTTGCTTTGGCTTTGGCCAAGTCGCAGAAAGTTTCATTAATAAGTTAATTAAAGAAAAAAAAGACTTTGATTTAAGTGTTACTTCTAGACAAGAAACTCATCAAATAGAGTTTAATAATATTAAGATAAATTCATACCAATTTACTGAAGATAAGTTCGATAACTCTATTAGAAAAAAAATAGAGGAAACAGATTATATTTTAGTTTCTATTCCACCTATTGATGGCAAAGACATTGTATCAAATTATCTAGATATAAATCTAAAAAAAATAATAAATTGTAAATGGATTACATATTTATCAGCAACTAGTGTATATGGGGATCATAAAGGTGATTGGGTTAACGAAGATAGCGCTACTCAACCTACGTCAGATAATGGGATAAGTAGATTAGAAGCAGAAAAAAACTGGAAAAGTTTATCGAATAAAAAAAATTATCCGCTTCAAATTTTTAGATTAGCTGGCATATATTCAAATGAATTTAATATTTTGAAAAGATTAAAAACTGGTAAAGTACAAATTGTAGATAAAAAAAATCACTTTTTTTCAAGAATTCATGTTGAGGACATAGCTAACATTTTATTTAAGTCCCTTGATAATTTTAAAAATAACGAAATTTACAATATCTGTGATGATAAACCTGCTTCGCAAATTGAAGTAGCGGCCTACGGTGCAAAATTACTAAAACTAGAGAAACCTAATTCAGTAAAACTTGAGGAAGTTGAAAGTGAAATGCTAAGAAATTTTTATAAAGACTCAAAAAAAGTAGATAATAAAAAAATGAAAGAATTTTTTAATCACAAATTAGAGTACCCGACTTATGTTGAAGGACTAAATTATATCTTTAACAACACTTTTTAATTCTTTAATTATTTTTTTTAAGGGAACTTGATTTGATAAACTATGGTCACCGTTTTTAATTACCACTAACTTCCTTTGAGCATTTGGAAATATCGAAAGAACTTTTCTTGAAAAGGATACCGGTACAACTTCATCTTTGCTGCCATGAACCATTGTTACTTTAATTCTAGATCTTATTTTTTTAGATAGGATTTTATTTTTTCTTCCATCTTTAATCAGCTGAAACGTAATAGGATACTCATATTGTCCATTCTTTATAACACTTAATCCTTTAGTAATAATTTCATTTTTATTTTTTTTTGGAAATTTTTTCCACATTAATCTTTCAAGAAATTCGGGAGCTGAGCCTATACCAACAAAACCTACAATTTGATTTTCAAAATATTTAAACTGATTTAAAGAGATCCATGCTCCCATGCTAGAACCAACGAGTATAAATTTATTCTTTTTAACAATTTTTTTAATTGAATTTTTAGCATCATTAGACCATTTGGTTATATTTCCTTTTGTAAATTTACCCGATGACTTACCGTGTCCTGAATACTCAATAGCTAAAAAACCTAATTTATTTTTTACAGCATATTTTTTAAAGGCTTGAGGTTTTTCTCCGTCAATATCTGACATAAAACCAGGAAGAAAAACAATATAGAGATTTTTTTTAAAATAATTGTCCATAAATCTCAGTTTTTTTGTCTTTGAAATTTTTAAGTATTTGAATTTTTTCATACAAGAATTTTTAAGTAATATTATATAACAAACAATATGACTACGAAATTAAATGTTCTCCAAGTTATTCCTAAACTTGGTTATGGTGGCGCAGAAACAGGTTGTTATGATATTGCACATTTTCTTCCAGAGAATGACTGTGGATCTTTTTTAGCAACTTCTGGAGGAGAACTTCTTAAATTTGTGAAAAAAGATAAAGTTAAGTTAATTAGGTTACCAGTACACTCCAAAAATCCTTTTTTAATAATATTCAATACCCTGATGTTAATTTTTTTTATTATATTTTATAAAATAAATATTATACATGCACGAAGTAGAGCACCGGCTTGGTCATGTTATCTAGCTTCTTTAATAACAAGGAGAATTTTCGTAACAACGTTCCATGGAACTTATAATTTTAAGAGTAATCTTAAAAAATTTTATAATAGCATTATGCTTCGAGCAAAATTAACTATCGCAGGATCTAATTTTATTTTTGGCCACATTAATGAAAATTATAGCGAATATTTAAGTAAGGGAAAAAAACTAAGAGTAATTTTTAGAGGTATCAATATTGATTATTATAATTCTCAAAATATTTCAGTACTTAAACAAGAAAAACTTAAACAAGAATGGGGTCTAGCATCAAACAAATTTACTATACTTTTACCAGGAAGATTAACTTACTGGAAAGGACAAGAAAAATTTATAGAGTCTCTAAATATACTAATTGAAGATTATAATATCACAAACTTTCAAGCGATAATACTTGGGTCAGATCAAGGTAGAAAAGTTTACTCTAAGAAATTGAGTAATCTTGTTCAAAGATATAGTTTAAATAAAAAAATTAAGTTCATTCAACATTGTAACGAAATGCCTCTTGCTTATTCTCTAGCTGATGTGGTGGTTTCGGCTTCGATAGAACCCGAGGCATTCGGCAGAGTTTCAGTGGAAGCTCAATCAATGGGCAAGCCAATTATTGCTAGCAATATTGGCGGTTCGAAAGAAACAATTATCAATAAAAAAACAGGATTTTTGTACAAGCATGACGATCCTAGAGAACTTGCTAAAAGTTTAAATACTGTTATTCAATTATCACAAGATGAATTAAAATCTATAGGAAATGAGGGTAGAAAAAATATTACCAAAAAATTTGATGTTGAAACAATGTGCCAATCTAATTTAAAAGAGTATAGAAGATTAATTAAAAATTAATGCCACAAATTCAATTATTAGACGGAAAAAAAATAAATTTTGAAAAATCCATTACTGGTTTTGATTTAACGAAAAAAATTAGTAAATCACTCGAAAAGGCTGCTTTAATAATGGAAGTAGATGGTGATTTAAAAGATTTGAGCCATAAAATTAATAAGGATGCCAAGGTAAGAATTATTACTTCTGGAGATAAAGAAGGTTTAGAAGTAATCAGACACGACGCAGCTCATATAATGGCGATGGCTGTTCAAGAGTTATTCCCTGGCACACAAGTAACAATTGGGCCAGTTATAGAAAATGGATTTTATTACGACTTTGCAAGAAAAGAACCTTTCACTAGTGAAGATTTAAATAATATTGAAAAAAAAATGTCAGAGATAATTGATAGGGACGTGAAAACTAGAAGAGAGGTTTGGAAAAGGGATCAAGCTATATCACATTTTAAAAAGATTGGAGAAAAATATAAAGCTGAAATCATCGAGAGCATACCTAAAAATGAGGAGCTGTCTGTTTACCATCACGGAGATACTTGGCACGATTTATGTAGAGGTCCCCACCTGGCTTCATCTGGTAAAATAGGAAAAGCTTTTAAACTTACGAAAGTATCTGGTGCTTATTGGCGAGGTGACTCAAATAATGAGATGCTACAAAGAATTTATGGTACTTGTTGGAGCTCGAAAAAAGAGCTCGACGATTATTTGCACAGACTAGAGGAAGCTGAAAAAAGAGATCATAGAAAACTTGGGAAGGAAATGGATTTATTTCACTTTAGAGAAGAAAGTCCAGGATCTGTATTTTGGCATGAAAAAGGCTGGTTATTATTTCAAAGATTAGTGGAATATATGAGAGCAAAACAAAGGCTTGCAGGTTACAAAGAAATCAATACTCCTGAATTATTAGATAAGACACTTTGGGAAAAATCAGGTCACTGGGATAAATTTGGAGAGCATATGTTTACATCCGAGACACCAGATGAGAAAACTTTTGCTGTAAAACCTATGAACTGCCCAGGCTGTGTTCAAGTTTTTAATCAGGGTTTAAAAAGTTATAGAGATTTGCCATTAAAGTTATCTGAATTTGGTAAAGTTCATAGATATGAACCCTCGGGAGCCTTACATGGTTTATTAAGAGTAAGAGCATTTACACAAGACGATGCACATATATTTTGTACTGAAGATCAAATAACTCAAGAGTCTTTATCAGTAACGAATTTGATTTTAGAGATTTATAAAGATCTTGGTTTTGAAAATGTAATTTTAAAATATTCTGACAGACCAGAGAAGAGAGTTGGAGACGATAGCGTATGGGACAAATCAGAAGCCGCACTTTTATCTGCAATCAAAAAATCTAAACTTGAGTATACAATAAATAAAGGTGAAGGAGCTTTTTATGGCCCTAAAATTGAATTTGTTTTACGAGATGCTATAGGAAGAGATTGGCAATGCGGGACTTTACAAGTAGATTTAAATTTACCAGAAAGGTTAGGAGCTTCATATGTTTCTAAAGATGGAAGCAAAAAGGTTCCTGTAATGTTGCATCGAGCATTATTTGGTTCATTAGAGAGATTTATTGGAATTTTAATTGAGAATTATGCTGGTAAATTACCTTTTTGGCTTTCACCAGCACAAGCAGTTGTGTGCCCAATAGCTGAAGAGAACAATGAATATGTAAAAAAATTATTTGAAGATCTATTTAAAGAAGGTATAAAATGTGAAATGGATTTAAGAAATGAAAAAATAAATTATAAAGTTAGAGAACATTCTCTGGCAAAAGTGCCATTTATAATTGTTTGTGGAAAAAAAGAAGTTGCAGAAAAAACTGTTTCAGTAAGAAAATTAGGCTCTGACAAACAGGAAACTATGAAAAGAGAAGATTTGATAAAAAATATGCTTACCTCAAATAAGTTGCCTTTAAATTAAGTGTCAAACTTTAAACCCAATTATTTTCAGAGAAGAAGTAAACCTCAAGGCCCAAAAGCTAACGAGAGGATAAGAGCTTTAGATGTTCAAGTAATTGGTAGCGATGGAGGAAACCTCGGAACAATGCCATTAAAGAAAGCTATTGAACTATCTAAACAAGAAGGTTTAGATCTTATAGAAATATCACCAAATGCAAATCCACCTGTATGTAAAATTATGGATATGGGCAAATATAAATATGATTTGCAGAAGAAAGCTAATCAAGCAAAGAAGAAACAAAAAACAGTCTCACTTAAAGAAATTAAATTAAGGCCCGGTACAGAAACTCATGATTATAATTTTAAAATTAAAAATGCTAAAAAATTTATTTCAAAAGGAAATAAAGTAAAATTTACTGTTAAGTTTAAAGGTAGAGAAATGCAGCACACAAATCTTGGTAAAGAATTAATGGATAAGATTACAGAGGAGACAAAAGACGTAGCCAAAGTAGAAAGCAAGCCAAAATTTGAAGGTAGGCAGATGGTTATGATAATTCAACCACTGTAAATCACCAATAATATCGTCTTGTAAAGATTAATTAATGCCTATATAAGTCCGAAATATTTTATGCCAAAACTTAAAACAAAAAGTTCAGCGAAAAAAAGATTTAGATTTACTGCTTCAGGTAAAATTAAAATGCCGCAAGCTGGTAAGAGACACGGTATGATTAAACGAACCAACTCACAAATTAGAAAACTAAGAGGCACTACAATTATGACAAAACAAGATTCAAAAATTGTCAAATCGTATATGCCATATAATTTAAGAGGATAATATGGCTAGAACAAAACGTGGTGTAGTTAGTAGAGCAAAACATAATAAAGTTTTAAAATCGGTTAAAGGCCAAAGAGGGAGACGTAAAAATACTATTCGAGTTGCGCGTCAAGCAATGGAAAAGGCTATGCAATATGCCTACCGAGATAGAAAAGCTAAGAAAAGAGAATTTAGATCATTATGGATACAAAGAATAAATGCTGGAGTTAGAGCAGAAGGGTTAACCTATGCGAAATTTATCAATGGGCTAGCTAAATCAAAAATTAAATTAGATAGAAAAGTTCTAGCAGAACTTGCTTATAATAATCCTGAAGTCTTTAAATCAGTGGTAAAAAAGGTTCAATCCTCCCTAGCTTAAAAGGGTCTTTGCTTTAATCTCAACTTAATATAAAAAATCAATTACCTAATGAGTGATTTAGATAAAATAAGTTCAGTATTTAATGCTAAGATTGACTCCGTAAAAACAAAAGATGATCTTCAAAATATAAAGACAGAGTTTTTTGGTAAAAATGGTCAAATTACTCTACAGTTCAAATCTCTAGGATCTTTAGATCCAGATAAAAAAAAAGAGTTTGCTTCAAAATTAAATAGAATTAAAGATGATCTGACTAATCAATTAGATCAAAAAAATATTGAGATCGAAACCAGTGAAATTAATGAAAAACTTAAAAATGAAAAAGTTGATGTCACTTTACCAATTAGACCCGAGCGACAAGGAAAAATTCATCCTGTTTCTCAAGTCATAGATGAAATATCTTCTATATTTTCGGAAATAGGCTTTTCGGTCGCTGAAGGTCCCGACGTTGAGTCTGAATATAATAATTTTACAGCCTTAAATACCCCAGAGGAACATCCTGCAAGAGATATGCATGATACTTTTTATTTAGAGGAAAATAAAAAATTATTGTTAAGAACTCATACATCGCCAGTTCAAATTAGAACAATGCTCTCAAGCAAACCCCCTTTTAAAATAATTGTACCTGGAAGAACGTATAGATGTGACAGTGACCAAACTCATGCACCAATGTTTCATCAGCTTGAAGGCCTTCATGTAGATAAAGGCATAACAATGGGGCACCTTAAAGGTTGCCTAGATTATTTTATAAAAGAGTTTTTTGAGGTTAAAAATGTAAAAATGAGATTTAGACCAAGTCATTTTCCTTTTACCGAACCATCAGCGGAAGTAGATATTGGATACAAAATTGAAAAAGGAAAAATGGTTATTGGCGAAGGGGATAAATGGCTAGAAATTTTAGGATGCGGAATGGTTCATCCTAATGTTTTAAAAAATGTAAAAATAGATGCAAAAAAATATCAAGGATTTGCTTTTGGAATGGGAATTGACCGTCTAGCAATGTTAAAATATGGAATTAATGATCTAAGATCTTTCTTTGAAGCTGATTATAGATGGCTAAGTCATTTTGGATTTGACCCATTAGATGTTCCAACAAACTATAGAGGGCTTAGCAAATGATTATTACAATCCCTTGGTTAAAAGAACATCTTAAAACATCTGCTAAAGAAAATGAGATTATTGATCGTCTTACAAATATCGGACTTGAAGTTGAAGGCGTAAAAGAAAACTCTGGAGAGATGAGTAAGTTTAAAATTGCGAAAGTTTTAAAAGCAGAAAAACATCCTAATGCTGATAAGTTAAAAGTTTGCGACGTCACTATCGGCGGGAAAGAGATTTTAAAAGTTGTATGTGGAGCTCCCAACGCCAGAGAAGGTCTAATTACAATCTATGCACCTCCTGGAGCTATAATACCTAAAACTAATTTTGAATTAAAGGTAGCTAAAATAAGAGGCGTTGAGTCGAAAGGGATGCTTTGCTCTGAGAGTGAACTTAATTTATCCGAGGAAAGTGAGGGGATTATCGAACTTAATAATAAAGAGAAAGAGATAGGAAAAAGCTATTTTAAAAGTAGCTTACAAAAAGCTATTGATATTTCTATAACCCCTAACCGTGCTGATTGTTTAGGTGTTAGAGGGATTGCAAGAGATCTTTCATCAGCAGGGGTTGGAAAGTTAATACAATCAAAAAGAAAAAAAATTAAACAAAATACAAAACACCAAATTAAAACCTCAATCACAAAAGAAAAGAACCAAGGGTGTGATACTTTTGGAAGCTGTTACATCAAAAATATTACTAATAAAGAAAGCCCTGAATGGCTTAAAAATAGATTAATCGCCTTAGGCTTAAAACCCATTTCTGCCGTCGTGGATATTACTAACTATGTAATGTTTGATCTGAACAGACCATTACATGCATATGATGCAGATAAAATCAAACAAGAAATTATTGTTAGAAATGCTAAAGAAGGTGAGATGTTTGAAGCACTAGATAACAAAAAATATAAATTAAAAAAAGGCATGTGCGTTATCTCTGATAAATCTGGTGTTCTAGGTTTGGGTGGAATTATTGGAGGAATAACTACTTCTACTGAGCTAGGTACAAAAAATATCCTTTTAGAGGCAGCTTATTTCAGCCCTTCTTCAATTAGAAAAACAGCTAGAACACTTAATATAAATACTGACGCGAAATACAGATTTGAAAGAGGAATTGATCCTAATTCAATTAAAGATGGCCTAGAGCTTGCAACTGAATTAATCTTGAAAATTTGTGGAGGCGAAGCTAGTAAGTTCCAAATTTCTGGAAAGACGGACCAAAAGAATAAAATAATTAACTTTCAAATAGAAAAATTTGAAAAATTAGTAGGCGTCCCAATAAACGTCAAAGAAATTGATAAAATTTTGTCCTCCCTTGGTTTCAAATGTAAAAAAAGCGAAAAAAAAATAAAAGTAGAAGTCCCAAGTTGGAGACCAGATGTTAGTTTAGATGAAGATTTAATTGAAGAACTAATTAGGATTAAAGGATTTAATAATATAAAATTGATTGAGCCAACTAAAAAAAGAACTCAAGATACTTTAACCTTTAAGCAAAAACTTTTTCATTTATCACAGAGATCTTTGGCTTCAAAGGGTTATATGGAAATAGTCTCTTGGTCTTTTACAGATTCAAAAATTGATAAACAATTTTCTAAAGGTGAAAAAGTTATTCCAATATATAATCCTATTTCTTCAGATCTAGATGTTTTAAGACGTTCAATTTTTTCTAATTTAGCAATTTATTTAAAAAAAAATCAAGACAGAGGTTACGAAGACTTATCTTTATTTGAAATTGGCCCAACATTCTTTGGAAAAAATCCAGGCGAGCAACAGATTGTGCTTGGTGGAATAAAATCTGGAAAAATAAATAGAAAAAGTTGGCTAAATAAAGAGAGAAACGTGGATGTTTTCGATATAAAAAGTGATGCAATTAAAACTTTAATTGAGCTTGGGGTAGAAGAAAAAAATCTTTTTGTAAGCGATAATACAAAAAATAGTTATCATCCAGGAAGATCAGGATCAATTACACTGAAGTCAGAAAAAGGACCTCATCTAGCTTATTTTGGTGAAATACACCCTGCAATTATTAAAAACTTGGATTGTAAGGACAAAAATATTTTTGGATTTGAGATTTTTCTGAAAAATATACCTGAACCAAACAAAAAATTAAGACAAAGTAAAAAAAGTTTTCAAGCTTCAGATTATCAGAAATCAGAGAGAGATTTTGCTTTTGTCATAGATAAAATTTTTAAAATAGGAAATTTAGAGAAAATAATTAAAGAGGTAGATGAAAATCTAATTCAAAATGTGTTTACCTTTGATGTTTATGAGGGAGAAAACATTCCGAAAGATAAAAAGTCAGTTGCAATTAATGTTACTTTACAGGCTATCGATAAAACTCTATCAGAAAATGATTTAGAAGATATTAGTAAAAAAATTATTGATACAGTGAGTAAAAAAACTGGCGCTACAATTAGGTCCTAATGTCAGATGTAAAAAGAATTCGTAATTTTTCTATCATTGCACATATTGATCATGGTAAATCAACTATTGCTGATCGTATCATCCATAAATGCGGAGGACTTACCGATAGAGAAATGAAACAACAAGTTCTCGACTCAATGGATATTGAAAGAGAACGAGGAATAACAATTAAAGCTCAAACAGTTAAGCTTAATTATAAAGCAAAAGACGGTAGAGATTATATATTAAATATCATAGATACTCCTGGTCATGTAGATTTTGGTTATGAGGTTAGTCGATCTTTATCAGCATGCGAGGGATCTCTCTTAATCGTAGATAGTACTCAAGGAGTAGAAGCGCAAACTTTAGCAAACGTTTATCAAGCTCTAGAAATTAATCACGAAGTTATACCAATTTTAAATAAAATTGATTTACCTGCTTCAGATATTGATAAAACAAAAAAAGAAATCGAAGATGTTGTTGGAATAGAAACAACAAATGCTATCTCCTGCTCCGGAAAAACAGGTGAAGGTATCGATGAAATTTTAGAGTCAATTATAAATAAATTACCAGCTCCAAAGGGAAAAACTGAAGATAAATTAAAATGTTTATTAGTTGATAGTTGGTACGATAGTTATTTAGGAGTAGTTATTCTAGTAAGGGTAATTGATGGAAAATTAAAAAAAAACCTGAAAATAAAATTAATGTCTAATGAAAAAGAGTATATTATTGAAAAAGTTGGAGTATTCACACCAAAACCAATGGATATAAATGAATTAAATTCAGGTGAGATAGGATTTATAATAACTGGAATCAAATCTCTTTCTGAGACGAAAGTCGGAGATACAATTTGTGATGCAAGCAATCCTATTGAAAAACCGTTACCAGGATTTAAACCAAGTAAACCTGTTGTATTTTGTGGTCTTTTTCCAGTAGATAGTTCTGAGTATCAAAAATTAAAAGATGGTTTAGCAAAATTAAAACTAAACGATGCAAGTTTTTCTTATGAACCAGAGTCTTCAAGCGCTTTAGGATTAGGTTTTAGGTGTGGTTTTTTAGGATTATTACATCTTGAAATTATTACAGAAAGGCTGGAAAGAGAGTTTGATGTAAATTTAATCACTACAACGCCTGGAGTAATTTACAAGGTGCATAAAATTAAAGGTGCGATTTTAGATTTACAAAATCCCTCTAATATGCCCGATCCCTCGCAAATTGAAAAAATTGAAGAGCCTTGGATTAAGTCTACAATCATAACTCCAGATGAATATCTTGGATCTATAATAAAAATTTGCCAAGACAAAAGAGGTATTCAGACTAATTTAAGTTATTCAGGAAAAAGAGCGGTATTATCATATGATTTACCATTGAATGAAGTTGTTTTTGATTTTAATGATAAATTAAAATCTATTTCAAGCGGTTATGCAAGTTTTGATTATGAGATTTCTGGTTATAGAGAGGGAGATTTAGTTAAATTAGGAATTTTAGTTAATGCAGAACCTGTCGATGCACTTGCAATGATAATACATAAAGATTTTGCTCAAACTACTGGGCGTCAAGTTTGTGAAAAATTAAAAGATTTGATACCAAGACATAACTTTATGATACCAGTTCAAGCAGCTATAGGTGGAAAAATAGTAGCCAGAGAGTCAATAAAAGGATTTAAAAAAGATGTTTTAACTAAAATTCACGGAGGGGGTGCGACTGATCGAAAAAGAAAACTTTTAGAAAAACAAAAAAGAGGTAAAGCAAGATCTAAACAGTTTGGAAAAGTAGAAATACCACAAGAGGCATTTATTGGAGTTTTAAAGATTAACAAGGATAGCAATTAAAGCTTTATCATTTAAAAAAAGATGTATATTTTCTCCTATTTATTTAATAATTAAAAGATGAATTATAGAACACTCCTAAAATCAAAAAAGTTTAAAATAGCTGTATGGGGAACTGGCTATATTGGCTTATCAACTATGGTTTATTTTTCAAAGAAAAATATTAAATGCGTTGGTTATGATGTAAATAAAGAAAAGGTTAACAAAATTAATTCAGGTGTTTTGCCATTACCAGATTTAAAAAATTGGTTTGGTTTTGATATAAAAGGGTTAGTTAAACAAAACTATCTAAGAGCCACGTCAAATTGCAAAGATCTGATAAGTGAAGATTTTCTAGTTCATTTTATAGCGATACCCACAGAAAAAGATGGCAAACCATATTATAAGCCTCTAGTAAATGTTCTTAACAACCTTTCAAAAATAAATAAAAATACTAAAAAACCACCACTAGTGATTGTAGAGTCTACACTCGCTCCCAAAGTTTCAGATAAAAAAATCATACCTTTTTTAAAAAAGAAAAATTTAGTAGTTGGTAAAAATATTTTATTATCAATAGCTCCAAGAAGAGATTGGTTCATAGAAGGTGGAAAAAATCTTGAAAATTTAGATAGAGTTTACGGTTCAACTGATGTTAGATCTACAAAAGTTACTAGAGATGTTTTGTCAATAGTATGTAAAAAACTTCATGTAGCCAGTTCTTACAAGGTTTCTGAAATGGTCAAAAGTGTAGAGAACGCCTATAGACATATGGATATTACTCTTGCAAATCAGCTTTCTTTGGCCTTTCCAAAAGACAATATTAGAGAAGTTCTTAAATTAGTTGGAACTAAATGGAACTTAGAAACCTTTCATCCCGGAATTGGTGCAGGAGGTTACTGCATACCTTTATCAAGTAGATACATTTTATCTCAAGTGAAAAATGTTAAAAAACTTTCTTTGCTTCGTGAAACTATAAAAACAGACGATGGTATGAGCAAATCTATCTCAAATTCTATTGCTAAGAAGGGTCTAAAAAAAATAGGTATTTTAGGTTTATCTTATAAAGGTGATTTAAAAGTTAGTGTGCTTTCAAAGGTGATACCTTTAGTAAAATCACTATTAAAAAAAAAACTTAAGGTTAGGTTATTTGATCCATACTTTACTAAAAAAGAAATATATAAAGCAGTTAAAGTGAAAACATTTAACTTTCCAAAAGATCTAAAAAAATTTGATTGTTTGATAGTTACAGTTGATCATAAGCAATTCAAGATTCAAAAAAGAATTTTAGAAACATATCTTAAAAATTGTAAGCTTATTATCGATCATGATGGTGCTTGGAAAAAATATAACTTAAAGCATAATTACTATTTATCTGGGAATCGGGGATGGATATAATAAAAATACAGAATTTAAAAATTATATTATTTAAATGAAGACCTCAAAATCAATCATCACAGGTGGAGCAGGTTTTGTTGGAAGTAATTTAACCGATCACTTAGTCAGCATTGGTCACAAAGTGATTATTTTAGATAACTTTGTAACTGGGAAAAAGTCTAATCTGTACCATCACAAAAAAAAAAATGTAAAAATTATAAAAATTGATATATCTCAAAATAAAAACTTAGATAAATATTTCAAAGGAATTGATTATGTTTTCCATCTAGCTGGGCTTGCCGAAATTATTCCAAGTATCAAAAACCCAGAAAAATACTTTATTAATAACGTTATTGGCACACTTAATGTATTGGAAGCATCAAGAAAAGGAAAAATAAAAAAATTTATTTATGCAGCTTCTTCAAGCTGCTACGGTGCACCAAAAAAATTTCCAACTTCAGAAAAAGACAAAATTGATTTGAAACATCCCTATGCACTAACAAAATTTATGGGTGAAGAAATAGTTATGAACTACGCATCACAATTCGGAATGCCAAATATATCTTTTAGATTTTTTAATGTTTATGGACCTAGGTTAAATACTTCAGGACAGTATAGTGCTGTTATTGGAAATTTCCTAACTCAGAAAAAAAATAAAAAACCACTAACTATTGTTGGCGATGGAAAACAAACTAGAGATTTTATTCATGTTTATGATCTAGCTGATGCATTTATAAAAGTTATTAAAAGTAAATCTGTTAATAAAATTTATAATTTAGGATCAGGAAAAAAAACTTCAATAAATCTTATCGCTAAAATATTTGGAGGTAAAAAAAAGTTTATCCCAATCAGACCAGGAGAACCGAAGAACTCCCTAGCTAATATTTCAAAAATTAAAAAAGAAATTAAATGGAAGCCTAAGATTTCGATTGAAGAGGGAATTAGAAAATTATTGCTTAATTAATTTTTATTTATAACGCCAACAATTTGTTTAAACATATCTTCTTCTAGTGGAAATTTATTTTGATCTATTTCTTTTTGAATATCATAATAGTTCTTCATGATAAATTTTATTGTTTTTGTAAGAGCATCTATATTTCTTTCAGAAACGTAAATACCTTTTCTCCCTTTGATAATATGTTTTATATCTTCAAATATAAGTACGGGACGTCTTCTAGCTAATGCCTCGTCCACAACATATGGTTGACCTTCCGTGTACGAAGGTAGAATTAAAATATTATGATTATCGTATGTATCTATTAATGCCTTTCTATTTGATATGTATCCCGGAAATATTATATTTGGATGATCTCTAATAATAGACTGGAATCTATTTTGTAAAGAAAAATTATTAATTTTTCCAACAATTGAAATTTCAGAGTCTATTTTTAACTTTTTAAACATCTCAAGAAATTCAAAAATTCCTTTTTCAGGATTAACTCTTGAGACATTTAAAAATCTTACTTTACTTAAATTAGGTTTTTTTAAATTTTGTAGCCACTCTCGATTTAATGTTGATGACTCAATTACATGACCATTATCTTTTTTATAAAGCCTTTCATGTAAAGCAATAACCGTGGCTTTTGAGGTAACAATAGAATACATAATATGATAAATCCAAACCGACCAAGAACCTAAAATATATTTCCATTCCTCGTAGCCACTACTAATAAGATAAACAAATACTTTTTTTCTAAACAAAGCTAAGAATAAAAAAGCTAAAAAAGTGTAAGGAGTGATTGTAATTATATAATATTTTGTATTTTTATTTTTAAACGTGGATAATACGTAATAAATAAACTGAAATATATTTGAAGCAATTTTTATATTTTCTAAACTAAGTTCATGCTGTTCATCTGTTTTAGATTTTCTAGCTATATATTGAACATTAAAAAATTTATTCAAACCTTCAGGGAGTATCTTGAAGTTAAAATTTCTACAGTAAAATTTATTATTTTTTTTAGAAATTTTTTCGTTGTTTAGCACAACTAAATTGCCCATTCTTTTTTATAGCCTATATGCTATAAAAAAAAAGATTTTAATATTGGAGAGGTGGCCGAGTGGTTGAAGGCGCACGCTTGGAAAGCGTGTAAACGGGAAACCGTTTCGAGGGTTCGAATCCCTCTCTCTCCGCCATTAATTTAACCCAAAAAGGACAACGACCGCTTTTGTTAGATTTTGATTGATCTATAAATAATTTTTTGATGATAAAATTATTTAAAATATTTTTAATCTTTATTTATTTGATATCGTTAAGGCAAGTTAATGCTGCCAATATAACAGGTTCAAACACAATAAATAGTGACTCAACTACCCAACAAGTTTACAATGCAGATGATACTTCATTAACAATTACAAACTCATCAACGTTATCAAGAACTGGTCAAAGTACAGTCAATATAAATACAAAAACAAATGGAACTTTAACAATAAATTCTGGCTCTTCAATTACAGCTACCTCTCACAATACAGTTCAAGGTAGAAATCAGGATGGATTGACTGTGACTAACTCAGGAACAATTAGTTCTGGCGGATCGAAAGCAATAAATTTATTAAATGCTCAAAACTCTACAGTTACAAATAATTCTGGAGGAATTATAAAAAGTAATACTAACACTGTTACTCTTACCGAAGATGGAGGAACAGGAAACAATGTTACAATCACTAACTCAGGACAGATTTTTGCTGAAGCTGTTAGCTCAGGTACAACTAATAATAATGCTGTTAAGTCTGAGGACGATACTAATAATATGACTCTAACAAATAATGCTGGGGGACATATATATAATAATAATTCCTCCGCAACTGCTTTACAACAAGCAACAGTTTTTATTGCTGCCGAAGACACTGCAACTTTGACTAACAGTGGAAAAATTGAAAATAAAGCAGGCCCAGAAAATTTTGCTATTGGAATAGCCGGAAGTGGTGTGACCGTAACTCTAAAAGATTCAGGAATAGTAATTGGTAAAATTAACGTAGCTGACTCAGGTCATACTATAAGATTACAACATGGTGCTGGACAAGGTTACTACTATGATATTACTGGAAGCGGTACTTACACTTTGCAGGATCTTGACGGCAATCCAGTTGTTAAAGGTTCAGCAGGATCCGTTGGTCAAGGTGGAAACGAAATGGTAGATGAGGAACTAGGATACAGATCATTAAGTTTTAGAAATTCTCTTGTTAGATACCAACAAAGTGATGAATTTTCTGAAAGAGATAAGGGATGGGGTGAGATTACAACGTCTTTTTTAAAAAGAGATGGAGATAATAGCACTTTAGCACTGGATAATGAAAAAATAGGTATAGGAGCAAATATTTTTGAACCAATTTCAAATGATAAAACTCTTATTTTTTCTTTTGAAACTAGTTTGCAAAATATTTCTAAAAGCCACGAAATCGATAAGTTTAGTTTTTTAACGGGAGTAAATTTTAATAAAATTGAAATTAGTGATGGAATAAATTCAGAAATATATATTTTAGGTGGAGCTAGCTTTAATAAAAGCGAAAGAAATATTTTAACAAATACTACGTCGTCTGGATTGCTAGATATATCTGATGAATACATGAGTTATGAGGTTTTAACTGGAAAAAAGATAAACTTTAACAATTTATTACCTGATCTAAGTTTTAATTTTGGTTACTCACATACACCGTCTCATGAAGAAAGCAAATATTACAACTGGGATGATAGAGATGTTTACAACGGATCTATAGCCTTAAGTAATGAACATCAAATTTTAAGAAATAAAAAAAATAATTTATATTTTTCTTGGGTAGCTGATGCTAGAACAATATTAGATGATAATGTGCAAATCTTTTATGTAAATAGCACAAAAGGATCTTATACTCAGAACAATGATTTAAAGACTGAATTTAGTTTATCTGCTGGTTTAAATTACAATTACAATTTTTCAAAAAATAGTAAATTTTCAATGAGTCTAGATGGACTTCAAACATCTCAAGACACAAGCGGAATTCAAGGAAACTTAAAATATAGTCATAAGTTTTAAAGCAACGAAGAAAAGACTCATAATGCACACATAAATACTTATAATTCCTTATAAAAAGAGTTCATTATGAGTCGCTTAGTTCCTTTTCTAGTGTTGGTAGACTCGTGAAATGATAAAAGTTCGTAATTCAAAGCGAATGTGATTCGTTTTGATTTTTTATTAATAAAAAAGGGGGAGAACATGAAAGCAATCTCAGGATTAACTTCAATGTTTGACAGCTTAACAAAAGTAGTGGTTTCATTGCTTGCGTTAGGTATCGCTGTAAGTCTGTTAGGTGGAAATGTTCCATTTGTAGGCGAAATAGCTACTAACATTATTGGTTTAGTACAATCTTTAGGTGATGCAGGTATAGTTGGATTAATCGCAGCTATTATCATCTTAAACTTGTTTAAGTAATAAACAACTAAAGCTACTTCCCTCGAATTAGCTTTTTATATAGCCGCCCTAAGTTTATAATTAGGGCGGTTAAAAAAAGGAAAAAATTATGCTTAATTGGGTTTCAACATTAACAAAATATTTAAACAAATTTTTAGAATTAGGAATACTTTTACTAGCCGTTTCAGTAATAGCAGAGATTGTATTTGGACCGAATGTAGCTTTTTTTGGCTCTCAAGTAACAAAAAACTTAATTAATTTACTTAATGCTTTAGGTGAGCAAGGAGTTGCAGCTTTAATAATAGTTTTTGCTGTAATTTTTGCGTACAGAAAATTATTAAAATAATATTTTGATATCCACATACAACCTAAAAGAGTCTTAAATAAATTTTACGAATCAGATAAATTACTTTTAGGGGCAGTGGAGGGAGACTGAAGCTGCCTTTGCTTTTTACAGTCTTTTAATACCAATTACTTTTAGTTTCGCGGTTCGTTCAATTCTTCTTATCGTCTGATTAATATCCATGATTACAGTTTTTTTCATTGGCCCGTAAGCATGAATTAATTTTTTTCTAGATAAAGCAACAGCAACGTGGCCTTTCCAAAAAATAATATCATTTTTTTTAATATTTTTTAATCTTATGTTTTTTCTAAAATATTTAACTTGATCTTTGGCATCTCGTGGGCAAAATTTGTTGTTATAATTTAGAAATACTTGTACTAGCGCTGAGCAATCAATCCCTTTAAAGGATTTACCGCCCCATTTATATCTTATATTTTTAAATGAGGTTATTTTTTTAAAAGGGTCTTTTTCTCTATATGAAATAGGTTTAACAGCATTTTTTTTTATCCATCCATTTGTAAATCTTAAAAATTTTGAATTACTATCTATTACTCTTATTTTAGAGCCAAAAGAAATTTCATTCTTTTTTTCTCTATTTGGAAATTTAAAAATTTTTGCTTTTAAAGTATTTATTTTATGAGTAGGCTTTAAAAATTTAGAATATTTCTTATTTCTAATATAGCCTTTATAATTATCTTCTTTAATTTTTATTTTAAGCCATTTTTTTAATCTTTTAGATATAGAAAAGCTATCACCATAAATCATCTGAGTAACTATCTCAGATTTCATCGATGGTTTTTTATACAGGTTTATTACTGGGAAATTATTTGTAAAATATTTAGTCATTTAACTTTAATTTATGTCTTATCGTATAAAGAAATATAAGAGAGGGAATTACCATTATAGCAGTAATGATAAAAAAAATACCCCAGTCTCCATTTAACCAATCCACTAAAGCACCAGATGATGCTGCTAAAGTTGTTCGACCTGCTGTTCCAATTGAAGATAATAAAGCATATTGAGTTGCTGTGTAAGTTCTATCTACTAGCATTGAAATGAAAGCAACAAAGGCAACCGTAGCAAAGGCTGCTGCCATATCATCAAATATTACTGCAATAGCAAATAACAATTCTGATTTCCCAGACCATGCTAATAAAGAAAAAAGCAAATTTGTTGAGGCCATCAATATTCCTGAAACAAACATAGCTTTTATAACACCAGATCTAATAGCGAATAATCCACCTAGCAGTGTAAAAATTACTGTGGTTAACCACCCAAGACCTTTGGAATACAATGCTATATCTGTCTTAGTAAAACCTATTTCCTTATAAAAAATCACTGACATCCTACCAAGAAAAGCTTCCCCAATTTTAAAAAGAAAAATAAAAGCAAGTATTGCCAAAGCAATATTAAAACCATTTTTTTTAAAAAAACTTATAATAGGACCAGCAACTGTTCCAGCAAACCATGCAATAGTTTTTGTTAAAAGGTTTGAGGCACCTAATTTATCTTCAATCATTTTGTCAGTTTTTTTTTGTGACTCGCTTCTATCTGTTTGCAAAACCTCGTTTATAAACATTAAACCAATGTTACAAGCTATAATCACAGCACCTAGTACCAAAAAAGTTATTTGCCAATAATTATTAAACCCAAGATTTTGAAAGAATTCTGCCGAAGTAAGAGCAACTACACCGCCTAACTTATATCCAGTCCACCAACCTACAACCGCTATTGCAGCACCAGCTTGCATAGATTTTCCTTCATCCTCTCCAATTTGCTCAATTCTTAATGCATCCACAGTTATATCTTGTGTGGCTGATGCAATTGCAATTATCAGACCAACACTTATTACTAATGCTAAATTTGTAGTGGGATTTGTTACACTCCAAAATATTAAACTTATAAGGATGATAGATTGCATTAAAACAATCCACCCTCGCCTGTGACCAATTTTATTAGTTAACCAAGGAATTCTAACTCTATCTATAATTGGAGCCCATAAATAATTAAAAGCATAAACTGCAAAAATTAATCCAGCCCATCCTATAGTGCTTCTACTTAAACCATCTTCTTTCAACCAAAGACTTAGACTGCTTCCAATAATGACCCAAGGAAAACCACTTATTGCGCCAAGTAATAATATTTTTATCATTCTGCGATCAAAATAAACTGCGAAAGTTTGAGCGAGTGTTTGTTTTTTATATATTTCCATGACTTAATTTCTCCAAAAAGATGGAAAGAAAAGTACTAGCACAGCAAATAATTCCAATCTTCCAAGCAACATACCAGTCGCTAATATCCATTTTGATAAATCAGGCAGTGTTTTATAGTTTCCATCAGGTCCAATTATCTCGCCCAATCCAGGTCCGACATTAGAAATAGAACTTGCAGCACCGGATATTGATGTAACAAAGTCTAATCCACTTACGGAAAGAAGCATCGCAATAATTAAAAAAATAAATAAAAATGAAAAAATAAAGATAATTACAGACCTAATAAAATCATCTGAAATTTTATGATTATTATACTTGGTTATTATAACACTGTTTGGATAGATTAATTTTTTTACTTGGTTTTTAAGAAAAATTAAAAGCATTTGTAACCTAAAAATTTTAATACCACATGCTGTTGATCCTGCGCATCCACCAATAAACATAAGAAACAAGAAAAAAATTAAAGAAAATTTTCCCCATAGACCAAAATCATCAGTGACATAACCTGTGCCAGATAAAATAGAAATAACATTAAATGAAGAAATTCTTATCTTTTCAAATAAATTTCCCTCATAATTTATAAATAATAAGTAAAGAAACATTACCAATATTGAAATAGCTAACAAATAAATTAAACCTTTTATTTGTACATCTTGGAAAAATATTTTTTTATTTCCCTGAGAAAATTTTAGATAAGAGATAAAAGGTATGCTGCCTAATATGATGAATAAACTTGCAACTATCTCAATATTTGAATTTTTAAAAAAACCTATCGAGTCATTATGTGTTGAAAAACCACCCGTTGCTATAGTTGTCATTGCGTGACAAATACTATCAAATACTGACATTCCAAATATCCAATAAAAAAAACCACAAAATAAAGTAAGAATAATGTAAGTGGAGATTATAATGGCAGCAACTTCAATAGTTCTTGGTAAAATTTTTTCAGTACTATCTGGACCTTCCATTTTAAAAAGCTGCATTCCACCCACTTTTAATAATGGTAAAATTGTAATAGCCATTACAACAATACCAATTCCACCTAACCATTGCATGATAGCTCTCCATAATAAAATACTTTTAGGACTATTATCTAAGTCAGATATAATAGTTGCACCAGTAGTCGTTATACCTGACATACTTTCGAAAAAGGCATCACTGAATGAAAATGTTTGACTTGATAGAACGAAAGGTAGACTTCCAAATACCGCGACAGTTACCCAAGCAAGTGTTGAGAATAAAAAAGTTTGTCTTAGGTTTAATTTTAAATCTTTTTCAAGATTCGCTAGTATGCATAAAATACCAATAAATATAGTTACAAAAGAGGATGAAATAAAGCTATGGCTATTTTCTTTATACATAACTTGCATATAATATGGTGCAAGCATTGAAAGTCCCAACACGATGAGTAATACGCCGATTAAGAAAAAAACTGTTTTGTTATTGGTCATTAAAAATGAGATTATTTAAATAGTTTTAAAATTCAACTTAATATGACGTAATTATATCTGTATTTTGCATATAAAATTTAATAAACCATTACTATGCTGGATAATAACTTAATTCAATCTACTTCATCCTGGCCATTTGTTGAAATTAGAAAGGTATTGAAAGATAGAAAAGATATTATAAAAAAAAAAGGTAAAATTACTTTCCAGACAGGTTATGGTCCAAGTGGATTGCCGCATATAGGGACTTTTGGTGAGGTCGCTAGGACCACTATGATGATTAATGCTCTTAATCATATAGAAAAAATAAATCATGAGCTTATTACTTTTTCTGATGATATGGATGGATTAAGAAAAGTTCCTGATAACATTCCAAATGATCAAGTTTTAAAAGATAATTTAGGAAAACCTTTAACCAATATTCCAGATCCATTTAAAAAATTTGATAGCTTTGGCAAGCATAATAATGAGATGCTTAAAGAATTTTTAAATAAATTTAATTTCAAATTTACTTTTAAGAGTTCAACAGAAAATTATAAGAATGGTATCTTTAATAAATCGCTTATAAGAGTTGCAGAAAAATATGGAGATGTGATGAACATTATTCTTCCGACTTTACGAGAGGAAAGAAGAAAAACATACTGTCCATTTTTACCGATTTGTCCAAAAACAGGGAAGGTGTTGGAGATACCATTGTTAGAAATAGATAATAAAACTGGAAAAGCAATTTTTGATAACGGAGGAGAAAAAATAGAGACAAGTATTTTAGACGGGAACTGCAAATTACAGTGGAAAGTAGACTGGGCAATGAGATGGTTCACTTTCGATGTTGATTTTGAAATGTACGGTAAAGATTTAACTGAAAGCGCTATTTTATCTAATAAGATTTGCAAAACTCTCGGAAAAAATCCCCCAAATGGTTTTGCCTATGAACTTTTTTTAGACGAAAAAGGAGAGAAAATTTCAAAATCTAAAGGAAATGGAATTTCTATAGATCAGTGGCTTAGATATGCATCACCAGAAAGTCTCTCTCTTTATATGTACCCTAATCCAAAAAGAGCAAAAAAACTTTATGCAGAAGTTGTACCTAAAACAGTTGATGAATATTTATCAAGTATAGAAAAATATCCAAGTCAAAAAGAAAAAGACCAAATTCTAAATCCTGTTTGGCATGTTCATAATGGTAAACCACCAACAGAGAAAATAGTAATGCCTTTTTCAATGTTATTGAATTTAGTTGGGTCTAGCAATGCAGATAGTAAAGAAATTTTATGGAAGTTTATAAATAGATTTCATCAAGAGATTAAACCAAAAGACTATCCAATCTTAGATGGATTAACAAAGTTTGCAATAAACTATTTTAAAGATAAAGTTGAGCCAAATAAAAAATTTAAAAAGCCTTCAATAAATGAAAAGAAAGCATTAGAAAATCTTGTTAAAAAATTATCTAAAATTAAAGAAAACTTAAAACCCGAAGAAATACAAACCATTGTTTACGCGACAGGTAAAGAAAATGGGTACGAGCAAAATCTACGAGATTGGTTTAAACTAATTTATGAAGTAGTATTTGGAGAAGAAAATGGACCAAGGATGGGTTATTTTGTCAGCTTTTTTGGATTGAAAGAGACAATTGAATTAATGAAAGATAAAATAAATAATAATTAATGTTTTCAATTTTAAGACCTTATATATTTTCGTTAGATCCTGAAGTGGCTCATGATTTAGCTATAAAATCATTGAAAGCAAATATTCTTCCGAAAAGTTTTTTTAATGTTGAAAGTGAGAAAATGCTTGAGACAAATTTTTTAGGCAAAACGGTTTCAAATCCAATAGGTTTAGCTGCAGGTTTTGATAAAAGTGCTGAGGTTTATAATTCTCTTTTTAAATTTGGCTTTGGTTTTATTGAGGTAGGTACCGTCACTCCAAAACAGCAATTAGGAAACCCAAAACCAAGAATATTTAGACTAGAGAAAGACCAGGCACTTATAAATCGTCTTGGATTTAATAATCACGGGTCAGAAACTGTATCAAAAAGAATATCAAATAATTACCCTGATGGGTTTCTAGGAATTAACATTGGACCAAATAAAGAAACAAAAAATAAAGAAGATGACTATTATATTTGTCTTACAAGACTTGGGATGTACGCTGGATATATAACAATTAATATCTCTTCACCGAACACTGAAGGCTTAAGAGATTTCCATGATCAAGGTGAGATGAAAAAACTTTTAACTGGAATAAATAAAATTACAAAAGAAAAAAAGATCAACTGCCCAATAGCTATAAAAATATCACCAGATATAAATGATAATGAAATAAGTAAAATAGTTGAATTAGTGAGTAGCCATAAAATACAAGGTATAATAGTTTCTAATACAACAGATAGTAATCGTGATAATCTCATTGATATTAAAAAACATGAAGTTGGTGGACTATCAGGACAACCGCTAAAAGATATTTCAACAAATTTAATTAAAAAATTCTATAAAGAAACCAAGGGTAAGATTAATATAATAGGAGTAGGCGGAGTGGACTCTGGAGAGAGTGCTTTTGAAAAAATAACAGCCGGTGCTAATGCGGTTCAACTATATACAGGCATGGTTTACAAAGGGCCGGGCATTGTTAAAGAGATTAAAAAAGACTTAATATCAATTTTAAAAAAAGAAAATATCAAAAATGTCAGTGAAGCAGTTGGAATTAATGCTTGACCCCAATGTATACAAGAATTATATAACACCAGGAAAAAATTATGTCTAAAAGATGCGAATTAACAGGAATATCACCTTTAAAAGGTCATAACGTTAGCCACGCTAAAAACAAAACTAAAAGAAGATTTTTACCTAACCTAAAGAAAGTCACTTTTAGAAGCGATATCTTAAAAAAAGATATTAAATTAAATGTAGCTAATGCCGCTTTAAGAACTGTAGATTTCAAAGGTGGTTTAGATAAGTTTTTAATATCAGCAAAAAAAGCTAAATTATCAAAAAAAGTTAAAAAAATTAAAGCTTCAATTTCAGCAAAATCATAATTCAATAATGAATTTATTTTACAAGCTCTCTTTATTAATGGGTTTGATTGTAGTTCTCTCAAACTACTTAGTTCAATTCCCGATTCAACATTTTGGATTAAATGAAATCTTAACTTATGGTGCTTTTAGTTATCCAGTTACTTTTTTAATTACAGATTTAGCAAACCGTGCTTACGGTAAATTGGTAGCAAGAAAAATTGTGTATGTGGGTTTTACTATAGGAATTCTTTTAACATTATTTGTTTCAACCAACTTTTCAGATGTTATTTCTATAAGAATTGCTATTGGTTCTGGAGTTGCATTTTTTATTGCTCAAAACTTAGATGTTCAAATCTTTGACTCTTTAAGAAAAAAAATATGGTACGTAGCTCCTCTTACATCATCGATCATAGGATCTATAACTGATACGTTTCTATTTTTTTCAATTGCTTTTTACGCAACAGGAGTACCTTGGGTGACTTTAGCTTTTGGAGATTTAGCAGTTAAGCTATTTATAGCGTTGGTAATGTTAGTTCCATTTAGATTATTAATTAATAAAATAAAAGACTTTTCGGAAAGTTCAGTTTCAGAAATAAAGAACTAGTGAATTGTTTTTTTACTCTTTTCTACAAATAAGTCAGTTAGCTGATTAATCATTACATCACCTAAATCCTGAACATCTGTAATTTTTACAGCTTGATTATAGTATCTTGTAACATCATGACCAATACCAATAGCTAGTAATTCAATGTTTGTCTTATTCTCAATCCATTTGACTGTTTTTTTAAGGTTAGACTCTAGATAGTCACTAGTATTCGTTGATAAAGTAGAATCATCCACTGGAGCTCCATCTGAGATAACCATAAGGATTTTTCTTTCTTCTTTTCTTCTATTCATTTTGTTGTAAGCCCATTTAAGTGCTTCACCGTCAATATTTTCTTTTAACAAACCTTCTTTAAGCATTAGACCCATATTATTTTTAGCCTGTCTCCAAGGCGTATCAGCTGATTTATAAATAATGTGTCTGAGATCATTTAATCTTCCTGGTAAAGTTGGTTTATCATTTTTCATCCATTTTTCTCTAGAAGATCCTCCCTTCCAATGTTTTGTGGTAAAGCCGAGTATTTCTACTTTAACTGCACATCTTTCTAATGTTCTAGAAAGAATGTCAGCGCAGATAGCTGCTACAGATATAGGTTTGCCTCTCATTGAACCGGAGTTATCAATTAAAATTGTTACTAATGTATCTTTAAATTCAATATCCTTTTCTTTTTTAAAGGATAAAGAGTTAAATGGATCCATAATTATCCTTGGCAATTTTGATGTGTCTAATAAACCTTCTTCGAGGTCAAAATTCCAAGACCTATTTTGTTTGGCTAAAAGTTTTCTCTGTAACTTGTTTGCAAGTTTAGAGATGAAATTTTTGAGTTGTAATAACTGTTGATCTAAATTTTTTCTTAGTCTTGTAAGTTCTTCAGTATTCTCCAGTTCCTCTGCTTTAATAATTTCATCAAATTCTTCAGTGTAGGTTTTATAATTTATGTCACCTAAAGAACTCTTTCCTTTTTTTCTTAAATCTGGTTGAGAACTATCTTCTATTTCAATGTCTTCTTCAGCCTGGTCTGATTCTTTGGCTTCATTTTCAAGATCAGGCATTCCAGAGTCTATAGACATTTCCTCTTGCTTATCCTCTTTTTCTTTTGCCTGTTTTTCCTTATTATCTGGTTTATTTTGCTTATCATCATTATTTTTTTCGTCATCCTTCTTTTCTTCTTCATCTAGATTTTCATCAAGATTCATATCTGCAATAAGCTCAGAAATAAGTGAGTTAAATTTCTCTTGATCCAAGGTAAGATCATTTAATTGACCTATCTTATCTTTAAATTTTTCATTTAAATCTTTTTTATACGATTTAAGCTTTTTATCTATTTGACTGTTATTTTCAAAATCAAGAAATTTTGTTCTTAAATAATTTTCAAAGGATTCAACAATTTTATCCTCACTACTTTTAAGATCTAAACCATTTACCCTTTCTTGATAAAAAGTCTCAATGTTATTTTTTACTCCTTTAAAATAGCTAGTTCCAATTTTTTCACATCTAATTTTTTCTGAAATTCTATATAATTGCTTAGATATATTTCCATTGGGCTCATATTGTTTAAATGTTTTAGGATCAGAAAATCTATGTCGCAAGGATTTTGAATCTGCCATCGCTCTTATCTGATTATAATTTAATTTTTTATTAATAGCGCTCAGTTCCGGCAGCCTAATTGAATTTCTTCCAGATTTAGAAATATCATTTCCAAAAGAAACTTCAATTTTTTCTGAGTTAGATAGTGATCTAACTGTAGAACTAATTGCAGCTTTAAAATCAGCTATTTTTTCTTTTTTAGATTCCACTTTATAGAGTGATATTGATAGACGACTCTGGCAGATCCTCACCAAAGCATCTTTGGTAATATTCAGAAATTATTTTTTTTTCTAATTCATCACATTTATTTAAAAATGTGATTCTAAAAGCATAACCCTGATCTTTAAATATACTTGTATTTTCAGCCCAATGTAAAACGGTACGCGGACTCATTACGGTAGAGATATCTCCGTTTATAAAACCCTTTCTTGTTAGATCAGCAACCTTGATCATATTAGAAAGAAGTTCTTTTCCTTCTTTATTATTAAAATCTTTGTTTTTTGCTAAAACTATTTCTAATTCTTTTTCAAATGGTAGATAATTCAATGTTGAAACAATATTCCATCTATCCATCTGGCCCTGGTTAATTTGTTGAGTACCATGATACAAACCAGTTGTATCACCTAGCCCGACAGTATTTGTAGTGGCAAAAATTCTAAAAAGATCATGTTGTTGTAAAACTTTATTTTTATCTAATAATGTAAAATTTCCTTCACTTTCTAAAACTCTTTGAATAACGAACATTACGTCAGGCCTTCCAGCATCATATTCATCAAAAACTAATGCCACTGGATTTTGAATTGACCAAGGTAAAATACCTTCTTTGAATTCAGTAATTTGTTTTCCATCTTTCAAAACAATCGCATCTTTCCCTATTAAATCTATTCTACTTATGTGACTGTCTAAATTAACTCTAACACACGGCCAGTTAAGTCTTGCAGCCACTTGTTCTATGTGAGTAGATTTACCTGTACCGTGATATCCTTGTATCAAAACTCTTTTGTTGAAAGAAAAACCAGCTAAAATTGCTAAAGTAGTATCTTTATCAAATTTATAGTCAGGATCTATCTTTGGAACATATTCATTTTTTTTTGAGAAAGCTCCAACCTTCATATCACTCTCAAAACCAAAAGTTTGTTTTACGGACAATTTGATATCTGTTTTTTGTAAAAGTTGTTCTGTACTCATTTTTTTCCTAAAGTTTTTTTAAGTTGGCTATAAGCCAATGTAATTTTCTTTAATTTATCTTCAAATTTTTTATTACCTTGGTTTTTATCAGGATGATACTTTTTTACAAGTTCTTTGAATTTTGACTGAATTTGATCCCATTTTACCTCTTCATTTAAATCCATTACTTGTAGAGCATCTTTATCTTGCTGTGACACTTTTGTTTTCTTAAAATCTCTAAAGTTTGAGCTTTTAAAGATATTTAATTTATCATCCAATGCATTATTCCATAAAATATTAAAGAAATTATCGGACGATCCAAAAGTTTTGGTTGATTTATGCCATGTCAAATCAGACTTAATAAAAAACTCTATTTCTTGGTCATTCATATTCTCAAAATAGTTCCAGTTTTTGTTAAAAATTTTTATGTGATTCAAACATAGCAATCTGTACTTTCTACTATTATCTCTTTCCACAGGTGCTTTGTACGCACCTATTTCATTACAATTTTCCCAATCACAAATTATTTTCATTGAGTAGTTCTATATAGTAAAATCAAATTAATGAAAATTTATTTTGATGAAATAAAAACAAAACTTTATAATAAAATAGACCTAGAGGAAATAGAGATTGTTGATAATTCACATAAACACAAAGGACATAAGTTTTTTTCTCCAGAAAAATTTCATCTTAAATTAAAAATTAAATCTTTATATTTAGCTTCTCTCTCAAGAGTAAACGCTCAGAAAATAATTATGAAAATCTTAAGTGATGACCTTAAAACTAAAATTCATGCCCTAGAAATTAATATTGAGAAATAATTTTGCTTAATTTTTTCAAACTTTTAACAGAAATCTTACTTTTATTTGGCAGGGCTGTTTTTCCAATATTTTTTAGTAGAATAAAATTAATTTTATCATCATTATTTTTTTTGTCATTTTTAAGATATGGAATCAATTTATCGATTTCTACTTGGCGTGAATATTTTTTAATTGTATAGGCTAAATTATTTTGTAAATAAATGTTTAATATTTGTTTTAATACATTTAATGAACAAATTTTTCTTATAACAGATAATCTTGTTGCTAAAATCATACCCGATAAAACAGCTTCACCGTGAGTTATTTTTTTTGAATAATTATTTTTTACCTCTATTGCATGAGCGAATGTATGACCAAAATTTAAAACCATTCTCATATTTTTTTCATTTACATCTTTCTCTACAAAGAACATTTTTATTTCACAACTTCTTTTAATTGCATAAATTAATTGTTTGCTTTTTTTTGCAAGAATTGATTGAGTGTTCTTTTTTAACCAGATAAAGAACTTTTTATCTTTTATAATTGAATGTTTTAAAATTTCTGCGTAACCACAAATCATTTCCTTTTTCGGTAATGAGTTTATTAAAGAAGTGTCACTTAAAACTAGTTTCGGTTGATAGAAGGATCCTATAAGATTTTTTCCATAACTAGTATTAACTCCTGTTTTTCCACCTATTGCAGAGTCTACCTGAGCCAGTAAAGTTGATGGTATATTTATAAAGTTTATACCTCTTTTAAATATGCTTGCAACAAAACCAACAACATCGCCTGTAATTCCTCCACCGATACTTATAATAAGATCTGTTCGATTAAAATTTTTAGATAATAAAATTTTTAAATAATAATTAATTGTTGTAATAGATTTGTTTTTCTCGTTAGCCGTGAAAGAAAGAAATAACAGGTTATACCCTTTTAATTTTTTCTTTAAATTTTCTTTAAATTTTTTTGGAATTTTTTTATCTATTATCAGTGCTATTTTCTTTGTTTTGGGGCATAAAATTTTAATTTTTTTTGGCAAAGTATTAATTACATTTTCTCCAATTATTACTGAGTAGCCCTCCCTTTTAAATTTAATTTCCTGATTTTTCATATAAGTATAATATTTTACGAACTATTTCACTTGATTTTAACGAATTACATTTAATCCTATAATCTGCCTCATTATAAATTTTTTTTCTCTCTAAATATATTTTTTTAGCTGTTTCAGCTAAATTTTGATTGAATAGTAGAGGTCTTTTTCTGTTTTTCCTTAATCTTGATATTAATTGACCAATTGGCACATCCAACCAAAAACTTGTAGATAATTTTTTTGCATTTCGCCTTATCGCATTGTTTAAAAAAGCGCCTCCACCTAAAGATATTACAGAATTTACTTTTTTAAGTTCAGATAAAGTAATATCGTTTTCGATCTTCCTAAAATAATTTTCACTTTTATTTTTAAAAATTAAATTTATAGAACAACCTTCCTTAGACTCGATTACTTTATCAACATCAATAAAATTATAATCAAGCTTTTTTGCAAGGATTTTACCGATAGTAGATTTACCTACCCCCATCATTCCAGTCAAAGTAAGGTTTTTACCCAATTTGGCTTCCTTTTTGATTTTGATTTTTCATAAATATGTCTTATTTATTGAGTTTAAATCAATTCAAAAAGTATGCAACTTAAATACAATAGACAGCCAAGTTTGGGAAGTTCGATAATAAAAACTTTATTTAAACTGTTATTACTAATCATTGTGTTTATATTTGCTATTTTTTTGATTGAAAAAATTAGTTTTCCAAGTCCTGAAAAAAAATATCAAATAGATGTTACTAATGAAATTAAAAAGCTTTAATTATTTTATAGGCTTAATTTTAATTATTTTTCTTAACACTCCTATTTTAAGTGAAGAAAAAATAGATATTTGGAAAAATAAAAAGGAGACACCAACTGGTGAATTAAAAAAAGAAAATATTGATGTTAAAGAAAAGTCTAACTTAGACTCATCTCAAACTATAAAGGCTTTAGATAAAATTCAAATACAGGAAGGTTCTGAGATACAAACAGATGATCAGAAAGTTTACGGAATTTATGAGCCAGCTAATTATAATTTAAATCTCAATATGTGGTCAGCTACTAAGGCTGAGGATCTTAGATCTAGTTTAAAGAGAATAAATAAAATTAATCTTTCTAGATCGTCAAACGAAATTTTGGAAAAAATTTTACTATCATTTTCATATCCTCCACAAGGAATGACAGATAAAGAGTTTGTAGATTTAAAAATTAATTGGTTAATAAAAAATGATCGTGTAGAACTTATAGAAAACTTTTTGAAAAGAAATGATGAATTTGACAGCAAAAGTAAAGCCGTGCAGTATTTGGTTGATAAAAATATAGCTAGTGGAAATATAAAAGAGGGATGCAAAAAAATAAAATTTATAGACGCAAAGATTAAAGACCCATATTTGGAAAAGTTCAAAATTTATTGTCTTGTTTTTAATAAAAAAAAACCAGATGCTCAACTTTTATTAGATCTATTGCGTGAACAAAAACAATCAAGCTCATTTTACGACGATAAAATCAACTTTTTGATCGGAGTAACAGATAAAACTAGTAATAAAATTAATGAAGAAAACCTTCTAAACTTTTATTTATCAAGTATTACAATAAATAATTTTAATTATGAGCCCACAGAAAAAACAAAACCAGAAATATGGAAGTACCTTAACGCAGCCAATTTAATCAAGTTGGAAGACGCATCAGACAAAAAAAAACTTAAAGAGTTAGAAATAGCTGCAAATAACAATCAACTGAATAAAAATAAAATTTTTGAAATTTATAGCCAGGTTCCCTTTAATTTGAATACTTTAATAAATGCTAAGACTAATTACAAAACCCTAAACGAAAGTGATGCTAGAGCTTTAATTTATCAAAAATACTTGTTAGCCGAAGATCCTCTTACAAAATTAGACTATCTCTTTTTATTAGAAAAATTATTTAAAAAAGCTGATTTAATAAATGTATATTCAAAATATTTAAGTGATAAAATTGAGGAAATAGGTATTGATAATTTGCCGGATGATTATAAAGAGGCCGCACTTGTTCGAATTGTTTCAGATGAAGATATAATTTTAGGTAAAGTAAAATATAACGACAAAATTATACATCAGTCAAAAATTTTAAAATATTATTTAGAGGGAGAGAATAAGAAAAAAATTCAAAAAGATATTGATAGAATATTTAAAAAAATAACTAAAAATAAGAAATATTTTATCTCTGCTAAAGACCTAGCGTTAGCTGATACTCTCATTAAAGATGGTTATACACTACCATCAAATTTTAAATATGATGAACTCATTAAGAAATTTGATATTCCAAAAAATTTATTAGAATTAATTGACAATGACCAAAAGGCTTTTCTTGCTTTGAAAATAGTTGAAATTATAGGGGAAGATGAACCTTATCAACTTGACCCTGAAACTATTTATTTTGTTACCAACCTTCTAAATAAAATGAATTTAGTCACCATAAGAAATAAAGTTTTAAATTCAGCTCTACCATTAAGAACTTAATTAAAATATAATTAATAATGTCCCAAAGAAAAATAGTAATTGAGCCAGATCCTATTTTAAGAAAAAAAAGTGAAATTTTAGAAAAAGTTGACGGTGAGCTTAGAAAACTATTAGATGATATGTTGGAGACTATGTATTCAGCTCCTGGAATAGGTTTAGCAGCAGTTCAAGTTGGTATTTTAAAACGATTAATTGTAATTGATATTTCAAAAGAGAAAGATAAAAAAAATCCACTATTTTTAATAAACCCTGAGATAATATCAAAATCAGAAAATACCTCAACTTATGAGGAAGGTTGTTTGTCATTACCAGGCCATTTTGCAGAAATTGAAAGACCAGCAGAATGTCATGTTAAATATATTGATTATGAAGGAAAAAAAAAGGAAATCAAAGCAAGCGGTTTATTATCTACTTGCATACAACATGAATTGGACCATCTTAATGGAATATTATTTATTGATTATTTGTCTAAATTGAAAAAGGACATGATTATAAAAAAACTAGTTAAACAAAAAAAAGAACTTAATAAAATTGTTCTATAAATTTAATGGCGTTAAAAATAATTTTTATGGGAACCCCAGAATTTTCTATTCCTGCTTTGAGGGTACTAAATTCAAAATATGAAGTATTGTCTGTGTATACTCAATCTCCAAAAAAAAAATCAAGAGGTCAAAAAATTCTAAAATCACCTATTCATTTAGAGGCAGAGAAATTAAACTTAGCTGTAAGATTTCCTGATAGTCTTAATAATGATTTAGATTATAAATTTATAAAGGAGTCCAATGCAAATTTTGTAATAGTAGTTGCTTACGGACAATTAATTCCAAAAAAATTCTTAAATATAAAAAATATAATATTTTTGAATATTCATGCCTCATTGTTACCAAGATGGCGAGGTGCTGCTCCTATACAGAGATCTATAATAGAAATGGATAAAGAAACTGGAATTTCTATAATGAAAATTATTCCAAAACTAGACGCAGGACCACTTATGTTACAAAAAAATATTAATATTGATGAAAAAGATAATTTCGTATCACTTAGCAATAAATTATCTGAATTAGGTTCAATATTAATCTTAAAAGCATTGTCGATATTTGAAAATAAACAAGTCAAATTTAAAGATCAACAAGATAAATTTGTGACATATGCAAAAAAAATAGATAAAAAAGAGTCCGAAATAAACTGGAATGAATCAGCAAGAAAATTAATTGCAAGAATTAATGGTTTAAATCCTTATCCAGGAGTTTGGTTCAAACATAAAGGAGCTAGAATTAAAATTATTGAAGCTGAAGTTTCAAACAATAAAGGTAAAAAGGGAGAAGTCTTAACCAACGATCTAATTGTGGGTTGCTCGGATAAATCTATAAAAATTACTTTTCTTCAGAAAGAAGGAAAAAAAACAATTGATACAAAAAGTTTTTTATCTGGACACAAAATATTAAAAGGAGAAGTTTTATTTTAATGTTTAACTATCAAATAATTGTTGAATATTTAGGCACTAATTTTATCGGTTGGCAAATTCAAAAAAAGGGATTTTCTATTCAATCAGAGATTCAAAAAGCGCTGTCAAAAGTATTGAAAAAAAAAATTAGAATTATCGGATCAGGCAGAACTGATGCTGGTGTTCATGCTAATGGACAAAGTGCTAATTTTATATTTAATCAAGAAATAAAAGATAAATATAAATTCTTAAATTCTGTTAATTTTTTTTTAAAAAATAAGTCAATTTCAATAATTAAAATCAATAAAAGAAATATTAACTTCCACGCTCGTCATAGTGTAAAAAAAAAAATATATAAATACATTATTTTAAATCGAGAGATAAATTCACCGATGCACAAAAATAGATCATGGTTTTTAAAAAAAAAACTTGATATAAAATTGATGAAAAAGGCAATTAAATTTTTTGTCGGAGAACATAATTTTTCATCAATGCGTGCAGCTTCATGTTCAGCAAAAAGCCCTATAAGATCTGTTACAAAAGCAAATATAAGTAAAAATAGTAACAAAATAACGATTTCTTTTGAGTCAAGGTCATTTCTCCAAAAACAAGTTAGATCAATGGTTGGGTGTTTAAAATATGTTGGAGAAAATAAATGGAAACCAGAAAAAATAAAATCTGTAATTAGATCAAAAAAAAGAGAATTATGCGCTCCACCAGCCCCGCCAGAAGGTTTATATTTAGAAAAAGTTTTTTATTAATTTTTAACTAATTTAAAATATTCTTTGCTGACTTTTTTCCATTTGAATTTTTTGACGTAATTTAAAGATTTTTTTGAAAAATAGTTGCATAATTTTTTATCGTTCTTTAATTTTTTAATTTTATTTATAAGATCAGCATTGTCATTATAACTAACAATATTTTTATCAAAATTACTTGCCACTTTATCTGAGCAAATGACCGGTAAACCATAAGACATATAAGTTAATATTTTACCTTGAATACCAGTTGCTATTTCTAAATTAGCCAATCCACAAAATGAACCTTTAATAAATTTATCTAAGTTTTTTTGTGACCCCCGACATTTAATATTTTTATTTTTCGATAGCAGAAACTTATCGAAATTATTTATTTCACCTATAATTTCAAATTTTATATCCGGTATCTTTTTTTTTAATTTTGGTAAGATAATTTTTGAAAAATTTTTAACCGCTAAGATATTTGGTAAATATTTTAGATTACCGATAAATAATATTTTATTATTTTTTTTGGAAAATAAGTATTTTTTCTTAATTTTATCGATTGAAATATTTATATGAATAATTTTTTTTAAAAATACTTTTTCAATTTTTTTAATTTCATTTTTCGAAAATAAAATTATTTTATCAAATTTCATAAAAATTTTTTTTTCTAAATGCTTTATGAGAAGACTTTCAAAAAAATAAATGTATTTGAGGGGATTTAGAATATTTAAATTTTTAAATGTTTGATGATAATTATTTGAATAGAGGTCACCCATTTCAATAATTTTTTTTCCATAAAAGTTCTTGGGAAGATATTGGCTAGATCGAATATGATAAAAGAAAATAATATCATAATTCATAGCGTTATTATTTATAAATTTTTTCATTTCATCTGAGTAAAAAAAACCTAATTGCATAGGTTTTAATATAATCAAAGACTTTAATGCATATAAAAATTTACTAAAAAAGAATGGCTTCTGAAAAATAAAAATATTTTTTTGTGAGAAATCTTTTTTATCACCTAACGATACAACATCTAATATGTTGTTCTTTTTAAGTATATTTATAATTTTTTTTGATCCAATTATGTCTCCAGAGTATCTGTTTGAATATGGATTTCTTGTCGAAATAAAAAGAATTCTTTTCATTTTTTTTTATTTTTGATTTTTTTTATTCTCCATCTTGATCCCTCTCTTATAATATATCCACAACAATTCTTTGATCTACATCTACATGGATAGTTTTTGAAATCTTCGTCGAAGCTGAAACCATAATCATATGAAAATTCTTCCCCTCTTTTAATATCTTTTATCGCATGCACCCAGACTTTAAGGCCGGTACCAGTTACTTCACAATTTGGATTACAGGAGTGATTTATCAATCTGGCAGTGTTGAATTTAAAATCTCCATCAAGATCGTACCTTTTATTTAAATTAAAGAGATAAATAGCTTTTTCATTATCGTATTTTGGATTTTCTTCAGCTTCTTTTCGAGTAATAACTTTACCTTTATATTCTATTACTTTTGAACCCTTTTTTATGTCTTTAGCGGCGTATAAACCTAAATTATCAATTTTAGATTTTCTTACTTTGTAAGCCCTCACTTAAAATAGTCCTCGAGGATATTTTGATATATTTTAGTCAAATTTTTTAAATCTTTTAAAGAAACACATTCATCAATTTTATGCATTGTTTTATTAACTAAACCAAATTCAAGACACGGGGCAATCTTTTTTATGAATCTTGCATCCGATGTACCACCAGTTGTAGAAAATACAGGTGTTATTTTAGTAATTTTTTTTATTATATTCCTAGCCATATAAATAGTTTTGTTCGGTTTTGTGAGAAAAGATTCACCGTTTACATGAAAATCTATTTTAAATTTACATCTGTTCTTTTTGCTAAAATTTTTAACGACTGAACTAATTTTTTTCTTTAAACTTCTTGAGGTATGAAGATTGTTAAACCTTACATTAAATTGAGCTTTAGCAGTAGCAGGAATAACGTTAGCAGCTTTATTATCTACATCTATAGATGTTATTTCTAAATTTGAAGGTTGAAAATTTTTGTTTCCTTTATCCAATTTTTGTTCATTAAGTCTTTTACATATTTTTACTAATGTATTTATAGGATTATTAGAAAGGTGTGGGTAAGCAACATGGCCTTGTGAGCCAGTAATCGTTATTGTTCCTGAAATACTACCACGCCTTCCAATTTTAATCATCTCACCAAGTTTATTAGGGTTCGTAGGTTCACCTACAATACAAAAATCTATTTTCTCTCTTTTTTTCTTTAAATAGTCTACTACTTTTTTAGTACCATTAATTGCAAGCCCTTCCTCATCACCAGTAATCAAGAGGCTTATAGAACCATTAAATTTTCTCCCTTTTTTTAGAAATTTTTCTACAGCAGATATAAAACAAGCAATAGAACTTTTCATATCATTAGCGCCTCTACCAATTAAATGATTTTTTTTAATTGCTGGCTTAAAAGGATTTACCGTCCAGTCTTCAATATTCCCCGGGGGAACAACATCCGTGTGCCCAGCATAACATAAATTAGGACCTTTTTTTCCCAGTCTTGCATAAATATTTTTAATCGGTTTACTTTTTTTATTTTTGTCTTTAAATTCTAAAATTTTACAATCAAAACCTAATCTCTTTAATTGTTTTACTAAAAATCCAATAGCGCCTGCATCTCTAGGCGTGATACTTGGAAATTTAATTAGCTCTTTGGCTAAAGATAATTCATTTATTTTAAGCATTAGTCTCTTAATAGATCGTTAATAGATGTTTTGCTTCGTGTTTTTGAGTCAACTTTTTTTACAATTACAGCGCAATATAAAGAGGGACCACTAGGGTTAGATTTATTCGGTAAACTTCCTGGCACTACTACGGAGTAAGCTGGCACTTTCCCAAAAGTAATTTCACCAGTTGATCTATCTACAATTTTTGTAGAAGCACCAATATAAACACCCATTGAGATAACTGCACCTTCTTCAACCAAAACACCTTCAGCTATTTCAGATCTAGCACCTACAAAACAATTATCTTCTATGATAACCGGTCCCGCTTGTAGTGGTTCAAGTACACCGCCAATACCAGCTCCACCAGAGATATGACAATTTTTCCCAACCTGTGCACATGAACCAACAGAAGCCCACGTGTCAATCATTGTACCTTCATCTACGTATGCTCCTAGATTTACAAACGAAGGCATTAGAACAACATTTTTAGCAATAAAAGATCCTCTTCTTACAACACCATTAGGTACATGTCGGTAACCAGCTTTTTTCCAATCTATTTCCTTCCACTTTACTGTTTTGCCTGGAACTTTATCGTACCAAGTGGTGTATGGTCCTTTTGACATCGTCATTTTATTTACTCTAAAACTTAAAAGAATTGCTTTTTTTATCCACTGATTAACTATCCAAGATCCATTAATCTTATTCGCAACTCTAATTTTACCTGAGTCCACTAAACTAATCGTATCATTAATTGCTTTGATTAGTTTTTTATCTGATTTAGGATTTATTTTTTCTTTAATTTCAAAACTATTATTAATTACATTTTCTAATTTATCTAAGTTCATTTATCTCCTTTAAAAATTTTGCCAAATTATCTGTCCTATAGTTTATAAAATCTTCATTCGAGTACTTTGCTGCCCATGGTTCATCATTTTTAATCCAAACTGTCTTCATTCCTAATTCATGAGCTGGTTTTAAATTTCTTGCTATATCTTCAAAGAATATACAGTATTGTGGCTCAATTTTGTAATTTTCTACTAATTTTTTATAAGGCTCCTTGGAAGGCTTTGGAATAAACTCGCAATCACGAATATCAAATATTCCATCAAAAAGCCTATCAATTCCAATTCTTTTTGTAACATTTAAAGCGTGAGCTTTTGATCCATTGGTAAAAATTATTTTCTTTCCGTTTAATTTCTTAATTTCTTCTTCTAAAAACTTATTTTTATCTAAAAAACTAAGATCAACATCATGTACAAATTCCAAAAATTCATCAGCATCAATTTTATGGTTTTTAATCATTCCATTTAAAGTAGTATTATATTCTTGAAAATAGCTTTTTTGAATTTTTTTGGCCTCTTCTAAATTAACATTAAGTTTTTCAGAAATAAATTTTGACATTTTTTTATCCACTTGGTCAAAAACTTTAGTTGCCCCATCGTATAGAGTGTTATCTAAATCAAATAACCAAAATTTTATTTTTGATAAGTCTCTCATTCTCTTATTAATGTCCCTGAACCCTGATCAGAAAAAATTTCATGTAGTATCGAATGTGGTTTCCTTCCATCAAGTATAACAACACCTCTTACTCCATTCTCCACTGCATCAACGCAATTTTGTATTTTTGGTATCATACCTCCCTGAACAACTTTCCATTTAATAAGGTTTTCTAAATCAAAGGGTTTTATCTCTGTAATTAGTTTTTTTTTATCATCATAAACACCTTCAACATTAGTCATTAATAAAAGCCTTCTGGATTTGAGTTTTTTGGCTATAGCACTAGCAGCAGTATCTCCGTTTATGTTATATGTTTGCTGATTTTCTCCTACACCAAGAGGTGCAACTATTGGAACTTCATTTTTATTAATCGCGTCGTTAATTAATTGAGAATTTATTTTATTTGGAATGCCTACAAATCCCAGCTCTTCTCTTTCAGGCTTAACTTCAATAATATTATTTTTTTTTGTATGAAAAGACACTGCATCCGACCCTAGGTTTTTTAAATTTGAGACTATGTCATTGTTAAAATCAATTAGGACTTTCTCAACCACATTGATAATATTTTTATCAGTAACTCTTAACCCATTAATAAATCTCGATTTTATCTTTTTTTTATCTAGCTCTCTCTTAATCCTTGGTCCTCCACCATGAACAATAATAACTGATAGACCCAACTTATTCAGAATATGAATGTCTAAGATAAAGTTATTGAACACTTTCCTATCAATTAAAACATTACCACCATACTTAATTACAATTTTTTCGTTCTTATATTTCGAAACATATTTTTGAACATTGATAATTTCTGGAGCGTCTTCTGGCCAAAACTTTTTAATTTCTTCAAGAGAAATATTTTGAGACATTTAATTAGTTTTTACAGTAGTTTGTTTTACAATTACGTATTGTTGAGCAATTGTTAAAATATTATTTACTGTCCAGTAAACAACTAGACCTGATGGGAAGGATGCCAAAATAATTGTTAAAAATAAGGGGAAGAAAGCAAAAATTTTTGCTTGTATTGGATCTGCGGGAGCAGGATTTAATTTTTGCTGAACCCACATTGAAGCACCCATTAAGATCGGCCAAATACCAATAATCATAAAACTTGGTGGATCCCATGGTATCAATCCAAACAAATTAAAAATTGTAGTTGGGTCTGCTGCTGACAGATCCTTTATCCAACCAAAAAAAGGCTGGTGTCTCATTTCTAAAGAAATAAATAACATTTTGTATATAGCAAAAAAGAAAGGTATTTGAATTAACACCGGTAAACAGCCCGAGGCAGGATTAATTTTTTCTTTTCTATATAAAGCCATCATCTCTTGCTGAAGTTTTACTTTGTCATCCTTATGAAGCTCTTTAAGTCTCATCATTTCAGGCTGAACTGCTTTCATTTTTGCCATGGATCTGAATGAGAAGTTTGCTAGTGGGAAGAAAATTAATCTAATTGCTACTGTAAGTAAAACTATAGCATAACCAAAATTTCCTGAAATTTTAAATAGATAATCTATTACAAAAAATAATGGTTTTGTGAAAAAGTAAAACCAACCCCAGTCTATCACTAAATCAAATTTATTAATTTTTTGATCAGCAGCGTAACCATCAATTGTTTCAACTTCTTTTGCAGAAACAAATAATCTTAATTTATTTACGCCTGTAGACGATTTGTTTATTGTTGTAGGATTATTAATTATATAATTGGCTTTATAGCCATTATCATAAAGAAAAGTTGATTTAAAATTTTTTCCTTTTTCAGGAACAAATGCTGTCATCCAATATTTATCAGTAATACCTAGCCACCCTTCGTTTGACTCTCTAACAATTTTCTTTTCTTTTATATCGTCGTAATCGTCTTCTTTTAGTTCATCATCAAATACTCCGATAAATCCCTCATGCTGGATGTAAAAATTTTGAATATCATCAGGAATTTTATTCCTAGTCATTTGAGCGTATGGATATAAATCAATTGTAGAATTAGAATTATTTTTAACTTGCTGGGTAATTCTAAATAAATATTTATTATCTAATTCTATTTTTTTTTCAAAGATAATTCCTTCTTCGTTATTCCATTGTAGCACTACAGGTGAATTATCACTTAAAATATTATTACCTTTTACAGACCAAGTGCTCTCTTTTGTGGGTATTTTGATTTTATTTCCAACACTGGTCCAACCAGTTTCAATATAAAAACCGTTTTCTATCTCTGCTGGATTTAAAAAAATAATATTTTTATCCCCCTCAACTTTTTGTTTATGATTTTTAAAGGAAATATCATCAATCTGTGCACCTTTTAAATTTATTGATCCTATAATACTATTATTTTCAATTTTGACTCTTTTATCTTTTTTAATTGAGTCCTCCCTAGAAATATTTTTAACTATCGTTGGCTGATTTATTGTTGGAGCTATTGACCCTGTTTCAGACTTCTGTTCAACTTTTTGATTGTCCTTTGGATTAATAGGTTTTTTTGGAGTTTCAAAAAAAGCTCCCCAGAAAAGCAAAACAGACATTGAAAGAGCGATAGCTACAAAAACGTTTCTATTATCCATTTTTACTATCCTTATGTTTTGTTTCTGGAATAAAATCTATTCCATGACTACCACCAAGTGTTTTGAAAGGATGGCATTTTAAAATTCTTTTTACCCCTAATGTAAATCCTTTATTCAATCCTTGGGTTTTTAAAGCTTCAATAAAATATTCAGAACAGGTAGGAAAGAATCTACATCTACTTCCTAATAATGGCGATATAAAATACTTATAAAATTTAATAATTAAGATTAGAATTTTTGTCATTTTACTTTTTTAATTTACTAAAACTTTTCTCCATTAATGGCAAAAGCACATCTTGTTTTTGAGCATAAGCATTAGACTTTCCGAAAACTATATAAGTGTAATCTTTATTAATTGCACCTCTTTTTTTTAGTAATTTTTGAACAATTGCTTTTAATTTTCTTCTAATTTTGTTTCTTTTGACAGCATTTCCAATTTTTTTTTTCATTACAAAACTAATAAGTAAATTAGCTTTTTGTTTGGCTTTGATAAAATTTTTAGCAGCAAAAATAGAAAAGTAATCTGTATGAACTTTTTTTTCTTTAAGCGCTTTTCTGAATTGGTTGCTTTTTTTTAAACTTTCAAGCTTGACCATCTATTTTAGGTAGAAAGAATTTTTCTCCCTTTTGCTCGTCTACGAGCGATAAGTTGTCTTCCAGTTTTTGAAGCCATTCTAGCTCTAAAACCGTGTCTTCTTTTTCTTACTAAATTACTGGGCTGATATGTTCTTTTCATAAATATTAAAAGGTATATATTTTAATTGTCGTCTATTGTACAGGTAAATTATGGGCAAAAATTTGAAAATATTTTTAGGCGTTTCTTATTTGCTCATTTTATTTGTATTTTTATATTTTATATTTGGAAGCATTCAATTAGACAGACTTGATGATTTTTCATATTATAAAGAACTCCAATCAAATTTAGACAATTATATTAGCTCAAACATTTTAATTAATTTGGTTTACTTTTTCATTTTTGGAATTGTATGGGTTATGTTGCTTGGATTTGGATCACCAATTTTAATTATTTCAGGAATATTATTTGGACAATGGCTTGGCACTGCTATATCTGTGTTATCACTTTCAATTGGAGCTTTAGCATTATACTCAATTGGAAATTTTTTCTTTAAAGATGTAGTAAAGATTATATTAGAAAAAAAATTTGTTAAATACATTTCACTATTTCAAAAAAATGAATTTTTATATTTTTTTATATACAGATTTATTGGGGGCCTAGGAGTACCTTTCTTTTTACAAAATTTATTACCTATTCTTTTTGCAATGAAAAAAAGAAATTATTTTTTATCAAGTTGTTTTGGATTCATACCAAGTTTCTTTATTATGAATACGATAGGAGCTGGATTAAATATCTATGTAAAGCAAGCTAGTAGTTTCAGTATGATAAATTTAATTTTATCAAAAGAAATTTATATACCAATCTTAATGTTTGTAATTTTAATGGTTGTTTCTTTAATAATTAAAAAAAAATTTTTTAATGATAGAAATTAATAAAAACAATCTTTCTAATGATCCAAGCCCTTATCTTAAACAGCATAAAGAAAATCCTGTTAATTGGCAGATCTGGTCTCAAGAAATTTTTGAATACGCAAAGCAAAATAAGAAACCAATAATATTAAGCATCGGATATGCAAGTTGTCACTGGTGCCATGTAATGGCTCATGAAAGCTTTGAAGATCAAGAAACTGCAAAAATTATGAATCAATTATTTATCAATATAAAAGTTGATAGAGAGGAAAGACCAGATTTGGATTTTATTTTTCAAAGTTCATTTCAATTGTTTAATCAAACTGGAGGCGGATGGCCTTTGACAATGTTTTTAGATGAAAATGGTGTGCCATTTATGGGAGGAACTTATTTTCCTAAAGAACCAAAACATGGATTACCATCATTTAAAGAAGTTCTTCAAAAAGTTTCTGATGCTTACAAAGATCAAAGAGAGAAAATAATTAATCAAAAAGATTTAATTATAAAAAATTTAAATTTAAAAAAAAATTCTGTTTTAAATCAGGATCTTGAACCTATAATAGAAACGTCTTTAAGTAATTTAGACACTGAGAATGGAGGCTATAAAGGTGCACCCAAGTTTCCCACTTTTAATCTATTTGAAACTTTGCTTTATTTTTATAACACATCTAATGACGCAAAGTACCTAAAGCCAGTAGAATTAATTATAAAACAACTTTGTTCTAAGGGAATATATGATCATATCGAAGGCGGTATCGCCCGGTATACAGTAGATGAAAATTGGATAATCCCACATTTTGAAAAAATGCTTTATGATAATACTCAATTTATATTATTACTTTCAAAATATTGTAAAATAAAATCAGATAATTATTTTAAAATAAAATTAGAACAAACAATTAATTTTTTAATTAAAAACTTTATTAATAAAGAGGGATTTTTAGGATCTGCCTATGATGCTGATAGTGAGGGTGTAGAGGGTAAATACTATGTTTTTTCTTATAGCGAGATTAAAGATATAGAAAATATTGAGCAATATTTTGAAATTAAGCCAGAGGGAAATTGGGAAAACAAAATCATTTTAGTTGAAAAACAAATTCCAACTGAACAAATTTTAAAAAAACTTTTACAAATAAGATCGAAAAGAGAAAAACCTTTTTTTGACGATAAAACTCAACTAGATTTAAATTGTTTAATGATTAGTGCATTGATTTCTGCCGATGAAATTTTACCAAATAAGGGATATCTAAAATTAGCTGAAGAATTTTTTTTAAAAATTGAGAACAAATATTTAAAAAATACTATTTATCATAGTTACTCAAAAGATATTGTTTTTATTGAAGATTATGCCTTTTTAATAAAAGCGATTAATGATTTATCAGATATAACAATGAACTTTAAATACAGGGATTTAGCTAGAAAACTGTCTAGAGAAGCAATGACAAAATTTTTCTTAGAAGATAAAAATATTTTTCAAAAAAATCCTAAAGACAATAAAGACACCTTTTTTAAGCCGATAGACATAGGTGATAATACAATTCCTAACGGTAATGCTATAATGTTAATAAATTTAATAAAATGCGGAATGATGGATGAAGCAAAAAAATTATCTACTAGCCTAAATGGTTATATAAATATTTACAAAAATCATATGATGACCGCAATAAGAGCTGTAGATTTTTTTAATAATATTAACTTAGGTAAAAATTGTAACGAGCAAGGTTGTAAAATAGATGTTCAAAAAAATTAATTGGCTAGTATGGTTAGTTTTAGTGATATTATGGAATTATGGTTTTCCAAACGCGACCCCATTCCAAGATGTCCTGGTTGCCGTAATTTTGTCGATTTTATTTATAATTATTCAGAGGTTGCAATCTAGAGGCTTGCAAAATAGAGCCTCAAGAAGTAAATTTAGAAATTAATGAAGGAACGCTCAATATGGGAATTCACTACGATTATAAATCTACGCGAGGCGATAAAGCTATGAAAAAAGAAGCTAAGCGAAAAGCAAGAATAGAACAAAGAAGAGCCAAGCGTTCAATAAGCAATTCCAAAGAGCCCGAAGAAAAATTGATGCACGACATTGATAAGCCCATAACATTAGAGGACTTAACAAACCCAGATAAAAATTAATCTTTCTAATGAAATCTTTTGATAAAAAAGATTCTCTTATTAAAAGCCGTGAGACTGCTTTAAAAAAAAATCTTAAAAAAAGAAAAAAAACAAAAATAGAAAAAAAGAAAAAATGACTGTTCTTTCAGATAAATGGATTAAAAAAACTGCAAAACAAAAAGGAATGATTAAACCTTTTGTTGGTAAACAGGTAAGAAAAGGAAAGATTTCATTCGGTTTATCTTCTTACGGATATGATGCTAGAGTATCTAATGAGTTTAAAATTTTTACAAATGTAAACTCTGGTATTGTTGATCCTAAAGTTTTCAAAAAAGAGAGCTTTGTAACAAAAGTTGGAAGAGAATGTATAATTCCACCAAATTCTTTTGCCTTAGCAAGAACAATGGAATATTTTAAAATTCCTGACGATATCTTAGTTATTTGTCTTGGAAAATCTACTTATGCACGATGTGGAATTATTGTGAACGTAACCCCTTTAGAACCAGGTTGGGAAGGTCATGTAACTTTAGAGTTTTCAAATACTACCCCATTACCAGCCAAAATATATGCAAATGAAGGCGTAGCTCAATTTATCTTTTTAAAAGGCAATGAGAAACCAAGTATCACTTATGCAAATAGAAAAGGTAAATATATGAAACAAAAAGGTGTTACGCTTCCAAAAGTTTAATCTCTTTGATGCAAAAGCTTATAATTAAAGGTAGTAGAGAATTAAGCGGAAAAATTTCTATATCAGGATCTAAAAATGCCACTTTACCAATTTTAGCAGCCTCTATCCTTTCTAATCAAGCAATCATTAAGAATGTTCCTTTGGTCAAAGATATATTTACAATGGTTGAGTTACTAAATTTTATTGGATTAAAAACAAAAATAATAAAAAAAAAAAATATAATTGAAATCAAAAATAACGAAAAAAATATAAATACTTTAGCTCCTTACAAGCTTGTAAAAACAATGAGAGCCGGAGTATTAGTTCTAGGATCTCTTTTATCAAAATATAGAAAAGCAAAAGTGTCTTTACCTGGAGGATGCGCGATTGGAACAAGACCTGTAGACCTACATTTATTTGCTTTAAAAAAATTGGGTGCAAAAATAAAAATTAAAGATGGATATATATTTGCTCAAGCAAAAAACGGTTTAAAGGGTACAAAAATAAAATTTCCCTCTATTTCTGTAGGAGCGACAGAGAATGCTTTGCTTGCAGCTTTTAAAGCTAAAGGCAGAACTATTTTAAAAAATTGTGCTATTGAACCAGAAATAAAAGATTTAATAAAATTTTTAAAAAAATTAGGAGCTGATATTTCATTAAAGGGCAGAACAATCTCAATTTCTGAAAATATAGCTAAGAGGCCAAAAATCATACACCATGTAATTTTTGATAGAATAGAACTAGGAACTTATATGATAGCAAGTACGTTACTAGCTAAAAAAAATTTAACAATTTGTAAAATTGATCCTAAAATAATTAAAAATGAATTAAATGTTTTAAAAAAAATTGGAGCTCAAATCAAACAAAAAAAAGATTCTATCACTATCAAGAAAGCTAAAAAATTTAAAAATATTAATATAATAACAAAGCCATACCCTGGTTTTCCAACAGATTTACAAGCTCAACTTATGGTACTTCTTACACAGGCAAATGGTATATCAAGAATAAAAGAGGATATTTTTGAAAATAGATTTATGCATGTTCCAGAATTAAAGAGAATGGGAGCACAGATAGAAATCAAAGATAAAACTGCAATAATAAAAGGACCAACAAAATTAACTGGTGCTGAAGTGATGGCAACCGATTTAAGAGCTTCGGTTAGTTTAGTTTTAGCTGGTTTGATTGGTGAAAATAGAACAATAATTAATAGAATTTACCATCTTGATAGAGGTTACGAGAATTTAGAGAGTAAACTTAAAAAATGTAGAGCAAAAATAAAAAGAATTTAAAATGGAGCCTAGAAATTTAAAACTAATTGCAAGAACAGAGGAAGATTTGAGAGTTGTTTCAGCTCATCTCCAAGACTCTATTGCCAGTATTGCCGACATAGCAAATTTAAAAAAAAATAAAATTTTCCTTATGCAGTTGAGTCGTTTTATGTGGGAGGACGTTGAAAAAGGTGTTTTTAGAAAAAATAAACGAATTAGAACAATCTTAAAATTTGAAAACGTAATGAATGTGTTATCAAGAAACATCAATCAGTCTAAAAAAGATAAATTTTTGGATTTTCTAGCTATTGAAACAAATATTACTCCTGATAAAAACTATGAAATGAAAATAATTTTTGCTGGCGATGCTATTATAAGAGTTATCTCTGAAGTTATTGAAGTAACTTTAGATGACCAAGGGGAAGCCTGGGATACAAAAAATAAACCTAAACACAATAGCATATAATGTTAAAAGTATTAAAGTTTGACAATAAAAGTCAATTAAAAAATCTAAAAACTTTTTTAGATAAAAGAAAATCTATTCAAAAAAATCAAACAACTATTGTAAGTAAAATAATTAAGGATGTAAAAAAAAAAGGTGATAAAGCAGTTATAGATTATGAAAAAAAATTTTCAAAAATTAAAAATGAGTCCAATAAACTTTTTTTTACAAACAAAGAAATTAATAAAATTTCAAAAAAATTAAATTTAAAAACAAAGCAATCGATTGATTTAGCATATAAAAGAATTAGAAAATTCCATCTGAAGCAAAAATTTACATCTTTTACATTTAAGGATGAGTATAAAAATTTACTATCTTATAAATACTCACCATTAGAAAAAGTCGGAGTTTATGTACCAGGAGGTACAGCAAGTTATCCGAGCACTGTATTAATGAATTGTATCCCAGCAATAGTAGCTGGAGTAAAAAATATATATTTAGCTACCCCATCATTAAATTCAGAAATTAATCCAGCGATAGTTTATGCTGCAAAAAAATGTGGTGTAAAAAAAATCTATAAAACAGGTGGTGCACATACAATTGCTGCGTTAGCTTATGGAACAAAAAAATTTGAAAAAGTAGATAAAATAGTTGGACCCGGAAACGCGTTTGTAGCTTGTGCAAAAAAGGAGGTTTTCGGTGATGTCGGTATTGATATGGTTGCCGGTCCATCGGAGGTTAGCATTGTAGCAGATAAGTATGCTGACCCGGATTTAGTTGCCGCAGATTTAATAGCTCAGGCAGAACACGATGTTAACGCTCAGTCAATTTTGATTACTAATAATAAAAATTTGATTAAGTTAGTAAATTTTTCTATAAAAAAACAGTTAAAAAATTTACCAAAAAAAAATATTGCCTATCAAAGTTTAAAAAACTTCGGGTTAGCCATTCTTACAAACAGTAAGAAAAAAATTTTAGAGTCAATTAATACTATAGCACCTGAACATTTGGAATTATTTACTAATATGAATAAAGAAATAATAGAAGGTGTAAAAAACGCTGGATCAATTTTTATAGGTAAATTTTCTCCAGAAGCTATAGGAGATTATATAGCTGGACCTAATCACGTTCTTCCTACATCTGGTTCAGCAAGATTTTCATCAGGATTGTCTGTTAATGATTTTTTAAAAAGGCACTCTTTAATAAAAATAACAAAAACAGGTATTGAAAGATTAGGATCATCAGTTATAAATTTAGCGGAACATGAAAATTTAGATGGACATGCTAACTCAATAAAAATGAGATTAAAAAAAGGAAAATAATTGGCTAAACAGGAAACTTTAGAATTTAAAGGAAAAGTAACAGAACTCTTGCCTAACGCAATGTTCAGAGTTAAACTTGAAAATAATCACGAAATTTTAGCTCATACAGCCGGAAAATTAAGAAAGAATAGAATTAGAGTTTTAGCTGGAGACAATGTTATGGTTGAAATGACGCCATACGATTTAACTAAAGGTAGAATTACTTTTAGATTTTAGGCCTTGTAGCTCAGTAGTAGAGCAGTACCCTGAAAAGGTATGTGTCGTAAGTGCGATTCTTACCAAGGCCACCACCAACAATTTTTACACATCGAAATATAAAAATTAATCTGATAATTGTTATTTATGGATAAAAAGATCGGACTTTTTTGGTTAAGGGATGATTTTAGACTCGCTAAAAACCATGGACTCGCAGAAGCAACTACAAATCATGACGAAGTGATAGTTTTTTATCTTTATAAAAAAGATGTCTATAAAGACCAAGAAGCTCAGAAATGGTGGCTAAGTAAATCTCTTTTAAATTTTGAGAAGCAATTGAATAATTTAAATATAAACTTAGAAATAGTTGAAACTAATTCATTTAAAATTTTCTTTGATAATTTGATCAAAAAAAAAGACTTCGCAATTTATTGGAACAAAGTTTACGAACCAGACTATCTAAAGTTTGATCAATATTTGTTAAGCGCATTGAAAAATAAAAATATCAAACATAAAAGATTTAAAGGCAATACTCTTAATGAAATTGATGAAATTAAAAAAAGTGACGGCACTCCATTCAAGGTGTTCACACCTTTTTGGCGAACGGCAGAAAAATATTATATTGAGAAGGTACCATTAAAAAATAAAATAATAAAAAAATGCAAAAAACAAATAAATTACTTAAAAAACTGTATTGGAGCCGAAAAAATATTGCCAAATAAAAAATGGTTTAAAAACTTTGAAAAAATTTGGTTCCCAGAAGAAAAAAATGCTTTAAAAGAATTACAAAACTTTATTAATGAGAGAATTGCTAATTATTCTGAGGGAAGAAATTTTCCAAACATAGTCGGAACATCTAAATTATCCCCATTTATAAAATTTGGTCAACTCCATGTTGAAACAATATGGGATGAATGCATAAAAAAAAAACCAAAAACTGTTGGAACATCCAAATTCCTAACCGAGATTGGTTGGCGTGAATTTAACCATTCATTAATAAATCACTTTCCTCATATGTTAAAAAATAACTATTCAAAAAAATTTGATAAATTTCCATGGGAAAAAAATTCTAAATTTCTAAATGCTTGGAAAAAAGGCTTAACTGGTTATCCAATTGTTGATGCTGGTATGAGAGAGCTGTATTCTACTGGATGGATGCATAATAGAGTAAGAATGATAGTTGGATCATTTTTAGTTAAACATTTATTAATTGATTGGAAAGATGGTGAAAAATATTTCAGAAATTGTTTATTGGATTATAGTCCAGCTAGTAATGTAGCTGGGTGGCAATGGGTTGCAGGTAGCGGTGCGGACGCTGCTCCATATTTTAGAATATTTAATCCAATTTTGCAGGGAGAAAAATTTGATAAAGAGGGAGAATACGTAAAAAAATGGGTTCCTGAATTAAAAGATTTATCAAAAAAATTTATTCATAAACCTTGGGAATTTAGTAACCAAAAATTTAAACTAGGAAAAGATTATCCTTATCCAATCGTAAAACATGAAGTAGCAAGAGCAAAAGCTTTAAATGCATTCAAAAAAATTTAGATTTAAACATTCCCGTGACAATGTTTAAATTTTTTTCCAGAGCCACATGGACACTTTTCATTTCGGCCAACTTTTTTTTCTAATTTATTCTCTTTTATTTCTTCCTTTTTATAATTTTCATCTTTTTCTTCTCTTGATACTACTATATTAAGATTTAGAAGAAATTTTATTAAATCATTTTTTATCTTTGATAATAAACCCTCAAATAAAACAAACGCTTCTTTTTTAAACTCGGACAACGGGTCTTTCTGTCCGTATTGTCTTAACCCGATAACCTGCCTTAATTGTTCTAAGTATTGCAGGTGTGATCGCCATGAAAAATCAATTATCTGTAAAAATATTTTTTTTTCTAGACTATTATTATGATTTTCACCTAAAATTTTTATTCTTGAATTTTTCTTTTCCGAATACAGAATTTGTACTTTTTTGTTGAATTCAACTTCTTTAAGTTTTCCTAAGTCCAATATCTCATTATCACTTATAATATTTCCGGTAATGTTCTTTATTTCAGTAATATAGCTTTTTTCATCTTCAGATTTTTGAAAATTTTCTCTTACCGAATTTAAATTAATTAGTATTTCATCAAAAAAATCTCTCAAAATTTCATTTATATTATTCGCTTTTAAAATTTTTAATCTTTGTGAGAATATGACCTGTCTTTGGTCATTCATCACATCATCAAATTTAATCAATGTTTTTCTGATATCAAAGTTTCTACTTTCAACTTTTTTTTGCGCTCTTTCCATAGCCTTATTTATCCAAGGATGATCGATTGACTCATTTTCTTTTAAACCGAGTTTTTGTAGCATTCCATCTATGGAGTCACCTCCAAAAATTCTCATTAATTCATCTTGTAAGCTAATAAAAAAAATTGTGCATCCAGGGTCTCCTTGTCTTCCAGCTCTACCTCTTAACTGATTATCTATTCTTCTACTTTCATGTCGCTCTGTTCCTATAATTGATAATCCTCCAAGTTTTTTTACTTTTTTTTCATTTTCTTTTACAAGAGTTTCATTTTCTTTTTTACCATCGAAAATAAAATCTTTGTTTCCCCCCAATTTTATATCAGTACCGCGACCGGCCATATTTGTTGCAATTGTTACAGCTCCAACTTTTCCTGCTTCTGCAATAATTCTTGCTTCCTTCTCATGTTGTTTTGCATTAAGCACATTGTGCTTAATTTTTTTTGAATTCAAATAATTTGAAATTTTTTCTGACTTTTCTATACTTGTTGTACCAACCAATACGGGTTGGCCCTTCTTATTACATTCAATTATTTTATTAGTTATTGCATGGTACTTTTCTTTTTCAGTTCTAAAAATTTGATCATTAAAATCTTTTCGTAGCATTTTTTTATTTGTAGGAATAGAGACCGTATTTAATTTATATATATCGAAAAATTCCTCAGCTTCTGTCATAGCAGTCCCAGTCATTCCAGCTAACTTTTTATATAATCTAAAATAATTTTGATAAGTGATGGAGGCTAATGTTTGATTTTCTTCTTCAACTTTTACATTTTCCTTAGCTTCAATAGCTTGATGCAATCCATCTGAAAATCTTCTACCATCAAGAACTCTTCCAGTAAATTCATCTATTATTTGAACCTTACCATCTCTAACAATATAGTCTGTATCTTTCCTAAATAGTAAATTTGCTTTCAGCGCTTGATTAACATGGTGAACTAGATCCAAGTTTGCAGGGTCGTAAAAATTATTATTTTTAAGAATATTTTTTTGTGTTGCAAGTTTTTCAATTTTATCGATACCTAAATCAGTAAGAATTACATTTTTATTTTTTTCATCTAATTCAAAGTCATTTTTTGTCAAAAATTTGATAAATTCATTAGATGTTTTATAAAGTGTAGTTTTATCTTCTAGTTTCCCCGATATTATCAATGGAGTTCTAGACTCGTCAATTAGAATGCTGTCAACTTCATCGACAATACAAAAGTTATGACCGCGTTGAACCATTTCATCAAGTTCATATTTCATATTATCTCTTAAATAATCGAAGCCTAACTCATTATTAGTGGCATAGGTAATATCCATGTTATAGTTTTTTTTTCTCTCAATATCATTTATGTCATTAGTAATACATCCAGTGGAAATTCCTAAATAGTTAAAAACTTTACCCATCCACTCAGAATCTCTTTTCGCAAGATAATCATTAACAGTAACTATATGGACACCTCTTCCTGTTAATGAGTTTAAATAAGCGGGTAGAGTTGAAACTAAAGTTTTACCTTCACCAGTTTTCATTTCTGCAATCTTACCCTTATGCAATATTAGTCCACCGGCTAATTGAACGTCATAATGCCTTTCTCCCAAAGCTCTTTTTGCGGCTTCTCTTACTAAGGCAAAACTCTCAGGTACGATTTCGTCTAAATTAAATGCTCCATTTTGAGCATTTTTTTTAAAATTAAATGTTTTTTCTTTAAAATCAGCCTCAGTTAAAGACTTAATAGTGTTTTCTTTATTATTGATAGCCTCAATAATATTTTGAATTTTGTCCAATTCTTGTTGATTAGAGCTTTTAAATATTTTACTTAAAGTTCTTGTAAACAAATTCATTATACATCTATATATGTACTATTAATTGAAATTAAACAGTAATAATGACAATAAACATTAAAAATTTCTTAAACGATAAAACAAAATTATCTAAAATGGGTGAGTTTCAAAGCCTTAAGCAAATAGAGGGCTTAGAAATGGCGTCTATTTCTGCAGATTTATATAAAGACGGAAGAGATGATTTAGCATTATTTTATTTTACTAAAGGAGCAAATTACGCGACTTTGACAACAACTAATAGTGTTACATCTGAGTTCATACCATGGAACAATAATTCTCATAAAAAAATAATAAAAGGATTACTTGTTAATACAAAAAATGCCAATACCTTTACTGGAAAGCAAGGAAAAGAAAGTATTGATACACTAGCAAAAAACTTATCTAGAATTTTAACTATTAAAGAGTCTAAAAATCAAAAAGGCACAAGTGAAACAGTAAAGATTAAAGATTTAATATTTGCATCTACAGGCGTGATAGGAGAGGAGTTCCCAGTTGAGCAAATTAGAGAACGTCTTCCAGATTTAGTAGATAGACTTAGAACCGAACATAACAAAATGTATTGGATAAAAATGGCCTCGGCAATTATGACAACTGATACTAAACCAAAATTAGCGTATGAAGAAATAATTGTTGGAGATGAACTAGTAAAAATTTGCGGTGTTGCAAAAGGATCTGGAATGATAGCACCTAATCTAGCAACAATGTTATCATTTATTTTTACCAATGCAGATATAAATTCAAACTTATTGAAAACACTTTTAAAAAGAGCCGTAGCCAATTCATTTAATGCAATAACAGTTGATAGCGATCAATCCACAAACGATATGGTTTCTATTTTTTCTACAAGAGCTATAAAAATTGGTCAAAATATATCATTAAACGATAAGTCAGTTCAAAAGTTTGAAATAGCATTAAAAAAGCTTTGTTTGAATTTGGCCAAACAAATTGTTGTAGATGGTGAAGGAGCAAAAAAATTTGTTACTATTAACGTAATTAACGCAAAGTCTTTGGGCAGTGCGAAAAATGTTGCTTTTTCAATTGCCAATTCTCCGCTGGTAAAAACAGCAGTAGCTGGTGAAGATCCTAATTGGGGTAGGATTGCTATGGGTATAGGTAAATCAGGAGAGATTATTGATCAAAAAAAATTGAAAATAAAAATAGGAAATTTTATAGTTGCTGAAAACGGTAAAATATCTGAGTCATATGATGAGAAAAAATTAAAAGAATACATGCAGTGGGGCTCAATTGAAATCGAAATAAATTTGAAACTTGGTAATGATGCATTTAAATGTTATACTTGTGATTTTACACATGACTACATAGATATAAATGCAGATTATAGAAATTAAATGATTAAATACAATTTAAAATGTCAAAACGAACATGAGTTTGAAAGTTGGTTCTCTAATTCAAAAGAGTTTGATAAATTGAATAAAAAAAACTTGCTTGATTGCATTTATTGCTCCTCAAAAAAAATTTCTAAATCTATCATGGCCCCTATGATTTCAAATTCAAAAAATAAAAGCGATCATCAAATAGAAATAACTGATAATACAGTTAAACATCAGAAACAAAATCTTTTAGAACTTAGAAATTTTATTGAAAAAAATTTTGACTATGTTGGTAAAGATTTTAGTAAAAAGGTAAGAGAGGTTTATTACGATAAAAAAAACAAAAAAGCTATTTACGGAACAACAACTTCTAAAGAGAGAGAAGAGCTAGCAGAAGAGGGTATAGACTTATTTTCGATACCTTGGGTAAATAAAGACAACTAATCTTTAAGACTACATATAATGTAGTTTACTGATAAATCATTTGATTTTTTCCACTTATTTAAAAATGGATTAAAATTCAATCCCTTAATATCTAATGTAGAAAATTTTTCTTGAGAAAGAATTTGCTGAAGTTCCTCTGGTTTAATAAATTTATTCCAGTCATGAGTTCCTATAGGAAGCCATCTTAAAACATATTCAGCACCTATTATTGCTTTTACGTATGAAATTAATGATCGGTTTAAAGTGGCAGTAAACATTAACCCATTCTTCTTCAACAGTTTATAACATGATTTAATGTATAAATTTACATTGTCTACGTGTTCAACAATTTCAAGATTTAAAATTATATCAAACTTTTCTGCGTCACTTAAATTTTCTGGAGATTTATTTAGATAATTTATTTTAAGCCCACTTTTTTTGGAATGTAATTTTGCAACCTTAATATTTTTATCAGAGGCATCTATCCCTGTCACATTTGCTCCAAGCCTAGCCATTGGCTCACTTATAAGGCCACCACCACACCCAATATCTAAAATATTTAATCCTTTTAAAAAATCATCTTCTTTTTTTTCTATTTTGAAATATTTTTTTATATTTCCAGTTATGTACTCAATTCTAATAGGATTAAACATATGCAACGGTTTAAATTTTCCGTTTACATCCCACCATTCATCAGCTAGACTTGAAAACTTTTGAATTTCTTCTTTATTTATAGTAGTACTCATTTTGTAAATATTTTTAAATTAACATAAATATCTATATTTTATTATATTACATTCTTAAATGGTTAAAAAAGTATTAAAGTTTGGCGGGACGTCTGTTGGCACAACCGAAAGGATCCAGCACGTTGCAAATATTATTAAAAAAGAGCAATCTTCAGGAAATAAAGTAATAGCTGTTGTTTCAGCAATGGCAGGAAAAACAAACGAACTGATTGAACTCTCAACCAAAATTTCTGATAATTTCGATAAAAGAGAGCTTGATGTTCTTTTATCATCCGGCGAACAGGTTACTTGCGCGCTGTTATCTGCAGCATTAATTAGATTGAACGTTAAGGCAAAATCTTGGTTAAATTGGCAAATACCTATACTTACAGATGGTGAGCATTCTAATGCAAGAATAATAAATATGAATATAGAAAAAATTAACAATTTTTTGGATGATAGAGGTGTAGCAATCATACCTGGTTTTCAAGGTATTTCCAAAAATGGTGACATTACCACAATTGGTAGGGGAGGATCTGACGCTACTGCGGTCGCAGTTGCTAAAATGTTTAATGCTGACACTTGTGAAATTTACACAGATGTAGATGGTGTTTATTCCACAGATCCCAATAAAATTCCGGTTGCAAAAAAAATTGACAAGATTTCTTATGATGAGATGTTAGAATTATCCTCTTTAGGAGCTAAAGTTATGCAATCATCAGCGGTGCAAACAGCAATGATGTATGATATACCACTTGAAGTAAGATCAACTTTTAGTGATAGAAAAGGTACCAAAATTTTTAGTCACGAAAATATTGACTATACTAAAAGTGTTACTGGGGTAGCATATTCAAAAGATGACGCGAAGATAACGATTATCGGTGTAGAAGATAGACCAGGTGTTGCCGCAAATATATTTGAACCATTGAGCAAGAGTCAAATAAATGTTGATATGGTAATTCAAAATATTTCCTCTGATCAGAAAACTACAGATATTACATTTACAGTAAAAAGAGCTGATGTATTAAAAACGAAACAGATTCTCAATAAGAATAATAAAATAAATTATAAAAATATAATTCAAAAAGAAAATGTAGCAAAAATTTCAATTGTTGGTGCAGGGATGGTGTCAACACCAGGGGTTACATACAGAATGTTTAGAGCTTTATCTGATGAAAATATAAATATTTTAGCTATATCTACCTCAGAGATAAAGCTTTCTGTAATTATAGATGAAGAAAATACCTTAAAAGCTATAAAAAAATTGCATACAATTTTTGATCTTGATTAAAATGCAAATAAGACCTCACAGAATAATAAAAAGAAAACTTACCAAAAAAATTAGCGTTGGTAATATTGATATTGGAGGAGATGCCCCGATCAGTGTTCAATCAATGACAAATACATTAACCACAGACGTTGAGGGTACAATTAATCAAATCCGATCATTAGAAGAGGCGGGCGCAGATATTGTAAGAGTTTCTTGTCCAGATGAGGAGTCAACAAAGGCATTAAAACATATTGTAAAAAAGGTCTCAGTACCAATTGTAGCTGATATTCATTTTCACTACAAGAGAGCTATAGAAGCTGCAGAAATGGGAGCAAGCTGTTTAAGGATAAATCCAGGAAATATTGGATCAAACAAAAGAATTCTTGAAGTTGTAAAAGCTGCAAAAAATAATAATTGTTCAATTCGGATAGGTGTCAATGCAGGATCTTTAGATAAAAAATTATTAGAAAAATATAAAGAACCTTGTCCAGAGGCACTAGTGGAGAGTGCTAAACACAATATAAAGATTCTTGAAGATAATGATTTTTTTAATTTTAAGATAAGCGTAAAATCTTCAGATATATTTTTAACAGTTAAGGCTTATAAGCAATTATCAAATATTTGTGATTATCCCTTACATCTTGGAGTAACTGAAGCTGGAGGATTGTTTACAGGAAGCATCAAATCCTCAATTGGCATAGGACAACTTTTAATGGAAGGCATAGGCGACACAATTAGAGTTTCACTATCATCTGATCCAGTTGATGAAGTTAAAGCTGGATTTGAAATTTTAAAATCTTTAGGAATTCGTTCAAGGGGTGTAAATATAATATCTTGTCCATCATGTGCTCGACAAGCTTTTCCAGTTATTGAAACAGTTAAAATATTAGAAAAAAGATTAGCGCATATAAAAAAACCTATTAATCTTTCCATTATAGGCTGCGTAGTAAACGGTCCCGGGGAAGCCTCTCAAACAGAAATTGGTTTGACCGGCGGAGGCCAAGATAACAATCTTCTTTATTTATCTGGCATTCCTCATTCAAAAGTTCCAAGCTCAGAAATTATTAATAAAATAGTTCAATTAGTAGAAGAAAAAACTAAAGATTAAATTATGGTCCCTATAGAAAAGGTTAAAGATATAATCAATAAGCATGATGCTTTAGAAAAAGAGCTAGCATCTGGAAATATAGATTCTAAATTATTTGCTAAAAAATCTAAAGAATATTCTAGTTTAGGAAATATTATTACAGTGGCAAGGGAATTTGTAAATTTTGAAAGTGAAAAAAAAGATTTACTAAATATGGTTCAAGATAAATCAAATGATCAAGAAATAATAGATCTAGCGCAAAAAGATTTAAACGAACTTATAGAAAAAAAAGAAAAGTACGAAAATGAGCTAAAGGTATTTTTACTCCCAAAAGATGAAGATGATAATAAAAATGCTATAGTAGAAATAAGAGCTGGAACAGGTGGTCTGGAAGCATCACTTTTTTGCTCAGACTTGTTTAAGATGTATGAAAAAGTATGCTCCAAAAAAAAATGGAAATTAGAAATTATTAGCATCTCAAAAAGCGAGGCAGGAGGCTTTAAGGAAGTTATTTTCTTAGTGAATGGAGATGATATTTACTCTTATTTAAAGTATGAGTCAGGAGTTCATAGAGTCCAAAGAATACCTGAGACAGAAACTCAAGGAAGAGTTCATACTTCAGCTGCTACTGTCGCAGTATTACCAGAGGCGGAGGATGTTGATATAGAAATTAAAGAGGCCGATTTAAGAATTGACGTTTTCAGAGCTGGTGGTCCAGGGGGGCAATCAGTAAACACAACGGACAGTGCAGTGAGAATTACACATATTCCCAGTGGAGTTGTAGTGAGCCAACAAGATGAAAAATCACAACATAAAAACAAAGCTAAAGCTTTGAAAATTTTAAGGTCGAGAGTTTATGAAGCTGAAAAAAGAAAAAAAGATCAAGAAAGATCTAGCAATAGACGTAGCCAGATTGGTTCTGGAGATAGATCAGAGAGAATTAGAACATATAATTTTCCTCAAGGAAGAGTAACTGATCATCGGATAAATCTCACTTTACATAAACTAGATGAATTTTTAAGTGGAGAAATACATGAAGAAATAAATCAAGAATTGAGACTAAAAGAGCAAAATTTAAAACTTGAAAGCTTAAATTCATGAAGACATTAGAAATAATTAAAATGGGTTCAAAATTACTAAAAGATAAGAAAATACCATCATTTATATTAGACTCAGAAATTTTATTATCAAAAACATTAAATCGACCAAGAGAAAAAATTTTAATTAATTTAGAGCAAAAAATTAATCAAAAAAATATTTTAGTATTTAAAGAGTATTTATTAAGAAGATCTAAAAATGAGCCTATAGCATACATATTAGAGGAAAAAGAGTTCTGGAGTAAAAAATTTAAAATTAATAAACATACTTTAATTCCAAGGCCAGAAACAGAACTACTTGTTGAAAAGTTGTTAAATATATTCAAAGGAAAGAAAATAACAATTCTGGATATAGGCACAGGTTCTGGGTGTATCCTTATTAGCTTATTATGTGATTTAAAAAAATCGTTGGGTGTGGGAATTGATACCTCTAAAAATGCAATTTTGATGGCAAAAAAAAATGCTTATAAACATAAACTATCAGGAAGAATTAAATTTTTGAATAGATCATTTGAAAATATATTTAGTAAAAAATTTGATCTAATTGTTTCTAACCCCCCATATATAGAGAAAAAAGATATGAGAAATTTAAGTGAAGATATAAAAAAATATGAGCCTAGAATGGCCCTAGACGGTGGAAACGATGGACTTGACCTTATCAAAAAAATTATTTACAAATCTAGAAAAATCTTAAAGATTAATGGAACTCTCGCAATAGAAATTGGAAACAAGCAGATAGAAAAAGTTTCAAAAATATTAACAAATAACAACTTTAGAATTAAACATGTTATTAAAGATTACAAGAATAATATAAGGTGCGTATTAGCTAACTATAAAAACTAATGAATAATAATAGAAGAAGAAACTTTAGATCAAGATCACAAAAGAGCAGCTTCAGAAGAAGAGTTGGGTCTTTAAGTCAGGGTAGCTCAAATGGCCTTAATAATGGTAATACGAATTTTAGCAGAAATGGGTCGATGAATAATATTCATAATGTGGAGAAGACAATGCAAAAATATCAACAACTAGCAAAAGATGCCCAGAGTAATGGAGACCCTGTGTTAGCGCAAAACTATTTACAACATGCTGACCATTTTCTAAGAAGATATAATGAGTTACATGATAAAAGGGAAAATATAATTGAAAAAAATTCTACCGAAGATAAGCCATCTCACAAAGAAGAAATTGTTGACAAAGATAGTCAGCCAACAACTAATTAAAATAATTACCTTAGACCTGATAATTTCAGATCAACCTTAATTCTATCTATCTCAAATTGTTTTCTCTCTTCACCTTTGAGTATTTTTCCGGAGGGTAATTTTAATTTTTGAGAATTAACTTTTTTACCATTGATAATAACTTCGTAATGTAAATGCGGACCAGTCGACAATCCCGTCGAGCCAACGTAGCCAATTATTTGACCTTGTTTTACTTTTCTGCCTTCTTTTATTCCTTTAGCGAAATTTTTCATGTGAGCGTAAATAGTTTCATAAGTTGAATTATGTTTTATTTTAACGCAGTTTCCTCCCCCTCCACACCATCTTGCTCTAGTAACAGTTCCAGATCCTGATGCCATTATTGGAGTACCACTTGGTGCAGCAAAATCTGTACCTCTATGCATTCTATTATAACCTAGTATAGGATGCTTTCTCATGCCAAAAGAAGATGATAGACGTGCGCCATTAATTGGAGTTTTCATTAAAGATTTTGTTATGCTTTTACCTTTAATATCATAGTAATCTTCTTCATTGTTAAATTTAAAATTATAAAGATTTATCTCCTCTCCATTAACAAACATAGAGGCATAAATTATTTTTCCAGTATCTCTAACTTTATTATTATCGTCTTCAAATTTTTCATACAAGATTTCAAACCAATCTCCTTTTCTAATATCTCTTTGAAAATCTACCTCAAAACCAAAAATTCTTGCAAACTCTATAATTATATTAGGCTCCACACCTGACTCAACAGCTGATTTATATAAATTATTTTTAATAATATTTTTTACAACAACTTCTTTTTTGTAAAGTTGTAAAATATTTTCTTTAACTAAAAAATCATTTTGGAACTTGCGAATTTCTACGCTGTTTGTATTATTAATAGGGTATATAAAGCTTATTACCGTATTAGTATTATCTTCTAATTTCTTTATAATTAATGATAATTTTCTTCCGGAGTAAATACTAGCTAGTTTTTTTTCTTTTAATTTAACCGATATGATCCTGATATCACTATCTTTAATATTGTATTTTTTTAAAATTTTTTCAACTGTATCATTGCTTTTTATTACGTAACTTACTTCCTCATAAGGGCTATTTATTCTAGAAATTAAAAAATCGGTTAGCCTTGAGAACTCACTAGTTTTTGTAATTTCTTTTAAATTATTTTTGCTTTGTTCATTTTTGCTGGTAATCAAATTTAGAGTAAGAAAAAAAATACCAGAAAAAACAACCAAAGAAGAAAATAATATGAGAGGATTTAACCCTGGAATTTTAAGTGTTTTTATGTCCAAAAGTAAGAAAAAATTAGATTTTTTTTTTATAAAATTACTAAATTTTCTAATAATCGTCATAGTTGTTTTTTATAAAAATACGATGGTCTTTGCAATGTTAGAGCGTAAAAAAAGCCTAATTTTACTACTTATTTGAAGCAATATACGCCTTGACTTATAACATAATTGTAATAAAACCAGCGCTCACCTCTACTATATTAATATTTTAACGTAGCCAGAGGTGTGTAGATTTTAAAATTAAGATCTTAGCTTTTTTAAATTGTAAATTTTTAAGAAGAGAAATGAGGACGGCTAGGTTAATAAAGAAATTGTCGTACACACTTTAACGAAAAATAACTTTGAGTTACCTCAAAGTTATTAAAGCTAGTGTGCGCCGTTATTAAACTTGAGAGTTTGATCATGGCTCAGAACGTACGCTGGCGGCACGCCTAACACATGCAAGTCGAACGCAGTAGCAATACTGAGTGGCAAACGGGTGAGTATAATGTGGGAATCTGCCTTTTGGTTTGGAATAACACGGGGAAACTTGTGCTAATACCGGATAAGCCCTTACGGGGAAAGTTTTAACGCCGAAAGATGAGCCTGCACTTGATTAGCTAGTTGGTAAGGTAAAAGCTTACCAAGGCAACGATCAATAGCTGTTCTTAGAGGAAGACCAGCCACATTGGGACTGAGACACGGCCCAGACTCCTACGGGAGGCAGCAGTGGGGAATCTTGCACAATGGGGGAAACCCTGATGCAGCGATGCCGCGTGAGTGAAGAAGGCCCTTGGGTTGTAAAACTCTTTCGTCGGGGAAGAAAATGACTGTACCCGAATAAGAAGGTCCGGCTAACTTCGTGCCAGCAGCCGCGGTAATACGAAGGGACCTAGCGTAGTTCGGAATTACTGGGCTTAAAGAGCTCGTAGGTGGTTAAAAAAGTTGATGGTGAAATCCCAAGGCTCAACCTTGGAACTGCCATCAAAACTTTTTAGCTAGAGTGTGATAGAGGTAAGTGGAATTTCTAGTGTAGAGGTGAAATTCGTAGATATTAGAAAGAACACCAAATGCGAAGGCAACTTACTGGGTCACTACTGACACTGAGGAGCGAAAGCATGGGTAGCGAAGAGGATTAGATACCCTCGTAGTCCATGCCGTAAACGATGTGTGCTAGACGTTGGAAATATATTTTTCA
>CACOYX010000004.1:72500-98712 GCA_902631535.1 uncultured Pelagibacteraceae bacterium
ATATTAGAAAATTGTGAATTTCTTATTACACCTTTTCCAAAATCAACATCTATAGCATCAAAATTAGTATCTTCAAAAAATGAATTTTCTATTATGAAATTTGAGGAAATTATATTTACTGCATCTTCCGAGTCTATTCTAAAAAATTTGCAATTATTTAGTTTAATATTAGTGTTATAAAAATTTAGTGCTCCAAATAAATTAAATTTATGAGAATAAGGATAATTTTTTTTATCCAAAGAAGCTAAGGAATATAAATAATTTCCTTCCTTTTCGTTATATTCAGTTAAAATATAAGACTGTATTTCAAATTTATCATTAATTTTAACTCTATTTTCCACACCAGATAAATATGAAAAATTGACGTTATAAAATTCTGAGTCATTTTTAGCATTTCTTATAACTAAACCTCCTCCAAAATTATTTTTTTTACCGCTTATTGTAATGCTTTTATTTTCACCAATCACTTTCCACGCTGACTCTGATATTATATACGCATTGTTTAATATCGTGATTCTTTCGCCAGATTTGATTTTGACTATAAAATTACTAGGAATAAAAATATCTTCTTCAATAGTCGTTTCTTTATTTATTAGATATAAATTTCTATCATCTTCATAAAAATATTTTAAAAACTTTTTCTCTAAACTAATATTATCTATTTCTGATGGTAATTTAAAGTTTATTTCTTTCTTGTAAATTTGATTATTAAATTTATTTTTGAAATTTATATATGAACATTTTGTTTCATTTAATTGATTATTATTTTTACTAATTTGAACATTTTTATATAAATTTACATTAAAATTTGATTTAATTAATGAATAATTATTTAATTCATCTTTAAAATTCTTACATACTACTTCAGATGTGACTAAGGACAAATTATTAGGCTCTTCATTATTTTCTATAAGGATCATTTCATTATTATCAGTCACTGATATTTTGTTTAACTTTACTTCAATCTTCTTTTTTAAAATATCTGCTCTCTGATAAGTATCTTTCTTAGAAAAATAATAAATTCCTGGTCCAAACTTACTATAAGTAGGATTATCGATTAAAAAATAATCTGCATATATAGCAGAATTTATTTTATTTATTTGATTTTTTCTTTTATCAAAGAAATTTGATAAAAATTTATTATCCGTTATTTTGTATAAAGCTGAACTATATTTAGAATAAAAATTTGAGTTAATTTTACCCTCTTTTTTATAAAAAAAACTATACGTAAACCTATTACATACTCTTAAGTTATTGTTTAAACAACTAGACGCTTTTTCAAAAATGTTACTGTGATCAAAATTAATAAGATTTTTATTATAATTTTTTATAAAACGATGTCCATCATATGGAACGGGCTCAAAAAGAGAACTAACTGGATTGTAAAAAAATCTAACATTTCTTGCACTAACCCCATGATCTGTGTACGTTAAATCAGCTAAAGCAAAATACCATGCCCATTTTTCAATATCAAAAACTTTTTCTAAAACAAGTTTTCCATCTAAAAATTTTTCTAACCTATTCCTTGCATAATTTGATAGCTGGAAATTCTCTTTTTTATTCCAATAATTTTTATTATAAATCTCAAGTTTGGAATTAAAAATATCATTATCAAACTCTTCAGAAATAGAAAAAATAGGACCATTTCTTCTTTTATTTCTCTCAATTAAATCTTTATCAAATCCCTCTTCTAAAACATATAGTCCAAGATTATTTCCATTTAATTTTAAGTTAATAAATTTATATTTTAATTTAATTAAGTTACCTTCCCCTGCAAGTTCATGAAAAAGCCATTCATGAATATAATTTCTCATTCTAGGCTTTATGAAAGAAAATTTTTTAATTCCCATTATTTTATCGTCACCGCGTATAGTAATTTTGTAAGAGGATTTATCTCTCTCTCTAAAATGGTGAGATCTAATTCCTTTTAATCTAATTTTTACAGGAACTTTTTTATTTAAGTAATTTATAGAACCTGTTGTTTCCTTAAAAAATGAATTTTCAGCTCTATTATTATTTATAGTATTCGCAATTAATTCTTCTCTATTTTTTTCTAATATAGTTATATTTTCAAATGGTATGTTTAAATTTATTTCATCATATTGTTGAAATAAACCCCTGACTCCTTTTGAAGCTATTTCGAAAATATGAATATAGTTATTGACACCATTAAAATAGATTCTGTTTAAAAAATTTTTTTTATTATTACTCCAAATTCCAGAATTAAAAAAAATTAGAAAAAATAAAATAATTAAAAACAGACTCAAAATAAAATAAATTTTAAAAAAAAGACTTGAAAAAGATATCTTCTTTTTAATTTGTTTTTTTATGATCATTTACTAAAGTGAAAGTGTATTGTTTTTTGCAAACATTACTCTAACTTTATCGTCTTCTTTTTTTATTGCATCAAGTATTTTGCTTACTTGATCAAAATTTTTTGGCCCAAGATCAAGATTTAAAGTAGTTTGATCTTCTGTAGAAGAAAGAGAAACGAATTTAATAAATTTGCAATATGGATTAATTGTTTTAATTATCTCATTAATCTCTTTGTCTGAAATTCTTTTACTAAAAATGATACTAGAGTTAATGATCTCTTCATTGATATTTGTAAAGCTACTTTTTTTTGAAATAAAATTATAAATAATGATTATTATGATTGCCACTAAAATTCCTATTAGTGTAATTTTTAATTGACCAGCTCCACATCCCAAACCTGTTGCAATTATTAAAAAAAGATAGACTAATTCTTCGGGTTCTTTTATCGCAGCTCTAAATCTCACTATAGATAGAGCGCCTACCAAACCCAGTGATAGAGCTAAAGAGGATTTTACTATGGTAATAACCAAAGTAGTTGTAAGACCCAAAATGATAAAATTTTTTGAAAAATCTAATTTGTTTGATAGAGCGTTAGAAAATTTTATATATGTTATTTGAATTAACAAACTTAAAAAAGCAGCTAAGACAAGTCCCTCTACAAATGTAACAAAATTTATTTGTATCTGCTCATTTAAGATAAAGTCTAAATTGTCACCCATAATTAAAGATGTATATCAAAAAAAGTCCTATTTTCACACATGTTATGAAAAATATTACATTTGAAGTCGAAACGATTATAGATGATAATAATACTGGATTTAATAAGAGAATTAACTTAGAAAATCGTTCACTCAAAAATTCAAATGATTTGATTATTGGACAAATATTTAATAAAAACTATTATAAAATCTACTATGAAATTACTATTTATAAATCCAAGTTTAAGACCAGGTAGTGCCCACCTTTTTTTACCGGTAGGTCTTGCATATGTAATGACGTACGTAAAAAAACATGGTTTTGACTTTGATTTACTGGATGTTGACGTAGATAATCTTACTGACAAGCAAGTAGAACAATATATCCAAAAAAATAAATATGATGTCATTTGTTTAGGCAGCATAGTCACTCACTATAAGTGGATGAAATGGTGTATTAATATGATTAAGTCTCATCAGCCTGATACAAAAATAGTTGTTGGCAATTCAATGGGAGGCAGTATTCCTGAAGTGCTTTTTAAAACCACAGCAGTCGACATAACTGTCTACGGAGAAGCAGAACTTACTATGGTCGAGCTTTTGAATGCAATAAAAGAAAATAAATCATTAGGCCATCCTCTTGAACCAATACAGAAAATTAAACATTCTAACAAAGGTTACCCCGATACTGTAAAAGGAGAGGGTATAAAAGGAATTATATTTAGGCATGGAGATCTTGTTGTCAATAACGGCAAAAGAAAAGCTGTTAAAAATATTGATGAATTTCCATTTCCAGATTGGGATCTTTTTGATGTTCAAAAATATCTTAACCAAGGTAGAAAGCATAGAGTAAATCATGCATGGAATTTTAAACCAGAAGACGCGATAGTTTTACCAATTAATACTGCCAGAGGCTGTGTTTTTAAATGTACTTTTTGCCATTATGTTTTTTGGCACGATCCTTACAGACACAGGTCAGCAGAAAATGTAATAGCTGAGATAAAATACAATCAAAAAAAATATGGAGCAAATTTTTTTAATTTTTGGGATGAATTATCTTTTCACAAGATTGAACCAGCAGAAAAATTTGTTGATAAACTTATTGAAGCAGATTTAAAAATTCACTGGAGCTGCGCGATAAGAGCTGACTTGCTTGGTAAAGATGTAGACCCTAAAGGAAACCCGATTCCGCGAGAAAAGAGAGTTAACTTAGCCAAAAAATTTGTCAAAGCCGGATGCGTCTCAGCAGGTTTTTCATTGGAGTCCGGAAGTGATAAAATTTTAGAAGCAATGAACAAAAGAGTAAAATCGAAGTACTTTAAAGAGCAAATTGAAATTTGTAGAGAAGCAGGATTAGTATCCGGAACAAGTATAATTGTTGGATACCCCCAAGAAACTAAAGAAACCATTGCTGAAACAATGAGTCAACTTGAGAAGTTAAAAGTTTACCCAAGCACAGGTTTTCTTTTGGCTCTTCCAGAGACAGGTATGTGGGATCATGCTATTCAAAACGGTTTTATAAAAGATATAGATAAATATTTGACTGCAATTACTGAGAGACAAGATTTTTCTTTAAACATGTCAAAAATGAGTGATAAAGATTTAAAAGCAGAAACAATGAAATGGCTAAATAAATTAAATAAAAAATTTGGAAATATTAAGGGTGATTTAATAAAAACTGGTGGAAAAAATACTGAAAACCAAAACAAATTACGAAAATTACCAGATAAGAAAAAAGACGTTATTTATAACGAAACAACTAATGACTCTCTAAACTACGCAAATCAAGAAGGAACTCTAAGGTAGATCCCTAGCAAAATTTTTCAAAATTAAATTAAATCTTAATAAAATAAATATGAAAAGATTATTTTTTTTAACACTAATTTCTGTTCAAAGCTTTTTAAAACTTATTAAGAGATATCTAATACCAAGTAATTTTATAATTTCAAGCGGTTCAAAAATGCAAGAGCACAATACTCTCAAAACCTCTTATGATTTCTACTCAGAAGAAGAAAAATTAAAAAGCTATAATCATTTTAAAAAATATTTCTCAAAATCAATTTTTTTCGACAATCAAAACTTACAAAGAGCATATTCAATTAAAAAAGCTATGGAAAGTGATAAAGATGAAAATTTTTTTTATTTAGAATTTGGTGTTTGGAAGGGAGAGAGTATAAATTTTCTATCATCATTTTTAAATAAAGGAGAAATATATGGATTTGATAGCTTCAAAGGTTTAAGAGAAGATTGGCTTGGAGGATATATCAATCATTCTAAAGGTAAATACGACCTTAAAAAAAAATTACCTAATTTTAAAAAGAATGTAAAAATAGTGGAAGGATGGGTTCAAGATACCTTAATAAAATTTTTGAATGAAAAAAAACCAAATATAAATTTTGTCCATATGGATGTTGATACTTATGAGTCGTCAAAATTTATTTTAAAAAATATAAAACCTTATTTAGTAAAGAATGCGATAATTATTTTTGATGAACTATATGATTTTCCTGGGTGGGAAGAAGGTGAGTATAAAGCATTGATGGAAGTATTTGACGAAAAAGAATTAAAATATTTGGCATTTAATAAATTTTTTAATCAAGTAACTATAAAATTTACAAAAGATGAATAACGAATTTAAAAAAAATGGATTTTTTGTAATCAAATTAAAAAATAAAGTTGGTTTATCACAATTACGAAAAAGGTTTCTATCAAACTTTAACACTATGTCAAAGTTACTCACTGGTAAACAAATCAGATCAGATAAAGACCTCATTAAACTTTACCATTCCAAACATAGATATATTTGGACAGCGGTCTATGATATTTTAAAATTTGAAAATCTTTTATTTAAATTAGCTGGAAATAAAGAAATAATTAATGTAGCTAAAAAGGCTGATATTAAAAATCCTATTTTTGGTACAAAACCGTACGTAAGAGTAGATATGCCAAATGATCCCAAATATATGTTTAAAGCCCATCAAGATTATCCTTATAATAGAAATTCAAAAAACTCGATTGTTATTTTTATTCCTCTACAAAAATGTCTTAAAAAAAATGGCTGTTTATCAATTGTCAAAGGAAGTCATAAAGCAAAAAAAGTTTTTTCGATGGATAAAAAAATGATAATTAAAAATAACAAAAAATTTAAATTTACAGATGTTCCTCTCAATTTTGGAGAAGCTGTTGTTTTTTCACAATTTTTAGTGCATAAAAGTGGTTACAATCTCTCAGATACTGTAAGGTTTTCAGTCCAGTTAAGATTGACTGACTTGGCTCAAAAAGAATATGCAAAAAGAGGATATTTTATTGTAAAAAGCTAAGTCAGCTGATAAATTAATCTTATGAAAACAAAAGTTCTTTTAATGAATTCTCCTCACACAAATTTTGAAAAATTTGATCGTGCGTTTAATAAAAAAAAAGGAAACGTTCTATTCCCACCTTTATCTTTAACTACATTGTCAGGCAGTTTATTAAAAAATGTAAACGATGTATCTATTGAGATATTAGATAATGAATTTGAAGTAATGAAATATTTTAGTGAAAATATGAATAGCCCTTTAAAAGAATTAGATTATTTAAAACAAAATATTATAAATAAGATCAAAAGCTTTAAACCAAAAGTAGTTGGTTTAAGTTTATTGTTCTCTCAAGCTCATCCAATGAGTTTGATAATTGCTGACTTAATTAAAAAACATAGTCCAGAAACCATAGTTGTGTGCGGGGGGAATCACGCGACTTTCGCATATAAAAGAATGTTAGAAATGTGTAAATCAATAGACTTTATTTTTTTGCACGAGGCAGATTACTCATTCTCTAAATTTATAAGATATGTTCAAGGTAAACTTGAATTTGACAAATTAAGAGGTATAGCATTTAGAGATAAGGAAACTAATGAAATTAAACTCTCTCCACCTGCAGAAAGAATTAATGATCTAGATAGTCTGCCAATACCAAAGACTTCTCTTATTAATATCAAAGATTATCATAAATATGGAAGAATGGGATCCTTAAACCAAAGGAGTGCGGATGTTCAACCTACTTACACAATACAAACTTGCAGAGGCTGTACAGCTGAGTGCACTTTTTGTTCAGTAAGACAATTTAATGGAAAGGGTGTAAGAGGTTTTTCAGCAAAAAGAGTTCTAGAGGAAATAGATTATGTCTATAATGATCTAGGCATTAAACAGATTGAAGTTATTGATGACGATTTTTCCCACAACAGGCAAAGAACGTTAGATATTTGTAATGGATTGATAAAAAGAAATTATGATCTAGAATGGAGTATTCAGCACGGTATAAGGCTTACAACTCTAACAGATGAAGTTATGCATGCCATGGTTTTGGCAAAATGTAGAATGATAGCGATAGGAGTAGAGTCTGGAAATGACGAGTCCTTAAAAATTATAAAAAAACCTATGAGTGTTAAGTTGCTTTACTCAAAATCGGAGTTATTCAAAAGGCACCCTGAGTTGTACGTAAGAGGAAATTGGATAGTAGGCTTCCCTTTTGAAGATGACTCACAAACAATGAATACTTTTAAGGTAGCAAATGAAATTGGTTTTGATTGGAACCAGTTTAATGTTTTTAGACCTATTGTTGGAACTCCTGAATTTGATAAACTAAGTCAGACTAGAAAAAATAGCATTATAGACAATCAAAAAGACTTACAATCTTACAACACATCAAAAAAATTCAGAGATAAGCTTGCTTCTGAAATGAAGAAAAATTTACTAAACGATGCTGAAGCAGATAAATATAGTAAAGAAATAGACAAACAAATGATGGCAAGCATGATGATTGAGGGCAGTCAAAACGAGGAAAAACGTGTTCTTTCAGAATATGAGGAGGAAACAGCAGAATTAGCATATTTAAAAAATTTAGAAATGAATTTTTTAAACAACAAAAACTTAAATGGAATGTCTATAAACAAATCAATTGAAACCCACAAAGGAACTTTCCATGTAAATTTGAAAAAGTCTGCCAATTATCAAAGAGCAATTAATGATTTTAAACAAATATTAGATATACACGATCCTAATCATGCTATTGCTCATTTTTGTTTATATAAGGCCTATAAGTTTAAAGGTGATCTTTTGAATTCAAAAATACACTCTGAAAAATTTAATACTATTATATCAAACCCATTAAATACAAAATGGACTTACTACTCAAACAAATTAATAGATAAAACTGAGCTTGATATGGTAAAAAAAGATTATCAAAACACTCTAGAGCCAAAATATTCTTCAGCTGCAATTTTAAATGCTAAGGCCTAGTTTGATAGTTTTTTAAAGTCTCAAGACACAATTGATTTAATTCATGATATTTATCTAGCGTCTTTTTTTTATTATTTTTACATCTAATTTTATACATTTTCATACAAAAAATAGATCTGTCTCTACTACTTTTTCTCGATAGGACTTTAATAACTTTATTTGCATTTTGAACACAAGATTTAATAATTTCAATTTTTGTAATTTTAAATTCATTTTTAGGGTATTTAAAGAGATTTGAAGATTTTATCTTTTTTTTTAATTTTTTTTTAATAAAACCGATCTTGAGTGAATGATTGTCAAAAAGATAGAGTTTTTTTAATTTTGGTACTTTGGTTATAGTTTTTAAACCTTGAGACCGAGCTAGCTTTATCATATCTTTATAATTTGTCGTTACACAAAAAGGAGTAAAAAAATCATCAGTTAAATTTTCGAAAAACAATTCGTAATTTTTGTATTTTTTAAAACCACCTTTAAACAAAAGATTTTTATTTTTAATCAAAAAGTTTAGATCGTTAATTTTAACAATTTTTCTTGCTATTTGTGTAATAAAAAATCTAAAAGTTCCATAATGGTATGTCGCGATATATAATCTTCCATTTACTTCAAGTGATTTAGAAATATTTTTAAAAACTAAACCTGGGTTTTGAGTATGTTGAACCCAATTATGCATGGCAATATATTTAAACTTTTTATTCAAGCCATGCCTTAAATCCTTTTTTTCAATAATAAAGTTTTTTAACTTATAAATTCTCTTATAATTTTTAATTTTTTTGATATTTGACTGGAGTTTATCGTATGCGAATACTTTTCCACTATTACCAACCATTTTTGATAAAATGACTCCGTGCAAACCGGAACCTGCACCAGTTTCACAAAAAATTTTTCCTTTAAATTCTTTTTGTTTTAAAGCAAAATATTTAGAATAATTTTTCTTATGATATCTTATTTGATTTGATAATATTTTTTTTATGCCGTAATTCCTAAATTGGTAAGAATAAACTTTATTAAGTGTTTCAAAAAACTGCATTTTAGTTAGGAGACTAACTTCATATGTTGATTAAATTTATGTAGTTTTTTGTATTATTTTTTTAAAATCAAAAAATTTATTGAGACATTCTATAATCAATGAGAAAAGCAGCGTAGATAACATAGTGTAAGCAAAGAAAGGAATGGCAAGTGTATAGCACTCCAAGAGACCTTGAAAAGTGTAACCATACATTCCAGAGATCCAAACTCCAAAATTAGTCACTAAGAAGAAAATACATGCTCCAAAAAGCGCTCCAGAAATTCTTAAGCTCAAATTAGCTTTAAATAGTTGTGAGACCAAACCTATTATTAATACGCTTCCCCAAGTAAAAAAAGTTCCTGTATGGTATCCAATAATAAAATCTGTTATAGCAAAACTTATTAATACCGCTGGTATTAGTCTCAATCCAAAAAATAATGGCACGTAAAAGCTTAAGGCAATTAAACTTGTAAAATTTGGCGGATGAGGAATAAGCCTACTTGATGCTAGTATTAAGAAAATTCCTAAATAAAATTTTATATCTTTCATTATTTAATCAGTCACTTACTAACTTAATTGAGTTTTTTAGTAAACTTAAAAATGATTTCTCGCCCATTTTGACTGTAAGTTGCTGGTTTTTCGTAATCTTCATCAAAGAGGTTGTTTATATTTAAAGATAAAACATTTCCAAAAAAACCCTTGTTTAAATTTAAATCTACCAAATCTGTACTTTTTTGAATTGTATTAGCAGAGCCATCCCAATCAGTATATTTACCAGTATGCTTGTATGCCAGGTTAATATTTAAATCATCTATATAATTATCAAATATTTTACTTTTATACTTTGCACCATAAGAAAGATCTGGCCTTCTGTTTTGTGCTTGACCATTGTTTTTCCTGCTTTTTGAAAAATTACTGAATACAGAGAATGATCTAAATTTGTTTGTTAAAGCAATCTCATTTTCTATGCCCTCTTGATTGATATTTGTTTTTAAATTTTCGTGTTGAGTATAAGCGGCGTTAGACTCAATACGATCGTAAATTTCTGTTTTATATAGTGAAGTTTTAAGTGTTAAATTGTTACTTATATTGTAATCCAAATTTAGCTCATTAGTCTTACTTTTTTCTGGATCCAGGTTTTTATTTCCTTTTATTCCATAATTATCGGTTCCATAAAGCTCATATAATGTTGGATTTCTTAATCCTGTTGAATGACTGATATTTAAATTCAAATCTCCGAAATTTTGTAAAAAATTTAATTTATAACTATCGTTTAACTCCGTAGTGCTATGGTCATCTGCCCTTAGAAAAATTGAAAAAATTTGATTTTCACTCAATTTATAAGCAGAATTTGCAAATGTCCCAAAATTTTTAATGTGACCCTTAGTTGAAGCGTTATAAGAACCTCTATTTTCAAAGTTTCCCCAATCGTATTTATATTCTGCACCATAACCAAAAGAGAGTTTTTCATTTTTTTTAATTTCTCTTTCTCCTCTTGCTACTATTGCCTGACTATAATATTCATCTAAATAACCACTGTTATCATATTTTCTATCGTAGTTATGATAATGTAATTTGAGATCACTTAATGTGTCCTCCTTTTTGTGTTCGAAAGAAGATTGAAACGCGTACATTTTATTATCTGAAACATAACCCGATTCATCAGTTGAACTACCATCGTAGTCAGCTTTAGTTTGTCTAGAGTATAACGATGTTTTAAATTTTGCATTATCATTGAACCATTTAACTCCATCAAAGCTTAACTGATAGTTTTTTACATCATCACTTTCTTTACCACCTGCTATCGCACTTTTCGTATCACTGCTATTTGCCGCTCCTTTGATGTTAAAGTGCCAGTCATTGTTAGTTATTTTTGTATAATTATTGTTTAAAGAGTAGTTTTTCAGGTTAAACCCACTTATTGAATAACTATTAACATAATCAATATCAGTTATAAAATTTACTGCCCCGGCTATAGCACTAGGCCCAAAGTGCGATCCATTAGAACCCTTATAAACCTCAATCTGTTGAATATTTTGAATAAAATCTTGACCAAAGTCATGTAATCCGTCTGTTACGGATTGGTCATTAATAGCAATTCCATTTAGTAGGACAAGCGTGTGATTTGACTCTGAGCCTCTGGTAAAAATTGATGTTGTTTGACCTTTTGTGCCAGATTGAAATATATCTATTCCATTAACTAATTTCATAGCATCATTTACGTCAACTGCCCCTGAGTCTATGATATCTTTTTTTGTAATAATAGTTTTTTTAATACCTTTTTCTGAATAAAAAGAAGTATTTGGTGTTTTACTCACCGTTATGCACGGCACGCCTTCCTTGTTATTCCACTTACATTTTTCAATTGAATTAGCTTCAAAAGATAAAGAAAATATTAAAAGGGAGTAAAATAAAGTTTTATAAGTTTTAGATCGGTTCATAATATTTTTCTTATGCCGATGCTAATCTTATTAGTAGAACTAGACTTTCCCTGGCCCTCGTTCACAACGGACTATACTGGGTGGCGCTCCGACTTTACGGTTGCAGGTACAGCAAATGAATAAACATTTATTTCCCACCATGCATTTCAGTACGGGAATTTTATATAATATTAAAATTTTACATTCAATATCTTAATTTTATCTATATTTCATTTTGGGTGGTATTTCTCTAAGTATACCCTATCTTGTTTTAAAAATTTTAATTTTTACTAAGTATAGAAAATAATAACTCTTGATATATAGTTCAAAATATGAACATGTATTGTTCAAATTATGAACAAAAATACAGAAGATCATTTTGAAGTTTTAAGAAAAATTCAAAAACAACCTCAGTTATCACAAAGAGCTATGGCAAAAGACCTAGGTTTCAGTCTCGGTAAGCTAAATTATTGTCTTAATGCCCTAGTTGATAAAGGCTTGGTTAAAATTCAAAATTTTAAGAAAAATAAAAATAAAGTTCAACATTTTAAATATGTAATTACGCCTAAAGGTATAACCGAAAGAACGAAGCTCACTATAGATTTCATGAAACGAAAAATGAAAGAGTATGATCAGCTTAAAAAAGAACTTGAATAAATATAAATGTGGTTAATTGCAAAAATAAATAAAAAAGAAAAAAAACTTCTTCATCAAGATCTTAAGAAAAAACTTGGTGAAAACATTGATGTGTATGCGCCTAAAATATTAATTGAAAAATTTATCAAAAACAATTTTAATAAAAAAATTGAGATAGATCTTTTAGGCGATTATATTTTTTATTTTCACAAAAGCTTTAAGAATAAAAACGTACTGAATTCAATTAAGTACTGTAGAGGTTTAAAATATTTTTTAAGCGGATTCGAAACGACCCAAAAAGACATTAATAACTTTATAAATTTTTGCAAAAAATCTGAAAATAAAAAAGGATTTCTTTCTTATAATTTTTTTCAATTAAATATAAATAAAAATTACAAAATTTTGTCTGGTCCTTTCATTGGCCAAATTGTCAAAATATTAAGTATGCAAAAAAATAAAATAGATTTTATGCTGGGGAATATAAAAACTTCTGTTTACAAAGAAAGAACTTTATTTAAGCCAGCTTAAATTTAAATGACTAAAAATAAATTATGTAAAAGCGTCTTTTTACAAAGTGCGGAGCTATGTCAATAAATAAAAAAAACATAATTCTCTTTGATAATGGAACCTTTCCTAAAGGTTTTATTTTAAAATTAAAAAAAACATGTAAAAAATTTAAATTTTTAATTTTAAAAGATAATGAGATTGAAAAACTAAATTTAAATATAGAAAAAGCAAATGCATTAATTAATTGCCCAAGAAAATATTTTAATGACAGTTTAGTCAAAAAATTTAAGAATCTTGAGTGGGTCCACACATCTGCAGCAGGTGTTGATGCTTTTATGAACCCTTCTTTTATTAAATCAAACATTATTTTTACTAATGGACAAAAATTGCAAGGACCAGAAGTTGCAGATCATGCCGTTGGATTACTTTTAGCGATTTCAAGAAATATTTATTATTACTACAAAAACCACAACATCACAAAAATAAAAAGACCTATCGAACTTCTTAAGAAAAAAGCTTTAATTGTTGGTTTTGGTGGTATTGGTAAATGTATTTCTGAAAGACTAATGGGTTTTGGAATGATTATAGATGTAATCTCTGAAGAGCTACCTCCATTAACTCAAGAAGTAAATTCTTTTTTCTCTCCTGATATGCTTTATAAAATTGCAAAAAATTATGATGTTATAATTTCAGCAGCACCTTTAACGAAAAAAACAAAAAATATCTTTAATAAAAAATTTTTCAGTTCAATGAAAAAAAATAGTATTTTTATTAATGTATCACGTGGAGGTTTGGTTGATACAAAATCACTAATTAACAAGGCAGTTTTTAACAAATTATTAGGCATTGGTTTAGATGTGACTGATCCTGAACCTTTGCCAAAAAATCATTATCTAAAGAAAATACCAAATATTCTAATTACAAATCACAGCGCGGGTTTGTCTGATAAAAATAGAGCAAGGGCTTATGAGCTTTTATATGAAAATGTTAATAGATTTTATAAAAATTTTACTTTATTAAACCAAGTAAACAAATCTGAGGGTTATTAATGAAAGATTTTCCTCTTGTTCAAAATCTTGCAATATCGCAATATGAAAAAGCTGCAAAAGGTGATGTTAAGTTATATCCTTCATTAGAACTAGTAAGACTTGAAAAACGGTTTCTCAAATCAAATACAAAAGGGAAAATGTTAGAATACGGGTTTGGTAGCGGATGCAATACAATACATCTATTAAAATGTGGTTATGATATTTATGGTCTAGATGTTTCTAAAAACTGGATTAAGCGAACGACTAAAAGAATAGAAAAAATAAAAGAGATTAAAAAAAAACCAAAGTTAATACATTTAAAGCCTGATTCAACAAGTTTACCATTTCCTGATAATTTTTTTAAAAATATAATTGCTATGAGTGTGCTGTCATTATTAGGTAAACAGTCGAAGGTAGAAAATTTATTTCAAGAATTCAAAAGAGTGCTCAAACCTGATGGTAAATTAATATTAGATATAAACGATCAAAAATCCGTTTTTTCTGGAGCTAAAAATAAAGTTAAAAATAATATTTATAAAGCAAAACCAGTTGATAATTATATTCAAACCTTTTGCTTAAAATCAGAAAAATCATTTGAAAATTTAGTTTCAAAATTTTTTAATGTTAAAGACGTGGGTTTTTCTTCTCATAAAGTATGTGGTCGAACAATCACAGAATTTATTATTTGCGCTGCCAATAAAAAATAAGAAATATTTTTAAATAAAAAAAATTTTTTCATGTATAAAAAAAAGAAAATTATAGCAATTATTCCAGCTAGAGAAGGCTCAAAAGGCATTAAAAATAAAAACATAAAAAAACTTAATGGCGTGCCTTTAATATCTTACTCTATATCAAGCGCAAAAAAATCAAAATTAATTGACAAAGTATTTGTTTCAACAGATGGCAAACAAATATCAAGAGTATCAAAAATTTATGGAGCAGAAGTTATAATAAGACCAAAAAAAATATCTAATAATATAATAATGCCAGATGCAGCAGTAGTTCATGCAATAAATTATATTTCAAAAAATTTAAATTTTGACTTTGATTATGTAGCATTTCTTCAACCAACTTCTCCTTTGAGAAATAAAACCGAGCTAGATTTAGCTATTAAAAAATGTATAAATAAAAAACTAGATACAGTTTTTTCTTCAACTGATTACAAACCATTCGTATGGGTAAAAAAGGGAAAAAAAATTTTACCTGATAACTTTAATCCTAAACAAAGGAAAAGAAGACAGATTAACTCTAATATAAATGAGACAGGTTCCTTTTATATTGTAAAAAAAGATTCATTCTTAAAAAATAAAGATAGATTTGGAAAGAAAGTGTCTAATTATGAGGCTGATTTTTACAATTTTTTTGAAATAGATAATATTGAAGAGTTTGAGTTTGTCGAAAAACTTTTAAAACATTCTATTTTAAATAATTATAATCTTCAGCTACCTCAAAAAAGATGAAATTGATTGCTGAAATTGGACTCAATCATTTAGGAAATGACTCTAAAGCTATTTCTATTGTAAAAAAATGTCTCAGTTTAGATATAGATGGGATAACTTTACAAGTTCAGCCAACAAAATACTATAATAATAAAATAAATTATAAACGTGAACTTAGAAAAGAAACGTATTTTAAAATATCAAAAATTATAAAAAAAAGAAAAAAGTTATTTGGATTAGCTTTAATGGATGAATTTTCTTATGAAAAATATAAAGATATTAAATTTAATTTTTTCAAGATACTTAGTACAGCATTTAATAATAAAAATTTAATTGATAAAATTTATAGATCTAAAAATAATGTTTATATTTCAACTGGAGTTGCTGATTTAAATGAGATTAAAAAAAAAGGTGTAAACTATCCAAAAGCAAATTTTGTACACACTTCATTAAGTGATAAAGCAAAAGATGCAAACATTTCGGCGATATATAGCATGAAAAAAAATTTAAAAAATGCAGTCTCATTTGGTCTTCATTCAAAAAATCATGAAGTAATTTTTGGTGCAACATCCTTTTCACCTCATTCTATTTTTTTTTATATAAAGCCTGATAAAAACTGTTATTATCCTGACAATAAACATGCAATTAAAATTAAAAATATCTCTGATATGGTCAAAAAAGTGAGACTTATAAATAGTTGCATTGGAAATGGGGAAAAATCAAAAAAAAAAATACCGGGTTGGGTCTTTAAATGAAAGCGATTGTATTAGGAGGCACAGCAGGAATTGGCAAATCAATTGCTGATAATCTTGAAAAAATTTGCAGCCAAGTTCAAAGATTAGGATCAAAAGATTTAGATACGAGATCAATAAAAAGTATAGATAAATTTTGTAAATTAAATAAAAAACCGGATGTTTTAGTTCTGAATACTGGCGGGCCTCTAGATTTAAAATTTAGTAAAATTGACGATAAGACATGGTTGGAAAATTTTAACAAACTATTTCTATCTTTTGCAAAACTAATCAAACAAATCGAAGTGAAAAATGGTGGTTATATTTTTTTAATTTCATCTTACATAATTAAACAGCCATCAGATGAATTAATAATATCTAGTTCCATAAGGTCAGGGTTTAGCTCTCTTTTTAAATCATTAAGCTATATTTACGCAAAAAAAAAAATAAAATTTATAAATATTGCACCTGGACCAATTAAAACACAAAGATTAATAAATTTATTAAAAAAAGAAAAAACATCAATTAAAAAGTTCGAAAGCCAAATGTATGGAAAAAAAATTCCAGAACCTGACGAAATAGGAAAATTTGTAAAATTTGTTGTGGAAAATCGAATTATATCATTTAACGGAACTACTATTACTTTTGATAGTAATTTGATTAAAGGTATATAATTTTATGATTAAAAAAAAAATAAAACTTGATAAGCCTTTTTTAATTGCTGAAATAGGTATTAACCACAATGGCTCTATAGAGTTAACAAAAAAATTAATTGATCTTGCAAAAGCAACTGGCTTTGATGCTGTAAAATTTCAAAAAAGAGACCCAGAAATTACTACCCCAGAATCTCAAAAATTTAAAATAAGACAAACACCTTGGGGTGAAATAACATATCTTCAATACAAAAAAAAAATTGAATTTCAAAAAAAAGAATATGATGCAATAGCAAGGTATTGCTTATCTAAAAAGATAATTTGGTTCGCTTCAGCTTGGGACATTAATAGTCAAAATTTTCTTAAAAGATATAAATTAAAATATAATAAAGTAGCTTCAGCGATGTTAACAAATATAAAACTTTTAGAAGTTATTGCTAAAGAAAAAAAAATAACTTTCATTTCAACAGGCATGAGCAATATGAAAGAAATTTCAAATGCATTGCGAATTTTTAAAAAACATAAATGTAAATTTGTATTAATGCATTGTGTTTCACAATATCCGTGTCCCGTTGAAAAATTAAACCTAAATACAATAATAACATTAAGAAACAAATTTAAATGCGAAATTGGTTATAGCGGTCATGAGTCAGACGTCTCATCATCAATGCTAGCATATTTTTTAGGGTGCAAGTATATTGAAAGGCATATTACACTTGACAGGAGCATGTGGGGAACAGATCAAGCTGCATCCTTATCTGAAGCTGGAATGAAAACTTTATCAAGCGCTTTGAGAAAATTTCCCTCAATGTTAGGAAATGGCATTAAGACTTTGTCAAAACAAGATGCAGAAATGCTTAAAAAATTCAAATATTGGAAAAATTAATGAACAATCTTTCAAAATATAAAAAAGAATTTTTTAGTGAGGGTTTCATTAAGATTGAAAGAATTTTTAAAAAAAAAGAAGTCAATCAAATTTTAAACGAAGTCAAAAAAATAAAAAAAACTTTTTTGAAAATAAAAAATCCTAACATGCATTTTACAAAAGATAGAAAATTTAACACAATTCACGATATTAATAAGTTTATCAAAAAAGGATCAATTTTAGAATTATCAAAGGACAAAAGATTAACAAACATTGTCAATACTATTTTAGGTGGAAAATCTAAATTAAGAAATTTGGAATTTTTTTTAAAGCCTGCAAAAACAGGTAAAGCTGCCCCGTTGCATCAAGATAATGCTTTTTGGAATATACCTAGCAAGAAAGCTCTTAATGTGTGGATAGCGTGTAAAAAATCGAATTATAAAAATGGAGGTTTGTATTACTATTCAAAATCACATAAGGATGGCTTAATTAATCATGAAATATCTTATCAACCTGGAACATCACAAAAAATACCTTCTAAATATTTAAAAAATAAGAAATATAAAAAAATCTATCCCAATTTAAAGCCAGGCGACTGTTTATTCCATCATTGTGAAATAATTCATGGAAGCAATAAAAACAATTCAAATTTTGACAGAGTGGGGCTTGTCATGAGTTTCAAAAATATAAAAGCAAAAATTAATAAAAAAGCGTGGGCTAAATATCAATCAAATTTAAGAAAGAATAGTATTTTTATTCAAAAAAAAAACAGTCATTAAAAAAATGAAACAATTAAAAATAGATTGGAGCGGGAGAGCTCATAATTACTCAAAAAAAGATATAAATTATTTAGTAAAAATAATTAAAACTGCTGATCCTCTTACTCAGGGTTATTATTTAAAAAAATTTGAGAATGACTTTTCAAAATATATAGGAAAAAAGAACGTTTTTGCGGTCAGTTCAGCTGCAGCAGCTTTGGAGATTATTGCTATTCTTCTTGAAATAAAAAAAGGAGATGAAGTGATCGTACCAGCGCATACTTACTGCGCTTCCGCCATTCCTTTTGCAAGAAACGGTGCAAAATTGAAATGGGCAGATATTAACTTTAAAAGCAGGACTATCGACTTAGAGGATTTTAAAAAAAAAGTAACAAAAAAAACTAAAGCCGTTGTAATAGTTCATTTATATGGTCATGGGGTAGATTTTAGAAATATTATACCATATTGCAAAAAAAATAAGATAAAGATCATTGAAGATTGTGCTCAAGCCTTAGGGGCTAATGTTGAAAACCACAAGGTGGGAACCTTGGGAGATTTTTCTTGTTTCTCATTTCACGCCCAAAAGAATATAACAACTTTAGGAGAAGGAGGCATGGTGTATGTTAAAGATAATTTTCTTTCAAGAAAGGTTAAAGGATTAAGACATAATGGACATACAGACTATAAATTTAAAAGAAATTATTATTGGAAACCAGCAATGGGAAACTTAGATAGAGATTTAAAGAAAAGTTGGCCATTTAAATTCACTTTAAGTGAAATACAGTGTGGGGCTGGAATTGTAATGTTAAAAAAACTTAATAATTTGAATCATTTAAGAATTAATAGAGCGAACTATATCATTGATAGTTTAAAAAATTTCAAAGAGTTAGAATTTTTTAGACCAAGAAAAAAAAATAATCACGTATATCATTTATTAAGTGCTTACTATAAGCCATCAAAAAAAATAAATAGAGATAATTTAATTTACAGACTTTACAAAAATTATTCAATTAAATGCGCAGTACAGTATTTTCCACTTTACAGATATGATCTTTTTAAAAAATTTGGCTTTGCAAAAAATAATTGTCCAAACACAGATCTTTTTTTTAATAATATGATTTCATTTCCATTTCACATTTGGATGAGCGAAAAACAAATTAAATATTTAGTTTCATCTATAAAGAAAAGTCTCACATATCTTAGAAAATATAGATAATTAAGTGCTTAGAAAAGTTTTATTTTTATTTAGTTTAATTCTAAAATCAAAATATAAATTTAACATTCCCAAAAAGGATATTATTATATTTGATGATGAGGGTTTAGACTTAAAACTTTTTCAAAAATTTTTAGATTTAAATAATACTGAGATTTTAACTACTAGGAACGAAAAAATTAATAGTATTTTTATTTCACCAAAAATAGTTTCTTTAATAATTTTATATTTGTTAAAAGGCAATAAGTTGTCCGTATCTTATTTTATAGCCTTGATAATATGTATAAACCCAAAACTTGTTTTAACTAGAATAGATAATTCAATTTTATATTCTTTAGTTGCAAAGGAATTGCACAAAAGATACTTTTTCTTCGCAATTCAAAATGCAGCTAGATATCAATTTGACGAGCCATTTCATGATAAAAAGATTTTTAAGGATTTATTTATTCCTGAGTTAGGTTGTTTCGGAAAATATGAAAAAGATCTTTACCAAAAACATAAAATAAAAGTTAATAAATTTTTTACTCTTGGATCATTACAACTATCAAATTATTTAGAAAATAGAAAAATTGATCCAACAGAAGAGTTTGATATTTGTCTTATATTAGAAGAGTCAACTGGTTGGGATAGTTTATATGAAGGTTTTGAAGATGCATTAGGTTTAGTTGCAACTTACACGGAAAGATTTGCAAAAAAAAATAATTTGAAACTTGTCTTAGCTGGAAAAAGGTCGACACCTGATTTGATTGAAAAAGAAAATCAATTTTATGATAAATATTTTCAATATAATTGGAAGATTGAAAGTCGAAAAAAATTCTCAAGTTATCATTATGCCTCTAGTAGTAAAGTCGTAGTTGGAATGATGTCGACTATTTTAAGGGAAAGTTTAAGTATTAAAAAAAAAATTCTTTCTTGTAATTTTACGGGATGTGAGGCTTGGGACTTTCCGATCAATGGAATTTGCTTTTTAAAGAATAAAAAATACGAATTTTTCGAGGAAAGAATGAAAAAAATACTAGCATTAGATTTTGATATGTATAAAAAATATTTAGACAAAGATCCATCTTACTTAATGACAACTAATACTTCACAACTACCCACATTAAAATTAGCAAACAGGATAAAAGAAATTACTAAATCGGGATAAACCAGCCAAGTAAATGGTTATGTTGAGTTTAGATCTACTATTTATTTTATGAAATCAAAAATAAACTATTTTTCAATAATTGAGTTATTTAACAAAAAAGAAAAAAGAAATTTATCTTTTTTATACTTTTTAATGATAATTAATTCTCTTCTTGAAGTATTTGCTATTGGTCTGATTATACCTTTGATTCAACTAATTATCTCTAATGATAATATTAATTCTGAATTAATTAATAGTATTGCTAATTATTTTGAAATATCTGGTTATGATTTTTTGAAAATTATAATTATGATATATTTACTTTTTCAAATTTTTAAAACATTTTATTCTATTTTTTATATATGGTTTGAAAATAGTTACATATATGAATTTAAAAAAAAATTATCTTCTAAATTACTTTACACCTATCTTTTTCAAGATTACTTATTCTTTTTAAAAAATCATTCAGCAAAATTAATGAGAAATATTACATACTGTGTTGACAGCGCAGTTTTATATTTATTTCAATTTTTGAAACTTTCTCTAGACATAATTATTGCACTATTTATTTTTATATTTTTATTATTTTACAATTTTAAAGTAACAATAATACTTTCGTTGTTTTTTTTAATAATTTCTCTAGTCTATTCTTTTACTTTAAAAAACAAACTACTAGAAATGGGTTTTAAAAAACGAGAAATAGCGAGAAATAGACTTCAATTTTTTCAAGAGAGTATAGAAAATTTTAAATGGATAAAAATTTCTTCAAAAGAAGATTATTTTTATGAAAAATTTGATGAAACAAATGATCGAGGTGCCAAAATTTCATCTTACAGCGAATTTTTAAAGCTTATCCCAAAACCACTTTTAGAATTATCTGCAATTTTTTTATTTCTAAGTTTTTTATTTTATTACATATTAACTAATGAAAATATAAATCTAATTATTTTTGAGATATTGGCTGTTTATTTAGTAGCAGCGTTAAGACTTCTGCCCGCTATCAGTAGAATGTTAAGTGCAATACAACAATTAAAAATATCTTATCCAGATGTCTTAAAAATGATTGAGGAGCTTAGTTTAAAGGTTTCATTAAAGCCAGTTATTAATCATGATTTGAAATTTAAAAAAGAAATAAATTTAAATATTGATAAATTTTTCTATGAAGGAAAAAACAAATTCAATTTAAAAAACATAAAATTAACAATAAAAAAAAATGATAAAATAGGACTCGTTGGTGAAAGTGGGTCAGGAAAAAGTTCAATTTTAGATATTTTACTTGGCATTATTCCTTTAGAAGAAGGGTCAGTTATGGTAGACGAAAATAAAATTGACAAAACAAACCTTAACTCATGGCATAACAAAATTACATATGTACCTCAGAAAATAACTATTATTGAAGATACAATTTTAAATAATATTCTTTTTGGACTTAATTTAAATGACAAAACACTAAAAAAAATAAATCATTTAATAAAATTAACAAATTTAGAGGGCTTTATTAACAGCAAAGATCAAGGTATTCATAGCATGATTAGCGAAAAAGGATCTAATATTTCTGGAGGTGAATTGCAAAGAATTGCTTTTTGTAGAGCATTAATAAGAGATCCCGAGATATTAATCTTAGATGAGCCAACAAGTGCACTTGATGCGAATAATGAGAAATTGTTCACAAGCATACTAGCAAAACTGGATAACAAAACAATAATTCATGTAGCGCATAAGATGAGCTCATTGAAATATTGTGATAAAGTTTATCAATTAAAAAATAATAAATTACAAATTTATGAAAATTTTTAATAATAAAACTATTCTTATAACTGGAGGAACAGGTTCTTTCGGACAAAAATGCTCTGAAATTTTATTAAAATTCAAACCTAAAAAAATTATAATTTTTTCAAGAGATGAATTAAAACAATTTGAAATGCAGAACAAATTTAATAATAAAACTTTTAGATTTTTTCTAGGCGATGTAAGAGATTTAGACAGATTAGAAACTGCTATGAGAGATGTCGATTATGTAATTCATGCAGCAGCGTTAAAACAGGTTCCAGCAGCGGAGTATAATCCGATGGAGTGTATTAAGACTAATATTAATGGTGCCGAAAATGTAATTAAAGCTGCATTAAAAAATAAAATTAAAAAAGTTATTGCATTATCTACCGATAAAGCTGCTAACCCTATAAATTTGTATGGAGCTACAAAATTATGTTCAGATAAACTTTTTGTTAATGCGAATCTCTTTACTGGTCAAATAGAAACAAGTTTTTCAGTAGTAAGATATGGAAATGTTGTAGGGTCAAGAGGATCAGTTCTCCCATATTTTAAAAAATTAATTGAGAAAGGTGAGAAATCTCTACCTGTAACTGATGAGAAAATGACAAGATTCTGGATTACTTTAGAAACCGGTGTAAAATTTGTCCTTCAATCATTTGATGAAATGTATGGGGGCGAAATATTTATTCCTAAAATGCCTTCAATTAAAATTTTAGATTTAGTAAAATCATTAGGATCAAATGTTAAACATCATATAATTGGAATTAGGCCCGGAGAAAAGATACATGAAACTTTATGTCCATCAGACTCCTCTTATGATACAATCGAATTCGAAAAGTATTTCATAATCAAGCCCTCAACTATTTTTTCAAAAAAAGATTTTGAAGATTCACTAAATTACACTTTAAGCAAAACAGGAAAAAAAGGGAAAAAAGTCAAACAAAATTTTATTTATAGTTCCGATCAAAATCCTCATCTTCTGAAAGTAGATGAAATAAAAAAAATTAATTAATTATAATGGCTATTGCTTTTATTACTGCAAGATTAGGCAGTAAAAGACTAAAAAAAAAAAATATAAAATTTTTTTTTGGTAAACCTGTGATTTATTATCCTATAAAAGCATGTATCAAGAGTAAAATTTTTAAACAAATTATTGTATCTACAGAGAGTAGCTTGATAAGTAATATTGCCAAAAAATATAAAGCTCAAGTGCCTTTTTTACGGCCAAAAAAACTTGCAAGCGACAGAACAACTACATTACAATTAATGAAATTTTTAATAAAGAAAATGAAATTAAAAAGTAGTGAGATAATCTTCTGTATTTATCCAGTAACTCCTTTGCTTACACCAAATTTTTTGAGAAAAGCTCTTAATCAATTTAAAAAAAAAAAATGTGATTTTTTATTTCCTATCCTTAAGGCAGATAAAATTAATAAAAATAATTTTAGTATTGATAAAAATAAAAATATTTTTAAAAGCAATAAGAAAAATCATTTCATTGACTCAGGTCAGTTCTATATTGGATATGCAAAAAGTTTTATTAAAAAAAAATCGATTATTTTAAGCGGTTCATCTAAAGGAATTTTAATATCTAAGAATAAAGGTATAGACGTTAATACCCAAGAAGATTGGAATAAACTGAAAAAAATTTTTGTAAATTAATGATCACTTATAGCAAGCAGACAATAGATAATAATGATATTTTGCAAGTATCTAAAGTTTTAAAATCTGACTTTCTTACACAGGGTCCAAAAGTACCAATATTTGAAAAAAAAATTTGCAAATTCACATCTTCAAAATATTGTGTTGCTGTTAACAGCGCGTCTTCAGGTTTGTATTTAGCTTGCAAAGCTTTAAATTTAAAAAAAGATGATTTTATCTGGACAGTTTCTAATTCATTTGCGGCTACAGCTAATTGTATATTATTAAGCGGTTATAAAGTGGATTTTGTTGATATTGATGAAGATAATTGGAATTTATCTATTTCAAAATTGGAAAAAAAACTTTCCGTTGCGAAAAAAAAGAGAAAGTTGCCAAAAGCAATCATTGTAGTTCATCTTGCTGGACTACCTGTTGATCCTATACAATTAAAAAAACTTTCAAAGAAATATAAATTTAAAATTATTGAGGATGCTGCACATTCAATTGGTTCAAAGTATTACAATAAAAAAGTTGGAAGCTGTAAATGGTCAGATATTTGTGTTTTTAGTTTTCATCCAGTAAAGATAATTACAACCGCTGAAGGCGGATGCATAACTACAAATAATAAAGAATATTTTGAAAAAATGATTTTGATGAGAAATAATGGGATTACTAAAAATGTTAGAAAATTTAAAAATAAAAACCTTGGTGATTGGTATTATGAACAACACTCTCTAGGTTTTAACTTCAGGATGAATGATTTACAAGCTGCGCTAGGAATAAATCAATTAAAAAAGATAAATTATTTTGTTAAAAAGAGAAATTTAATAGCTTTAAATTATAGAAAAAAATTGAAAAATATTCCCTTAAATTTTCAACAAGTTGGCAATAATTTTTTAAGCTCTTATCATTTATTCATAATAAAATTAAAGGATAAAAAAAAGCATAAAAAACTTTTCAATTATTTAAGATCAAATAAAATATTTGTTAACTTACATTATTTACCAATTCATCTTCATCCATTTTACAGATCTATAGGGTTTAAAAAAAAAGACTTACCGATTTCTGAAGATTACAGTTCAAGTGCAATTTCAATACCTATTTATCCAAAATTATCTTTAGTCAATCAAAACAAGGTAATAAAACTAATATTTAAATTTTTTAAAAGTTATGAAAAATAGTAAGATTTTAGTTATAGCAGCACACCCAGATGACGAAGTACTAGGCTGTGGAGCAACAATAGCAAAATTATCCAAAAAAAATTCCAATATTAGAGTAATCTTTCTTAGTGATGGCGAAACATCAAGGCTCAAACCTGAAAATAATAAAAATAAAACCTTAATTAAAAATAGAGAAAACCAAGCAAAAAAAGCAGCAAAAATATTAGGAATTAGGTCTTTGAAATTTTACAGATTACCTGACAATGCATTGGATAAAGTTCCATTAATTAAAATAAATAAGATTATTGAAACAGAAATTAAAAAATTTAGACCACGAGTGATTTTTACCCATTCAAATCATGATTTAAACGTAGATCATATAATAGCGCATAATTCCACAATTACAGTGTGTAGACCTTTTAAATTCAAATTTATAAATTCGATATTCGCTTTTGAAATATCATCAAGTACAGAAAGTAATTTTAAAATTTCAAAAAAAAAGTTTTTCCCTAATGTATTTGTAGATATAAAAAAAGAAATTAAAAAAAAATTAAAAGCACTAGCAATTTATAAAAATGAAATTGAAAAGTGGCCTCATCCGAGGTCTATAAAGGGTGTAAAGATTTTATCGAACTATAGAGGTTTTCAGTCAGGATTAGAGTGTGCAGAAGCTTTTCAATTAATTAGAGGAAACAAAACAATTATTTAAGATGAACATTGCGTTTAGAGTTGATAGCTCGTCTGAAATTGGACTTGGTCACATAAGCAGATGTATCACATTGGCAGATGAATTTAAAAAAAAAAAATGTAAAATATTTTTTATTTGTAAAGAAATTGAAAATTATTCAAAAGCAATATTAAATAAAAAAAAAATTAAGTTAAATATCATCAAAAATAATATACCAGATAGCAAGGAAACACTTAAAATAGTCAATAGAAATAAAATTGATTTAATTTTTTTAGACCATT
>CACOYX010000005.1 GCA_902631535.1 uncultured Pelagibacteraceae bacterium
ATATTGTTTTGATAAATAACAATATCCAAATATCTTTGAATATTTTTATTTGATAAATTTGCTAAAATTGAGGAATTATTTTCTATTTTTAAAATAGAGATTATTTTGTCCAACGATTTTGGGTCTAGTTTTTTCTTAATAAGTTTATATTTAAAATCAGATTTATTTTTTAATTTTTTTTTCATTAGTATTATTTTGACACTTGATTATACAGATTCAGCAAGTCAGGTTGTATCTTTAAAATTAGCAATATTAATTTAGGAAAGTTGTAAAGATGTAAGGGGCTTTCTGTTGCCAGGTGCCCCTGACCCCAGGTTAAGTTTTAACCTAAAAAGTGTTGTGCTATATATATAACAGCAATAAATGCTACAACTGCAGTTGCTGGATCCATATTTTCTCCTTTTGATTCATTATAACAATTAATTAATTATACTACTTTTAAATAACCTTTTAAAACTTTAAGGGGCGTTCTGTTGCCAGGTGCCCCGGACCCCGTTACTTAATTAACAAAGTTAATTAAGCTGCAAGTGCGTAACTTTCGTTAGCATTTGTAAATTGGCCCGTAACGTCGGAACCATCTCGTACGAAAGAATAGCCTTTAGACATCCGTCGATCCTAATTCACCCCCATAAGTTGCAAATGGTGGAGGTGGTGGGTACTGCCCCCACGTCCGTAATGTTTATTACGAAATTCGTTTATCGTCATAGTTGGAAAACCAACGCTATTAATATAAAACTCTTAGTCAGAGATTCAATAATTATTTCTAAATGAAACTTACATCAGAACAAAAGCAAGAGATTGCAGATCAACAGGCTCAAAAAAACTCTACAAAAAGAGTTACATCATCAGAGCTAGAGAAAATACTATATGAGGCTTTACCTGTTTTAGACCACGGATTCGTAAGAGTAGTTGATTACATGGGAGATGACAGTTCTATAGTTCAGTCTGCAAGAGTATCTTACGGAAAAGGAACAAAGAAAGTTTCCACAGATGAGGGTTTAATAAAATATTTAATGAGACATTGGCATTCTACACCTTTTGAAATGTGTGAGATAAAATACCATGTTAAACTGCCAATATTTATTGCACGACAATGGATTAGACATAGAACAGCAAATGTAAATGAGTACTCAGCAAGATATTCTATTCTAGATAAAGAGTTTTATATACCAGCTAAGGACCAATTATCAGCTCAATCAACATCTAATAGACAAGGTAGAGGGGACTTAATAACAGGTGACCAAGCTGATGAAGTTTTAAAGATCCTAAAAGATGACGCTACAAGAACTTATAATAATTATGAAAAAATGCTAAACGAAAGATTTGATGGAAGCACTATAGATGAAGGTAAATCCGGTCTTGCTAGAGAGTTAGCAAGAATGAACCTTACTTTAAATTCTTACACTCAATGGTATTGGAAAACAGATTTATTAAATTTACTAAACTTTTTGTTTTTAAGAGCTGACAGTCATGCGCAATATGAAATAAGAGTGTATGCAGAGACAATGTTAGACACTGTAAAAAAGTGGGTACCGATAACCCATGCAGCATTTTTAGATTATAGAGTAGGTGCTGTTCATGTATCTGCTAAAGGTAAAAAAGTAATTCAGCAAATGGCCAAAGGTGAAAATGTTAGTCTTGAAAAATCAGGTCTTTCAAAGAGAGAATGGAATGAACTTATGATGTCTTTTGATTTTAAAGAAAAGATTGTTTAATTTTTTCAGCAATATTTTTAAATAATTTTGAAACTTCATGGTTAGGATTTGAGTAGGTTAATGGTTCACCTATATCAGCTGAGTTTCTTAAATCTTGATGAATAGGCAAGTGTCCTAAAAATTCTTTATTGAATTCTTTTGCAGTTTTTTCTACCCCACTTTCTCCAAAAATTTTGTATTCTTTTCCGTCGTCGCCTTTAAAAAAACTCATATTATCAATTAAGCCTAAAATTTTTACACCTGTTTTATCAAACATTTGAATTCCTCGCTTTACATCTAATAACGCTAAGTCCTGTGGAGTTGATACAATTACTGCTCCATCTACTTTAACTTGCTGAGCAAAAGTTAATTGTGTGTCACCAGTACCAGGGGGCATATCAACTATAATTACATCTCTATCTTTCCACAAAACTTTTTGTGTCATTGTTTTTATAGCACTAATAACCATTGGACCTCTCCAAATCATTGGCGTTTGTTCATCTACCAAAAATCCCATAGACATACATTGGGCTTTATATTTTTCTAACGGGACCATAGCTTTACCATCTTCACTTTTTGGTTTTTCGTTTAAATTTAATAATTTAGGTAGAGAAGGTCCGTAAACGTCAGCATCTAATATTCCAATTTTTAATCCTAAATTTTGCAGAGAGAAAGCAAGATTGATTGCAACAGTCGATTTTCCAACACCCCCTTTAGCGCTGGAGACTAATATAACAAATTTAGTTCCATTGATTGGAGTTTTAACAAATTGTTTTGGCGGAGGTTTTTGGCTCATCTTTTTAGTATATTAAACAATTTAGACATAATAACGCTCCTACATAACTTGTTTTTAGAGCAAAAGTCACTATATAAAGTGTCATGAGTTTCAAGGATAAAATTTTTAAAAATCAATCTCCCTGGGGAGCGCCTCCAGGTGGCGGGGGACGTATGCCTGGTGGAAATGGATCAGGTTCAAGACAAGATCCACCAAATCTTGATGACATTATCAAAAATTTTCAAAAAACAATTAACAAATTCTCAGGAGGTAAGTCTGGAGGTTCAAGGCCAATAGTAATTGGTCTGTTAATTATTTTAGGACTCTATGTAGCAAGCGGCCTTTATAGAGTGCTACCAGATGAGCAAGGCGTAGTTTTAAGGTTTGGAAAATTTGTAAATACAACTCAACCGGGCTTGCACTATCATTTACCTATGCCAATAGAAAGAGTTTTAACACCTAAGGTTACAAAGGTTAATCGAGTTGATGTTGGTTTTAGACCTGCTAGCGATAGTGGAAGATCCTCTGGAGTTGGAAACGTTCCTGAAGAGAGCTTGATGTTAACAGGAGATGAAAATATAGTTGATATTAATTATTCAGTGTTTTGGGTTATAAAGGATGCTGGTAAATTTTTATTCAACATCCAGAGTCCAGTTGAAACAGTTAAAGCTACTTCCGAAACAGCAATGAGAGAAGTTATTGCTAAAAATAATATTCAAACAATTTTGACAGAGGGAAGAGCAAACATCGAAGTTGAGGTGCAAGAGATTACTCAAATGATTTTAGACGAGTACGAGTCAGGTATTCAAATTACACAAGTACAAACCCAACAAGCTGACCCACCTGAACAAGTAATTGATGCGTTCAGAGATGTACAGGCAGCAAGAGCAGATAGAGAAAGATCTAAAAATGAGGCTGAAGCTTATGCTAATGATGTTATTCCTAGAGCGCGAGGTGAAGCTGAACAAGTTTTACAGCAGGCTGAAGCTTATAAAAAAGAAGTAGTAGCAAAAGCAGAGGGAGAGGCTAGTAGATTTTTAGCGATATACAATGAGTATAAAAATGCAAAACAAGTAACTCAGGAAAGAATGTATTTAGAAACAATGGAAAAAGTTTTGGCTGATATTGATAAGGTAATTATAGATAAAGAGTCAGGATCAGGTGTGGTTCCTTATTTACCTTTACCTGAATTAAAAAAATCAGGAGGAAATAATTAATGAAAGGCGTTAAATTCATTATTCCAGTAATAGTATTAATTGTAGTTGTAGTATTTCAATCTTTGTTTATCGTTCAAGAAATCAGTCAAGCAATCGTTCTTCAATTTGGTGATCCTAAAAAAATTGTTACTAAAGCTGGATTGAATTTCAAATTACCATTCATACAAAACGTAGTTTTCTTAGATAAAAGAATTTTAAATCTGGATAATGACCCGGAAGAAGTAATTGCTGCCGATCAGAAGCGTTTAATTGTAGATGCAATCGCTAGGTTTAAGATTGTCGATCCTTTAAAATTTTATATTTCAGTTGGAAATGAAAGAGTTGCAAGATCAAGACTTTCAACAATTATTAATTCAAGAATTAGGGGTGTGTTAGGTAAACAAGAACTAGCAACACTTTTATCAACTGATAGAACTAAACAGATGTCAATAATTCAAAATGATGTAAACACTGAAGCTCAAAACTTTGGAATCGAAATAGTTGATGTAAGAATCAAAAGAGCAGACTTACCGCCGGCAAATAGTGAAGCAATTTATAAAAGAATGCAGACTGAAAGAGAAAGGGAAGCAAAAGAGTTTAGAGCGCAAGGTGCAGAGATTGCTCAGAAAATTAGATCAACAGCAGATAAAGATGTGACTGTTATTTTAGCTCAGGCTAATAAAAAATCCGAAATCATGAAGGGTGAAGGTGATGGAGAAAGAAACAAAATTTTCGCCAATGCGTTTGGAAGAGATCCTCAATTTTTTGCATTTTATAGGGCAATGCAAGCTTATGAAAAGGCTTTGATAGGTGGAGAGACTTCTCTTGTACTATCTCCTGATAGTGAATTTTTTAAATTTTTTGGTAAGTCTATTAAACCAAATATTAAAAGATAAACGAATAACTCTGTGAAAGAGCTAATTACTGCGATCGGACTGCTTTTTTTTATAGAGGGACTTTTCCTTGCCATTTTCCCGTCAAGAATCAAAAATATGCTTGAAATCATTAAGAATACATCAGAAAAAAAATTGAGATCATTCGGATTGTTTTTTTTGATTATCGGCTTTTTAATAATTTGGTATATAAAAAATTAGATGAGATATTTTAAAAAATTATTTTTCATATTGGTAGTTTTAAATTTTTCAATAGTTCAAGCCAAATCTGTTCCAAGTTCTTTTGCTGATTTAGCAGAAAAATTGATGCCGTCAGTAGTCAATATTTCAACTACTCAAACTGTAAAAACAACAACTAATCAATTTCCTTTTCAGTTTCCTCCCGGTTCACCTTTTGGTGAAATGTTTAAAGATTTTGATAGACCTACGGAGAGAAAAGCTTCATCTTTAGGTTCTGGTTTTATAATCAAAGAAGATGGAGTCGTAATCACAAATAATCATGTTATTGCTAATGCTGAGGATATTTTAATACGAGTTGGTGACAAAGAATATAGTGCAGAAGTCATAGGAGCAGACCCTTATATGGATCTTGCAGTTTTAAAAATGAAAACGAAAGATAAATTTAAACCTGTAAGTTTTGGAGACTCGAATAAAGCAAGAGTGGGCGACTGGGTTGTAGCTATTGGTAACCCTTTTGGTTTAGGTGGGACAGTAACGTCTGGAATAATCTCAGCAAGAAACAGACAAATTGGTTTAACACGATATGAGGATTTTATTCAAACTGATGCATCAATTAATCAAGGTAATTCTGGCGGACCATTGTTTAATCTTAAAGGAGAAGTAATCGGTGTTAACACCGCAATTATAGCTCCAGGTCAATCAGGATCAATTGGTATCGGTTTTGCGATTCCAGCCAATGCTGCTTCTAATGTAATTGATCAATTAATAAAATTTGGTGAAACAAAAAGAGGATGGTTAGGAGTAAGAATTCAAGAAGTAACAAAAGAAATAGCAGATGTTGAAAAACTAAAAAAACCAGAAGGAGCTCTCGTCGCAAGCGTAGGACAAGGTAGTCCAGCAGAAAAAGCAGGAATTAAAGCAGGCGATATTATTTTAGAATTTGATGGAAAAAAAATAAATACAATGAAAAAACTTCCAAATGTTGTTGCAAGTACTGAAGTAGGAAAAAGTGTTGAGCTTAAAGTTTGGAGAAATAAAAAATTAATCTCAAAAAGATTAACTTTAGGTAGACTTGAAACATCAGAAGAATTTAAAGAAACAAAACCAAAAATTGTCAAAAAGGACGTAGATATTCAAAGTTTAAAAATTGCAGTAAGAGATTTAAATGAACAGGATGTTACTAAAAGAAACTTAAACAAGAAAACTAAAGGAGTTGTAATAACTGAAATTTCAAATCGAAGCCCTTTGGCGAATCTTCTAAATGTAAATGACATAATCATAGAAGTTCAAAAAACTTCAGTAAAAAATTCTTCTGACTTGAATAAAATTGTAAATAATATTTTCAAAAAAGGTGAAAAAACTTTATTATTGACTATTATTAATAATAATAATCGAAGAAGATACCTTGGTGTAAAGATAAACTAATTTGCCAAAAAAAATAATTCTTTTAGCAGGACCTACAGCTTCAGGAAAATCAAAATTAGCTATTCATTTAGCAAAAAAAATAAACGGAGAAATTCTAAATGCAGATAGTATGCAAATTTATAAAGAATTTTCTATTTTATCCTCAAGGCCAAAAAAATCTGAAATAAAAAAAATTAAACATCATTTGTACGGCATAGTTTCAGTTAAAAGATATTTCTCAGCAGGTGATTGGCTCAAAGAGGCAAAAAAAAAAATAAATTTATGTTTAAAGAATAAAAAAATTCCAATTATTGTTGGGGGAACTGGTCTTTATTTTAATACTATTACAAAAGGAATAAGTAAAATTCCAGATATAGATATTAAAACAAGAAAAAATGTGAGAGTTTTATTTAAGAAACTTGGCTCAAAAAAGTTTTATGAAAAACTTTTAGAATTAGATCCTAAAGTTAAAAATAGAATTAATCCAAAAGACTCCCAAAGGATGCAAAGAGCTTATGAAGTTAAATTTAAAACTGAAAAGTCTTTATTTGACTGGTTTGCAAAAACGAAATCAGATTTTTTAGATTTCGATTTAAGAAAGGTTTTTATTGACATCCCAAGAATGGATCTACTTTCAAATATTTCAAAAAGAACAGAACTTATGTTTAAAGAAAATTGCTTAAAAGAGGTTAAAAAATTTAACACTATGAGGCTGAATAAAAGTCTATCAGCCAATAAATTGATAGGAGTTCAAGAAATTAATCAATTTATTAAAGAAAGTATCTCCTTAGACGAATGTAAAGATCTTATCAATATTAAGACAAGACAGTACGCAAAAAGACAAAATACATGGGCTCGGGGACATATGAAGAATTGGAACAAGCTATATTCTAAAAATTTCTCTATTCTCATAAAAAAAACATTAAAAGTCATCAGCTAAAACTTGACGGTTGGTATTTCTAGGCTAGATTGTATGAATGCCAAAATTATTCAGTGGAGCGGAAATAGTATTTAAAGCATTGGAAGACCAAAAAGTTGAGTATATTTTTGGTTATCCGGGGGGAGCCGTACTTCCAATTTATGATGAATTAAAAAATCATAAATCAATCAAACATATTTTGGCGAGACATGAACAAGGCGCAGGTCATGCTGCAGAAGGTTACGCAAGATCAAGCGGTAAGCCGGGAGTTTTATTAGTTACATCAGGTCCAGGAGCGACAAATGCAGTCACAGCTTTGACGGATGCTTATATGGATTCAATTCCTGTAGTTTGTATTTCTGGACAGGTTCCAACTCATTTAATTGGAACTGACGCGTTTCAAGAATGTGACACAACAGGAATCACAAGACCATGCACAAAACATAATTGGTTAGTGAAAGACGTAAATGATTTAGCAGACATTATGAGTCAAGCTTTTAAAATTGCAACATCAGGCCGACCAGGACCAGTTTTGGTTGATATTCCTAAAGATATTCAATTTAACAAAGGCATTTATAAAATAAGTAAAAATAAACTAGAAAAAAAATTGAATGGCGCTTTGTCTAACAAAATAAATTTAAAAGACGTTGATAATTTTATTGAGATGATAAAAAAATCTTCTAAACCTATTTTCTATACTGGTGGTGGGGTAATCAATTCAGGACCAAAAGCGAGTGAACTTTTAAGAAATCTAGTTTCATTAACTGGTTTTCCTATTACTTCTACTTTGCAAGGTTTAGGAGCATATCCTGGTGATGATAATCAATTTTTAGGAATGCTTGGCATGCATGGAACTTATGAAGCTAATAATGCTATGCACGATTGTGATTTAATGATTAATATTGGAGCAAGGTTTGATGACAGAATAACAGGAAAAATTGATGAGTTTTCTCCAAAATCAAAAAAAATTCATATCGATATAGACCCATCTTCAATTGGAAAAAATGTAAAAGTTGATTTAGCTATTACAAGTGATGTTACAGAATTATTACAAGCAGTTATAAAAAGATTTAAAGAAAAAAATAAAAACTTTATTGAATCAAATAAACAAAAGACGGCTAAGTGGTGGAGTCAAATTGACAAATGGAGAGAAAAAAAATCTTTAAATTTTATTAATAGCAAGGAAACTATTAAACCACAGCATGCTGTGCAGAGATTATATGAATTAACAAAACACCAAGATACTTTTATAACAACAGAAGTTGGACAACACCAGATGTGGGCTGCTCAACATTATAAGTTTAATAAACCAAACAGATGGATGACTTCTGGAGGTCTTGGAACTATGGGATATGGTTTACCCGCAGCAATTGGCGTCCAGATAGCACATCCTAAAAAACTTGTAGTAGATATAGCCGGTGAAGCTTCAATTCTAATGAACATTCAAGAAATGTCGACTGCAATACAATATAGATTACCAATTAAAATTTTTATTTTAAATAATGAATACATGGGAATGGTTAGACAATGGCAAGAATTATTACATGATAAAAATTATTCTGAAAGTTATACAGAAGCTTTACCAGATTTTGTCAAATTAGCCGAGGCTTATGGAGCTGTTGGAATTAGAGCAAAAACCCCTGACGAACTAGATGAAAAGATTAAAGAAATGATCAAAACAGATAAACCTGTTATTTTTGATTGTGTAGTTGATAAAGTAGAAAACTGTTATCCGATGATACCTTCAGGAAAACCTCATAATCAAATGCTACTTGGACCTGAAGATGAAAAAGAAGAAGTTTCTGATGAAGGAAAAACTTTAGTTTAATGTCAAAACCAAAATCAGCATACAGTCAACCAACAAAATTTGGAAAAGAGGATCATCACATAATTGTTGTATGGGTAGATAATGAAGCGGGAGTTTTGGCAAGAGTTATCGGATTATTTTCTGGAAGAGGTTATAACATTGAGTCATTAGCGGTTGCCGAAATTGATAAGATTAAACATTTATCAAGAATCACCATTGTTACAAAAGGAACACCTGAAGTAATCCAGCAAATTAAATTACAACTTGGAAAACTAATTCCAGTTCATAAAGTTGCTGATTTTTCAAGAAATGATCCTAAAATTTTGTTTAAGGAACTTGCTTTGCTAAAAGTAGTTGGGGCAACAAAAAAACTAGATAAAGCGAAGAAATTATGTAAAAAACATGACGGGTTAATTTTAGATAAAACAAAAAAGTCTTTTGTTATTCAAGTAACTGCTTTAAGAAGAGAAATTGATAAATTAGTTACAACCTTAAAGCCTTTAGGACTTATAAGTGTCTCAAGAACCGGGGCAGTTGCGATGACAAAAGGTGATGAAGTTTTTACACAATAGGAGTTAAAAATGAAAACGTTTTATGAAAAAGATGCAGATGTAAATTTAATAAAAAATAAAAAAGTTGCAATTTTTGGTTATGGAAGCCAGGGACACGCGCATGCACTTAACTTAAAAGATAGTGGCGTAAAAGAAGTGGTTGTAGCATTAAGGGAAGGTTCCTCAAGTGTGAAGAAAGCTGAGAGTGAAGGTTTAAAAGTTATGTCACTATCCGATGCTGCAGCTTGGGCAGATGTAGTTATGATGTTGACTCCTGATGAACTTCAATCAGAAATTTATAAAAATCATATTGAACAAAGGATGAAAGAAGGAACAAGTTTAGCTTTTGCTCATGGTTTGAATATTCATTTTGATTTAATTAATGCTAGAAAAGATTTAGATGTTTTCATGGTTGCTCCTAAAGGCCCAGGTCATACAGTAAGAAGTGAATACCAAAAAGGCGGAGGCGTACCATGTTTGATGGCAGTACACAAAGACAGCTCAGGTAAAGCAAGAGACTTAGCTTTATCTTATGCTTCAGCTATTGGAGGAGGAAAGTCAGGAATTATTGAAACTACTTTTAAAGATGAGTGCGAAACAGATTTATTTGGAGAACAAACAGTTCTTTGTGGAGGTCTAGTAGAATTAATTAAAAATGGTTTTGAAACTTTAACAGAGGCTGGTTATCCACCGGAGATGGCTTACTTCGAAACTTTACACGAAGTAAAATTAATTGTTGATTTAATTTACGAAGGTGGAATTGCAAATATGAATTACTCTATTTCAAACACTGCAGAGTATGGTGAGTATGTTTCAGGCAAAAGAATCGTTGATAATAAGACCAAAGAAAAAATGAAAGAAGTACTAAAAGATATTCAATCGGGTAAATTTACTAAGCAATGGATGAATGAACATAAATCAGGACAAAAAAACTTCCTTAAAATGAGGGAAGATTTAGCTAAACATCCTATAGAAAAAGTAGGTAAAGAGCTTCGTGCAATGATGCCTTGGATCGGTAAAAATAAATTGGTTGATAAAGACAAGAATTAGCCCAATCTGACTCATGAATAGCACTTATTGAATACATAATAATTTGCAAATTCTATCTTTGATTGTATTATGGGAAACTTTTGGATAAACAAAAGTTTTTAGTATGAGTGATAAAAAAAGAATTATAATTTTTGATACTACCATGCGTGATGGTGAACAGTCACCAGGAGCATCAATGAGTTTAGAAGAGAAATTACAGATCTCGAGAGTGTTTGATGAATTGGGTGTTGATGTCATCGAAGCAGGTTTTCCAATTGCATCACCTGGAGATTTTGAAGCTGTAACTGAAATAAGCAAAACATTAAAAAAATCTATTCCTGCAGGATTAGCTCGGGCAACAAAAAAAGATATTGATGCATGTCATGAGGCTTTAAAGCATGCAAAAAATTTTAGAATTCATACTTTTATTTCAACAAGCCCATTACATATGAAGCATAAATTAAATAAATCTCCCGAAGAGGTTTTAGGTTCAATTAAAGATAGTGTCACTTATGCAAGAAAGTTTACTGATGACGTGGAGTGGTCTTGTGAAGATGGAACACGAACAGATATGGATTACATGTGTAAGACAGTCGAACTTGCAATAAAATGTGGAGCCAAAACTATTAATATACCAGACACTGTAGGATATACTGTTCCATCAGAATTTAAAAAAATTATTGAGACATTATTAAATAAAGTACCAAATATTGATAGAGCAATCTTATCGACACATTGTCATAATGATCTTGGTTTAGCAGTTGCCAATTCTTTAGCTGGTGTTATGGCTGGCGCAAGACAAATCGAATGTACAATTAATGGAATAGGCGAGAGAGCAGGTAACGCTGCACTTGAAGAAGTTGTTATGGCTATGAGAACAAGACACGATTTAATGCCTTACACTACAAATATTAATACAAAACTTTTAAGTAAAGCATCGAAAGTTGTTTCGAATGCAACAGGTTTTCCAGTACAATTTAATAAAGCGATAGTTGGTAAAAATGCTTTTGCCCACGAGTCAGGAATACACCAAGACGGAATGTTAAAGAATAGAAACACTTATGAAATTATGACGCCAGAAAGTGTGGGAGTTAAAAAAACTTCGTTGGTAATGGGAAAACATTCTGGACGGCATGCGTTTAGGGATAAATTATCTGACATGGGTTACGTAGATATTACAGATGATATTATTGATACAGCTTTTGGAAAATTTAAAATTTTAGCAGATAAAAAGAAACATGTTTATGATGAAGATATTGCAGCAATAATTGATGATAGTTTAGTTACAGAAGACAATGTAATTAAATTAAAATCCTTAAAAGTATTTGCTGGAACTGGAGAACCTCAAAAAGCAGAGATGACATTAGAGGTATATGGTGAGATAAAAAACTCCTCTGCGACAGGTGATGGTCCAGTAGATGCAATATTTAAATGTATTAAAAAACTTTATCCTCACGACGTAAAACTTTTATTATACAACGTTCACGCAGTTACTGAAGGAACGGATGCTCAAGCAACAGTAAGTGTTAGAATTGAGGAGCAAGGCAAAACAACAGTTGGTCAAGCAGCTGATACTGATACGTTGGTCGCATCTGCGAATGCATACCTAAATGCATTAAATAAATTAATTATTAAAAGAACTAAAACTGCGCCAGATCAAACAATAAGCGCTCAAAAATAGAAAGGAAAATATGTTTAAAGGTTTAACAGGATTATCATCATTATGGTCGCAAGACATGGCTATCGACTTAGGAACAGCTAACACTTTGGTAGTTTTAAAAGAGCAAGGTGTTGTATTAAACGAACCGTCGGTGGTTGCTGTAATTGAAGATGGAGGAAGAAAATCTGTTTTAGCCGTGGGTGACGAGGCAAAGACAATGTTAGGAAGAACTCCTGGAAATATTTCAGCTATTAGACCTTTGAAAGATGGTGTGATCGCAGACTTTGTGGTTACAGAGGAAATGATTAAACACTTTATAAAAAAAGTTCATAAAAAAAATGCGTTTGCAAATCCTAGAATTTTAATTTGTGTTCCAACTGGCTCTACTCCAGTGGAAAGAAAAGCTATTCAAGACTCTGCTTTAGCTGCAGGAGCTAGAAAAGTACAGTTAATTGAGGAACCAATAGCCGCTGCAATTGGAGCAGGGTTACCAATATCAGAGGCAACTGGATCAATGGTAGTAGATATTGGTGGTGGAACTACAGAGATAGCAGTAATGTCTTTAGGTGGTGTAGTTTACTCTAAATCACTTAGAGTTGCAGGAGATGCATTAGATGGATCGATTATTGCCTATATGAGAAAAAAAATGAATTTAATGATAGGAGATTCTACTGCTGAAAAAATTAAGAAAGAAATAGGAACAGCTATCCCATCATCAAGTAATACTTTTTTGATGAAAGGAAGAGATATTAGATCTGGAACTCCTAAAGAAATTGAATTAACTGAAAAAGATGCTTGCGAAGCAATTATGCCAATTTTAAATCAAATATTAGGCGGTATTAAAGAAGCTTTAGAAAACACTCCACCAGAATTGTCAGCCGATTTAATTGATATGGGATTAGTTTTAACAGGAGGCGGAGCATTATTAAAGAATATAGATAAATTAATTTCTCAAGATACAGGTTTGCCTGTAACAATAGCAGATGATCCTTTATCATGTGTAGCTATTGGAACTGGAAGAGCTTTAGAAAATGAAGAGCTGTTCTCAACAATGCTATCAGAATATTAATTTGTCTTTACAGAAAAAATGTCAGTTAGTAGAGATGATTTTAGTATAGCTTTTCGTTCAGCCCTCTTGCAAAGGGGAGCAACACAAAAATTTTCTATTTTTTCTCTTATAATTGTAGCATTAATAGTTTTCTTCTTGGATGTTTACGGTTTTACTGTAGTAAAAACAGCAAGAAGTTTTATAAATGATATTGTTTATCGAGTAACTTATTTAGCTTCTGCTCCAACTAGATTGTTTCCAGGTATAAACCAAGGAATCGCAAGCCATTTTTCTTTAAAAAAAGAAAATGAAGAATTAAGAAAGGTCATAGAGCGTTACAAGGCTTTAGATTTAAATTTAGAGTACATTTCAAACGAAAATAAAAACTTAAAAAAAGTTTTAGATACAGAGGATGTTAGAAGTGTAACTAATGTAATCTTAGCTAAAGTTTTAGTAGATCGAAATAGCCCATTTTTAAAATCAATTATTATTAACAAAGGAAGTAAAGAAGGTATTGTAAAAGGAATGCCAGTAACTCAAAATAAATATTTAGTAGGACGTATAGTCGAGACAAATTATTTATCATCAAGAGTGCTATTACTTAATGATTTAAATAGCAGAATTCCTGTTACTTTTGATGAAAAAAGTACTCAAGCGATATTAACTGGTGGTGGAACGCGTAAACCAAGTTTGTCATACTTACCAGAAGACTACCAATTTGTAGAGGGTATTACCGTATTTGCATCGGGTAAAGATGGAATTTTTAACGCAGGAACTCCAATAGGGAAAACAAAAGATAATGGAGAAGTAAAATTATTTGTAGATCCTAATCAATTATCTTTTGTTACAGTAAATTTAATTAAACCAAGTAAGGAAATTTTTTAATGGCTAAAGGAAATATTTTACAAAAATTATTTGCGTCAGGTCCTTTAATTTTATTATATTATTTATCAATTAGTGAAATAGATACGAATTTTGAAAAATTATTTGAAGTATTTTCTTTAAATTTACACATCATAATAATCTATTTTTGGATAATAAAACGTCCAAATCTAATGAGCCCAGGACACATATTCTTAGCAGGACTTATCAACGATGTGGTAATGGGATTTCCATTAGGTATCAGTTCGCTTTCTTATCTTGCAGTTTGTTTTGTGGGAAATTATGTCAGAAACAAAAGTGTCAATACCACAATAGCATCTGACTGGTTTACATTTTTAATAGCCCTTATGTTTGCTAATTTACTATTTTTTTCATTATTAAATAATTTTTCTGAAGTAGCAATTTCCTACGCAAAAATTGGATATAATACTTTTTTTACTTTATTTTTATTTCCAGTTTTTTGGCTTTTATTTAACCTTTATCAAATTAGTTTCATAGGATCACAAGATGCTTAGTCCTGGTTCGGGTAACACAGTTATTAAATCAAAGCTTATAAGTAGAAGAATGTTTTTGATAACGGCTGCAAAAGCAGTAGTAATGGTCGGGCTAGTAGGGAGACTAATATCTCTTCAAATTAATCAAGCCACTAAATATAAGTCTTTATCTGACAAAAATAGATTTAGAGAATGGAAGTTAGCACCTGAAAGAGGAGCTATAAAAGATTTCTTTGATACAAAAATTGCATCAAGTGAGCCTCTTTACCAACTACATTTAGTTCCAGAGAACGCTAAAGATTTAGATAATTTATTTGTAAGATTAAAAGCAATTTTAAACATAACAGACCGAAAAGTTTCCTATTTAAAAAGAGTGATAAAAAAACAAAAACCTTGGGAGCCGGTGATAGTTTCTGAAAATTTAAATTGGTCTGATTTTTCTAGAATAAATTTATTTTTACATGAACTTGAAGGAGTTGAACCCATCGTTTCCGTTGCAAGAACATATCCTGATAATTCTTCAGCCCATATTTTAGGCTATGTTTCTCAAATAAGTACAAAAGATTTACAAACAAAAGAATATCTAAAAGATTTAGCTGTACCAGGTATGGCAATCGGAAAAACTGGTTTGGAAAGAAAACTAGACGAACAAATAATAGGTAAAGTTGGCTATCAACGTTATGAAGTAAATGCTTTTGGAAAAAGAATTAGAGAAATTAAAATTGATGAAGGTCAGGCAGGTAAAAGTTTCAAAACAACTCTAGACTACGAAGTACAAAAATATACCAATGAGCTTTTAAAAGATAAAGCAGCTGCAGTGTGCGTAATGGATGTATATAATGGAGACATAGTATCTTTAGTTTCATCCCCAACGTTTGAGCCAAATGAATTTGTTCATGGATTAGACAAGGCTTATTGGAACAGTTTAATTAAAAACGATAAGAAACCTCTAGCGAATAAAGCATTATCAGGATTATATCCGCCTGGTTCTACGATTAAAACTTTAGTAGCTTTAAGTGCTTTAGAAAATAAAATAATTAGGCCCTTGGATACATTTAGATGCAAAGGAAAAATAGAGCTATACGGAGAAAAATTTCACTGTTGGGAGAAAGACGGACACGGCATTGTAAACTTAAGAAAGGGAATTCAAAGATCCTGCGATGTTTATTTTTATGAAGTTGCTAGAAAACTAGGAGTTGATCGACTTTCAGCAACTGCAAAAAGATTTGGTCTGGGAAAAAAAGTTTTAAAAGATTTTATTGAAGAAAGATCCGGTGTGGTGCCCAATACAAAATGGAAGAAAAAATTTATTGGACAAAATTGGTATTTGGGAGAAACTCTACACTCAGGTATAGGTCAAGGATATTTTCAAAGTACTCCTTTACAACTATGTTTAATGACTGCCCAAATTGCAAACGGAGGTTTTGAAATAAAGCCAAGAATAATAGTAGAGGGAAAAAATGACAATTTGCGGAATTATTTAAAACACAAAAATGAAAATCCTAACGAACCTCTTCCAACAGATCTATTGGTATCAAATTTTAACTTAAAACCTTTATTTAAAAATCAAGAACATATTAATCTAATTAAAGATGCTATGTTTTCTTCATCAAATGAGCCTGGTGGAACTTCTTATAGACATAGATTCGAAAATCCAAAATTTACCTTTGCAGGAAAAACTGGTTCTTCTCAGATAAAAAGATTTACAGAAGCGCAGCGAGAAGCTGAAGTTAAACAAGAGAATTTACCTTATAAAGATAGAGATCATGCACTTTTTGTAGCATTTGCTCCTTACAAGAATCCACAATATGCAATAAGTGTTTTAGTAGAGCATGGTGGTTCAGGCGGCAAGGCTGCGGCACCAATCGCAAAAAAAGTAATTAAAAAAGTTCTAGAAAGACATGAATTAAGAAGAAGTATTAAAAATCAAATTGGAGAGTCGGTGTAATGTTACAACCAAGATCTATTCAGTCTACATTAGGCATTAGAGATAAAATTTTATCTTTAGACTTTGTGTTAGTAATTTCAATTTTATTATTAGGAATAATAAGTATGTTTGCAATGTATTCAACAGATGGTGGAGAGTTTAAATATCACACTAATAGCCATATCTTAAGATTCTTTGTATTTTTTGGAATGTTTTTTATCGTGTCATTTATTTCTATAAGATTTTGGCATGAGACAAGTTATTTAATTTATATTGGAGTGTTTATTTTATTACTTGGAGTAAAGTATTTTGGATTAACATCATCAGGATCTAAACGATGGCTGGATCTTTATTTTATGAATTTACAACCATCAGAGCTTATGAAAATTGGTTTAATACTCTTTCTTGCAAAATATTATCACCGAATTTCAATAGAAGGTATAAATAGCTTTAGATACTTGCTTCTTCCAATTACAGTTCTTATAGCACCCGTAATTTTAGTTGCTACTCAACCCGACCTTGGAACATCAATTTTAATTGCAGCTGGCGGTATAATTGTGGCATGGTTAGCAGGTGTTAGAGCAAAGTTCTTTACTATATCTGCATTAGCAATGCTTGCTTTATTGCCTATAGCTATTTCATTTTTAAAACCCTATCAAAAGTCTAGAATTTTAACTTTCTTAAATCCCGAAAGAGACCCATTAGGAGCTGGGTATCAGATAATTCAATCAAAAATTGCGATTGGTTCAGGAGGACTTTTTGGAAAAGGTTTCTTGAATGGATCACAAAGTTACCTTGATTATTTACCAGAAAAACATACTGACTTTATTTTTACTCTATTTTCTGAAGAATTTGGATTTTTTGGATCTTTGTTTATCTTATTGCTTTATTCGTTAATACTCTCAAGAATTATTAGAATAGGCCACATGACAAGAAGTAATTTTGGCAAATTATATTGCTATAGTTTTGCTACAGCATTCTTCATTTATGTAGCAGTGAATATGATGATGGTTTTAGGCTTACTGCCCATAGTGGGATCTCCTCTACCGATCATGTCATATGGTGGATCTTCTATGATGTCAATCATGTTTGGGCTTGGAATAGTGATGTCCTGTAAGATATATAAAGACGTGCCAGTCAATTAAATCAAAGCCTAAAATGATCAAATTTTATTAAAATAAAAACTTGTATATTTTACTAATAGATGATTAGTTATTAAAAAATTATGTTTGGTGATAAGAAAATTAAAATAAAAGATTCAGAAAGATCACTTATAAGTGAGACTGTAAGCATAGAGGGAACTATTAATAGTTCAGGAGCAATAGATGTTGCAGGCCTGATTAAAGGTCCTGTTTATTCTAAAGAGCTTATAGTTCGAGATACTGGTTCAATTACTGGAACAATCGAAGCGGATGATGTGGAAATACATGGCCATTTAGATGGAAAAGTTTCAGCAACAAATATAGTTATTGGAGCTACAGGAACAATTAAAGGAGATATTGAGTTTGGTAATAACCTTAGAACTGAAAATGGAGCTGATATCGATGGTTATATTAAAAAAACAAATAATTCTAAATCAAAATTAACTGGTGACTTCTTGTTTAAGAAAAAAGACAAAAAGGACACTCCTGAAACAGAAGATAGACCAGAAGTAGTTAATAAAGAAGCCATAGCCTAATCTACCGCACTACTATTTTTCAAAACATTGCAATATAATTTCCTAATGGAAAATTATAAATGCAAATCAGTTGGTATAATAGGATCTGGAATTCAAGGTGTTTGCACTGGATTACAATTAATTAAAAAAGGTATACCAGTTACTATATTTGACAGACACGATCCTTTATCAAGAGAATACAAACCCGCGTCTTATGGAAACGCAGGTCACTTCTCACCTTATGCTGTTTTACAATTTAATCGTCCAGATGTTTTATATGATGTTCCTAAAATGATAACCAGCTCCTATGGACCTCTCGCTTTAAAATGGAATTATATTCCCAAAATGTTTAATTGGTTTTTACATTATTTAAAAAATTGTAATCATCGTTCAATGATGCATACCGCCAAAAATATGCATCAAATTTTAAGTCTTTCAAATGACGCATATGAGGAAATTTTCCAAGAGATTGACACAACTGGATTAGTTGAAAAAAAAGGTATTATTTATATTTGGACTAATAAAAATATAAAAAGCAGAAATCTAGAAATAAAAGTTCGTAATGAACTTGGTATTGAGCAAAAACTTCTTACACAAAAAGAGGTTTTAGATTTAGAACCAAATTTACAACCTGTATTTGATGCAGGAGTAATTTATGAAAGTGCTATGCATGCAAGAGACCCACATGGAATTCTTAAAAAGATATTTAAATTGTATTTGGAGCGTGGGGGAAAATTTATTCAAACTAACATTAAAAATTTAGAACAAATAAACTCTAATGAAACAGCAATTAGGTCAGAAAATGAAGAGTATAAGTTTGAAAAAACTGTAGTAGCTTCAGGTGCTTTTTCTAAGCTACTTACTGATCAATTAGGTGAGAATATTCCCCTAGATACCGAAAGGGGGTATCATGTTCATTTTAAAGGAAAAGATCATTTGATTAGCCGTCCCGTTATATTCTTAGATAGAGGTTTTGGAATGACGCCAATGAACCAAGGTTTAAGAGCTGTTGGAACAGTTGAACTAGGTGGTTTACAAAACCCCCCATCTAAAAAAAGAATCGATTATATTATTAAGTGTGCAAAAGAACTTTTACCGGATCTTGGTAAGCATGAAGATGAATGGCTTGGTTTTAGACCTACACTTCCAGATTTCCTACCAATTCTTGGACCATCTTTAAAGAATAAAAATATAATTTATGCATTTGGTCATCAGCATTTAGGCTGGACTTTAGGAGCTATTACAGGCAAAATTATCTCTAAAATAGTTGCAGGAGAAAAAACAAATCTAGATTTAACTCCGTACAGCTCAAAAAGATTTAATTAGGAAATTTTTGTCAAAAAATTATTTAGCTTATACTTTTCTAACTTTAGCAGCTTTATTCTGGTCCGGAAATTTTATTATCGGTAAATTTGCAACTTTATTCGAGATTCCACCATTAACTCTAAATTTTTTAAGATGGGTAATGGTATGGTTTATATTGATACCTTTCACAATTAGAGAAATTACAGCGAAGAGAGACTATATTAAACGAAACTTTTTAGTAATAAGTGTTATGGGTATATTAACAATCAGTACTTTTAATTCGGTTGTTTATTTTGCCTTAAACTATACTCAAGTAATAAATGCAGTTTTAATGCTAGCTGCTATCCCTCCAACGATAATAATTTTTTCATCAATTATGAAAATTGAAAAAACAAATATATTTCAAATTTCAGGATTAATTTTATCTATATTTGGAGTAGGAACAATTATTTCAAATGCAGACGTACAAAAAATAATTTCTTTAACTTTTAATATTGGTGATATATGGATGTTAGTTTGTGTTTTAAGTTGGTCATTATATTCAACTTTACTAAAAAAAAGCAAGCTTGAATTATCTCAATTTTCTTTAATTCAAATAATGGTCACCGTAGGATTAATATTTTTGATTCCACAATTTCTATTCGAACAATCAATTGGACTAGATGTGAAAATAAATAAATCTTTTATCTTTATTTTAACTTATGTGGTTATCTTTCCTGCAATTGCAGCATATTATTGTTGGCAGAAAGCAATTGAACTTATAGGACCCAACAGATCATCTATGTTTATTCAGCTAATGCCACTTTTCAGTGCATTAATGGCAATAATTATTTTTAAAGAAAAATTTGAACTTTATCATTTTGCTGGAGCTGCTTTTATAGTATCTGGTATTTATCTATCGAATAAAAAAGTCAATGATTAAAGTTGCAGTTTTAGATGATTATCAAAATGCCTTTCAACAAATTGTTGAGGTGAAAAAGTATAAAGATAAATTTGATTTTAAAGTTTTTAATGAACCTTTTGCAGATGAAAAAGAAGCCATTGTTGCACTGGAAGACTTTGAAGTTCTTTTTATAATGAGAGAGAGAACACCAATGAACAAGACTTTAATAGAAAGCTTACCAAAATTAAAATACATTATGACCTCAGGAATGAGAAACAATGCGATTGATTTAAAAACAACCAAGAAAAAAAACATAATTGTTTGTGGCACAGAAATAAATCCTAATCCTGCGGCAGAAATTACATGGGCATTAATTCTTGGGCTTTATCGAAATATGAAACAAGAAATCGATAATATGTTCCAAGGATACTGGCAGACAACGATTGGTTTTGAATTAAAAGGAAAAATGTTAGGTATAATTGGGCTTGGAAAGATAGGAACGCAAGTAGCTAAAATTGCTAAAGCTTTTGGTATGGAAGTTTGTGCTTGGAGCGAAAATCTAAATTTATCTCACGCCAACGAATTAGGAGTTTTGCCTATGAGTAAAGAGGATTTGTTAAAAAACTCAGATATAATTTCAATTCATTTAGTTTTAGGTGAAAAATATAAAAATTTAATAACAAAAAAAGAATTCGGATTGATGAAAAAAACCTCTTTCATAATCAACACTTCAAGAGGGCCAATTATTAATGAAAATGATTTGGTCGAAGCTCTTAAAGATGAAAAAATTGCTGGGGCAGGATTAGATGTTTATGATAATGAGCCCCTTTCTCAAGACCATAAATTAAGATTTCTTCCTAACGCTTTGTTACTACCTCACATCGGTTATGTAACAGCGGAAAATTACTCAAAATTTTATTCGCAAATGATAGAAAATCTTGAAGGCTGTCTAAAAAATAAGCCTTTAAGATTAATCTCTTAAGAAAAACTCTTCCATTGTAGGTTGTATTATATAAACTCATTTTGAGTGATTCGATTCGTTTAATAAATAATAAATCTATGGTTAAACATTGAAGGAAACAAAAGGGAGTATGGGAAAAATATTAGGGTTTTTAATCGCTTTACTTTTATTGAATGGCTGTGCTGAGTCAGTTGCTTTACTTGGCACGGGAGCGTCAAATGGAAGAATTGTTCAATCCTCATTAAACTCAGCACTAAGCTATAGTGTGAAGAAACAGACTGGAAAAACTCCTTTAGAACACGCTATTGCATATGCAGAGGAAAAAAATCCTGAGAAAAAAAAGGAACCTTGTTTATCATTTGTTGAAAAAACTAACTCAGAAATTTGTGCTTTATTGAAAAAACAATTAAAATTAACTAAATCTAAAATTTTAATGAAATCAAAGGAAAATTCTGTAAAAGATCTTACCTCATCACTACAGCTAAATATAAATAAAAAATCTAAAATTAAGCACTTAGATTAACAATTCTATAACAAAATCCTTAAAATTAGAGATCTTGACAACCATGAGTTGTGTTAATAAAATTTATGTTCTAAAAATTAACTTTTAATTAAAGATGAAGCAGATATGAACCAATTAAAATAAATTTCAAATATGAAAAAAATATTAGTTTTATTATCAACAATTTTCTTACTTAATGGGTGTGCTGAGTCTTTAGCATTACTCGGTACTAGCACATCTAACGGAAAAATATTACAATCTTCTTTTAATTCAGCAATTACTTATGGAGTTAAAAAACAAACAGGAAAAACTCCCTTAGAGCACGCTGTTGCATATGCAGAAAGTGTAAATCCTGAGAAAAAGCAAGAACCTTGTATTTCGTCTATTGAAAGAACTAGGTCTGAATTTTGCACAATTGTAAAAAAACAATTATCGTTGACCAACAATGCACTAAAGAAAAAGACATCAGAAATCGTAAAAAAATATCCAAAAGAGATTGCTGTTTCAATACAAGCTAAAATAAAAAAAACATCACTTATTGAAGATATAGCTAAAAAATCAGTTATCTATAATAGAAGGTAATCCTAAGTTCTTCCATCCAGGATCTTGACCATTTCCACTAAACCCATCTGAAACATTTAAAGTTGAGTAACCCTCTGCTTCTAAAAGGTTTGCTGCAATCAATGATCTTCCTCCTGCAGCACACATAACTAAAATTGTTTTGTCTTTATTAATATTTTTTTTTACATTATCCACGAAATTTGGATCTGGAACTTGCCAATTAGATAAATCAGGACTGACTGTTACAAAATAAGTTTTGGAGCTTAAATCTTCGGCATTAGGTTTGCCTATTGAAGTCCATTCATTTTCAGTTCTCACATCAAGTAAAACTACGTTAGAGTTTTTTTTAATATAATCTTTTATTTCAGATGATTTAATTTGTTTAATCATATTTTATCTTGCCCCACATTTTAGTGGGGCAAATATAATTTAAGCTGCTAAAGCTTGTTTAATGTCTGCGATAATATCATCCGGGTGTTCAATACCGATTGATAATCTTACGTAACCTGGTGTTACACCTGCTGCTGCTAACGCTGCATCATCCAACTGACTGTGCGTTGTAGTAGCTGGATGAATTGCTAAACTTCTAGCATCACCAATATTAGCAACGTGATATAACATCTTTAAGTTATCGATGAATTTAGCACCAGCTTCTTTTGTGCCAACATCCATACCAACTAAAGAACCATATCCACCTTGCATGTATTTTTTAGCTCTTTCCTTAATCTCACCTTGATGATTAGTAGGGTAGATAACATTCTTAACTTTCTTTTGTGTTTCTAAAAATGAAACTACTTTCTCTGCATTACTGCAATGTTGTTTCATTCTAAGAGCAACTGTTTCCAAACCTTGAATAATTTGGAAAGCATTGAATGGACTTAAAGGAGCACCTAAGTCTCTCAATAAAACCACTCTTGCTCTGATTACAAAAGGAATATTAGCTCCTGTTAATTGAGGAACTGCATCTGCCCATATTGCACCACCATAACTTTGATCAGGTTCATTTATTAATGGTTGTCTTTTTCTGTCTTTAATCCAGTCAAAGTTTCCACCATCAACAATAATTCCACCAATTGAAGTACCGTGACCACCAATATACTTCGTCAAAGAGTGCATTACGATTGCAGCACCGTGAGCTAAAGGCTTACAAATTACTGGTGAAGCGGTGTTATCGATGATTAAAGGTATACCTTTTTTTCTACCAATATCTGAAACTTCCTTAATTGGGAACACACGAAGGTAAGGATTAGGGCAAGACTCGCCGTAGTAAGCTCTTGTTTTATCATCAGTAACTTTTTCAAAGTTTTTAGGATCTGCAGGATCTGCGAATCTAACTTCAATACCTTGTTGTCTTAAAGTATTTTTGAATAAGTTTACTGTACCTCCATATAAATCAGTTGAAGCAACTATGTTATCTCCAGCTTGTGCTAAGTTTTGAATACACATCGCTGATGCTGCTTGACCTGATCCAACAGCACATGCTGCAACACCACCCTCTAAAGCGGCTACTCTTTTTTCTAGCACATCAACCGTTGGGTTCATGATACGTGTATAAATGTTACCAAATTCCTTAAGACCAAATAAATTTGCAGCAGTCTCTGCATTCTTAAATTGGTAAGAAGTTGTTTGATAAATTGGAACTGCTACCGACGTTGTAGCTGGATCACTTCTGTAATCGCCGCCATGTAAGCCAATAGTTTCCGGATGTTTAAAATCAGCCATTGATTTCCTCCCTTACTGTTTCTCTTGTCGTTTCTTTTTTCATTATTATAGCCTCCTTATGCTACGTTTCCATATTCTTTCATGTGTTTCGGTATTTTTTTATCTGAGCCGTACATGAAATGTTTACTCATATTTTCCCTAAATCTGCTTGCAGGAACTCTTAAACCAATTGCCTCTGCAACCTCACGTATATGCATTGGGCTAGCTCCGCAGCAAACACCGATGTATTTGACTCCTAAATCAAATACTTCTTTTGCAAAATTTCCAATCTCGTATCTATTACATTGTAATGGATCCATGGCAGTAGGGAAAGTTCTGCCATGAGGAGATGGACAATTACATCCATTATTATCTGGAAGATTAAAAAATGTTGGGTGCTGTTCTGTTGTTCTGTAAGGAACAGGTAAAGCAGCAACATGACATTTAAGTTCTTTTCTTATTTCTTTAATGTAAGGAAGCATTGTAGCTGGACCTCTAAAACAATTTAAACCCACAACATCAGCTCCAAGTTCTTCTAACTTTTTACAAGTTTCCAGAATAGTGTAACCATCTCTCATTTTATTTTCACCCATTGGGGAAATTGTAATTACTGATGGAAGACCAGATTTCTTAATTTCTTCAAGCGCTGTAAATGCTTCTTTAGCGTAATAAAAAGTTTCACCAATAATAAAATCAGCTTTCTCTTCTTTTGCCCATTTTACCATTTCGGCAAACATACTTTTAACCTGAGCCTGAATTTTTGGATTATTATCTTCCCAAATATTACTGTTAGAAATGTTACCAGCCATTAAACTCACACCTAAGCCTTTTGGTGGATTGTCTGCACATTTTCTAGCAATCTTTAAAGCAGCTCTATTTAAAGGTTCAAGCAAATGTTCCTTATCAATCACTCTCATTTTTTCTCTGTGACCATTGTAAGTAAACGCTTGAACAATATTAGAACCTGCGTGTTGAAATTCTTTATGAAGATTTTCTAATACTTCTGGATATTCCAACGCCACTTCAGGAACAAATTCTCCTGAGGTAAGGTAACCTCTACGTTCCATTTCAAATAAATAACCTTCAGCACAAATTAAAGGTTGTTTCTTTAATGTATCTAATAAAATATTACTCATATTCTCTCCAATTAACCGGAGAGAGATGAAATCTTTTAAGGGGTTCTATTGATTTCATCTACTTCTCCTTTTTAGTACTTTGGCATATGCCAGGTGTACAATACGGTTCAAATACCCGGTTTAACTTTAGATTATTCCAAAAAAAAACCACCGGCTAAAGCGGTGGTCATTTGACTTAAACGCTTTAGCAGGATTTGTTAAGCGCCCGCAAGTAGTAATAACTCGGCGCTGTGAGCTGTATATCAAAGAAATTGTATACCTGTCAATAGGTATTTAAACATTATTCCAGAAGGTTTTTGCAAGATTTATATTAGATAGTCTTTTATAGGCCGCCAATCCAGTGGGGCTTGTTACATTAATATCACCTATCAATTTTTCCTGTACAAAATCAATACCTGCAAAATAAATCTTATTTTTAACTAAAAGTTTCCCAATAAATTTACTGGCCTTAATTTCCTTACTTGTGAGTTTTGTTAACTTTGCTTTTGCTCCTTTACTCATGTTAGATAAAATACTTCCTTTTTTAGGCACTCTAGATATGGCTCCCACAATCTTGCCTTTAATAATAAAAACCCGTTTATCTCCTTTATAAACTCCGGGTAAAAACTTTTGAAAAAATAAATGATTATGGGTTTTTAGTAATTTTTTTATTTTAGTAGCATTAAATGACTTCAATAAAATTACATTATTTCCGCTAAAACCGTTGATAGGTTTAGCCACAACAGCCTTGTGTCTTTTAATGAAACGTCTTATTTCTTTAAGATTCTCACTAATTAAAGTTGGCGGCATATATTTCATAAAATTAATAGAGAACAGCTTTTCAGAAACATTTCTGACAGCTGATGGATGGTTTATTATCTTAACTTTTTTGTAAATATGGTTAAGTAGGAACGTTGTATACAAATAACGATTATTAAAAGGGGGATCATTTCTAATTAGAATAACCTTAGATTTTTCTAAATTAAAATTAAAAGTCTTTATTGTTGAAAAAAAATTCTTTTTATTATCATAGATCCTTATATGTTTACATAAAGCTATAACCTTTCCATTCAAAAAACTTAAATTTTCTGGCTCATAATAATATATTTTATAACCTCTTTTTTGTGCCTCTGTAGCCAAGAGAATGGTTGTATCTGTTTTGATATTAACTCTTTTAAGATCAGAACCCTGTATAGCTAAAATTTTCATTATAATTAACCAAGAAGTTTAAATTTTTAGTTTTGTTAAATTGATCAATTAACATTTCTGCTCTTGTTTTTTTGTTTTTTATTATTTCTTCAATATGTTTTAAATAAATCGTTTCATTGTTTCCACTTTTATTAACCTCATTTCTTTTTTCTAAACCTTTTTTAGAAAGATCGAAGAATATCCTTGCCCAATCAATTAATTTTTTATTTTTTAATTCAGTGTTTAATCCTTGTTTGGGTGCGTTTAAATACGCTTCCATCACCTCTTCTTTTTTCCAATTTTTGATTATCTCATAAGTCTCGTCTAAAGATCCATAAATTAATCCAGTAAAGAAAGATGGACCGTTACAAATACAACCAAAATTACATGTATCTAAAGATCTAAACTCTATAACCTGTTTCAATCTTAATTCTGTGAAAATTGTACCTAGGTGGTTTTCAAAATCTTCTAAAGTTGGCCTTTCTCCTTTTAAAAAATTTAAATTACCATTTAAAAAATCTTTAAAGGTTTGACCGTTCGGCGAGTAGTATTTTCCTTTTTTTTTAAGAAATAAAATTGGATAATTAATTACATGATCAATATATTTTTCAAAATTAAGATTTTCAAAAGTAATTGGCATTATCCCACCTCTGTTAGTTTCTTGCCAAACTTTTCCCCTATAAGATAAAAAACCCGAAAGTTTATTTTCATTAAATGGAGAGTTTGCAAAAAGAGCAATAGCCAAGGGAGTTAAATAGTTCCCGATTTTAAATTTTTTTTCAAAATCTTCTTCAGAAATGTAATCATAATTTATCTGAATACCCGCAGTTTTGTACATCATATCTAAGCTTAGTTTTCCATTCTTAGGCATTTCATTTGTCATAATTTTATAACGTTCTTTTGGGCTTCTGGGTATATCTGCAAGTTTATTAAATGGATCATATGCTATTGAGGAAGTTGTTATTTTAACAGTTTCAAAAATTTCTTTGAGCTCATTAAAATGAGAGTTATTTTCCGAACATACAAGATGAATATTTTTAAATGGAGCTCCTGAAAGTTCGTATTGAAATCCTGGCTCAGTAGTAATTTTTTGATTATTTCTTTTTAAACCGATTAATTTACCTTTTTCAAATTGAAGCTCCCAACCTCTTACCGTAAGTATTTCAAATAATTTTTTAATTTCAGAATAGCCAATTCTTTTGAGGTCTTTTTTATTGAAAAGAAATTTCTCGTGTTCTACGCCAACCCTAAGTTGATTTTTACTTTTAATACCATTTTCGAAATATTGAATTAATTGAATTCTATTTTGAACTAAGTCGGTTAAAGATTTATTCAAGGTTTTTTATTTCTGTTTTTAAAAATTTAGCTATCTCTAACATTCCGTCTTTGTTAACTTTTTTTTCTGCAACTGTATTATAGTTAGTATTTGTATTAACATCATAGGTGTATCTATCACCGTTTTTATCTGTGATATATTCAATACCGGCTATTTCAATATTATTTTTTTTTAAAAAGTTTTCATATTTTTCAATATCTGGATTCTTATAATTGTCTAAAATCATAAACTTATTCCCATCAGGATTGTTAGATTTATTTTCAGATATGTTATTTTTACTATCACAAGGACATAATTCAAAAGAGTCTCCAGCATCAACTTGAACAGCGTATAAGAATTTAGAATTAACAAACTCAAGGCGATGAATTACTTTTGGATCAGCATCAATATAATCCTGTAAAATTGTGATACCATCTATTGAATTTTCAAAAAGTGATCCATTAACATACTCTTCTAATTCTTCTTTATTATCAAAAAGTTTAACACCTAAACCTCTGCCAGCCCTATTATGTTTGGTTATAAAAGGCTTACTAAAATTTTTGGCAGCTTCAATAATTTGTGATTTACTTGAACAAAAAATTGAATTTGGAGTTCTAATACCTGCCTCATTCAATTTTAAATATTGTAGAGACTTACTAACTTCTAAAGCTAATGCATTATTATCATTAATCACTCTTTTATTATGATTTTGAAGCCAATTTAGAATTACCGAAGTATATTCCGGAGCAAATCTATGTCCTCTAACGTGAGAACTTGCGCTCATCCGATTATAAAAAACTCCCTTAGGCGGATTTTTACTTAAGTCAATTTTGGCGTTTTCTACATGCCAATCCTCATAATCAACTTTTAATTCTTTTAAATGAGACTCGAGCGGCTTTGTCCAAGCTTCATTTTCGTGAATTATATATGCTTTCATAAGTCATCGCGTTATATATTCTACTTTAAATTTATCAAGTAGTCATTATATACGTATTATGAATGATTATTTAGAATCAATTAAGAAAAGAGATCCCGCTGCTAAATCTATTTTAAGTATCATTATCACTTACCCAGGTGTGAAAGCAGTTTTATTTCATAGAATTGCAAATTTTTTTCAAATTGCAGGTTTTCACCTTATTGCAAGAATTATATCTCAGACTTCCAGATTTTTTACAGGTATAGAAATTCATCCAGGTGCAAAAATTGGTAAAAATTTATTTATTGATCATGGCATGGGCGTAGTAATTGGTGAGACATCTGAGATTGGCGATAATGTTACTATTTATCATGCAGTAACTTTAGGCGGAAGTTCACCTAGTATAGATAGTGAAAGACAACGTCATGAAAAAAGACATCCAACAATAGGTGACGATGTTGTTATCGGCTCAGGTGCTCAAATTATTGGACCTGTTGTCATAGGGAAACGTGCAAGGATTGCAGCTAATGCAGTTGTAGTTAAAGATGTACCTGAAAACGCAACTATGATTGGCATACCCGCAAAAGTAGTTAAGTCAGAGAATAAAGGGAGCTTTAGACCCTACGGCGTTGATGATAAAGTTAAAGATGAGTAATAAAAATTGGGATCCAAATTTAACTCCAGAACAAAATTATGTATTGAGACAAGAAGGAACCGAGTCTCCTGGTAGCAGTCCATTAAATAATGAGAAGAGAGAAGGAACTTACCACTGCGTAGGATGTGGAACTAAACTTTTTGACTCAAGCACAAAATATGAAAGCGGATCAGGCTGGCCTTCCTTTTTTAAATCACTACCTGATGTTTTTGAGGAAAAAACAGATATGCACATAGGTTATCCTCGAATAGAATATCATTGTAAAAAATGTGGGGGTCATCACGGTCATATATTTGAAGATGGTCCAAAACCAACAGGAAAACGCTATTGCAACAACGGCGTATGCTTAGTTTTTAAACCTAAAAGTTGAATAGTTATTAACAAACCAATTAAGTGTTTTAATACAACCTAACAACAAACTAAATTATGTGATGCCATGTCCTCTAGACCAAGGCTACATAAATTTGTAAGGCTAACCTTTCATCCGCCATGAAGAATAAAATTATTTCCCTAATTTTAAAACTATCCTTTTTTTTCATTTTAACATTACAATTAAACGCATCAGAACAAGCTTGGGGTTTAGCACAAGATGGAAATAAAATTATTTTAATTAGACATTCATTAGCTCCAGGCGGGGGAGATCCAGCAGGCTTTAAAATTGATGACTGTAAAACACAAAGAAATCTTAGTAAAAAAGGCATAAATCAATCAAAAAAAATTGGAAAATTATTCAAAAAGAATAAAGTTCCCATAGATCAAGTTTTAAGCAGTCAGTGGTGTAGATGTAAAGATACCGCTAAATATGCTTTTGGTTATTATAAAGAATTCACTGCGTTAAACTCTACTTTTCAGTCTCCATATAACAAGAATGAAGGAAAGCAATTAAAGGATCTTTATAGGTTTGTGAAAAAATGGGATAGCAATAGTAAAAATTTAGTATTGATCACTCATTATAGCATTATCACTGCTGTAACAAATGCAGTACCGAGCTCAGGGGAAATAGTAATTACAGATAAAAATTTTAAAGTTTTAGGAACAATTCAAACTGATTAGATAAAAATATAGTAAAGAATTGCAATAATGATTAAATATTCAATAACGGTTTTAATTTTTATTAAGTTTTCTTTTTTTTCAAACTTTGAATTTATGAATACATTAATTCGACCAAAAGTTAATTGAACAAGCGCTATAATAAAAACTACACCTATTAGTACATAGTATATTTCAAAATTTTTAAATCCATAATAACATGCCGCTATAAAGGTTAACCAGGAAATATTTGAAACAAATAATTTAATTAATAATCCCGATCCTTTTTTAAACAAATTTTGTGTTTTGATAAAAGTATAAGACCAAAGAAGAGTAAATAGAAAACCGATGTATTTTATGATCATGAGTTAATAATGTAATTGCAGTCATGATTAAAGGCAAATATAAAGTTTATATGATCGTAAAGTTATTTTTTGCATTTGGAGCTGGATTTATAAGTTTTTTAACACCTTGTGTGTTACCTATTATCCCAGGTTATATTTCTTACATTACTGGGAAAAATTTAGATGAAATTGAACAAGATAAAAGAAACGTTTTAATTAAAACTATCTTATTTTCCATAGGATTTTCACTTGTATTTATTGTTTTAGGTGCCACCGCGTCGGCTGTAGGTAATATATTATTATTTTTATCCAATGAATTAAGAATTGCAGCAGGAATTTTAATTGTTCTCTTCTCACTTCAAATGTTGGGAGTTTTTAATTTTAGTTTCTTAAATCAAGAAAAAAGGATTGAAACCCAAGGCTATAAAAATAATTATGCATTTCCACTATTAGTTGGCTCAGCCTTTGCATTTGGTTGGACGCCGTGTATAGGGCCTGTATTGGGATCTATATTAGCTTTATCTGCAACAGAAGCGTCTGTTAGCACCGGAGTGTTGTTACTATCATGTTACTCTTTAGGTTTGGCAATTCCATTTATTTTATCTGGCTATTATATGAGTAAATTTTTAACCACTAGAAAAGGTTTTAGTAAATATTACGGAAGAGTAACCAAGACCGGTGGAGTAATTTTATTATTAACAGGAATTTTAATAGCAACTAATCAAATTCAAGTTATTAGTTATTATATTTTGACAATCTTTCCTTTCCTAACTACGCTTGGTTAATGAGCGATATTTCTGTCCTAGGCATATTTGTTGCTGACATAAGTTTTTCAGGCCCAAAGATTCCTGACGTTGGAGAAACTATATTAGGAAATAAATATAATATTGGACCCGGTGGGAAAGGATGCAATCAAGCAGTAGCCATTGCAAGACTAGGGGCAAAAGTAAATTTCATTAGTAAGATTGGAAAAGACTCTTACGGTGAATTAGCTTTAAATACGTTAATAAAAAATAACATTAATACTAAAAGTATTATTCAAGATAAAGATTTACAAACTGGTGTGGCTGGTATCTTAGTTGATAAGAATACAGGAAAAAATGCAATTAATGTTATCGTAGGAGCACCCTCAACTTTAAATGTTTCTGAGATAAACAAACATATTAATATTATAAAGAATTCAAAGATCTTTTTAACTCAACTTGAAGTTCCTAAAGATGTTACCTTGCACTGTCTTAAAACTGCTAAGGAGAATGGATGTTTAACTATATTAAATCCTGCACCTGCATCAGAAATTACAGAGGAATTTTATAATAATATTGACTACTTTACTCCAAATGAAACTGAAGCAGAGTTTTATACAGGTATAAAAATTACAAACGAAAAAGAGGCAAAACAAGCAGCAGATAAATTAATAAACTTAGGAATAAAAAAGATAATAATTACACTAGGAGAAAAAGGATTATTTTACTCTGATGGAAAAGAGGAAATTTATTTAAAAGCTTCTTTTGTTAAGGCTATCGATACTACCGGAGCGGGTGATGCTTTTAATGGAGGTTTGGCCTACGGTTTGTCTAAAGAAAAACCTATAAAAGAGTGTTTAGAGCTTGCTAATAAAGTTGCAGGACTATCTACAACAAAACTTGGGGCAGGAGATGCAATGCCTTTTTTAAAAGATATTAATTAGATAACAATTTATCTAGTTCTCCACTCCTATTTGCATTTTGTAACTGTTCATTTCCACCTATGTAATGATCACCTACGAAAATTTGTGGTATAGTTCTTGCTCCGTTTGTTCTTTGCAACATTTCTTTAGCTTTTGCAGGATCTTTCCAAATATCAAATTCTTCAAATTCAATATTTTTACTTTTTAATAATGCTTTCGCCGCACTACAGTATGGACAAGGAACTCCAGAGTACATTGTTACTTTTTTCATAGTTAATATATATCAGATAATTTTATTTTTTCTCTGAGCATTTTGCGCCCAAGTTGGAATTTTTTTCTATGTTTTATGCTTGTATTATTCACTCTTTTTCTCCACAAACGAAAAGAACTTGGTTTTAAATTTTTTCTCATTATCTTAATTACTTGAGACTCATTTTTTCCAGTTTTCTCTTTTATTTCCTCAAACGTAATTCTGTCAGCCCAAGCAGCCCATATTATCCAATTTTCATCTTTTTTTTTTGGCTCTGGATTTTTAACTTTAGTTTGTGGGAAAGAACTTTTTTTCTTCATATAATTCTATATAGTCTTTAAAAATATGTTTCCAAGTGACTATTTAATTTTTCTTCAAATTATATTATTTTTATTTATAACCCCTGGTCTTCCAAGGGTTGTTATTGTTTCTCATACATTAAATTATGGTTTAAAAAAATCCATTTGGACCGCTGTTGGCGATGTTAGCGCTAATATAATACAGGGGGTCTTAGTCGTATTTCTTATTGGTTCTTTTTTAAGTGATAATCCAGAAATATTATATTATCTCAAATGGGCCGGAATTCTTTACATAGTTTATCTTGCTTATGATACTTACACTGCAAAAATTAGTTCCATAAATTCGAGAGAACAAAGCACAAAATCAAATTTATCTTTTTATAAAGACGGTTTTATGGTTGCAGGATTAAGTCCAAAAGCTATAATTTTTTTTGGAACTATTTTTTCTTCCTTTATAAATTTTGAGAGTAATGTTTTTTCACAATTTATAATTTTAATGGTCACTTACGTTGTGCTCGATTTTTTAACTTTAATGATTTACGGAATAGCAGCAGAAAAAATTTCTATTTGGTTAAAAAGCAAACCTAAAGTTTTAAATACAATCTCAGCGTGTGTATTGCTTATAATCGCGCTATACGTTGCTGCGACACAGAATTTTAGTTAATTCTAACGGTTGTCAAAAACTTCTTTTCTTGTTTTAATTATTTAATTTTTAATTAATTAATTAACAACAAAGAGGGAAATAATGAATAAACTAGTAAAACTATTTATTACATCTATTTCAGCTATAACTTTAGCACTTGTTTCTTTCACTTCATCTTTTGCAAAAGTTGAAGGTGATTACATTGTGTTAGGTTCTGCAATATCTCTTACAGGTAAATACTCTTCTAATGGAGTTCATACTCAAAACGGTTACAACATGGCTGTGGAGAGAATAAACAAAATGGGCGGAGTTGAAGTACAAGGTAAGAAATATAAGTTTGAAATTATCTATTACGATGATGAGTCAAACCCAAAAAGAGCCGCTCAGTTAGCTGAAAGACTAATTAAACAAGATGGCGTTCATTATATGCTTGGACCATACAGTTCAGGTTTAACGAAAGCCATTGCACCGGTAACCGAGAAATATAAAATTCCTATGGTTGAAGCAAATGGTGCGTCTAGATCTTTATTTACTAAAGGATATAAATATTTGTTTGCGGTGTTATCACCAGCTAACCAATACCTTGAAGTAGCTATTGATTTAGCGGTAGAGAAAAACGGTGGCAAAGGAGTAAAAATTGCTCAAGCGTTTGAACAAGACGCTTTCTCACAAGACGTGAGACTTGGTATTTTAGATGCAGCTAAAAGAACTGGATCTGAGATTATCATCGACGACAAACTACCAAAAGAACTTAACGATATGGCAGCTACATTAGCAAAAGTAAAAGCTACTAAGCCGGATGTACTTGTTGTATCAGGTCACACAAAAGGTGCATTAACTGCAATCAGACAAATTTCTGAAATGAAAGTTGATGTTCCTATGTTAGCGATGACACACTGTGATGCTGCTAAACTTTCTAAACAACATGGAAAGAAATCAGAATTCGCATTATGTGCTTCTCAGTGGCACAAAAATTTATCTTACAAAGATAAATTTTTTGGCTCTGGCAAGAAATACGCTAAAGACTTCCAAAAAGAATTTGGATATGACCCGCCATATCAATCAGCAGAGTCTTCTGCAGCATTGTTAGTATTTAAAGATGCGTTCGAAAGAGCAAATTCTTTTGATAGGGATGCAGTTAGAGATGCGCTAGTTGATACAGAAATGCAAACTTTCTATGGAAACATTAAATTTGGACCTGGTGGCCAAAACGTTGCTAAGCCAATGATCTTGTTCCAAGTAAGATGTAAGGGCGACGATTGTGAAAATAGAGTAGTAGCTCCAACAAAATGGGCTTCTGATAAATTCTATCATCCAATCCCGAAATGGTCTGACAGAAGTTAATAACTTCTAGATATTTTGAAAAGCCCCTAGTTTTCTAGGGGCTTTTCTTTTATAAGTTTTAAAATTTTATGGACTTTCTTATTTTTAAAGCTCCAATGTTAATGGTCCAGGCATCACTGGACGGAATTCTTTTAGGTATATTATTTGCTTTAATTGCATATGGAATGGCTCTCCAATGGGGAGTAATGAACATTATCAATATTGCACAAGGAGATTTAGTAATTCTTGGAGGATATATTGCATACACTATGTATCTTGCTGGAATTCATCCAGCTTGGGGAGTAATTGTTTCTCCAATCATAATGTTCTTTGTTGGTTGGGCACTCTACAAATTAGTAATTAATAAAGTTGTAGATAGGGATTTATTTATTTCAATATTAGCAACGTTTGGTATCGCTATTGTATTCCAACAATTAATGAATTTTATTTTTGGAGCAGACGTAGTTGTGGCACAGTCTGAATACGGAACAACAATGTTATTTGATAACTCAGTAACCCTACCAAATTCAAAGATATTCTCTGCTTTTATAAGTGTTTTATATGCAATAGCTCTAGTTGTTTATATGAAAAAATCTAGGCTTGGTCGAGCTATAAGGGCTACAGCGCAAAATGCAAGAGCTGCAAAAATTCTTGGCGTAGATACAGAAAAAGTCTATGCAGCGACTTTTGGCATTAACGCTGCGTTATGTGGAATTGCAGGAGCTCTAATTTCAATTACTCTTACTCTACACCCTTACGTAGGACTTCCTTATACAGTTAGATCTTTTATGATAGTTATTGTTGCAGGTCTTGGAAATTTACCAGCAGTAGCAGTTTCAGGAATGGGATTGGGATTATTTGAAGAGTTTGCAGATTATATTTTAGGAACAGAATTTAGAATTGGTGCAGTATTTATGCTGCTTGTTTTCATACTAGTTTACAGAAGATTTAAACTATCAAAGAAAAGGGAGTATTTGAAATAAATGGTTAAATTAAAACAAAAAGATTTAATATTATATTCTGGCTTAATAATCTTAGGTTTAGCTGCGCCTTACTTATTCTCAGCTTTTAAAGTTCAGCTGACATATCTTTGTGTCTTAATAGTTCTGGCTATGACTTGGAATTTACAAGGTGGAGAAATGGGCTACAACACATTTGGAAATATTCTTTTTTATGGTCTTGGAATGTATTTAACTGCCTCGGTGCAAGTGGGTATGTTTTTCCCTCTAGCGGAATGGACAGAAAGTGGTGGAGAAAAAACATTCGTCCATACTACAGCACAATATTTTCAAGGAATAGGTGTTGGATTGTTAGTTTCGGCTATTGTGCCTGCAATTGTAGCAGGAGCTATCGGTTATGCTATTTTAGGTTTAAGAGGACACTATTTTGCTATATGTACTTTAGGACTTGGAATTGCAGCTGGAGAAATCGCCGGTGGAATAGAAATTATTGGAGCCGGCCAAGGTTTCACCACACCACCTTTTCCTGCAGAAATAGTTGATACCGAAGCAAGAGGAAAGTTTTTCTACTTTTTAAGTTTCGCATTACTCGTCGGAACCTTTATTTTTGTTAAATATATTTATAGTTCTAGATTTAGATTAATTTTAAATGCGATAAGAGATAATGAAGATAAAGCCGAGGCAATGGGTATTCAAACTATGAAATATAAAATTGTGGGATGGATGTGCTCAGCATTTTTCTGTGGTCTTGCTGGTGGAATTATGGGTGGACTAATTGGATATATAGACTCTACCGATGTTGCATTTGATGGAAGGGAGATGGGAGTATTTATGGTGCTTATGGCCATACTCGGTGGAAAAGGAACTTTGTGGGGACCAGTTATCGGTGCAACTCTATTCCATTTCTTTAAAGAGGGTCTTTGGACTTTGATTTTAGGTTGGCAGTATGTTGCGCTAGGAGTTTTAATCGTTGTTATTGTAGTTTATTTCCCAGAGGGGTTAATGGGTTGGTTGAGAGAAAAATACCCTGAAAGATTTGGCGAAGTGATAGATGAAAAAGATCGTAAAGCGCAGGTGGAATTAAAATGAGCATTCTACAAGTTAAAAATGTTAGTAAATCTTTTGGTGGTGTTCAAGCTAACGTAGATATTTCAGTTTCGGTAGAACAGGGATCTATTGTTGGTTTAATAGGACCTAATGGTTCAGGTAAAACTACTTTATTTAATTCTATTGTTGGAACTCATCCGATAGATAAAGGATCTATTGTTTTTGATAATACAGAAGTTTCTGAAATGCCTGTGCCAGCAGTCGCTAAACTTGGTTTGCTAAGAACCTTTCAACAAACAAGAATTTATTCAAAACTTAATTGTGTAGAGAATATGCTAATAAGTCATAAAGCTAGTGACTCTGGATTTATATTTGCAAAAGTACCCACCGAACTCACTGAGAAAGCGGAAAATATTTTAAATTTTGTAGGACTATACCAAAAAAGAAATTTGAGAGCAGGCGATCTATCATTTGGACAGCAAAAATTACTAGAATTAGCAATGGCTTTAATGAATGAACCCAAAATGCTTTTACTTGATGAACCTACAGCTGGAATTAATCCAACTTTAATTAATGGAATTATAGATAGGCTGATTAAAATTAATAAAGATTATGGAATTACTTTACTAGTTATAGAACACAATATGAAAGTAATTATGAGTCTAGCACAGAGGATTTTCTGCCTAGCGCACGGTAAAATGTTAGCCGAGGGTTCACCAGATGAAATTAAAAATGATAAGCGCGTTGTTGATGCTTACCTAGGAGCGCAGTAATGGCAAATCAATATGATGTTTTAGGAAAAGCACCTGGTTTAGAAGACCTCAATAAATTGTCTCCTAACGATGTTCACTTAACCATTAGAGGTTTAAACGCTGGCTATGGAAAAATGGAGATACTTCATAATTTTGATTTGACAGTTAGTAAGGCTCAATCATTATGTTTGATAGGACCTAATGGGGCGGGGAAATCTACAATACTTCATTCTATTTATGGTTTTACAAATATATTTGATGGAAAAATTGAATTAGAAGGAAATGAAATAACTAAATTAACTCCAGCTCAAAAATTAAGTAAAGTTGGTATCGCTTATATTTTGCAAGATAACTCAGTGTTTCCAGATATGACAGTTGAAGAAAATCTTTTAATGGGCGGATATATTAAAGATAAGCAAGACGAAGCTTATGAGGAAGCTGAGAGAATTTTTCAAAAATATGAAAGATTAAGAAATAGAAGAAACCAACCCGCTAAAGTTTTATCTGGCGGTGAAAGAAGATTATTAGAAATCTCCAGAGCATTAGTTATGAAACCTTCTGTATTATTAGTAGACGAACCGTCAATTGGTTTAGAACCAAAATATATAAATATGGTTTTTGAAATTTTAGAAGATCTGCAAAAAGTTGAAAGGAAAACAATCATACTTGTAGAGCAAAATGCTAAGAAAGGATTAGAATTTGCTGACATTGGTTATGTTTTAGTTTCTGGACAAACTGCTATCGCGGGTAGAGGTGATGATCTTTTGAAAAATCCAGACGTAGGAAGATTATTCCTAGGTGGATGATTAACTTAAAAGTATTTCTAATAGGTTTAAAATCTTTAAAAGGCTCGAGAAGTCCCGCTATCCCACTAGCAGCTTGTTTCATTGCTCTTGGAGCTTTATTAAAAGATGCAGGATTTAATATTCAACAAAGTGCTGCCTCTAGCTTATTTACTTATGCTTTGCCTGGTCAATTAGTTATGGCTGAGTCACTTTTAGTTGGAGCTTCAATCATAAATATTTTTATAGCGGTATGGTTAGTAAATTTTAGACTTTACCCAATGACAGTCTCTTTATTTCCATTGCTTGATCACAAGTCACAACCTAAATGGAAATATTATTTATCTTGTCATTTTTTAGCAGTGACTTCCTGGTTAATAGCTAAAGATGGTTACAAAAAAATAGATAAGAAAAATCGAATAGATTTTTGGATTGGCATAGGAATTGGAACCTGGTCTACAGCAATTTTGATGACAGTAATTGGATATTTGTCTGCAGACTATCTCAATAAAGAAATGTTAATTGGTCTTGCTATAGTCAATCCTGTTTATTTCTTTTGTATGATGATAGGTGCAATGAAAAATTTAAGTATATCTATTGCTGTTATAGGAGGCACTGTATTAGGTCCTGTAATTTATTTGATTTCAACAGAGTGGGCTTTATTATTTGCTGGTCTTATTGCTGGTTCAATTGCTTTTTTATTTGGAGGTAAAAATGGCAAGTAGTCAAATAATTATATTAGCAATTATAGCAACATCCTTAGCTACATTTATTTCTAGATTTATGGGGGCACTTACTTCTGAAAAAGTAAGTGTAAAATCAAGGGTATTTCAATGGTTTAATTGTATAGCTTATTCAACCCTAGCAGCTTTACTAGGAAGAATGATAATTTTCCCAGCAGGCGTGCTTGATGAAAGTAATTTAGTCACAAGAGTATTTGTTTTGGTGATATGTATTTCAGTATTTATCTTTAGTAAGAAAAATTTAGTAATTCCAACAATTCTTTCAGCAATTCTTTTAAGTTTTTTTAATACAATATAAAAATTATTGTGTTAAAATTAATTATGGAACCAATATTTGCGATCTTTATACTTCTATGGATCGCAGGCCATTTTTAAGATCTTTATGAGTTTTAAAATAGAAAATCATCAAAAATCAAAAAGAGTTAGTGTAATTAAATTTCAAGAATCAGATTTAGATAGGTTAATTTTTCCATTTAAGAAACACACAATTCTATCTTTAGAATATAAACCTTTTTCCAGATTCAGCTTAGCTAAAAGTTTAGATGAAGTATTTGAAAACAAACTTAGTAAAACTTTAATTAAAATTCTTAACGATAGAGAAACTGGAACTGTTATCGTTGAACCTGAAATTAGCAATAAAAAATTTGATAAAGATTTTTTAGTTAAACTATCAACCGGGCTTGCCCACTTAGTTGGTAATCCAAATTTTGACTCTATGACTGATAAATATTATGCAAGATTTTTTGTAAAACATCAGGACAGTAGCGACTCTTATCTCAGAAAGGCTTATACGAATTTAGATCTTCACACCGATGGAACTTATGTTAAAGAGAAAACAGATTGGCTCATAATGACAAAAATGGAAGAACAAAATGTAAGTGGAGGTGAAAGCGTAATTTTACATTTAGATGATTGGGAGCATTTAGATGAATTAAGTAATGATCCAGTAGGACAACAAAATTTTATATGGGGATCACCAAAAAGCAAAAATGTGGATTACAAAGTTGAGCATCCTGTATTTTCAAAAGATAAAAAGGGTAAACCTACAATTTCTTATATTGATCAATTTCCAGAACCAAAAAATATGGAGCAAGGTTTATTTTTACAAAAGCTTTCTGACGCGTTAGAAGAAAGTAAAAATAAAATAAGCTTTCCGTTACCAGTTGGTTCAACAATTTTTTCTAATAATTATTTTTGGCTACACGGAAGAAAAGCATTTAATGAGCATACTGGGTTATCTAGAGAATTATTAAGAATTAGGGGAACTTTTTTTAATTAATTTAGAATAATTTCAAATTAGAGTTATTGACTCTTGTTTATCATTCATTTTTAATAAGACATTAATTAATTAATTAACAGAGGGAAATAATATGTTTAATAATTTGAAAAAATTAATTAGCTTAGTTTTCGCAACTGTTCTTTTAACTTCAATCTCATCAACTAGCTTCGCAGTCGATAAGTTACACTTCATTATTGGCGGTGGTGCTGGCGGTGGTTGGGATGGAACTGCTAGAGGAACTGGAGAAGCTTTAACTAAAGCTGGTTTTTTAAAAAGTGCTTCATATGAGAATATGTCGGGTGGTGGTGGAGGAAAAGCTCTATCTTACATAATAAATTCGAAGCCTGAAGGAACTATACTGGTTCAATCAACACCTCTAGTGTTGAGATCAATCACTAGACACAAAGGTTATGTTAAAGGATCTGGTGTATTATCTTATAAAGATGTCAAACCAATCGCTGGTGTAATCGGTGACTACGGTGCAATCGCAGTTGCTAAAAACTCACCATACAAAAACTTTAAAGATGTAGTGGATGCTTACAAAAAAAATCCTAAGTCAGTTAAAATGGCTGGTGGTTCTGTAAGAGGAAGCATGGACCATTTAATTGGTGCACTTGCATTTCAAGAAGCTGGTGCAAATCCTAACGACGTAGTTTACGTACCTTACGATGCTGGTGGTAAAGCTTTAGCTGGACTTCTATCAGGAGAAACTCAAATTCTTTCAACTGGTTTGGGAGAGGTAATGGGCGCTAGAGACCAAGTAAGAATTATTGGCATTACAGCTCCTAAAAGAGTAGGTGATGCTCCTGAAGTTCCAACTCTAAAAGAACAGGGATACGATGTTCAGTTTGTTAACTGGAGAGGTTTCTTTGCTCCTAAGAGTATGCCAAGTTCAGAAGTTAAGAAGATCGAAAAAATGTTAGGTGATGTTCAAAAAACTCCTGAATGGGAAACGGTAAGAAAAAGAAACGCTTGGGTAAATATTTACAATCCAGGACGAAAGTTTGACAGTTTTTTAAAAGGTCAAACAAAAGAGATGACAAAGTTAATGAAAAAACTAGGCGTTATCTAGTTGTTTAACTTGAAGTAAGTGCAGTGAAAATTAGTCCTTCAAAATTAATTTCACTGCTCTTCTTCATCTTTTCAGGTTATTATTTATATACAGCCTATCAAATACAAGTCTTTGCTTTTGATGAAAATGCACCGTTCAATGCTAAGACATTTCCGATTTATTTAGGTTTCGCCGGATTAGTTTTTTCTGCGCTATACATTATTTTACCAGAGGCAAATCCAACTGATGTTGATTTAAAAGTTTTAGATTATAAAAAAACTATAGGCTTAGTTATTTTAATGATTTTATATGGCTTAACTATTTTAAGAGCTGGATATTTTCTTTCAACTTCGATTTTTTTAGTTGTCTCTTACATAATCCTAGGAGAACGAAAATGGATATGGATATTTATTTTATCTTTCCCTTTCGTTGCAATATTTATGTATCTCCTTCATGGATTATTAAATATTTATCTACGTGATCCTTTCTTAAAATATATAGGAATAATGGGATGATCGAAGGAATACTCATAGGATTACAAACAGCTTTATCATTTAAAAATTTAATGATGGTAATGATTGGTTGTTTCTCTGGAACAATTATCGGAATGCTTCCAGGTCTGGGACCAATGACTGCAATTGCACTAATGATACCTATTACTTATGGTTTTGATCCATCAACAGGATTAATTTTAATGGCAGGTGTTTATTATGGAGCAGTTTTTGGTGGATCAACTTCTTCAATATTAATTAATGCACCTGGTGTACCAGGAACTGTAGCCACATCTTTTGATGGTTATCCCATGGCACAACAAGGTAAAGCAGGAAAAGCTCTTGCTATTGCTGCTTACAGCTCTTTTGCAGGTGGAACAATATCTGCGATTTTTTTGTTAATTGCTGCACCGAGTTTATCCTTAGTAAGTTTATCTTTTAGATCACCAGATTATTTTGGTTTAATGATCCTAGGTTTGACAGCTGTTGCTGCGTTTTCATCAAAAGGAAATTTTTTAAAAGCTATGATGATGGTTGTTCTAGGATTAATGTTAGCTAGTGTTGGTCAAGATACCCTCTCTGACATACCTAGATTTACTTTTGATAATATGAACTTGTCAGATGGAATTAGTTTCGTTTTAGTGGTTATGGCTACCTTTGCTATGAGTGAAGCTTTAACAATTATTTTCAAAGCAAATGATCCAACAAAAGCTGCTAAACAAATCTCACTATCTCAATTAGGCTCAATTAAACTAGATAAAGACGAAACAAAAAAAATGGTTACTACAATTCCTAGGTCATCAGTTTTAGGATTTATTATTGGAGTACTTCCCGGTGCAGGTGCAACAATTGCATCTTTTTTAGCTTACGGGATGGAAAGAAACTTTGTCAATGATGAGGAAAAACAAAAGTTTGGTAAAGGAAGTGTAAACGGTATAGCTGCTCCAGAAACCGCAAATAATGCAGCATGTTCAGGATCATTTGTGCCTTTACTTACGTTAGGTATACCAGGTAGCGGTACTACCGCTGTAATGCTTGGAGCTTTGTTAGGATTTGGTATTCAACCTGGTCCTAGATTATATCAAACAAATCCTGAGATTTTCTGGTCTGTAATTATGTCAATGTACATTGGAATGGTTGTTCTATTAATACTAAATCTCCCTTTAATTCCATACATAGCTAGAGTTTTAGCAACACCAAGAACTTTTTTAATACCATTAATTTTATTTTTCTCCTTAACTGGAGTCTATTTAATGTCTTTCAATAACTTTGATATTTATATGATGATTGGGATTGCAGTAGTAGCAACAGTGCTTCGATTATATGATTTTCCTATGCCTCCACTTATTCTAGCTTTTGTATTAGGAGGCCTAATGGAAGAAAATTTAAGAAGGTCTTTATTGATAAGTGACGGATCTTGGTCATTTATGTGGGATAGGCCGTTAACAATAGCAATAATGCTGACAATAATATTTATTGTGGGATGGCAAATTTACAAAAGTTTTAAATTGATCAAAAAGCACTAGTGTAGCAAATATGCAACATCAAAAAGTGAGTAAATTCAACATTTTTTAAATACTATGCACAATTTATGCATTGACTCATTTAGTTAATTATTTAGAAATATATTTAATATAAATTTATAAATTAAGGCGATTATGAGAAAAACTATAACAATATTGTTATCTTTTTTATTTTTATCATTTCAAGCTGTGAAAGCTGAAATTGGAATGGGTATTACTGGTGCACTTCACTTTCTAGATGCTTCTGGAACAGAAACAACTAAAGAAAGTGGCGAAAAAAATAATGGTTCTCATTCAGAAGAAGCTGTTGTTCCAGAATTATTTATTGAGTCAATCACCGAAAATGGTGGTGCTATTGGAATTGCATTCATACCAACAGCAAATATGGGATCCAAAAGCAGATCAGACTCTAACTCAGATGGTGATACAGGATCTTATAAAGCTGAAGCTGAATTAAAAAATGTAATTCAGATTTATGGCGATATACCAACACCATTAGATGTTGCGAGTTATCCAATTTACGCTAAAGTTGGAATTCAACATGCTACTATTTCAACTTTAGAGTCTTTAAACTCTGGATCAACATATCCTGATAAAGACGTTTTAGGTTTTCTACTTGGAATTGGAACTAAAGGTAACTTAGCATTTGGCGACAACTTGTATTACAAAGCTGAAGCAACTTACGTTGAATTTCAAGAATACTCTGCAGGAGATGAAGGTGGTCTTGGTAATAGAGTCGAAGCTGACCTTGAAGACATAGCAGTTAAATTTTCAATCGGAAAAAAATTTTAGATATAACTAAAAAAAATTTAAAACCCATAAATTTAGATTTGTGGGTTTTTTATAATCTCACGTATTTCTTTTCTCTATCTACTGACCAATCTTTTGTACCATTAGCTACGATAAATAAAAATCCCCCAGCTAATCCTAAGTTTTTAAGAAACGCGATTGTTTGCATTTGATCAACAAAATCGTAGTGAAATAAAAATGCAGTAGCTATACAGAAAATTGCAAGAAGACCAGCAGATATTCTTGCTTGATATCCTATGATGACAAATAGAGGTAAAATTAATTCTAAAGCTATGGTTGGATATAATAAAAATCCTGGAATTCCATACCCTTCCATCCAGCTCATTGTACCATCAATACTAAAAATTTTATTATATGCTGAAATCAAAAATAAAGCCGAGATAAGAAGTCTGCCAACAAGATCAATTAAATTTGCCATACAAATTTGTACTGAATTGAGCAATATGTGTCAAAAACAGATGAGTTTAATTTAGGCTTTTTTAGAAATTATTTTCAATATTACTGGTACAGTAAATAAAATCATCAGTAATCTTATTATATGGTGAAACGAAACAAACTCAGGATCTAAGTCAAAGAAAATTGCTATCACTGCAACTTCATATATACCCCCAGGGCAATATGATAGCAATAAAGTGAAGAAGTTTTTATCAATTACCAGTCCAGCAACAACTGCTGCCGCAACTCCTAACATTACTAATAAGAACGTCGCTACAAAGCTATGTAAAGCATTTCTTCCTATTTCACCAAAAGTTTTGTCAGCAAATCTACACCCTACCGAAGAACCTAAAATTAATAAACAATAATCAATAATGTCAGGAGATATTTGATAACTAGCAACCTCTAAAATTTGCAATAAACCACTTGCTACTAAAGTTCCTGTCAGCAGAGCAGCAGGAACTTTTATCTTTTCAAAGAATAAAATTAAAATTACTGACGATACAATCAAAATCATTAAGTGGTATAAATTTTGATCAGTAATTATCTCTTCAGAAATATTTACGCTATCCACGTCGTAAAAACTATTTACGATAAAAGGGAAGACTGTAATTATTATAATTAATCTTATTAGATGAGACGTAGCTACTTGACTTAAGTCAGTTTTTGCATCTTCAGCTAATATCATTAGTGGACCTAATGCACCTGGTGCAGCTGAAAAAATAGATGTTTTTTTCTCATATTTAGAAAATTTTTCTAAATATTTTGAAACTATTAGAACACTAAAAATTATATATATTAACATAATCAAAGAGGTCCAGATCCAATCTTGCATTTGGCTGAATAAATCTTTGTCTATGTAGTTACCAATATAAAGACCAAGAATTATTAATATAGAAGATAATACCAACCTCGGCATTTTAGTTTTAAGACCCATTAATGAAGCCAAAGAAGTTATTAGCATTGGACCTAAGAACCAGGCTAAAGGAATATTAAAATATTCAGCTATTATAGCACTTGGTATCGATATTATGATGACAGATATAAACGGTAATGAAAATATCTGTTTAAAATTTTCTTTATTAAAAGGAATAGCTTGGTTATTCTGCATCATTCATGATTTTAGGATTTATAGGAACTGGTAAAATTTCATCATCAATAATCTTTGGTATTTTTAAATCAAAGTTAAAAATTAAGAGAATTTATATATCTTCAAGAAATAGAAACATAGCTAAAAAACTATCTAAAAGTTATGGAAAAATAAAAATATTAAACAATAATCAAGAGATAATAGATAAATCCTCAGTAATATTATTAGGTGTTACACCTAATGTTGGTAATAAAATATTACCTAAATTGAAATTTTCAAAAAACAAAAAAATAATAAGTCTTATTTCGACAATTAATTTGGATAAACTTAAAAAAATTACAAAAAATAAGAATATTGCAAGAGCTATACCTTTACCTCCTATTGAAATTAAAAAAGGACCAGTTATTGTTTGTCCGCCGAGTAAATTTGCTAAGAATATTTTTAAATATTTAGGGCAAGTTCTAGAAGTAAGAAATGAAAAACTAAGCTACAAGTTTTGGTCTACAGCTTCTTTAATGGCAACATACTATGAGATACTTAATACGAGTTCTAAATGGTTAAGTAAAAAAGGCATTAATAAAAAACTTGCTGACACGTATGTAGCTGAATTATTTTTAGCTTTAAGTCAGGATGCTCTAAATAAATCATCTCAAGGATTTAAAAAACTCGTAGCGGACTCGCAGACCCCAAAAGGCCTAAATATGCAGGTTCTTAATGAATTGAAAAAAGGAAAATTCTTTACTAAGTTCACCAGAGCTCTTGAAAACGTAAATAAAAGAGTAAGCAAGTAAATCATGGAATATTTTATACAACAATTAGTTAACGGGATTACTTTAGGTTCGATCTATGGACTTATCGCAATTGGTTACACCATGGTCTATGGAATTATTGGAATGATTAACTTTGCTCACGGCGATATCTTTATGATCGGAGCTTTTGTAGCTTTAATTTCATTTATTATTTTTGGTTTAACTGGAGTAGCATTACCAATTATTTTACTTTTAGTTTTATTAATAGCTATGCTTTTCACGGCTTGCTATGGATGGACAGTTGAAAAATTAGCTTACAAACCACTAAGAGGATCTTTTAGATTAGCGCCGTTAATTTCTGCTTTAGGTATGTCAATTGTTTTACAAAACTATGTTCAAGTTGCTCAAGGAGCTAGAGTAAAACCGATGCAACCTTTAATTAGTGGTGGTTTAGAATTTTTTAAAAATTCGGAGTTTATTGTTACAGTAAGTTATCTTCAAATTTTTATCGTTATCTTAACAATAATTTTAATGGGTATTTTTACTTATCTTATTACAAGAACAGATTTAGGTAGAGCTCAAAGAGCTTGCGAACAAGATAGAACAATGACTGCATTGTTAGGAATAAATGTAGATAGAACAATTTCAATTACTTTTATCATAGGCTCTTCATTAGCATCAGTGGCTGGAATGATGTTTGTTCTTTATTACGGTGTAATTGATTTTTACATTGGGTTCTTAGCTGGAATAAAAGCTTTTACTGCAGCAGTGTTAGGAGGAATTGGATCATTGCCCGGAGCTATGTTAGGTGGCTTGTTAATCGGACTTATAGAAACCTTCTGGGCTGGATATGTTTCACTAGAATATAAAGATGTTGCAGCTTTTAGTGTATTAATTGTAGTTTTAATTTTCTTTCCAACTGGATTTCTTGGAAAACCTGATATCGAGAAAGTTTAATGGAAAAGAAAGATATCATTCAGTCATTTAAAGATAGTTTATTTACAGGCTTAATTGCTTTAGCTTTGTTTGGCCCGATAGTTGGTCTTAGAACCGCATCTAAAGGAGAAGGTTTATTTATTACTCCTCAATGGGAAGTAGTTTTTTTATTAGTTGGTCTTTGTATTTTAGGACGATTTTTAATTAATTTAAATTCCGCTAGAAAAACTGAAATTACTTTTTTTTCGAAGATCACATCTAAGTTTTCAGTGATAACGGAAGATAAAGCAAAACATTTTGCAATTACCGCAATTTTATTTGCTGTTGTGTTTCCTTTTTTACCTTTTACCGACAGATACTTTATGGATGTAGCGATTATGATTTTAACTTACATCATGCTTGGTTGGGGATTAAATATCGTAGTTGGTTTGGCAGGTCTTCTTGACTTAGGTTATGTAGCTTTTTATGCAGTTGGCGCTTATTCTTACGCACTCATTGCAACAACATTCGGTTGGTCTTTTTGGATTTGTTTACCTTTAGCAGGAGTGTTTGCAGCTTTTTTTGGAATTTTACTTGGCTTTCCTGTTCTAAGATTAAGAGGAGATTATCTTGCGATTGTTACTTTAGGATTTGGAGAAATTATAAGAATTATTTTGATCAATTGGTATGAGGTAACAAATGGACCTGATGGTATTACCGGAATACCACGCCCATCTTTTTTTGGATTACCTTTTAAAAGATCTCCAGATGAGGGGGAAACAAGTTTTCATTTGTTTTTTAACCTTGAATATTCAACAATGCATCGAATAATATTTCTATACTATTTAATTTTAGTATTAGCCTTAATAACAAATTACTTTACGCTGAAAATCAGAAAACTTCCTGTAGGTAGAGCATGGGAAGCTTTAAGAGAAGATGAAATTGCCTGCAAATCCCTAGGCGTAAATCCTACAAATACAAAATTAACTGCTTTTGCAATCGGAGCTATGTTTGGTGGTTTCGCTGGCTCATTTTTTGCAACACGACAGGCATTTATTAGTCCAGAAAGTTTTACTTTTATTGAATCCGCAATAATTGTTGCAATTGTTGTATTAGGAGGAATGGGCTCACAAACTGGAGTAGTTCTTGCATCAATTTTTTTAATCGGAATTACAGAAATGTTTAGGGATTTGGAGCAATATAGGATGATCGCTTTTGGTGGAGCAATGGTTTTAATTATGGTGTTTAAACCAAAAGGAATTTTAGCAAATAGAAAACCAACCATTCTTATGCACGGAGATAAGAAATGAGAAATTTATTATCAGTGGAAAATTTAACAATGAAGTTCGGTGGTTTGACCGCAATTGATGATTTAAGTTTTGATGCAAAAAACAATCAAATCACTTCTATCATTGGACCTAACGGAGCAGGAAAGACCACGGTATTTAATTGCTTAACAGGATTTTATAAACCTACTAATGGTCAAATGTTCTTACATAAAGAGGATAGCAAAATTTCACTAAGAAAATATACAGACTTTAAAATAGCTTATGCAGCAAAGGTAGCTAGAACTTTTCAAAATATTAGATTGTTTCCAGCAATGTCAGTGTTAGAGAATCTATTGGTAGCTCAACACAATGAATTGATGGTGGCATCAGGTTATTCTTTGTTTGGCTTGCTCAATCTTAAATCTTACAGAGATAAAGAACAGTTAGCCGTTGATAAAGCAAAATATTGGTTAGATATTATTGGTTTGACGCATCGAGCAGATGATAATGCTGGCGATCTACCTTATGGAGATCAAAGAAAATTAGAAATTGTTCGTGCCATGTGTATCGAGCCAAGATTATTATGTTTGGATGAACCAGCTGCCGGACTAAATCCAAAAGAGTCAGCAGAATTAAATAAATTATTAAGATTTATCAAAACAGAAAAACAAACGGGAATTTTATTAATTGAACATGATATGAGTGTAGTTATGGGGATCTCTGATCATGTTGTTGTTTTGAATTACGGCAAAAAGATATTTGAAGGAACAGCTGATCAAACTAAAAATAGTAAAGAGGTAATCGAAGCCTACCTTGGAGTAGATGAATAATGCTTAAAATTTCTAATATTCAAACTTTTTATGGCAAGATCCAAGCTTTGAGAGGAGTTGATCTTGATGTGAATGATGGAGAAATTGTTTCTTTAATTGGCTCTAACGGAGCAGGTAAATCAACTTTGCTTATGACTATTAGTGGCGTGAATAAAGCTAAAAGAGGAAATATCATTTTCAACGGTGAGAATATTGAAAACAAACAGCCACACAAAATTGTTGATATGGGTATTTGCCAAGTACCAGAAGGAAGAAGAATATTTTCAAGATTAACTGTAGAAGAAAATTTGAGATTAGGAGCTCATGCCAATGAAAAAGGGAAGTATTTTGAAAACGATATTAAAGAAGTTTATGATTTATTTCCTGTATTAAGCGATAGAAAAACTCAAAGAGGTGGAACACTTTCTGGAGGAGAACAACAAATGCTAGCCATCGGAAGAGCTTTAATGAGTAAACCTAAAGTACTTTTATTAGATGAGCCTTCACTAGGAATAGCACCCAAACTAGTAAATCAAATTTTTGTTTCAATAAAAAATATTAATCAAGAAAAAAATGTTACTATTTTTTTAGTTGAGCAAAATGCTAAAAAAGCTCTAGAGCTTGCTGATAGAGCTTATGTTTTGGTTAATGGCAAAGTGACCATTAAGGGTTCTGGTCAAGAGTTGCTGAAAAATAAAGATATACAAGCTGCTTATCTTGAGGGTGGGGCAAAAAATTAAGTTTTTTCATATTTACAAGATTGTATTTAAAGTGTTCAATATCAATAATTAATTAATTAATAACAAAGGGAAATAATATGTTAAGAACGTTCAATAAACTTCTTTCATTAATTGCCGGGACATTAATGCTTGCAACAGTATCAGCAAAAGCTGACGTTGTTGTTGCTTCTGCTGGACCTATGTCTGGTCAGTATGCTTCATTTGGCGCTCAGTTAAAAGCTGGTGCTGAAATGTGGTTAAAGCACGTAAATAAAAAAGGTGGAATTAATGGTGAGAAAGTTAAATTAGAAATCGGAGATGATGCTTGCGATCCTAAACAAGCTGTTGCTGTGGCCAACAAATTTGCTGGTCAAGGTGTAGCTTATGTTGCGGGTCACTTCTGCTCTGGTTCTTCAATTCCAGCTTCTGCGGTTTACAATGAAGAGGGAATTATTCAAGTTTCACCAGCTTCAACAAATCCAGCGTTAACGGATAAAGGTGGAAAATATACTTTTAGAGTATGTGGTCGAGACGATCAGCAAGGTGAAGTTGCTGGTAAATTCTTAGCCAAAAACTATAAAGGTAAAAAAGTAGCTATCCTTCATGATAAAACTGCTTACGGAAAAGGTTTAGCAGACGCGACAAGAAAAAATATGAAGAAAGCTGGCCTTAAAGACGCAATGTACGAAGCTTATACAGCAGGTGAAAAAGATTATTCTGCTTTAGTTTCAAAACTAAAATCAAATAACATTGATGCAGTATATCTTGGTGGTTACCACACTGAAGGTGGTTTGATCGTAAGACAAATGAGAGACCAAGGTATGAAAACTAAATTAATCAGTGGTGACGCATTAGTTACAGCTGAATATTGGGATATTACAGGTAATGCAGGTGAAGGTACATTAATGACTTTCTCTCCAGATCCAAGAAATAACCCTGCTGCTTCAAGTGTTGTCAAAGAATTTAAAGCTGCTGGTATTGAGCCAGAAGGTTATGTTCTTTATTCATACGCTGCGTTACAAGTATTTGAACAAGCTGCTAAGCAAGCTGGAACAAACGATCCTGCAAAAGTGCTTAAAGTTATGAGAAAAGGTAAGTTTGATACTGTAATCGGTTCACTAAGCTTTGATAAAAAAGGTGACGTGAGCTTACCAGGTTATGTATTTTATGAGTGGAGCAAAGGTAAATACAAAGAACTGTAAACCAATTGCTTAACTAATTTAAAAGGGGGCTTAGGCCCCCTTTTTTATTTATGAAAGGAAATTATGGAAATAACTTATGATGATTTTAAGAAAGTTCAAATTAAAGTTGGCACCATTTTAGAGGTTAAAAAAAATGAAAAAGCTAGGAAACCATCTTTAGTAGTTAAAGTTGATTTTGGAAAAGAAATTGGAATTAAACAATCTTCAGCTCAAATAACTCATTATTACAATGCCGAAAGTTTAGTGGGCAAACAAGTAATTGGAGTTTGTAACTTTCCTACAAAGAATATAGCTGGTGTTGTATCTGAAGTATTAGTGCTTGGGGCTATTGAAAAAGACGGAAAAGTTGTCCTGGTGCACCCATCTCAGAAAACTGATAATGGTTTAGATATTGCATAATGAGTTCAGAAACTTTTCATTGGAGCTGTAAACACACTTGGTCTAGAAGTGCAAAAAATACATTTTGGTGTTTACTTGGATGTTCAATAGGTGATTTTGGTACTATTTTATTTTTTCAATTAACTAAAATTCCTTTTCCAGTTCTAGCTATTATGATTTTAGCTATTATTAATGGAATAATTACAAGCATCATTTTAGAAACTATAATTTTATTAAGACAAAATTTTAGTTTAAAATTAGCTTTAAAAACTGCGGTAGGTATGAGTTTAATCTCAATGGTAAGTATGGAAATTGCAATGAATGCTACTGATTATTTTTTGACTGGTGGAGCTATTTTAACTTGGTGGGTTGTTCCGATAATGCTTGCCGTAGGATTTGTTACTCCTTGGCCATATAATTATTGGAGACTAAAAAAGTTTAATGAGGCATGTCATTAACTAATAACTATTGATATAATCTTTTAAATTTTTATTTTCTTCCTCAATTTTATTAATCAAATGTTTTACTACATCACCGATAGAAACTATACCTAGAAGTTTTTTATCTTCCATAATTAAAATATGTCTTATTTTTTTCTCCGTCATCTCATCCATTAATTCAGTAACAGATGTGTTTAGATCGCACGTAACTAAAGATTTTGACATAAGCTCTGAAACAGGAAGAGTTAAGTTAAATTTTTCTGCGTATATAAATCTTGATAGATCTCTTTCTGATAATATACCTGTTACTCTCTTACTTTCATCAACTACAGGCATACATCCAATTTTTTTTTCATGAAATTTTTGACTAGCAGATTTAATGGTATCCTTTTCACTTAATGTGAAACATTCTCTTTTTGACATCCTGCTAACAAGTTTACCAGGCATAGAATGATTTAAATAAATTTATGAAGATTAGTCAAATCAATTTATTGTTTTATGTAATTTTTTTTAAAATTTTTTCCTTAAAAATGAAATGATGAACAATTACTGCTAGAATGTGTAGCACAACCAAGACAATAAGAATATAATTTGCATAAATATGCACTTCATAAAAAGCATCAGCTAATAAAAAATTATCTTTTTTAAACCCGTAATTAAAAAATATAAAATTAAGTTTTTCTCCCATATAAAGTTTTTTTAAAATTCCCGAAACTGTAATAGCAAAAATACTTAAGTAGAGTAAAAAATGGTTTGTTTTAGCAATGAATGTCTGGCCTTTAAAATGAGTCTTCCAATCTTTTGGACTCGGATTAAAAAATTTCCAAATTAATCTTAATAACACAAAATAAAAAATGCTAATCCCAATAAGAATATGAATATTTTCCAAGTCAATTCTACGATCTGAAAATTCTAGACTTACAAGGTAAAATCCAAAAGGAACTTGTAATATCAAACCAAAAAAAGTTATCCAATGAAACAATTTTGCTAGTAGACCGTAACCATTTAAGTTGTTAAAAATTTGCATATAAGTTAATAACAAAAAAAATGAAAAAAATAAAAACTATTATACTAATGTTTACTCTAACTGTGTCATTAGGCTTATCTGCGTCAGCAAATCCAACAGTAGAGGAAATTATTAAATCTCGAAAAGCAATGTTCAGTGAAAATTATCAAAACGGTAAAAAAATTTCTATGTTACTTAAGTCAGGTAAAAAAGAGGAAGCTAAACCTGTGATGAAAAAAATTTCAGATAATTATAAAAAACTTTTAGATTATTTTCCTGAAAATACTAAAGAAGGCTTTAAGACAGAAGCTCTTCCAACTATTTGGGAAAATAAAGATGAATTTAATGCTTTAATGCAAAAAGCATCAGATGATATGCTAAAACTTGCAAAAGCAATAGATACTGCTGATGACCTTAGAGCGATTCAAAAAGAACTAATGTGGAGTAATTGTTCAGCTTGTCACAATAGATTTAGAGCACCTCATTAAATGACATCTCAACTATTTCCAATGATCCTATTTGGGATTGCAACAGCTTTTTCTCCTGGGCCAAATAATATCATGACGTCTTACACAGCTTTTAATTTTGGAGTCAAAAAAGCTATTCCAACAATGTTAGGTGTTATCATCGGATGGACACTTTTAATTATATTATTACAACTAGGATCAGTTTCAATTTTTCAAAAATATCATTTTATTCAAACCATTATTAAAGTTTTAGGAACAATTTACCTTTTATATATGGCATACAAGTTATCTTTTGGAGGCCAAAGTAAAGATAAGAAACTTGATCCAAAACCAGTAACTTTTGTAAATACTTTCTTTTTTCAATTCGTAAATCCAAAAAGTATAATTGTTGGCCTTACTTCAATATCTTTATTTGTTGATACGGAAAACAATTATTTAAGAGATTCAATTGTTTTAACTATATTATGGTTTTTAATGGCTGTAGGAAGTCAGACGGGTTGGTGTTTGATGGGAAAATACATGAGAAAATTCGCCACAAGTGATAAATTTATAAAGAATTTTAATTATACAATGTCTTTTTTACTTATCGTTTGCGTAATTTTGTTCTATGTATAGCGCATGAAATTTAATAGTAAAGATTCCTTTAAATCACTAGATACTCTTAATTCATCAGGAAAAGATTATAAATATTTCAATTTAAAAACTGCAGAAAAAAATGGTTTGGAGGGCATATCTAAATTACCAAAGTCACTTAAAGTTTTATTAGAAAACCTTCTGAGATATGAGGACAACGTAACAGTAGATAAAAAACAAATATTAGCTTTAAAAGATTGGCTTAAAAATAAAAAATCAAATACAGAAATTGCATATAGGCCCGCACGTACTTTATTGCAAGATTATACAGGAATTCCTGCTATTGCCGATTTAGCAGCAATGAGAGACGCTGTAAAAGATAAAAATAAAGATCCAGAAAAAATTAATCCACTATCAACTGTTGATTTAGTTATAGACCATTCAGTAATGGTCGATGATTATGCGTCAGGAAAATCTTTTAACCAAAATGTTGAAAGAGAATTTTCAAGAAACGGCGAGCGATACTCATTTTTAAAATGGGGGCAGAAAGCTTTTGATAATTTTAGAGTTGTACCTCCTGGGACAGGAATTTGTCACCAAGTAAATTTAGAATATTTATCCAAAGTTGTCTGGTCATCTAAAAGTGAGAATAATTTATACGCTTATCCAGATACTTTAGTTGGAACCGATAGTCATACAACAATGGTAAATGGTTTGTCAGTCTTAGGTTGGGGTGTTGGAGGAATAGAGGCTGAAGCTGCAATGTTAGGTCAGCCTATTTCAATGTTAATTCCGGAAGTTATTGGCGTAGAACTTAAAGGAAAACTGAAGGAAGGAACAACTGCAACAGACTTAGTTTTAATCATTGTTGAAATGCTAAGAAAAAAGGGTGTAGTTGGAAAATTTGTTGAGTTTTATGGAGAAGGTTTAAAAAATTTAACTTTAGCCGACAGAGCAACAATTGCAAACATGGCTCCCGAGTATGGAGCCACATGTGGTTTCTTCCCAGTTGATGATGAAACTCTTAAATATTTGAAATTATCTGGAAGAGATCAGGAAACAATAGCACTAGTCGAGAAATACTCTAAAGAGCAAGGTCTTTGGGCAAGCAATGATGTTGTGTTTACAGATACTCTTTCATTAGATGTTGGCAGTGTAGTTACAAGCATTTCTGGACCTAAACGACCGCAGGATAAAGTTTTACTTACAGAGGCTTCGACTGCTTTTGCAAAAGTTTATAAAACAAACGCAAAAAGAGATGAGCCCATTGAAGCTAAAGTTGAAGGCACTGAATTTAATATAAAAGATGGTGATATTGTAATTGCTGCGATAACATCTTGCACAAATACCTCAAACCCAAGCGTAATGATTGGTGCAGGTCTTTTAGCAAAAAAAGCCCATGAAAAAGGATTAAAAGTTAAACCTTGGGTAAAAACTTCGCTAGCACCAGGATCACAAGTTGTAACTGACTATTTAGAAAAAGCAGGTCTAAGTAAATATTTAGATGAACTTGGTTTTAATCTAGTGGGTTATGGCTGTACTACTTGTATTGGTAACTCTGGACCTTTAAATCAAAATATATCAGATGCAATAAATAAAAATGATCTTTATGCCGTTTCAGTTTTATCGGGAAATAGGAACTTTGAAGGAAGAATTAATCCAGATGTAAAAGCTAATTACTTAGCTTCACCGCCCCTTGTTGTTGCTTATGCTTTGGCAGGTAACATGAATTTTGACATGTACAAATCTGCACTTGGTAAAGATAAAAATGGCAAAGATATTTTCTTAAAAGACATTTGGCCAAGCAATAAAGAGATTGAAGATTTAATGTTAAGTTCTTTAAATGCAGATATGTTTAAGCAAAGATATTCAAATGTTTCAGAGGGACCTAAAGAATGGCAAGCTATCAATACAACAGATAGTGATATTTATAACTGGGAAGCTAATTCTACATACGTTAAAAGACCACCATTTTTTGATGATTTGCCTGATCAACCAGAGGGTTTTAAACCAATAAATGACGCGAGAATTCTTTTATTATTAGCTGACACAGTAACTACGGACCATATTTCACCAGCAGGAAGTATAAAAAAAGAAAGTCCTACCGGCGATTATTTTATGAAGCATCAAATACAACAAAAAGATTTTAACTCTTATGGCGCAAGAAGAGGAAATCATGAAGTAATGATGAGAGGAACTTTTGGAAATATTAAAATTAGAAATGAAATGGCTCCTGGTACTGAAGGTGGATTTACAACGTTGCAGCCAGATGGACAAGTTATGAGCGTTTATGAGGCTGCAATGGAATACAAAAAAAGAAAAAATGATTTAGTTGTGATAGCCGGTAAAGAATACGGAACAGGTTCGTCTAGAGATTGGGCAGCTAAAGGCACAAAACTTTTAGGAATTAAAGCAGTATTAGCAGAGAGTTTTGAGAGAATTCATAGATCAAATTTAATTGGCATGGGAGTTTTACCTCTTCAATTTAAAAAAGGTTTCGACCGTAAAAAATTAAACATTACAGGAGCAGAGTTAGTTTCAGTTGTTGATATTGATAAAGGTGTTAAACCAAGACAAGAGGTAACTTGTGAAATTAAATATCAAGATGGAACTTGTAAAAAAATTCAAATGCTTTGTAGAATTGACACCGCTAATGAAGTTGAGTACTACAAAAATGGAGGAATTTTACAGTATGTTTTAAGAAATATGCTTGCCAACTAAATGAGAGATATAAAAGTAAAAGTTCATCCATCAAAATCAAATCTTAATAAAGAAGACCAATTAGCTTGGAAAATTGCAGAGATCGCATCGGATAAAGCAAAAATAGACAAAGATGCAGTCGATATGGTTATCAATAGAATTATTGATAACGCTTCAGTTGCGATTGCTTCGTTTAATAGAAGACCTGTTGTATCAGCTAGAGCTATGGCTTTATCTCACTCTAGAAAATCTGGAGCAACTGTCTTTGGTTTAAATCCAAAAATTAAAGTTGATTGCGAATGGGCTGCATGGGCTAATGGAACTGCTGTGAGAGAATTAGACTATCACGATACTTTTTTAGCAGCAGATTATAGTCACCCAGGTGACAATATTCCTGCAATTATAGCAGTTGCACAACAAAAAGGATGTAATGGTAAAGATTTAATTAAAGGAATACTTACAGGTTACGAAGTACAAGTTAATTTAGTAAAGGGCATTTGCCTTCATGAACATAAAATTGATCATATAGCTCATTTAGGACCAAGCGTCGCTGCAGGTTTGGGGAGTTTATTAAATTTAAAAACAGATCTGATTTATCAGTCTGTTCAACAAGCGTTACATATCACTGTTTCAACAAGACAATCTAGAAAAGGAGAAATCTCAAGCTGGAAAGCTTTTGCACCAGCTCATGCCGGTAAGCTTGCAGTGGAGGCAGTAGACAGATGTATGAGGGGTGAGGGTGCGCCATCACCAATTTATGAGGGAGAAGATAGTGTTATTGCTTATGTTTTATCAGGACCAGATAAAGAATATACAGTTCCATTACCAAATGTTAATGAGCCTAAAAGAGCAATTCTTGAAACTTACACAAAAGAACATTCAGCGGAATATCAATCTCAAGCCTTAATTGATCTAGCTAGAAGCTTACATAAAAAAATATCTAATGTTAGCGATATTGTTAGTATTGTAATTGAAACAAGTCATCATACTCACTACGTAATTGGTACCGGAGCAAACGATCCTCAAAAAATGGATCCAAAAGCGAGCAGGGAAACTTTAGATCACTCTATCATGTATATTTTTGCAGTAGCTCTTGAAGATGGAGCGTGGCACCATGTGAAATCCTACACTCCTCAAAGGGCGCAAAGAAAAAGCACAGTTGAACTTTGGCAAAAAATTTCAACTAGAGAGGATGTAAGATGGACAGAAAAATATCATGATCCTAATCCTGAAAATAAATGTTTTGGTGGAAAAGTAATTATAACAATGAAAGATAAATCGATAATTTCAGAAGAAATAAATGTTGCTGACGCTCATCCAGCAGGCAAAAGACCTTTCACAAGAAAAGAATATATTAATAAATTCAAAACTTTAACTGATGGAATTATTTCCAAGAAAGAGTCAGATAGATTTTTAAAATGCGTGCAAAACCTTCCTAAATTAAAAGCTAAAGACTTAATAGGTTTAAACGTAGAGGTCAAAAGTTCAATAAAAGATAAGTCTAAAAGCAGTAAAGGTATTTTCTAACTATTTTATTTTTCTAGCTAAATCACTAGCACTCAGCCATGCATTTTCAACTTTTGGTCCGTTAAACCAATCTCCACAAACACCTAAATTAATTTTTTTATTCCAAACACTTAAGTAAGGCGTTTTCTCATAATTATATGAATATTTCCAACCATGAATTTTTTTAAAAATTATTTTATTTTTTTCAAATCCAGTTAATTTTGTAAAACGCGTAATTAATTGATTCATAATTGATTTATCAGTTTTATACTTGTTAATAGTTTTTTTTGACCATTTGAGCGTTGCTTGAAGTGTCCATAAATTGATATTTGATTTAAATCTTTTTTTACTATTTTCATTTGCAACCCAAGCCAAAATATCATCATCAAATTTGATTGAACTAATTGGAAGATTTTTCTGATTTTTAAGAGCAACCATCACTGTAATATTAGGTTGCATTTGAACTTTGAGTTTTAAGATATTTTTATCTAAATAATTTTTTGCTAATTTTTTTAATTGAGGAAAAGGGCAAGTTATTATTAATGATTTAAATTGATATTTTGATTTATTTGTCAATGTAATCTCCCAAAAATATTTTTTGAAATCAATTTTTTTTATTGGTGAAGCGAAGGACTGTTTAATATTTTTTAAATTATATTTTACCAAATCATTATTAGCTTTTATACCTATATATTTTGTTGAAAAAGATTTTTTTTCAAATGTAAAATCTAAATGATTATCATCCCAGCTTTTTAATATTTTATTTTTACAAAGCCTCTGGATATACTTTAAAAACTGCTTTGATTTTGGAGATATATATTGAACTCCATGATCAAAGCTTAAATTATTTTTAAATCTTTTGTTTGACGATCTTCCTCCTGGACCTCTTGCTTTATCGAAGACATGAACTGAGTATTTTTTAGATAAAAGGTTTGCAATTGTAGAGCCAGCAACCCCTGACCCTAGAACACAAAAATCTATCATATTGAGAATAAGAATTTAAATTTCTCGTTAATTGAGAGAACTTCATAGTTTACAAGTCCACCAATAATTAATTGTAGAGCTATTATTAAAATTACAGCCAGTCCAAGATAGCCAAGCCATTTATGTTTTCTGATAAAATCTGCAAAGTAACTAGCAAGAGTAGCGATTAAAAATACTGATAATAAAAGACCAATTACCATTATATGAAAATTCCCTTTTGAGGCCGCTACAACAGCTAACACGTTATCAAAACTTAAAGTTAGGTCAGCTATTAAAACTTGATAGACACCAGTAGAAAAACTTTTTGGTTCTTTCGATTTTAATTGTGGAGATCTTACTTTATTAAGCCCGAAGAAATCCTGCCTTAAGTTATTGATAACCCAAATTAAAAGTATCCCGCCTAAAATTTTGACCCACGCGAAGTCAAATATGTAATTTGCTCCGGTAGCAAAAAAAATTCTAAAAATGAAAGCTCCTGCTACACCTAATGCGATAATTTTTTTTCTATTATCAGGTGCAAAGTTTGCTGCAATAATACCTATAATGATGGCATTATCTGCAGCCATGACAACATCAATTATAAGTATTTGGAAAGTAATAAATATTTGCTCTAACATTGTCCTATGAGGTGTATATAAGCTTAATAATATATTTTAAAGCAGAAAAATGAAATTAGCAAAATATTCACAAAAATTTTCAAAAAAACAAATCATATTGTTGTCCATTCCAGTGTTTTTTTCAAACTTGGCAATACCTCTAGTTGGAATTGTCGATACTGGCTTGATGGGTAATCTTGGAGAAACAAAATATCTAGCTGCAACGAGCATCGCTACATCAGTAATGACAATGGTAATTTGGAGCTTTGGCTTTCTAAGAATGGGTACAGTTGGAATTGTTTCCCAAGCTTACGGAAGAGGTGATTATAGAGAAATAGTAAGAACTTTATTAAGAAATTTTGTAATTGCTATGTTGGTAGCCTTAATTATTATAATTTTAAAACCTTTAATAAATATATCTATTCAACATTTTTTTAATACATCTCTAGAAACACAAAAGTTAATTAATTCTTATTTAAATGTTAGAGTTTTTTCAGTTCCTGCTGAATTATCTATCTATATTTTAGTTGGATTTTATCTTGGAATACAAAAAACTAAGATATCTAGCTTAATGATTGTAACACTATCTATCTTAAATATAGTTTTTAGTTCCATTTTAGTTTTATCTTATAACTTAAATGTACTTGGTGTTGCTCTTGGTACTTTATTTGCAAGTTTTATAACAGTAATCATTTTTACATTATTTACCTACCGATTTATAATCACAAAATTAAAATTAATACCTAGATTTGAAAGAATCGTTATTAAGTCAAAGTTATTAAAATTATTTAATATTAATTTAGATATCTTTATTAGAACTTTGTTTGTCACTTTTGCATTTTTATGGGTCACATATTTAGGTTCACAATTTGGAGAAGATTATTTAGCCGTTAATACGATATTAATGCAGTTTATAATATTAGCTGCTTTTTTTTTAGATGCTTATGCTTTTTCTACTGAAGGTATAGTGGGTTTTACTATTGGTAGAAAAATTAAAAATTCCTTTTTATCTGTTGTGAAAAATTCTATTCAAATTAGTTTTATTACTGCATTAATAGTATCAATTATTTATATAATTTTTTTCAAGCAAATAATTAATATAATTACAGATATAGAATTATTAAGATTTATTTCTTATAAACATTTTTTATGGGTAATTATAATTCCACCTATTGCAGCGTTTTGTTATCAACTTGATGGTATATTCATAGGTGCTTCACAAACAAAAGACATGAGAAACGCTATGATATTTTCAGTAATAAGTTTTATTGTTATATCAATTTATTTATCTAAATATTTTGGCAATCATGGATTATGGTTTTCCCTTATGTGTTTTATGATATTAAGATCTTTAACATTAAGGTTTTATTTTAATAAGATTTTAAGAAAGTTTTAATGCTATTTCTATATAAAATCCCAGGATACATCCTTCTTTTATTTGGAGGATTTTGTCTAAGTTGGGGTGGTTTTATTATCAGATCATTTGAAGAAGCAACAGTTTGGCAAATTTTATTATTGCGATCTGTTTTCTTTATGATTGCATTAATGTTCTTCTTAATTGTAACTTACAAAAAAAATACAATTAAAATTATAAAAGATGCTGGTTTCCCTGCTGTACTTGGAGGGTTAGTAATGTCTTTGAGTTTTATCGCATTCGTAGTTTCGATGAGTATCACTACAGTTGCTAATGTTGTATTCATTATAAGTACTCAAACAATGTTTTTAGCAATTTTTGGTTATATTTATTTAAAAGAAAAAATTTCATTAATAAGTTTCTTCTCAATTTTATTAGCAATGGGAGGGATCACTATAATGGTTGGAGATTCTCTTTCAACTGGCTCCTTTTTAGGAAATATTGTTGCATTAGCGATCCCGATAAATTTTTCAATATTAGTAATGATTATTAGAAAAAATAAAAATTTAGATATGGTACCTGCAATTTTTTACTCAGGAATTTTTAGTATTATTTATGGATTAATTCTTTCAGAGTCATTTGTATTTACTAGTCATGATATTTTAATGGGTTTTTTTCTTGGAGTTCCTCAACTTGCTTTTGGATTTATCTGCATCACTATTGGATCGAGAACAACTCCTTCAACTACGATCGGTCTATTAATGTTAACTGAGACTTTATTTGCACCTGTATGGGTATGGATATTCCTAAACGAGATACCACCTTTAAGTGTGCTTATTGGAGGATGTGTAATAATCACTGCAATTATCCTAAAAAGCTTAGATAAAAATAAAGTCACATCTCAATAATTATATTTGACATTTTGGGTTTTTTCGATGAAAGTCAACGTGTAACGGGAGAGACCAATTTTTGGCGCCGAAGGAGCAACCACCCCGGAAACTCTCAGGCAAAAGGACCGTTGCCGTAATAACTCTGGAAAGCAGGCTTTGGCCTCACCGAAGGATTAAATCTCTCAGGTACATAGACAGATGGGGTTAGAAAAGAGTTATTATGGAAGAACAAAAAACAGCTTTATATAATTACCATAAGAATCTTGGTGCTAAATTTGTTTCCTTTGCAGGTTATGAAATGCCAATTCAATACAAAGATGGAATTGTAAAAGAACATATTTCAACAAGATCATACGCAGGTTTTTTTGATGTTTCTCATATGGGACAGTTTTTTTTAGAGGGAGACAAGACATTAACTGATGCTTTAGAAAAAATTATTCCAGCAGATCTTAGATCTTTAAAACTAAATCATTCTAAATATTCTTTCTTACTAAATAACGAAGGAGGAATTATAGATGATTTAATTATTACAAAAACCTCTAAAGGATTCTGCATAATATTAAATGCAGCATGTAAAGATAATGATGTAAAACAAATTGAAAAATTTTTAAAAAAAGATCACAAATATTTTTTAAATAACGATTTATCCTTGATAGCATTACAAGGACCAAAAGCAGTTGAGATTTTAGAAAAACTTGTACCTGGTGTTTCGAATTTGAAGTTTATGACAGGTGATAATTTTAAGTTTGATAATGAAGACTTATATATAACTAGATCTGGATATACTGGTGAAGATGGTTTTGAAATATCTATTCCAAACATTAAAGTTGAAAAACTTATTTCATTCTTAAAAGAAAACAAAGTTAATGCTGTAGGATTAGGAGCCAGAGATACATTGAGACTTGAGGCTGGACTATGTTTATATGGTCATGATTTAAATGAAAAGATTAATCCTATTGAAGCTAATTTAAAATGGGCGATTGCTAAGAGAAGACGCGAAGAAGGTGGCTTTAATGGTTGGGAAAAAATCAAAAAATTAATTGAAAATGGTAGTGAAAAAAAAAGAGTTGGTATTTTGCCTGAAGGAAGAATTATTGCTAGAGAAAATACCAAAATTTTTTCTGAAAGCGGAGAAGAGATTGGTTTAATAACTAGTGGAACTTTTGGCCCAAGTGTAAACGCACCAGTTGCAATGGGATATATTTATACAAAACATGCAGAAATTGGAACAAAAGTTCATTTGGAAATAAGAGGAAAGAAACATGGGGGTAAAGTTTCTGAACTTCCTTTTTTCAAGAAGAGTTATGTTAAATAATAAAGGAGCTAAAGATGAGTGAGAAAAAATTTTCAAAAAAACATGAGTGGGTTTCACTTGATGGCGATACCGCAACCGTTGGTATTACTAAACATGCTACTGAAATGTTAGGAGACATTGTTTTTGTTGAAGTTCCTGAACCAGGTAAATCAGTTGAGAAGGATGGTCAAGCCGCTGTCGTTGAGTCAACAAAAGCAGCAAGTGATGTTTATTCTCCAGTCTCAGGAGAGATTTTAGAGGGAAATAAATCAATTGTAGACGACCCAGGAAATGTAAACTCTGATCCAGAGGGAGTAAGTTGGTTTTTTAAAATAAAAGTTAAAGATAAATCTGAGTTTGACACATTAATGAACAAAGCAGATTACGATAAATTTTGTGCGGAAAATCCTAGCTAATGATTGACGATAATTCAAAAGAATTTATTAAAAGACATATTGGTCCTTCAGAAGAAGATCAATCTAAAATGCTGCAATACATCGGATACAAGTCGCTTGAAGATCTGATGGAAAATACTGTGCCAGAAAAGATATTATTAAAAGACGATCTTAAAATTGACCAGCCAATGTCGGAAAATGATGCTTTGAAAAAATTAAAATCTATATCTAAAAAAAATAAAATTTTTAAAAATTTTATTGGAATGGGATACTATAATTCTATTACACCTAATGTAATTCTAAGAAATATTTTAGAAAACCCAGGTTGGTATACATCTTACACACCTTATCAGCCTGAAGTGGCTCAGGGTCGTCTTGAAATGTTATTGAATTTTCAACAAACAATAATTGATTTAACAGGCATGGATATAGCTAATGCTTCTTTATTGGATGAAGCAACAGCAACAGCTGAAGCAGTTGGTTTAAGTCAGAGATTGGACAAGACTAATTCAAAAAAAATATTTATTTCAAGCAATTGCAATCCTCAGACAATTGATCTTATAAAGACAAGAACAAATCCTTTTGGTTTAGAATTGATCATTGGTGACGAAAAAAAAGAACTTACAAAAATTAATGAAGATATAATTTGTGGAGTTTTATCTTACCCAGGAACTTTAGGTGAGATAAACGATCCTAGTGAAAGTATTAGTCAAATACACAAAAAAAATGGAAAAGCTATCTTGGTTTGCGACTTATTGGCTTTAGCCAGACTAAAAACCCCAGCAGAACTTGGGGCTGATATTGCTGTTGGCAGCGCTCAAAGGTTTGGTATACCGATGGGATACGGTGGTCCACACGCAGCATTCTTTGCAACTAAGGAAGAGTTTAAAAGATCAATGCCTGGAAGAATTATAGGTGTATCAAAAGATAGACACGGAAAAAAAGCTTACAGACTTTCTTTGCAAACTAGGGAGCAACACATTAGAAGAGACAAGGCAACAAGTAATATCTGTACCGCTCAAGCGTTATTAGCTATCATTTCTGCTGCCTTTGCAATTTATCATGGACCTAATGGAATACTCAAAATAGCAAATAGAACTTCTAAATTAGCTAAAATTTTTGCGGATAATATTAAGGAAGGTGGTTACAAGATTTTGTCAGAACATTTCTTCGATACCGTTACAATTAAGACCAATGGAAAAACAAACACTATTTATGAAGCTGCATTAAAAGAGAATATAAACTTAAGAAAAGTTGACAAAGAGCATTTATCAGTAGCGTTTGATGAAGCAAAAAAACTTGATGATGTTAATTTATTGTTAGATTTATTTGGAATTTCTAAAATAATTAAACAAGACGTAAAGGTTGAACTGGATAATCTTCCTAAAAATCTTCTAAGAACATCAAAATATTTAACTCATCCAGTTTTTAACAAATACCATTCCGAAACTGAGATGTTAAGATATTTAAAGAAACTCGAAGATTGTGATATTGCACTAAATAGGTCAATGATTGCTTTAGGATCTTGCACAATGAAACTCAATGCAACAGCAGAATTAATTCCGATTACTTGGAAAGAGTTTTCACTTCCCCATCCTTTTGTTCCTACAAATCAAATGGAAGGTTATAAGATTCTTTTTAACGATCTAATTAATGATTTGAAAGAAATTACTGGATATGACGCAGTTTCTTTACAGCCGAACTCTGGAGCTCAAGGAGAGTATGCAGGCTTAATGACTATAAGAAAATTCCATAAGAACAATAAACAGGAGAATCGTAACGTTTGTCTAATTCCAGATTCAGCTCATGGAACTAATCCAGCTAGTGCCCAAATGTGCGGAATGAAAGTGGTTGTAGTCAATTGTGACGACGATGGAAACGTTGACATAGTTGATCTAAAAAACAAAGCTGAAAAGCACTCAAAAGATTTAGCTGCTTTAATGGTTACTTACCCCTCTACTCATGGAGTATTTGAGGAAAAAATTATGGATATTTGTGAAGTTATTCACGAACATGGTGGACAAGTTTATATGGATGGAGCAAATCTAAACGCACTTGTAGGTGTTGCGAAACCAGGGAAATTTGGACCTGATGTTTGCCATATTAATTTACACAAAACATTTTGTATACCTCATGGCGGAGGTGGACCAGGAATGGGTCCTATAGCTTGCGCTAAACATTTAGCTGATTTTTTACCAACACACGAAATTATTAAAGAAGCTGGCCCTAAGAATGGAATGGGAGCTGTATCAGCTGCTCCTTGGGGAAGTTCAAGTATACTTCCAATATCTTGGATGTATATAAAGATGATGGGCGCAGAAGGATTGAAAAAAGCTTCACAAGTTTCGATTTTAAATGCAAATTACATTTCAAAAAAATTATCTAAAGATTATAAAGTTCTTTATACTGGTAAAAATGGAAATGTTGCACATGAATGCATAATTGATATCCGACCAATTAAAGCAAGTTCAGGAATCTCTGAGGAGGATTTAGCAAAAAGATTGATCGACTTTGGTTATCATGCTCCTACAATGTCATGGCCTGTTGCTGGCACAATTATGATTGAACCAACTGAGAGTGAAAATTTAGAGGAGATCGATAAATTTTGTAATGCACTTATAAAAATTAAAAAAGAAATAAATTTAGTGGAGGCATCAAAATTTGACAAAACAGATAACCCACTAAAAAATGCTCCTCATACTTATCTTGAATTAGCTTCTAGTGAGTGGAAACATGCTTACTCAAGAGAGGAAGCAGCTTTTCCAACCGAGTATGTAAAAAATAATAAATATTGGGCACCAGTCGCTAGAGTAGATAATGTTTTTGGAGATAGAAATTTAGTATGTTCATGTCCTTCAATGGATGAATATAAAGATGAAGCTGCTTAATCTTTTTTAATGAAAGTTGCTGTCATCGGCTCAGGTATCTCAGGATTATCCTCCGCATATTTTCTCTCAAAAAAATATAAAGTTGATCTATACGAGAAAGACGATCATTTCGGAGGACATTCTTTTACTTATGATATTAAAGAAGGTGATAAGATTGTTCCAGTAGATCTGGGCTTTATTGTTTTTAATAAAATTACTTATCCTAATTTAGTAGATTTTTTTAATGAATTAAAAGTTCCTTGTGAAAAGAGTGATATGTCATTTTCAGTATCAATTAAGAATAGCAGTGTGGAATATAGCGGTACTGGTCTAGGAGGTATTTTTGCTAATAAATTGAATTTTTTTAATTTAAAATTTTTAAATATGATTAGAGAAATAATTTCATTTTATAAAGCTGCTCCAAAATTACTTGAAAGTGAAATTAAAGAGGAAACTCTAGGCAGTTATCTTAATAAAAAAAATTTATCAAATTACTTTATCGAGTATCACTTAATACCTATGGTTGCAGCTATCTGGTCAATGCCATTTAATAAAGCAAAGGAAATGCCATTAAAATTTTTTTTAAATTTTTTTACTAATCATGGCTTATTTAAATTTAAAAATAGACCACAATGGTTTACAGTTTCAAATAGAAGTAGAGCTTATGTAAAAAAAGTAACAGATAAAATTAGTGGGGAAATTTTTAAAAATTATAAAGTGGATAAGTTAATTAGAAGCGATGATAATATTAGAGTAATTATT
>CACOYX010000006.1 GCA_902631535.1 uncultured Pelagibacteraceae bacterium
GATAAGGCTCTTCTAACAAGATGTGAGTACTCCGTCAAGATCCTAACTGTTTCTTTGGTATCTATACCGCCTAAAGGAATAACGTAAACACGGGCTGTTTTTAAATCAGGTGTCATCCTCACTTCTGTAACCGTAATTAATTTAGAATTAATAGTAGGTATTTTTGCTTCATTCCTAATAAAGAGTTCGCCCAAATTTTGTTTTACTAACTCTCCTACTCTTAGTTGTCTTTGAGTAAAAGGTCTTTGTGTAGATTGATTACTCATCATTTTTTTAAATTGTTCTTTGTATTTCCTCTGCTAGATAAGATTCTATGACATCTTTCTCTTTAAAATCTATAAAATCCTTAATGCTTATTCCACATTCTAATCCTGTGCCAACTTCTTTTACTTGATTTTTTTCTCTAAAAATTGATGATATTTCTCCACTATATACTACAACACCATCTCTAATAATTCTTGCTTTAGACTTAGATTTTATTTCACCGCTTATTACTTTTGATCCTGCAATTTTTCCTGCAGTTGATACTTTAAATATCTTTTGAATTTCTGCACTACCAAGAACTGTTTCTTTTATATCAGGCTCTAATAATCCTGATAACGATTTTTCAACATGATCGATTGCTTCGTAAATTATATTGAAATATTTTATTTCAATTTTTTGCTCTTCTGCTAATTTCTTGGCTTCTCTATTTGGTTTTACATTAAAGCCAATTAATATTGCATCAGAAGCTTTTGCTAATGACACATCTGTTTCATTTATCATTCCTATGTCAGACAAAATAATTTTTGCCTCAACTTCTTTATGTTCAATTTTGTTTATTGCCATTTTTAGTGCTTCACTAGATCCCTGCACATCAGATTTAATTATAATATTCAATTCATCTTTGTCCTTTGCATTCTCAAATAGTGTTGTTTTATCTTTAGCAATTAATTTATTTTGTACAGAATTATTCTTTCTAAATTCAGCGAGCTTTTTAGCTTCATTTTCATCTTCTGTTACCATAAACTCAGCTCCAGCATAAGCAGAGCTATTCATTCCAAGTATTTCTACAGGCATAGAAGGCAATGCTTCACTTATCATTTTTCCTTCGTAATTAATCATCGCTCTAATTTTTCCCCAAGTATCACCGCAAATGAAATGATCTCCTCTTCTTAATTTGCCATTGCTTATTAAAATAGTTGAAACTGGACCTTTACCTTTATCAATTTTTGACTCTATTACTACTCCTCTAGCTTTATCACTAAAAGAGGCTTTTAAATCTAAAATCTCAGACTGTAATAAAATACTTTCCTTAAGTTTATCTAAGTTTAATTTTTTAAGAGCTGAAACTTCGACGAATAATGTATCCCCACTTAAATCTTCAGCAATTAATTCATATTGCATCATATCATTTTTAATTTTACTAATATTTTTTTCTGGTAAATCGCACTTGTTAATTGCAACAATAATCGGAACCTTTGCTGCCTTAGCATGTTTAATAGCTTCGACAGTTTGTGGTTTTATTCCATCGTCTGCTGCTACAACTAAAACAACTATATCTGTAATTTTTGATCCTCTTGCTCTCATTTCTGTAAAAGCAGCGTGGCCGGGTGTATCAATAAAAGTAATTAATTTATTAACACTAGTTTTTACTTGATATGCTCCAATATGTTGAGTTATACCACCATGCTCGCCAGAGACAACATTTGTGTCACGAAGAGCATCTAACAGAGATGTCTTTCCATGATCTACGTGGCCCATTATAGTAACGACTGGTGGTCTGTTCTTAACTTCGCCTTTGAATTTTTTTTCTGATTTACTAGTCTCTATGCTGGGAGCCTCTTCTATTATCGGATTATGACCAAATTCTTTAACAATATATTCTGCGGTATCCTTATCAATATTGTGATTTATCGTAGCTACAACTTTCATATTAAATAAAAATTTAATTATATCACTCGATTTTTCTGCCATTCTATTTGAAAGTTCTTGAATAGTTATCTGTTCGGGAATTTTAACTTCTTTGATTACTTTTTTGAATTCTTTCTTTTCATCTCCCTCGGGTTTCTTTTTTTCTTTAAGCCTTGCGCGTTTTACAGACGCCAAACTTCTTTGTTTAATCTCTATTTCTTCAACATTTAAAGCTCTTGAAACTGTAAGCTTAAAATCTCTTTTATCAACTGGCCCTTTCAATTTTAATTTGCTTTTGCCAGCTGGTTTATTCTCTTTTTTTATAAACTCTTTTGTAGCTTGCTGCTCAATAAATTTTCTTGCAAAATTTTTCTTTTTAACATCCTGATTTATATTAATATTGGGAGCAGATGAGGATTTGAATGCTTTGTTAGATCTAAAAGGTTTTTTTTTCTCTACTGAAAATGATTTTTTACCAGAAGTAGATATAGAAGTTGTATCAATTTTCTTTTTTAAGTTAGATGAAATTGTAAGTGTTTTTTTTTTATCTTTATCCATAACATTATTTGTACGCTATCTCTCTGGCTGCCATTATTAAATCATCAGCTTCTTTTCTTGAAAGAGAAAACTCTTCCAAATAACCATCGATCCTTATTTTTTTTCCTTTAATTTCATCAAATCCGCCTATCAGTTCGTCTGATGAAAGATCTGCAAAATCGCTTAATTTTTTAATATTTTTTTGGCCGAGTATTACTAGCATTCCTTGAGTCATCCCTTTTAAGTTAATTAATTTATCTTCCACACCAAGTTCTTTTAATTTTTGAGCTACAGCTTCTTTTTCTTTAACAAGTGTTTCTTGTGATCTTGTGATTAATTCTTTTGCAGTATCCTCATCTATAGCTTCTATTTTTGAGATGTCCTCTGGCTTTGATTGAGCAATTTCTTCAATAGAGACAAAACCTTCGGAAATTAGGAGTTGTCCTAATGTTTCATCAACTTCTAAATTCTTAATTAATGTTTCGGTTCTTTCCTTAAACTCTGCTTGTCTTCTATCAGAATCTTCCTTATCTGTAAGTATATCAATTTCAAAGTTTGTTAACTTTGATGCTAACCTAACATTTTGTCCTCTACGACCTATTGCCTTACTTAAATTTTCTTCAGTTAGAATTATATCAATTCTTTTATTATCTTGATCAATAAGAACTCTTTGTATTTCTGCAGGAGAAAGTGACTCTGAAATTAAAGTTGGTAAGTCTTCAGTCCACTTTATTATATCAATTTTTTCACCGTGTAATTCATTCACTATTGTTTGCACTCTACTCCCTCTCATACCAACACAAGCTCCAACAGGATCAATCGAAGAGTCTTGTGAATGAACACAAATTTTAGCTCTACTACCAGGATCTCTCGCGACAGATTTTATTTCAATTGTTCCTTCATATATTTCAGGTACTTCCTGAAAGAATAATTTTGCAAGAAATTGAGGATGAGCTCTTGATAAAAATATTTGGTGACCTTTTAATTCTTTTTTGACTTCGTAACAATAGGCTTTAACGCGATCTCCAGTTTTTAAAATTTCTCTTGGTATTAACTCATCTTTTTTAATTACACCTTCTGCTTTTCCTAAGTCTACAATTACATTGCCGTATTCTAATCTTTTGATTATTCCACTTAATATTTGTCCTTGCTTGTCTATAAAATCTTCATATTGTCTATTTTTTTCAGCTTCTCTTACTCTGCTACTTATAACCTGCTTTGCGCTTTGAGCAGCGATACGTCCAAAATCGATTTGGGGTAACTCTTCATAAACTTTCTCACCTACTTTTAAGCCTGGGTTATTTGGATGTATTTTTTGAGCTTCTTCTAATGTAATTTCTCGTGCTGAGTCCTCAACATTTTCTACAATATCTAACACTTTTTGAATTTTAATATCACCACTTTCTCTGTCTATAATAACTTCAATATTGTTATCATTTCCGAATTTGGTTAGCGCTGCTTTTTGAATTGCACTCTCCATAGAGCCAATTACAAGTTCTTTATCTATGGATTTTTCGTTAGCTACCGCCTCTACTATTCTAAGTAATTCTTGTTTGTCTAATCCTCTATTTAACATTTTGTCATTCCTAAAAAAAAATGGGCTAGTGCCCATTTAGAAATTCAATTATTTCTTTGACTTTTAGAAGAAAATTATGGTTTTTTCAAGATCACAGTTTAAATAAATCGGTTTTATCTGTCTTTTCCCAAGTAAATTGACCAATATTCGTAGGCTTTCTTCCAAAGTGACCATATGCTGATGTTATCTCGTATATCGGTTTATTTAACTTTAGCATTTCTCGAATACCTCTAGGAGATAAGTTAAAATTATCTTCTATAATTTTCTTTACTTTTTCTACCTTTGCTTCATCTCCATCTGCAAGTTTAATAAAAATTGACAAGGGTTTTGAAACACCGATAGCATAAGCTAATTGAATTAAACACTTTTCAGATACACCGGCTGATACAATATTTTTTGCTAAGTATCTTGAAGCATAAGCTGCGGATCTATCAACTTTTGTAGGATCTTTACCTGAGAATGCACCACCACCATGTGGCGCTGCCCCACCATATGTATCAACAATTATTTTTCTTCCTGTTAATCCTGTGTCTCCATCTGGTCCACCAATAATAAATTGTCCAGTAGGATTTATATAAATCTCTTTAGAGTTTAAATCAGTCAAAAAATTTTCAGGGATTGATTTTTTAATATATGGAATTATTAAATCTCTTACTTTCTCTTGATTTAAATCTTTTGAATGTTGCGTCGAAATTACAACTGAGGTAACCTTAACTGGTTTTTCATTTTCATATAGCATTGTAACTTGGCTTTTAGAATCGGGCTCAATTCCTTTTAAATTTCCACTTTTTCTATCTTCTGCCATTAATCTTAAAATTTTGTGTGAGTAATGAATTGGGGCTGGCATTAATTCCTCTGTTTCGTTGCAAGCGTAGCCAAACATAATTCCTTGGTCTCCTGCACCTTCATCTTTATTATCTTTAGAATCAACACCCATTGCTATATCTTTTGATTGTTCATGTAGATGAGTTTCTATATTTGCTGTCTTCCAACTGAAACCGTCTTGATCGTATCCGATATCTTTAATACATTCTCTAACTTTAGAAATTAAATCATCTTTATCAATTTTGGGTCCTCTTGTTTCTCCTGCTAACACTACTTTATTAGTAGTAGTTAATGTTTCGCAAGCTACTCTTGAAACTGGATCCTTCGATAAATAAGAGTCTACAACCATATCAGAAATTCTATCGCAAACTTTATCTGGGTGACCTTCAGAAACTGACTCGCTTGTAAATAAGTAATTTTTGTTTGTCATTTTTTTCTATAAATAAAAAAGAATAAAAGATATGTAATTAAAAGTACAAAAAAGATCAAATCATTTTTAATTTTTTTTGATTTTATTAAAGGTACATTAAATTCTATAGTTCCCGCTTCATTTCGATTTACTTGTTTAATTATTTTGCCTTTATTGTCAATTATTGCGCTAACGCCTTTATTTGCAGACCTTAGAAAAAAAGTATTATTTTCTATAGCCCTGAATATTGATTTGGAGAAATGTTGGTCGGGACCAATAGATTTACCAAACCAACCATCTTCAGATATATTAACGATTAAATTTGTATCTTCGTCAGATATTTGAACTAGTTCATTAAAAATAACCTCATAACAAATAAGCGGCAGAATATTCAAATTATTAATAACGAGATTGTTATTTTTAAGACCTTTTAGAAAAGAACCGTGACCTTCTGTAATTTTTTTTAAACCAAATTTACTCAATAAACTTTCAAAGGGAAGAAATTCGCCAAAAGGAACAAGTTTTCTTTTATAATAGCTTTGTAATATTTTAAAATTATTATCTACTATAAGCATGCTATTATAGAAATTTCCCGATTTTTTCTCTAATTTATTAATACCAAATAAAATAAAATGGTTTTTGGAAAAGTTTTTAACAATTAATCTTTTAAAGATTAACACTTCATTATAACTATATCCGCTAAAAACTCCCTCGGGCCAAATAAATAATGTTTTTTTATCTTTATTAGGATCACTATATCTAATTAATTTTTTTAACCTACCCTCAATTTCATCATTATTAAGACCATATTTTAAATCAAAATTCGGTGAAACAATCTTAACTAATATTTTATTCCTAACATTTTTTAATAAATTATTATTTTTATTAATCTGAACATTTCCAAAAATATATAAAAGCAGCAAAAAGGAAATAATTGTAAATGAAATTAATATTTTTTTTCCTGAACTTATCTTAAAAAAGAAGATTATAGGTAGTGTAAAAAAAGTTATTACTAATAAATTGTAAGCATAAAGACCTATTAAATTAATAATTTGTAAAATCTCATTAAATGAGAATGTGCTGTATGCCCATAAATTCCAAGGAAATCCGGTTAAAATTTTTGATCTTAAGTATTCAGTAAATGCTATAGATGCTGAAAATAAAACAAGCGAATTGAAATCAAGTTTTAAATATGGACCTATAATTAAGATAATAAATGCAATAAATAAACTTAAAAATAACGGAATTAATATTATGCCAAACGGTATTAAAACTTTAAAATCATCATTAAACGTAAGAGCATTTGTGATCCATGAAATTCCACTTAAGTAAAATCCAAAACCAAATAATAAACCAAAAATAAATAAATTTTTTTTGTAGGGTTTTTTTCTGTAAATAGACTTTGATTTTTTATTAATATAAGTTATTAAGAAAAAAAAAATCGGGAAAATAACAAAATTTATCAGCGAATAATTATAAGGTTGAAATGAAAAAGTACTTATTGATCCAATTAAAAAAGGAATAAGATACAGAGTAAAAAAACGATTATCTAAATATTTTTCAATCATTTATTAAATCAAAGTATTGTTCCTCAATTTTTTTCATTACTTTAAATTCTTTATTTTTTTTGTGATCGTGACCTAATAAATGTACTAAACCATGTAACCATAGTCTATCAAACTCAATCTTAAATTTTTTTCCTAGTTTTTTGTTTTTTACTTTATTCAAATTTACTATAATATCACCAAGATATATTTCTTTCTTATTTTTTATTATTTTTTTGAATTCTTTTTTTTTTTGGAAAGGGAATGATAAAACGTCCGTCGTCTTATTTTTTTTTCTAAATCTCTTATTGAGTTTTTTAATTTCTTTACTGTCTGATAACAATAACGTTAAAAACAAGTTTTTTTTTGAATATTTTTTATTTTTTAAATTTATCTTTTTAATTTTTCTATCAATGTAATTATTTGGACTCTTAATATAATTAAACCAATTAGTATTATTTGTAATTACATTAACTTTTATCATCAGTGCTTTTATTTTGATAAGCTCTAATGATCTTTGAAACAAGTGGATGTCTTACAACGTCATTATGATCGAATTCAATAATTTTTATTTCATTTAAGTCTTTAAGAATATTTCTTGATTTTATTAAACCAGAGTTTGATTTATTAATTAAATCAACTTGGCTTGGGTCACCATTCACAACTAATTTAGAATTTTCTCCAATTCTTGTCAGAAACATCTTAATTTGAGTCTCAGTCGCATTCTGTGCTTCATCTAAAATTGCAAAACAATTTTTAAGTGTTCTGCCCCTCATAAAAGCTAACGGGGCTATTTCTATTTCACCTGTCTCAATTTTTTTTTCTATTTTATCTGCCCCAAAAAGTTCATAAAGAGCGTCATATAAAGGTCTTAGATATGGATCAACTTTTTCTTTCATATCACCTGGCAAAAATCCTAATTTTTCACCAGCTTCTACTGCTGGTCTTGATAAGATCACTCTATCAATCTTTTTTTCCATTAATAATGTTATTGCGACCGATACAGCCAAAAAACTCTTTCCAGTTCCTGCGGGACCAAGGGACATTATAATATCATTTTCTTTCAAAGCCTTTATATACTCTGATTGTTTTTTAGAACGAGCAATAACCGATTTTTTGGGGGTCTTTATTAATTGCTTAAAACTTTTAACATTAGAATCTTCTATCTCTAAATTTTTTTTCACAGATAAAACTATATCTTCTTTTTCAATGATATTCGTTAAAAAATATTTGTTTATCAAAAATTTAATTGCATCGCAAAAAATTGCGAGTTTTTCTTTATCTCCTTTACAAGTTATAGAATTACCCCTGAAATAAACATCTGTGTTAGTCAATTTGGATAAATTTTTTAGATTTTGGTCAAATTGGCCGACTATAGCCATTAACATTTCATTATCGATTACTGAAATGTTGACTGTTTCTTTATCAATTTTTTTAATAATTAAGTTTTGTTCTAATTTACTTATTTCAGACATTTAATTAAGCAGCATAATTAGTTTGACCCAAATTTAAAATAATTTCACCATACAATGTATTTTGATTTCCATTTATAATTTTAACTTTTTTTATTGCACCCACTAAGTTATCTTCACTCTCGACAATAACTGAATTAAAATGTTCATCTCTACCAAAATATCTATTTCCACTTTTCATTTCATTTTCAAATAAAACATTCACTGTTTTATTAATTAACTTTTTTTTGTAATTATTTTTTATATCTTCAGCAATACGTTGAAATTCTATCAATCTATTTTTGGCTATGCCATCATCCACCCTGGCTAAATCAAAAGCAGGGGTTCCTGGCCTTGGGCTAAACATAAATGAGTAGGAGTTTATAAAACCCACTTTTTTTATTAATTTAATTGTATTTTTATAATCCTCATTTGTTTCACCAGGATAACCAATTATAAAATCACTAGAAAATTTAACTTCAGGCTTTACTTCTATAAGTTTTTTTAAAATCTCTAAATATTCTTCGACTGTATGTTTTCTATTCATTGCTTCTAATATTTTGTTAGATCCACTTTGCACAGGTAAGTGGATGAACGGCATTAACTTTTCACAATTTTTATGTGCATCGATTAAATCGTCGGTAAAATCTCTTGGATGCGACGTTGTATATCTAATTCTTTTTAAATCTTTGATTTTCGAAATTTCTAAAATTAGATCTGAAAATTTACTCTTCTCAAAATTATATGCATTTACATTTTGACCTAATAGATTTATTTCTCTAGCTCCATTTTTAACTAATTGATTTGCCTCAATAACTAGTTCTTCTAATGATCGGGAAAATTCTGCTCCACGCGTATATGGAACCACGCAAAACTTACAAAATTTATCACATCCCTCTTGAATTGTTAAAAACGAGGAAACTTTATTGTTAGTATTTTTTAAAGAATTTAAACTATCAAATTTTTCTATAACATCAAACTCGGTTATATTTATTGGTGATTTTTTTTTCTCTAATTTTAAAATCGTTTTATTGATTTGGTGATAAGACTGTGGACCTAACACAGCATCAATATATTTTTCATTTTTTAAAAGAATGTTACCTTCTGCTTGAGCGACACAGCCAGCAATCAATACAATAGGTTTGGGTTTGTTTCTAAATTTTTTTTTCAATCTGCCGATATCATGATAAACTTTGTCAGTTGCTTTTTCTCTGATATGGCATGTATTTAAAATATAACAATCAGCTTCTGTAATATCTTTAGTGGGTTCGTACTTAATTTTTTTAGTCAAATCAAAAATACGATTGCTATCATACTCGTTCATTTGACACCCAAATGTTTTAATGAAAATTTTTTTTTGCAAGTTATTTTTTTATTTTTGAACCATAGAGTTCTAGTTTATGATCTACGAGATTGTAACCTAATTTTTTTGCAATTTTTTTTTGTAACTCCTCTATATCCTTGTCGACAAATTCGACAATTTCTCCGCTATTGATATCGATAAGATGATTATGATCATCATTAATTTCATATCTTGCTTTCCCTGCTTTAAAATCATGTTTGACTAATATTCCGGCTTCTTCAAAAAGTTTTACTGTTCTATAAACAGTTGCAATGCTAATTTTATCATCTATAGAAGAGACTCTTTTGTGCAGTTCATCTACGTCAGGATGATCTTTTGATCCATAGACTGCTTTTGACTCAGATAGGACTTTAGCGATGGTTTTTCTTTGATCAGTAAGTCTTACACCTTTTTTTTGGCATTTTTCTTCAATTGCATTCATAATATTTTTTAATTTAACTTAAATATATTGGTTTAATCAAATTTTTTTGTAATAATTTTTTTTTAATTAAAAGTTCAATATTAGCAAGCTTAAATTGACCTAGATCTGAATTCTTATAGCCAAATAAGTTAATTTTATTGGATATTTTTATTCCTTTTGCCACTGCTAAAGAAGTTCTTAAAGAAGAAAAACTACCTGGGCCATTATTAACCAATAGAGAAAAGTCATCGTTAATATTTACTTTGTATTTTTTAATCATATTTAATACAATTGAAACTAGCTGATCATTATCAGTTTTTTTGTCAAAATCATGGATATAAAAGTTACCTTTAATTTTCAAACCAATTTGATTTTCTTTCCCTATGAAATTAAATATTAAAAAATCTTTTATCATTTATTTATTAATTACTATTATATATTTTCAAAGCAATTTGTATTCAAATAATCAGTACGAAGGAATTGATGATTTTGGCATAATTTCTTTAATGTATCATAGATTTGAGGAAAACAAATATCCCTCTACAAATATTAAGATAAGTGATTTTAAGAAACATTTAGAAATTATAGAGGAGAATAAAATAAAATTTATAAATCCTAAAGATTTTAAAAATGAGTTACAAAATAACAAATTAAAAAGAAAAATTCTTCTTACTATAGATGATGGGTTTCTCTCGTTTTATGAAAATGCTTGGCCAATACTTAAAGATAAGAAGATACCTTTTATACTTTTTGTAAGCACTAGAGAGGTTGGAGCTTTTAATTACATGACGTGGGATCAAATAAAAGAAATAAGCAAAGAAGATTTTGTTGAAATAGGAAATCATAGTCATACACATGAATATTTAGCAGATGAAAGTAATGAATTAATCAAAAGTGATATTACAAAATCAATTTCTATTTTTAAAAAAAAACTTGGAAAAAATTCTGATTTTTTTTCCTATCCATTTGGTGAATATAGTAATAATTTTAAAATCATAATAAAAGATTTTGGTTTTAAATATGCCTTTGGACAACATTCTGGTGTGATGGATGAAACTAAAGATTTTTATGAATTACCTAGATATCCAATTAACGAAAAGTACGGGGAAATTAAAAGATTTAAATCTTTAACAGAAACCTTGCCTTTTAAATATAAAAAGATTTATCCTGATGAAAAATATCTTTTACAAGCTAATAATCCTCCAAAAGTAAAAATTGAGTTCCATAAAGATATAAAAAATTTAAATTCTGTGAGTTGCTACTCAAATGAGGGTGATAAGTGGAGACAGTCTGATATTAAATTTGAAAACTCAAACACACTAATAGTTAATATTGCTGAAAAGTTTATTGGTGAGAGAGGAAGGATTAACTGTTCATTAAGAGATCCCAGTGGGTTATGGAGATGGCTGGGCGTTCAATTTGTAATAAGTGATAAATAATTTATGAGGTTAGCTCTATTTTCTTAACTGAGTTAACTAATCTTACTGGCTCGAAGTCCATTAACCTATTTTGTTTTATTATCTGATTTAATATTTTTGTGTATTCTGAACCTGTTTGAGCATAATTATTTAATGTATCTGTTAGTTCTAAGCCCTTAATTTTTTTGTTTTTATCTCTTAAAGCCAACCTTTTTTGTCTAAATTTAGTGTAACTTTTATGAGTATTAAGATTATTTTGATAAGCTTTTACAGAAGCTCTCAAAATTGGAAATTTTAAAATCTTATGATTTTTATTGCTCTCTCTGTCTAATGGAGCTATTCCTTGTCCGCTCCAGGTCCATTGACCAAAAATAGCATTTCCCTCCAAAGCAAATCTGGAAGTGCCCCAACCACTTTCCTTAGCTGCTTGAGCTAAAGCAATAGATGTTGGTATTATATCCATTCTAACAAGCAGTTTTTTTAGGTCACCTTTTTTAACTTTGTACTCCAATAATTTCTGTCTAATCCATTGCTTCTCTAAGTCAGTAGTAAATTTTTTATCTTTTAAAACTATCAATTTTTCTCTATCAGCAATAATTCTCTCATTCTCTGCCACGATTAATGGAAGAACGATTTTAATAAATGTCTCCTTCTTAAGTTTGGTGCTTTGCAGTGCATCAAGGTCTCTTGGAAACTGTGTAAAATAAATAGGTTTAACTAATTTTTGAGATCTAACTTTACCTAAATCATATTCTACATCTTTAAAAAGATTTAAAACGGTCTCTGTTTTTAAGTTTAGATTAGGTAAAATTACTTCATCTACGTTTTTTCTTTTAACTTCAAGTTTAGGTTTTTGTTCGTTTTTTTTTTCTTCTTTTTTAACTTGAGGTTTTTTTATATCAGGTTTTTTTACTTCTTTTTTTATTTCAGGTTTTTTTATATCCTTGTTTATTGTTTCCTTTTTGATTTCTGGTTTTTTAGCTAAATCGCTATAAGAAAAATAGTTAATGCCGCTAAATGCTATTGTTGCAACAACAGCAATAGAAGCAATAGCAATAATTACTTTTTTTGCTTTTTGTGGTTCTATCTGTTGCTTGTAAATTCCATGAAACAAATCGGTAAATAAATCACCAAAAAATTCATAAACAACTTTACCTAATTTTGGGATAATATTTAAAAAGTTTAATCCAATATGTCCGAGTTGTTTCCAAATATCTTTAAAAGCTCTTCCTACTTTTCTACTGCTATCAAGTTTAAAGTTTTCTAATTTTCTTATTGCTCTATTTTTGTCTTTTATTTTATTTTCTTTATACTCTATTAAGTTTGATTTTAATTTTCCTACAGGTTTGATAAAGTTATCTCTTAAAAAATTTGATTTAAAATCTTTTGGTATCGTAATCTTATTTTTTTTTAAAATAAGTTCTAACTGACCTGAGGTTAAATTTTTTCTGCTTTTCTCATAGTCTTTAATCTCTTTAACATCGTATATGTAAGCAAGTTCTACAAGCTTATCTCTATAACTTAGTTTCCTTTTCATTTTACTGCCTCGACTGAATTTACTTCTTTAACGTAATGTTTTAAAAGATTTTGTACCCCTTGTTTTAAAGTCATTAGGGAACTAGGACAACCAGAACAACTTCCTTGTAACTGAACTTTCACAACTCCATTTTCAAAAGATTTAAACTTTATGTCTCCACCATCTCTTGCCACAGCTGGACGTATTTTAGTATCTAAAACTTCAAGAATTTTATTCACAGTTTCGTTGTCAGTTACATTATTTTCCTCAATTTTTTTAATTTTTCTTAGTATCGGTCCATCATTTTTCTCAAAGTAGTCATTTAAATGGGAAATCACCATAGGTTTTAACTCATTCCAAGAGACATCTCTTGTTTTTTTAACAGATAAGAATTTCTCTGATACTAAAATCAATTCCACTCCCTTAAAATCTAATAATTCTTTAATGAAAGGAATTTTTATCTCATTCTCTTTTTCCTTTTTAAATTCTTCTGTTCCAATATTAGATAACGTCTTCTCAGACAAAAATTTTAAGGAGTCCGGATTGGGGGTGGTTTCTGTTTGTATCATTAAGGTTTTATATTATATCAGGCCTACTTTTTCACGTATATTCTTCAGGTTTTCCTCAGCAATTATACTGGCTTTTTCACTGCCTTTTTTAAGAATATTTTTTAAATATGACTTATCTTTCATTAATTTTTGAATTTCTTTTCCAACTGGTGTTATTTCATTAATTAAAGCTTCGGCTAATTTCGTTTTTAAAAAAGAATAATCTTTACCAGCCATTTCTGAAATAATTTTTTCTAAACTAATTTTAGTTAATTCAGAATATATAGTTAAAAGGTTTAAAGCTTCTGGTTTATTTTCTAGTGACTTTATCTCTCCAGGTATCGATTCAGAATCTGATTTAGCTTTTTTAATTTTTTTATTTATTTCATCAGCGGAATCTTTTAAATTTATTCTTGAATAATCAGATTCTTCGGATTTACTCATTTTTTTGGTCGCATCTCTCAAGCTCATAACTCTTGAAATATTTTTAGGTATTAATGGTTCAGGTAAAGGAAAGAAGTTCTCGCAATTATAATCCTTGTTAAATTTTTGAGCTATATCACGTGATAACTCTAAATGCTGTTTTTGGTCTGCTCCAACTGGAACATGTGTAGCTTTGTATAATAAAATATCTGCAGCCATAAGATTAGGATATATATAAAGTCCAACACTGGCCTTTTCTTTATCAGATCCAGCTTTATCTTTAAATTGGGTCATTCTATTTAACCAACCAATTCTTGAAATACAATTTAGAATCCAAGCAAGCTCGGCATGACCAGAAACAGACGATTGATTAAAGATTATACTTTTATTTGGATCTAAACCAGTTGCCAAAAAACTTGCAGTAGTTTCTAATACATTATCATGTAGGTGACGAGGTTCTTGAAAAATGGTGATAGCGTGTAAGTCTACAACACAATAAATACATTTTAATTCTTTTTGCAAAGAAACAAAATTTTTAAGCGCGCCTAAATAATTACCTAGATGAAGATTTCCCGTTGGTTGAACTCCAGAAAATACTAATTTTTTTTTATTCATTAATTTGTTTTATAATTTTTAAGTTTTAATATTCCCAATAGATAACATGATAATAAATAAAACATACCCACAAAGCTAACAATTGATATTAAATAAAGAGCTTTATAGTTATAATTATAATCTAAATAATTTGAGAACTCATCTAAAGAAAGCAGTAAAATATACGACATAATGATTGTTAAAATCAAAATTTTGATAAAATTTTTAATTAATTGATTTTTTAACAACAAAATTTTTTTACTATTTAATAAATAAATATAAATTATTACTCCAATCCATGTTGAAATTGATGTTGCAATTGGAATAATTAAAAATCCAATTTTTTTGAAGAAACTAATGCTAATAACAACATTTAAAAAGACAATAAATGTAGAAATATAAAAAGGTGTTTTTGTGTTATCTCTTGCAAAAAAGAAATTAGATAAAATTTTTATTAATGCAAATGCGGGAACCCCATATCCAAAAAATTTTAAAGCAGCTGCTGTCATTTTCACATCGGTTAGAGAAAATGATCCATATCCAAATAGTGCATTTACTATTTCATTCGATGCTAAAATTAATCCAAAGCTCGCTGGAATGGAAAATAGAAGCGAAAGCTCAAAAGATTTATTTTGTATATCAGAAATTTTTTTAACATTTTTCATTTTAAAAGCCTTGGATAAAACTGGTAAAGAAACAGTTCCTACAGCTATGCCTGCTATAGCAAGATTAATTTGATAAACTCTATCAGCATAATACAGATAAGATACCGCACCAGCTTGAAAAGAAGCAATAATTGTTCCAACTAAAATATTTATTTGTGTTACTCCTGAAGATAACATACTCGGTAAAAGTTTTTTGAAAAAAAATCTTATTTTTTTACTTAACTTAAGATTTAAGTTTAGAGCTGGTTTATAAAATTTTTTAGTAACATAAATTAAAAACAATAATTGGATTATTCCAGCTGTAGTAACACCATAGGAAAGTTGTTTTGCATAATCTAAGCTGAGTACGAAAGAATAAGTTAAACTTATAATTAAAACTACGTTTAAGATGATTGGCGCTGCAGCTGCAGCTGCAAATTTATTATTAGAGTTAAGTATTCCAGCAAAAAAGGAAGATAAACTTACAAATAATAAAAATGGAAATGTAATTCTTGTAAGTTCAACAGCTAAATTAAATTTAATTTGATCTTCAGAAAAACCTGGTGCAATAATGTAAATTAAGTATGGAGTGAAAATCTCAACTATCGTGACTACAAACAATAAAATTATTAATAAGGAACCTAAAACGCCATCAGCAAATTTTTTTCCTTTTTCTTTATCCTCGATTTTAGCAGAAGTATAGCTAGGTATAAAAGCTGCATTAAATGTTCCTTCAGCAAATAATCGTCTAAAAGTATTTGGTAATCTAAATGCTACAAAAAAAGCATCGGCAAATATCGAGGCTCCAAGAAATATTGCTATTAAAATATCTCTGAGATAACCCAATATTCTGCTGATTAATGTAAAAAAGCTAAATACTGTTGCTGAAGATAATAGGTTCATAAATTCTTAATTAGGCCATAATTTTTAGTGAATTATCATTTTTTATATTACATACTCATTAAATTAAATGCCAAAAAAAACAGAAATAGATCACTATTCAGATAAAGAAGCACTTGATTTTCATATAAAAGGTAAGTCAGGCAAAATTGAGATAGGTTCGTCAAAACCGCTTACAACAAAGAGAGATTTATCTCTAGCTTATTCACCTGGGGTAGCGGCTCCTGTTAAAGAAATATCTAAAAATCCAGAACTTGCGTATGACTACACCAGTAAAGGAAATTTAGTTGCCGTAATAAGTAATGGTTCTGCAATATTAGGTTTAGGAAATCTAGGATCTCTAGCATCTAAACCTGTAATGGAAGGTAAATCAGTTTTGTTTAAGCGCTTTGCTGATATCGATTCTATAGATATTGAAATTGATAATAATGATACCAACTCAATTATTGAAACTATAAAAAATATAAGTGGTACCTTTGGTGGAATAAACCTTGAAGATATTGCTGCTCCAGATTGTTTTATTATCGAACAAAAATTAAAGGAGAAGTTAGACATACCTGTTTTTCATGATGATCAACATGGAACTGCAATTATAACAACTGCTGCTTTAATTAACGCTCTAGATATTTCTAATAAAAAAATCTCAGATGTAAAAGTAGTAGTTAATGGCGCCGGAGCATCGGCTCAAGCTTGTGCAAATTTATTTAAAAGTTCAGGAGTAAAAAATGAAAATTTAATAATGTGTGATAGTAAAGGTGTTATTTATAAAGGAAGAAAAAACATTGATCAGTTCAAATCTGCTTTTGCCATTGATACAAAATTAAGAACTCTTGCAGAGGCTATGGAAAATGCTGACGTATTTCTTGGTTTATCAGCTAAAGACGTTGTAAGTAAAGAAATGGTGAAATCTATGTCGAAAAATCCAATTATATTTGCTTGTGCAAACCCAGATCCAGAAATTAAACCTGAGCTTATTCAAGAGGTAAGAGATGATGCAATTATTGCTACGGGACGATCTGATTACCCAAACCAAGTAAATAATCTTATAGGTTTTCCTTATATTTTTAGAGGTGCTTTAGATGTTAGAGCAAAAGCAATTAATGAAGAAATGAAAGTTGCTGCTGCAAACGCTATAGCCTTATTAGCTAGAGAAAATGTTCCAGATGAAGTGGTTGCTGCTTATGGCGGAGATCGACCTAGATATGGAAAAAATTATATTATTCCCTCAACTTTTGATCCGAGATTAATAAGTGTAATTCCGGCTGCTGTAGCAAAGGCCGCAATGAAAAGCGGAGCTGCAAGAAAAAAAATCGAAGATATTGAGTTATATAAAGACCAATTATCAAATCGATTAGATCCATCAATGTCCATAATGCAAGGAATTAATGCGAAAATTAGAAAAAATCCAAAAAGAGTGATTTTTGCCGAAGGTGAAGATGAAAATATGCTTAAAGCAGCGATTGAATTTGGAAAAAACAAATTAGGTATTCCGATATTAATTGGTGCCGAGAATAGAGTTAAAGAACAATTAAAAAAAATAGGATTAGATGAAAATTACAAAATTGAAATTGTCAATTCTACGGACAGAGATAAAAGAGAGAAATATGTAAAACATTTGTACAAAAAACTTCAAAGAGAAGGACAGCTTGAGAGAGATGTTGATCGTCTTGTTAGAAATGAGCGAATTGCTTGGGGATCTTCAATGATAGCCTGCAAAGATGCAGATGCGATGGTAACAGGAAATATCAGACATTATGCTGCGTCCATTGAAAAATTAAAAAAAGTTGTAAATGCAAGGCCTGGTGAAGAAATTTTTGGTATGACAATGATAGTTTCTAAAGGAAAGACAATTCTTGTTGCAGACACTAATGTAACTGAATTACCCTCAGCTGAAAGATTAGTTAATATTTCCAAGTCATGTGTGCGAATAGCACGTTTGTTTGGATTTGAACCAAAAGTAGCTTTTTTATCTCATTCAACATTTGGTAAACCTTTATCAAGAAATACAAGACATGTAAGAGATGCAATAGAAAAATTAAAAAAAGAAAAAGTTGATTTTGATTTTGATGGTGAAATGCAACCAGATGTAGCTTTAAACCCAGTTTACAAGGAAATTTATCCATTTTCTAAAATAGTTGGTAATGCGAATGTTTTAATAATGCCCGCATTACATAGTGCTGCAATTTCAACAAAACTTATGAAAGTTTTTGGAGGGGGAAAAAATATTGGACCTTTATTAATTGGATTAGGTCAACCTATTGAGGTAGCACCTTTGCGTGCTAGTACATCGGAGATTTTAAATTTAGCTTCTATTGCTGCTTATTCCTCCGATGTAATAGATTATTCAGACTAAATTTTACTTCGACTTAATTCTGTTGCAAGATAAATTGATGGAATTACTTTCTCAACATCATAAATTTTATTTGCTTCATTAATAACTTCTTTTTTTTCCTCTTCATCCATCGCGATACCGAAAATATAAATATTCCTGTTTACAGTTTCTAATGTATAATTTCTTGATTTTGTTTTTTTATTTATAATTAACGCTGTTCTTAATTGGCTAGTTATTAAAATATCTTTAGCTGTACTTTTAAAATTGCTTTGTCCTTTAATGGTAATAGCGTTTTTTACTGAGCGAACCCCCTTTGTTTCCCACGCCATTTTTGTAATCTTTATTTTTTCTTCGGGTTCATTAACTTTTCCAGATAAAAAAATTCTTCCATCTAAAACTTCAGATTGAATTGATATAAAATATTTTTTATCCGTAAGCGCTAATCTAGCAGAAAGGTTTTTTTGCATTATCGTATCATCTATTTGCATACCTATAGTTCTTGGATCGAAAGTGATATTTACCCCTGTCCCAAACTGCGTTGCAGACGTACATGATGTTACAAATATTATTAATATTATATTAAAGATTTTCTTCATTTTTAACTTTAAGACTTAAGTCATAGATTTTTTTTTTATTTATTTTTTCTGTTTCTACTATTAAATTGACAGTATCTTTCAAACTATATTTTTTTAAATATTTTTTAATTTTATTCACAATTTTTTCTTCATCAATTTTTTTAATTTTATTGTTATTCTCCGAAATAACTATTGTTAATTCTCCTTTGATTGGATTTTTAAATGGTTTTATACTATCGATTTCCTCTCTAATAAAAGATTCATGAATTTTTGTCATTTCTCTTGCGATCAGTATTTTTCTACCAGAAAAATGTCTTTTAAAGATCTTTAAATAAAAATTTATTTTTTTTGCTGGTGAAAAAAAAATTAACGAATAGTCAATCTGTGTTAATAATTCCAGGGACTTATTTAATTCTGTTTCGGTTTTGGGCAAAAAACCATAGAACAAAAATTGGTCTTTAAATCCCGAAACACTTGCAACAGCTGTTATTGATGAAACACCAGGTATAGGAACAATTTTTATTCCATTCTTCAAACAATGATTTACCAATAGTTTTCCAGGATCAGATAATAGTGGCGTGCCGGCATCTGATATTAATGACAAAATTTTGCCCTCATTAAAATATTCTATGATATCTGTAAGCTGTTTTTTTTCGTTGAATTTATGATATGAGATTAATTTTTTCTTTATTTTGTAATGACTAAGTAATTTTATGGACCTTCTTGTATCTTCGCAAAGAATTATATCTGTATTTTTTAAAACTTCTAAAGCTCTTAATGTAATATCATCAAGATTTCCAATAGGTGTAGAAACAATATATAAATGATTAGAAAAGAGTTTCATTATGATACGTAAAATTTATTTATTAATATTTTATATACTATTTATATTTAATTCTAATCTATTAAGTAATGAAAATAACAATACTCTTAAAGTTGGGTTACTAGCTCCCCTTTCAGGACCTTATAGTCAAATTGGCTACTCTCTTTTATATTCGTTGCAATTAGCTTTAGAGGAAATAAATGATAATGATGTTAGCATTGTACCAAGAGACACAGGTTTTAATAATGAAGAAAAACTCACTTTAGCTTTAGACGAATTCCGGTCATCTGGGATTAAAATAATTATTGGCCCAGTATCTTCTGATGAGTTTGAAAAAGTAAAAAAATATAACGATTTAACATTTATTTCTCTGTCAAATTTACAATCTGAATTTTCAAAAAATGTAATTAGTATAGGCGTAAGTTTAGAATCGCAATTAACTGCTCTATCAGAATTTATTAATAAACAGAAAAAAACAAGAACTGTAGTTATGTACCCTAAAAATGAGTATGAAAATTTAATTAAAAAAAATTTAGAAAATTTAAAATTAAAAAATTTTAAAACATTTACCTATAGCCCAGATCCAGAAGTCTTAACCGGGGAAATTGAAATACTAACAAATTATACTCAAAGGAAAAAAAATCTCGACCTAAGAAAGAAAATGTTTGAAGATAAAGAGGACGAACAATCAATCAAAGAGTTAGAAAAATTAGAGCGATTATATACCCTAGGAGAAGTAAACTTTGACTCTGTAATTATTATCGACTTTGGAAGCAATTTAAAAAGTGTTTTGACTTCTTTAGTTTACACAGATGTGAACCAAGATAAAGTTTTATTTACTACGATCAATCAATGGTTTGATGAAAGTATATTTTATGAAAATACGATTAAAAATTTATATTATCCTTCTGTAAATTATAAAGAATTTAAAAAATATAATAATAAGTATTTTAATGAATTTAAAAAATATCCTAGTGAAATTGCAATTCTAGCTTACGATGCTCTGGGATTGATTTATTATGCTTGGAAAAATATTGGTAATATCAATTCTGTCAACAATTTTTTATTTAAGAATAAAATTAAAGGTAAAATAGGAACATTTAGTTTCAAAAATGGTAAAGTAACCCAAGATTTAAATATATATAAAACTGAAAATAAAAAATTTATAAAGTTCTAATTTTTTTTTTTAGTTTTTGAAAAGCAATATATCTATGATCCATCTTTATTTTTTTTAATTTAGGCATTTGACCAAAGGTAATATTTTTCTTTTCAGGAATAAAAATTGGATCATAACCAAAGCCTTTTTCACCTAATATTTTATTAGAAATATTACCTTTTATTTCGCCAATAACTGAAATTATTTTTCCACCAGAATTTTTTTTAAAAGATAAACAGCAAACAAAAGTTGCTTTTCTATTTTTTTTTCCATCTAATTTTTTTAGAATATACTTCATTGCCTTTAAAAAATTTCCATGTTTTTTTGCTAATCTTGCAGAATAAATTCCAGGTTTATTTTTTAGAGCTTTGATACACAAACCAGAGTCATCTGATATTACAGGATAATCTACATACCTTGAAAAATATCTTACTTTCAATTTAGAATTAGCAATAAATGACTTACCGGTTTCTTTTGGGCTTTTTATCTTTAGTGAAACTGGCGAGATTTTCTTATATTTTTTTGAGATTAAATAAGCAATTTCTCTAAATTTTCCTTTGTTATGAGTGCCGATTAAAATTTTTCTCATTGAGCTCTAGTAATTTTGCAACTACTTACTATATAGCAAGTAGCATGAGTGACAATAATAAACAAAAAAAAGAATTACGTAAAAAAGAGGGCATTAAAGCTTCTGAAAGTGTAGATCAAAATAAAGAGGGAAACAAAGATTTAACTTTAGAGGAAAAGTTAAAAGAAACAGAAGAAAAATTATTAAGATCTCTCGCAGAAATTGAGAATCAAAGAAGGAGATTCGAAAAAGAAATAAAGGACGCATTTGAATTTGGATCTTTCAATTTCGCAAAAGAAAGTCTTGCAATTCTAGATAACCTTCAAAGAGCTAAAGTAGCCATTAAGAACGACCAAAAACTCAAAATAAATCAAGATTTGGATAAATTTTTAGAAAATATAGAAATAATAGAAAAAGATTTAGTTTCGATTTTTGAAAAAAATAGAATTAAAAAAATTGAAGTAAGTGGAAAAAAATTTGATCCTAATTTTCACCAGGCAATGTCTGAAATTGAAGATGATAATAAAGATCCAGGCACTATTCTTAGTGAAATTCAAGCAGGCTACATGTTGAGTGATAGGCTTTTAAGACCTGCCTTAGTAAGCGTCGCAAAGAAAAAAACTCCTAAAGATCAAGAAAATAAGGATAAAAATACAGAAAAATAGGCTTGTAGATAGAGAAATAACACCCATATAGAAATAACATAAAGGAAAAAACAAATGAGTAAAGTAATAGGAATTGATTTAGGAACAACAAATTCATGTGTCGCCATTATGGATGGCTCACAGGCAAAAGTTTTAGAGAATGCTGAAGGGGCTAGAACAACACCCTCTGTAGTAGCTTTTTTGGAAAATGAGGAAAAATTAGTTGGACAGCCAGCAAAAAGACAAGCTGTAACTAATGCTGGTGATACAATATTCGCAGCTAAGAGACTAATAGGAAGAAAATTTGATGGTCCTTCAGTTCAAAAAGATATTTCAAAAGTACCTTACCAAATTGTTAAATCAGATAACGGTGATGCGTGGGTACAAGGAAAAGGAAAAAAATATTCACCAGCTCAAATTTCAGCTTTTGTATTACAAAAAATGAAGGAAACTGCTGAAAAATATTTAGGTCAAGCTGTTACAAAAGCCGTAATAACTGTTCCTGCTTATTTTAATGACTCTCAAAGACAAGCAACTAAAGATGCTGGAAAAATAGCTGGACTAGAGGTTTTAAGAATAATTAACGAACCAACTGCGGCTTCTTTAGCTTATGGTTTAGATAAAAAAGGTGGAAAAAAAATAGCTGTGTATGATTTAGGTGGAGGGACTTTCGATATTTCAATTTTAGAAATCGGAGATGGCGTTTTCGAAGTAAAGTCAACTAACGGTGACACTTTCTTAGGTGGAGAAGATTTTGATGACGCGATTGTGGAATACCTTGCAAATGAGTTTAAAAAAGACAATGGAATAGATTTAAAAAATGATAAACTTGCGCTACAAAGATTAAAAGAAGCAGCTGAAAAAGCAAAAATTGAACTTTCATCAGCAGCACAAACAGAAATAAATTTACCATTTATAACTGCTGATAAAACTGGCCCTAAACATTTAAACTTAAAATTTACGAGAGCAAAGCTAGAAGCTTTAGTTCAAGGACTTGTAGATAGAACTTTAGAACCATGTAAAACGGCTTTAAAAGACTCTGGTTTTTCCGCGGCAGAAATTAACGAAATCGTTCTTGTAGGTGGTATGACAAGAATGCCTAAAATTATTGAAACAGTTAAAAACTTTTTTGGAAAAGAACCAAATAAGAGTGTTAACCCTGATGAAGTGGTGGCTATGGGCGCGGCAATACAAGGTGGAGTGCTTCAAGGTGACGTAAAAGATGTGCTGCTTTTAGATGTTACACCTCTTTCTTTAGGAATTGAAACTTTAGGTGGCGTTTCTACAAAGTTAATTGAAAAAAACACAACTATACCAACTAAGAAAAGTCAGGTTTTCTCTACTGCAGAAGACAACCAACCTGCAGTTTCAATAAGAGTTTTACAAGGTGAAAGAGAAATGGCAGCAGACAATAAAATTTTAGGAAACTTTGAATTAGTAGGAATTCCTCCGGCTCCAAGGGGAACTCCTCAGATTGAAGTAACATTCGATATCGACGCCAACGGTATTGTAAATGTTTCTGCTAAAGATAAAGGAACTGGTAAAGAACAAAAAATACAAATTCAAGCTTCTGGAGGCCTATCAGAAGAAGAGATAAACAAAATGGTCAAAGACGCTGAAGCAAATAAAGAAGCTGATAAAAAGAAAAGAGAGTCAGTTGATGCTAGAAACCAAGCAGATAGTCTTATTTTTTCTACAGAAAAAAGTTTAAAAGAGCATGGAGATAAAATTTCAGCTGAAGAAAAGAAAGCTATCGAAAATGGTATTGCTGATCTTAAGAAATCTTTAGAAAGCACTGACTTAGAAGATATTAAGAAAAAAACTCAAAGTTTAATCCAAGTTTCTATGAAATTAGGTGAGGCAGTTTATAAAAGCCAACAAAAACCAGGAGCGGGTAAAACTGAGAATCCAAAAGATGCCAAACCTAATGATAAAGAAAATGTAGTTGATGCTGATTTTGAAGACGTAAAAGAAAAAGAAGAAGATAAAGAAAAAAGCGCCTAAGAAAATAAAGGAGACGTCCTGTGGCTAAAAGAGATTGTTATGATGTCTTAGGTGTACCAAGATCTGCATCCAAAGACGATATTAAAAAAGCTTATAGAAAGCTCGCACTCAAATATCATCCCGATAAAAATAAAGGTGAAAAAGCTTCAGAAGAAAAATTTAAAGAAGCTAGTGAGGCTTATCACATTCTTTCAGACGAAAAAAGAAAAGCAAATTATGATCAGTTTGGTCACGCTGCTTTTGAAGGTGGTGGAGGTGGTAGTCAAGGGTTTGGAGGCTTTGACACGTCATCCTTTTCAGATATTTTTGAGGACTTCTTCAGTGATTTTGGTGGGGGTGGCTCCACTAGAAGATCAAGCAATAGAGGAAATGATTTAAGGTATGATGTAAGTATTGATTTGGAAGAAGCTTACAAAGGTATTCAAAAAAACGTTAAATATACAACTTACAAATCATGCTCCTCTTGTTCTGGAAGCGGTGCTGCAAAAGGATCAAAACCTGTTAGATGTGACTATTGTTCTGGAAGAGGAAAGGTAAGAACCAATCAAGGATTTTTTACTGTTCAGCAGACTTGTCCTCAATGTAGTGGGTATGGAGAAATGATTAATGATCCTTGTAGTAAGTGTAATGGTAACGGAAAAGTGCAATCAAATGAAAATGTAACTGTAAAAATTCCAAAAGGCGTTGATGATGGTACAAGAATAAGAGTATCTGGTAAAGGTGAGGCAGGATCAAAAGGAGGATCGAGTGGGGATCTTTATTTATTTATATCAATTGATCATCATGAAATCTTCAAAAGAGCTGACGAGAACTTGTATTACGAGCTTCCAATTTCATTTACAGACGCTGCGCTTGGAACATCTGTTGAAGTACCGTCAATTGATGGTGGAAAATCAAAAATTAAAATTCCAGCTGGTACTCAACATGGTAAACAATTTAGACTCAGAGGAAAAGGGATGCCTATTTTAAGAGGAAGTGCTTTTGGAGATTTATATATAAGAATTAACACTCAGGTTCCTACTTCTTTAACTAAAAAACAAAAAGAAATTCTTGAGGAATTTAACGAAATAGAAAGCAATAAGCCTGATCCAGTTATTAAAAGTTTTTTTGAAAAAGCTAAAAAGTTTTGGAGAAATTCATAAACTAAATGAGCACTGATCAAATAATGTCCGCAATTTTTCTTATCGCGGTACTAATTTTAATTTTACCCAGTTTTCTCTCTACAAATTATAAATTGAAAGAATTTTTAAGAAATTTATCTATTTGGGCTATAATTACGTTAGTTATTATTGTAATCATTTATTTTATTAGTTTATGAGAAAAATAAATTTATCTATTTCTGGATGTATGGGAAGAATGGGTCAACAACTCATTAAATCCTCAAAAAAAAATAGAAATTTTAAATTGGTTTCATTAACAGAAAATAGATTAATAAATAAAAAGATAGCAGGAATAAGACCTTTTAAAAATAGCATTGATGCATTTAAAAAATCTAATGTTATAATAGACTTTACTGTTCCTAAATGCACATTAGAAATATTGAAAATTGCATCTAGATTAAAAAAAAGAGTTGTTATTGGAACGACAGGTTTTTCAAAAAAAGAAGAAAATTTAATAAAAAAATATTCTAGAAAAATTCCTATACTTAAAGCAGGTAATATGAGTTTAGGAGTAAATTTACTTATGTATTTAACTGAAATTGCTTCGAAATCTCTTGGGAATAATTTTTTAAGTAAGGTCTATGAAGTGCATCATAAACATAAGATTGATTATCCATCGGGTACAGCTTTAATGTTAGGTAGAGGAATAGCCGATGGGCAAAATAAAAATTTTTACAGCCTAATTGGTAGAAAATATTTAAATAAAAAATCATTTCCTTATGCAAAAAAAATTAATTTCAATTCTATTCGTAAAGGTGAAGTGATTGGTGAACATGAAGTAAGATTTTCAAGTGGAAAAGAAATTATAAAACTTAACCACGAGTCTTTTGATAGAGCTTTATATTCAGAAGGTGCATTAACGGCTGCAACTTGGTTAATGTCTAAAAAAGCAGGTCTTTATTCTATGCGAGACCTTCTTAACTTTAAGTGAACAGTAAACAAAAAGCTAAAATTATATTAAGGATATTAAACAAAACTTATCCGAGAGTTCCTATACCGCTAAACTACAAAAATACTTTTACTCTTTTAGTTTCTGTATTGCTTTCAGCACAATGTACAGATGTTAATGTTAATAATGTTACAAAAGATATTTACCCAAAATATAATAGACCAACACATTTTGTAAAACTCGGAAGAAGGAAAATTGAACGATTAATAAAAAGAATAGGAATATTTAGAGTAAAAGCTAAAAGTATATTTTATTTATCTAAAACTTTAGTTGAAAAATATAAAGGGAAAGTACCAAGCACCTATGAAGAATTAGAGCAATTGCCTGGCGTAGGTCATAAGACTGCTAGTGTTGTTATGTCTCAAGGTTTTGGTTTTCCTGCTTTTCCAGTAGACACTCATATTCATAGATTAGCTCAAAGATGGGGTTTAACGAATGGCAAAAATGTTGTGCAAACCGAAAAAGATTTAAAAGCAGTTTTTCCAAAAAAATACTGGAACAGACTTCATCTCCAAATAATTTGGTATGGCAGAGAATATTGTAAAGCTAGAGATTGTTATGGAATAACTTGTAAAATTTGTAAAAGCTGTTATCCAAATAGAAAAAAGCCTATTAAAACAAAAAAAGCTTAAATGAAGATCTTGGGAATTGGAAACGCTATCGTTGATGTAATTTGTAAAATTGATGATAAATTTATCACACAGAATAATTTAACAAAAAGTACGATGAAACTTGTGGACGAGTCTGAGTTTAAAAAACTATTATCCACTCTTAAAATTGAGGAAACAGTTTCAGGCGGTTCTGTAGCAAACTCAATAGTAGGTCTATCGCAACTTGGAAATAAAGTGGGTTTTATTGGCAAAGTGAGCGATGATGATTTAGGTAATAAGTATGAAGAAGGATTGAAAAAAGAAAATGTACAATTTTTTTATTCTAAAAAAAAAGAGGTAATTCCAACGGGAACTTGTTTAATATTAATTACACCTGACTCTGAAAGAACAATGATAACTTTTCTTGGTACTGCAGGTAAAATTAATGAAAACGATATTGACAAGAATGCTGTGAAGAATAGTGAAATCTTATTTTTAGAAGGTTATCTTTGGGATGAAGGTGAACCAAAGAAAGCATTTGATAAAGCTATAAATAATGCAAATAAAATCGCAATGTCATTATCAGATCTATTCTGTGTAGAAAGACACAAACCAAGTTTTCTAGAATTAGTTAAAAATAAATTAGATATCACGTTTGCAAATGAGCAAGAAATAATGTCGTTAATTGATGTTAAAAAATTCGATGATGTTATTAGTTTTGCTAAAGAAACAAATAAACTAATTGTTATTACTCGGGGTGATAAAGGAGCAGTTGCAATAAATAAAGGTGAAATCGTGGAATGGCCTGCAAAAAAAAACCTTAAAATTAAAGATTTAACTGGTGCAGGAGATTTGTTTGCAGGTGGCTTTTTACATGGCTTAATAAATAATAAATCTACAAAAGAAAGTTTAAAAACTGGAACGGAAATGTCATCAAAAGTTATTCAAATAATAGGAGCGAGGCTACATTGATCAAATATATTATAATTTTTTTTTATTTAATTTTTATTAATGTTTCAGCTGAAGAATATTTTAAATTTAATAGTGCTGATGAAAAATTTCCAAACCATTCAGAAGTTATAGTGGAAATTTCTTTTCCAAAGAAAATCACAGGAAAATTACCTTTAATTATAACTCAACACGGCAGTACAAGGGATGGAAAAAAAATTCAAGACGGGGCAACCGATGAGTATTCAAAAAGAATTATAAAAGAAGGCACTAAACAAGGGTTTGCAGTTGCAGCTTTAGATGCATTTTATAAAAAACCTATTACATCAACTGAAAAAACGCGTTTTCCAGATGCTTTAAATTACGCGAATGAGTTAAGAAAAATTTTAATTAAAGATGAAAGGTTTGATAAAGAAAATTTTTTTTACACAGGTTTTAGTTACGGTGCTCAACAGGTACTTAAAACCATTGGCGCCCCTTACAATAATAAAAATCCAAATGCTTGGAAAGCTATAGCTTCGGCTGAACCAGGATGTAATTTATTTCATAAACCAATTAAACTGAGTTTTCCAGTTTTAATTATAAAAGGAGAAGAAAGTCATTATTACATTGAACCATGTAAAATTCTTGAAAAAGAATTATTAAAAGAAGGTAACATAGTAAAACTGGTTAATATTCCAAAAGTTAATCACTTCTTTAGTACGAAAGGTAAAATTGTTAAAGGTGTTGCAGTTAATGGATGTCGGTATGATCCGATAATCAAAATGCCAGATGGTAAATCCTTTTTATATAGTGGAGCTGAAATATCAAGAAAAGAAGCTAGAAAAAGATGTTTTACTAACGAAGCAGGCAAAGGTAAAAATAGAAAAAAATTAAATGAAGCTGTTAATTTAACAATTAATTTTTTCAAAGATAATCTGAATTAGTTTTTTTTCTTTTAAAACTTCCTTTACCTTTTTTTGGTTTTACTACTCTTTTTCTGTACTTTGTTGTAAAAAGATCTTTAGCAATCTTATTTCTTTTTTTCACAAATAATAACCGTCTTTATTATTAAGAATAAATTTTTGATCCTTAAATTTATCAGCAATCTTTTTTCTTAATCTATATATATGAGTTTCAACAGTATGAGTATCTGCGTCAGATGCATAGTTCCAAACTAAAGATAAAATATTATCTTTTGATATTGGCTTATTTTTTTTTAAAAACAATTCAAGAAGCTGAACTTCTTTTTCCGTAAGAATTATATGACCTTGTATATTGGATAATTTTTTTTCATTTTTGTCTAATGAATAGCTTTTTATACTTATTGAAGAATTTAAAATAAATTTTTTTTTGGCCACTATATTTTCCACAGCAGCATTAAATTCTTTTATAGAAGATGGTAGCTCTAGAAAAGCATCATAATTTTCTAATCTATCATTTTTTTTACCAGCACATATTTTAATCATGGTACTGTTATTTATATATTTTTTATGTTTTTCATTTTTTAATATATCTGCGTGGAAAAGAGTAATATTTGTATTTTCCCTTGAGCTTTCTGATATTGGATTAAACTTTAAAAACATCTTAAGTTCATTTAAAGTTGAAAAAAAAGATGAAGGGCCTAAAACTAAGACATTTAAATTGTGCATATAAAAATAACTAAAAATTACTTATCCTTTGATGACTATAAAGTAAAATGTGCCGTAGGTAAAAGGGGAATTGGCTCTAAGAAAAGAGAAGGCGATCTAATAACGCCTAAAGGAAGATATATAATTAATTATATTTTATACAGAAAAGATAGGGTTAAAAAAATTCAAACTCGAATAAAGAAATTTGAAATAAAAAAAAATATGGGATGGTGTGATGATCCTAGATCGAAAAAATATAATAAACTCATTAGGTTACCGTTTTTTTATAAATACGAGAAACTTTATAGAAAAGAAAATATCTACGATATTATACTAGTTTTGAATTACAATATGAATCCTATTATTAAAAATAAAGGTAGTGCAATTTTTATTCATGTAGCAAAAAAAAACTATAAAAGTACTGAAGGATGCATAGCGTTAAAAAAGATACACCTGCTTAAAATTTTAAAAATCTTAAAAAAAAGCTCTAAAGTTAAGATCTCGAACCAAAAATAGAACTTCCTATTCTAACAAAATTTGATCCATATTTTATAGCTTCTATATAATCGGCTGACATCCCCATGCTCATATTTTGAAGAGCTAATGATTTATTTAATTCATTTAATAATTTAAAATATTTATCAGCACTTTGATCTATAGGTGGAATTACCATTAAACCTATAACTTTAAGATTTATTTCATTAACACAATAATTATAAAAGGCGTCTAATTCATTTACTGGTATTCCTGATTTTTGTATTTCATTGGCTATATTTACCTGAATAAAATACTCTAAATTTTTGTTTAAGATCTTTTGATGTTTAGCAAGTGCATCAGCAAGTTTTTGATTATCTACCGAGTGAATATAGTCAAAAAGTTTTACTGCATCCTTAGCTTTATTACTTTGCAATTTACCAATCATATGTAAACGTAAGTTTTTATTTTTTTTTTTCTCTTCTGACCATTTCGCTGAAGCTTCTTGTACTTTATTTTCTCCAAAATGAAGATGACCATAATCTATTAAAGGCTGTATATGATCTAGGGAAAATGTTTTACTCACAGCAATGATATTTACTGGTTTATCAGCATTTGACGAAGTAATATTCGATTGTATTTTTTTAAATCTTTCAACTATTGTATTCATATGTTCGTCATAAAAAATAAATATTTTCTACTAATTGAAAATATCAAAGATATTGATTTAAAAAACATAAAAATACGTGATAAATTTTCAATAATTTATAGAAATAATAAAAAAATCGACAAATTGAGTGAGTTATTGAATTTTAAACAAAAATGTAAATTAAAAGGAATAAAATTTTATATAGCTAATAATGTTAGATTAGCTTTATCTACAAATTGCGATGGTGTTTATATTTCGTCCTACAACAAAGATTTGAAATATTTAAATTATAAAAAAAAGAACTTTAAAATCATAGGTTCAGCGCATACCTTTAAAGAAATCTCATTAAAAATTAAACAAGGTTGTAGTTCAATTCTGTTATCTAAATTATTTATGGTTAATTATGCTTCAAAGGCTCCATATCTGGGCGTGATTAAATTTAATACTATTGCGAGAATGTCAAACAAAATAATTCCCTTAGGTGGAATCAAGGCTGATAATTTAAATCAATTAAAAAATGTTTTTAGTGAAGGTCTTGCACTTTTATCTGAAGTAAAAAAAAAGCCGGCTAAAATATTTAGCCGGCTTTTATAATTTGCTATTTAACTAATTAAAACGCCATAGTTAATGCAAGTAATGTTTGGTCTACGTTATCACCAGTCACGTAAGCATTGTTATCATGCGAAGCGTGAGATACTGCGATAGTCATACCACCCATTGTGTAAGCTAACTGAACAGCAGAAGATTCTTGCTCTACAGCTGTGTTATCTAATTTATTAGCTTCTGATGTTTCTCTTTCATAAGATACTGACAAGTCATCAGTAGCAGCGAATGCTATTGAGTAATTCATTTGTCTGTAGTCTTCAACAGTGTCTGTTGCAGTACCATCTGCGTTATCTCTTAATAACGGAGCTTTGAATGCTTCAGAGTAACCAATAGAAACTGGACCTGTTGCATATGTTGCGTAGTATGCACCTGATTCTGCTTCTTGGTCATTTTTCGCCATACCTTGGTCACCACCAAATTGGAAGTAAGAAGCACCTACTGTCAATCCATCGATTGGAGATGTTTTTACTTGCATTTCAGTAGCTGTTGCACCAGCTTGGTCAACTGCACCTGTAGTTACAGCACCAGCATTGTTTCCTGAAGAACCAGGAGCTGTATCAGCAGTGTTTGTTGCGTAGGCAATCTTGAAAGATGTACCAAACGGTAACAAGTCTGCAGGTGTGTGGTATTGTACGTTATTGTAACTGTCTATAGTAAAGTTATCAGACGTTCCAGAAGGATCACCGATATCAGTTGGTCTTCCGTATACTGACTGAGATCCAGCATCTTCCAAGTCTAATCCACCTTCAGATATAAATACACCTACTGTTCCGTAAGGAGTAGAAAGTGTTAATTTAGTATCATCGTTTTGTGCACCAGCGTTATCAACAGCTACAGCATTTGGATCTAACTCCATAGAGTATGACCATGTGTAACCTTGATCTGTTTCACCTGATGCAGTGAAGTTTAATTCGTTAGTAACACCTAAACCTTTACCAACGTTAGATTTACCACTTAGAATATTGTAAGTTGCTTTTGCTGTACCGCTTACAGATAATTCACCAGCGTTTACTGACGCGAATAAAGAAATAGATGAGAACATAACGATTATTGTTTTGATTATGTTTTTCATTGTTTTTTCCTTTGTTGTTAAGTTAAAATTTAACTTGGATGCAAATTAATCCTCCTAATCGTTATTTTCTAATAAAATTAAGTAAAATAGGGCTTTTTTCGCCGTTTGTTGTAAATTAGCAACACTTATATTATTCAATGAAATCAACGTTTTTTCGTGATTTTTGTTTTAACAATCAATATTAATATTAGTTATTATACTATAATGGTTGTAAAACCTTAAAATGGTCAGAAATTCTAAATCAATTATATCACTTTGTATCATATCAATTTTTATTTTGGCAAGTTGTGGAAATAAATTCGGAGATGCTAGAAAAACACCTACGAACGCTTTGGAAAGAGCTCGGAAAAATGTAGAGGAAGGAAGAGGAGCATCTATAGGAGGAATTCTTGGAAATCGAGGTGGTACCAATTATGAATTTAGTTCCTCAAATCCAATGTGGAGAGCATCTCTCGAAATATTAGATTTCTTACCATTAAACACAGTAGACTACTCTGGGGGAATGATAATTTCAGATTGGTATTCTGATTTTTCTAATAATGAGTCAATTAAGATTACTCTAAGATTTTTATCAAATGAAGTAAGAAGTGATAGTCTTAAAATTATAGTTCATAAAAAAAATTGTTCGTCAAATCAAGATTGTAAAATTACTCTAATAAATAATAATGGAACTTTAGTTAATGAACTAAGGTCTTCAATAATCAGAAAAGCAGCTCTTCTTGAAAAAGATAAAAATAATAATAAAAAGAAAAAGAAAAATTAATTTTAAATTATGGAGCGAATTAACTTTCAAGTAATTGAAAAGAAATGGCAAAAATATTTTTCATCTCATCTACTTTATCAGAAAGATATTAAAGCAAAAAAATTTTATTGTTTAGAAATGTTCCCCTATCCCTCTGGAAAAATACATATGGGTCACGTAAGAAATTACACAATCGGAGATGTTATAGCCCGATTTAAATTTTTAAACGGCTTTAATGTATTGCATCCTATGGGGTGGGACTCTTTTGGTCTACCAGCTGAGAATGCCGCTAAATTAAACAATTTAAATCCCAAAGAGTGGACAAAACAAAATATATCTACAATGAAAAAACAGCTTAAATCTCTTGGTTTATCTATTGATTGGAACAAGGAAATTTCTACATGCGATAAAGAGTATTATAAGCACCAACAAGAACTATTTATAGATTTTTATAATAATGGTTATGTTTCAAGGAAAGAAACATATGTAAATTGGGACCCTGTCGAAAAAACTGTTTTAGCAAACGAGCAAGTAATTAATGGTCGCGGCTGGAGATCAAATGCTGTTGTTGAAAGAAAAAAATTGTCTCAATGGTTTTTTAATATTACTAAATTAGCAGATGAACTACTAACAGATTTGGAAAAGTTAGATAATTGGCCAGAAAAAGTGAAGCTAATGCAAAAAAACTGGATTGGTAAATCCTTTGGATGTGAAATAGATTTTAAAATTTCTAATAGCTCTGAAACATTAAAAGTTTTCACAACTAGACCTGATACAATTTTTGGTGCAAGCTTTATAGCTTTATCTGTTGACCATCAGATTTGCAAAGATTTTGAAAATGATGAAAAATTTAAAAAATTTAAGGAGTCGTGCTCAAAAACAGGGACCACCGAAGAGGCCTTAGCCAACGCAGAAAAGATAGGTTACAAAACCAATCTTTTTGTTGAACATCCTTTTCTTAAAAATAAAAAAATTCCAGTTTATTGTGCAAATTTCGTTTTAATGGATTATGGTACTGGAGCAATATTTGGTTGTCCTGCCCATGATCAAAGAGATTATGATTTTGCTACCAAATATAAATTAGAAATAATTGAAGTAATACATAATAAAAAATCAAATATCGCCAATGAAGCCTACACTGGTGACGGATTGCTTATTAACTCCGATTTTCTTAATAACCTAAAGGTGGAGGAGGCTAAATTAAAAATTATAAAGGAAATTGAAAAATTAAAAATTGGAAGTAAAAAAATTCAATTCAGATTAAAAGATTGGGGTATTTCAAGACAAAGATACTGGGGGTGTCCTATTCCGATTATACACCTTGAGGATGGATCTATTAAAACTATACCAAAAGACGAGTTACCTGTTACTTTACCAGATAATGTTGATCTTAATACTCCTGGAAATCCTTTAGATAAACACCCTACATGGAAATTTACAAAAGATAATACTACAGGGAAAGATGCCGTAAGAGAAACTGATACCTTAGATACTTTTGTTGACTCATCTTGGTATTTTTTAAGGTTTTGCTCCCCATCTTCTAAAAATGACCCTTTTGATAAAGACAAAACTAATTATTGGATGCCCGTTGACCAATACATAGGTGGGGTAGAACATGCTATCTTGCATTTACTTTACTCAAGATTCTTTATGAAGTGTATTAATAAAATTGATAATAAAATTAATTATACAGAACCTTTTAAAAACTTATTTACTCAAGGCATGGTTTGCCATGAAACGTATAAAGATCAAAGTAACAACTGGTTGTACCCTGAAGAGATTTCAAAACTTAATGATAATGATGTAATTAAAAAAGACGATAAGTCCAAAGTAATTGTTGGTCCTCCAGAATCGATGTCTAAATCAAAAAAAAATACGATTGATCCAGAAATAATGATTAAAAAATATGGAGCAGACGCTGTTAGGTGGTTTATTTTATCTGACAGCCCACCAGAAAAAGATGTTCAATGGTCAGATCAAGGTGTTAACTCTGCTAATAAATTTTTACAAAAGTTTTGGGATTTAAATAATCAAATAATAAATTTGAAAGATACCTCGTCTGAAAAGAATATAAGTACGGAGCTTGAAATCAAAGTAAATATTTTTATAAAAAAATTAACAAGATCAATTGAAAACTTTCAATTTAATGTAAGTATTGCACTATTTTATGAGATTTATAGAGATCTAAAAAAAGGTTTTGAAAACAAAGTAAATAAGAAAATTTTACATCAATGTTTATCAAATGTCATGAAACTGCTTATTCCTTTCGCACCACATTTTGCTCATGAATGTCTAAGCACACTTGGTGTAAAATCATTCAATAAATGGCCTGTTATAAATGAGTCACTAATAAAAAAAGATGAAAAAATAAAAATGCCTGTACAAATAAATGGAAAAACAAGAGATATATTGGATATTAAAAAAGATTTATCTGAAGATGAACTTTTAGAAATAATTACAAAATCGGATAAAATCAAGAAATACACAGATAATAAAAAAATTTTAAGAACTATTTTTGTTAAAAATAAAATTGTTAATTATATAATAAAATAACATGAAAAATAAATTTCTACTTTTTCTTGCATTTATATTCATAGTTCAGTGTGGATATAAAGTAGTAAATCATAATGAATTGAATAAATACTATATTGAGTCTTTTGAACTAGAAGGGGAAAACCGTGTAAACCGTGTATTGAAGAAAAATATTCTATTTTATTCAAGAGATACAAATGAAAATATTTTTAATATAAAGATCAAAACAAAAAAAAATAAAAAAATTTTAGAAAAAAATATTAAAAATGAAATTGTTAGATACCAAATTTCAATTAATTCAACCGTAGAATTTTATAATTTAAGGACTGGAAAAACATCGAAAAGCTCTTTTGCAGCAATAGGTGATTTTGACGTGGCCGATAAAAATATAGACACAAGAAACAATGAAAATAAATTAATCGAAAACCTAATTCAAAAAATAAGTGAAGGTATAATCAAATCAATGAGATCAATTTAATATGATTGTAAAAGCTTATGACCTAAATAATACTTTTCAGAAGATAAATAATCATAATCTTAGTCTCTTCTATGGTGAAAATTTAGGCATGATTGATGACTTTAAAGAAGAAATTAGAAAAAGAAATAAAAGTTTAAATTTAATTAGAAAAAACCAAGATGAGATTTTAAAAAATACAGATTTTTTTTTTAATGAATTGTTTAATATGTCATTGTTTGAAAAAAAAAAAATTTTTTTCATATCCCAAACAGATGATAAAATTATTGATTTATTGCAGGATATAAAAGAGAAATTAAATACTAACAAAATATTCTTGTTTTCTGGAATATTAAACAAAACTTCTAAATTAAGAGCTTATTTTGAGAGATCAAAAGAATATTCTGTAATACCTTGCTATCCGGATGATGAACAATCTATAAAGAAAATTATTACATCCAGGTTAACAAAATTTCAGGGTTTGGATATAGATTGTGTAAAGGCAATACAAGAGTCTAGTAACAATAACCGTATTAAGTTAAATAATGAATTAAATAAAATTGAAACTTGTTTCGTAGATAAAAAGATTGAATTAAATAGTTTGTTTAAGTTACTGAATTCAAATGTAAATGAGGATTTAAGTGAACTAACAAATGCTGCATTATCTGGTAATAAAGAAAAAACTAATAAATTACTTAGCGAAACAATAATACAAGATGACAAAAGTCTTTTTTTTCTAAATATTCTAAATTATAGATTAAATAAACTCTCAGATTTAATCAACTTAGGCATAAAATCAAATATTGAGCAGGCTTTAAATTCAATTAAACCTCCAATTTTTTGGAAAGATAAAAATAGTTTTATCGAACAATCAAAAATTCTCAATAAAGATAAAATCAATAAAATATTAAAAGAAACTTATGATCTTGAATTTAAAATAAAATCGAATTCATCTTACAATAGTCAAATCTTGATGAAAAAATTGCTAATAGATGTGTGCGATTTAGCTACCGCTTAGTTAACAAATCAGAAACTTGTTCAAACTGTTCCAAATCTTTATATTCAATTACAACTCTTCCTGAATTATTTTTTCTATTAAAAATATTTACTTTTAGACCTAAAACTTTTTCGATTTTATCCTGTGCTTTCAAAATATTGGCATCATAATTTTTTTCTCTAGAACCTCCGCTTTTCTTAGATTTAACTAGATACTCAACTTTTCTAGCACTATAATTTTTTGAAACGATTTCCTCAGCTATAGAAGAGGCATTTCCTAATCCAATTAGCGGCCTAGCTTGTCCGGATGTTAAAGTTCCCTCCTCTAACATTGCGACTACATCTCTTGGAAGAGTCAATAATCTTAAAGTATTGCTGACATGACTTCTACTTTTTGACATTAGTTTTGAAATGCTATCGTGATCGTATTTAAATTCCTCATTTAATCTCTTGTAACCACGTGCTTCTTCAATAGGATTTAAATCATCTCTTTGAATATTTTCTACAATTGCAACTTCTAATGACTCGACATCGCTTAAATCTAAAATTGTAACTGGAATCTCGTGCAGTCCTGCTCTTTGAGCAGCCATCCATCTTCTTTCTCCAGCTACGATTTCATATTTACCCTTATCAGTTTTATTTGGACGAACAGCAATTGGCTGAATAATTCCATTTTTTTTAATAGAATTCGCCAATTCTTCAAGTTTTTCCTCACTAAAATGCTGTCTCGGCTGGTATCGATTGCGGCTCAAATCACTAATAGAAACAGTGTTGGTTTGACGAATTTCTTGTGGTTTATCTTTAGGTTTCTCATCACCAAATAGAGCTGACAGACCTCGACCTAAACCCTTTTTTTTTCCACTCATGCAATATTCTCCATGTCGTTTGTAAACTCTTCGGCCAATTTAAAGTACGACTTACTACCTACGCAACTTTTGTCGTAGATAACACATGGCAAGCCATGTGATGGGGCTTCGGACAAACGAACATTTCTTTGGATTACAGTTTTGTAAACTTTGTCTTTAAAATAATTTCTTGCTTCCTTGTCTACTTCTGATGAAAGTTTATTTCTTTTGTCAAACATAGTTAAAAGTATTCCTCTTATAGAAAGCGTGGGATTAAGATTTTCTTTTATTCTATCGATTGTTTTAACTAATTGTGTAATACCTTCCAAAGCAAAAAATTCTGTTTGCAAAGGGACTAACAGCTCGTCAGAAGCAACTAAGGACATTATCGTAAGCAAACTTAAAGAAGGAGGACAATCTATAAATATGTTGTCATATCTTTTAAGTAATCCTGATTTTTCTGATGATAGTATTTCTTTTAATACAAATGCTCTTTTAGAGTCGTTTGCAGTTTCAACTTCTAAACCTGATAAATTTACGTGTGATCCTACGATATCTAAATTTTGTATATTAGTTCTTTGTATCGCTTGCTTGAGATTTATTTTTTTGATTAATAAATTATAAATATTTTTATCTTCGTCATTGTTGCTCTTACCAAACCCTGTAGTAGCGTTCCCTTGAGGGTCTAGATCAATGACTAGATTTGTTTGACCCAAAATGGACAGTGAAGCAGCTAAATTTATTACCGTAGTTGTTTTTCCTACTCCACCCTTTTGATTTATTACCGATATTGTTGTCGTCATTTTTTAAAATCGACTATAATTATTTTAGAATCTTCATTTGTAATGCTATTTTCAATTTTATAATCGTATTTTTCCTTTTTGAAAGCTTTTTTTAAATCTTCCTGTGCGTTTTGACCTTTTAGAATTATCAATTTATGAGATTTTTTAGCTATTTCACGTGAAACTTGTATTATTGCCTCTAATTTTTTGAAAGCTCTACTTATTATATAATCTGAATCAATAAATTCATCGTAAACATTACCCCGGACTTCTATTTTTAATGATAATCCATCAATTATATTCTTCAAAAAGGCTCTTTTAACTGGTGATTTTTCATATAATTTCACGTGAAAGTCCTTATTGTTGTTAAATATAGCTAAAATCAAACCTGGGAACCCAGCTCCAGAGCCTAAATCTGACAATGAGCCTTTTGAGAAGTCAATAAATTTTACTAATTGTGCTGAATCAAGGATATGTCTGTGCCAAATTATGTTTTCGGTGCTTTTTGAGATAAAATTATGCTTTTTATTAGCTTTAAGCAATTCATTTATGAATATTTTTATATCAGATATATTTTTTTCGCTATAATTAAGATGATTTTTAAGAGTGCTTATAACTTCTTTATCCTGCATTAAGCAGTAGCTTTAAATTTTAGCTTTTTAATGTGAGATAACAAGATTATTATAGCTGCAGGAGTTATACCATCAATTCTAATTGCCTGTCCTAACGTTTTAGGCCTTACAGATATCAGCTTCGACTTAACTTCGTTTGATAAACCGCTTAAATTTTTATAGTTTATATTCTTAGGGATAATAACTGACTCATCTTTTTTAAAAGATTTAATATCTCGCTCCTGTCTTTTCAAATAACCCATGTAGTGAGCATCTGTTACAACCTGTTTTTCTATTGAGTTGGAAAAAACTGGTATATCAGCAAATATCTGCCTTATTTTTGCCATATTTACTTTTCGTTGACCCATAACTTCCAAACATGATCGTTTTACTCCATCCATAGCAATTTTAATACCATATTTTTTTGCTTCATTAGGCGTCAGGAATTTCGATTCTAAAAAATTATTGAGAGATGAAATATTTTTTTTCTTTTCTAAAAATATTTTTTTTCTTTCAAATCCTACTAAATCTAAATTTATACCAAGCTCTGTTAACCTCTGATCAGCATTATCAGCTCTTAAAGTTAATCTATACTCTGCTCTTGAAGTAAACATACGATAAGGTTCAGAAACACCTTTAGTTATAAGATCATCAATCATCACACCAATGTAAGAAGTTGATCTATCTAAAATGAGTTCGGATTTATTTTTAATTTTTAAAGCAGCATTGATTCCAGCCACCAAACCCTGAGCTGCTGCTTCTTCATAACCGGTAGTACCGTTAATTTGTCCTGCTAAGAATAATGACTTAATTTTTTTAGTTTCTAAGGTGGCATTAAGTTCTCTTGGATCCACATAATCATACTCTATAGCATATCCAGCTCTTTTCATCTTAACATGCTCTAAACCCTTGATTTTAGACAATATTTTGAGCTGAATCTCCTCTGGGAGAGATGTAGATATACCATTTGGGTAAATAGTATTGTCCTTTAATCCTTCGGGTTCGAGAAAGATTTGATGCTGTTGTTTTTCTCTAAACTTAACAATTTTATCTTCAATGGACGGACAATAACGTGGTCCTACACCTTTAATGTTTCCTGAATACATTGCACTGCGAGAGATATTATCACTGATGATCTTATGAACTTCGTTATTAGTATAAGTCATTCCACATTTGATTTGTTTATTATCAATTTTGTTTGTAAGGAAAGAAAAATAGTAATGATCATTATCAGCTGGCTGCATTTCCAAACCATCATAGTTAATTGTGCTACCATCAAGTCTAGGTGGCGTTCCTGTCTTCAATCTTCCTATTTGCATTTTAAATTTTTCTAACTGTTCGCTTAAACCTGTTGATGGCATCTCATCATACCTACCCGCTGGAATTTGAGTTTCACCTATATGTATTAATCCATTAAGAAAAGTACCTGTAGTTAATATAAGTTCTTTTGTCCTTACTTCTTTACCGCTTTGACTTACGAAGCCTATTACTTTGTCATTCTCAAATAAAAATTTAACAACAGGATCTGCTATAACCTCTAAATTTTTGTAATTTAGTAAAATCTTCTGCATATGCTCTTTGTAAAGTGCTCTATCTGACTGAGTACGTGGCCCCTGCACTGCTGGGCCTCTACTTCTATTTAATAATCTAAATTGAATACCTGATTTATCGGCTACAACGCCCATTACACCATCTAAAGCATCTATTTCTCTCACAAGATGCCCTTTTCCAAGTCCTCCGATAGCAGGATTGCACGACATCTCACCAATGGTCTCAATTTTATGTGTAAAAAGAGCAGTATTTACGCCCATTCTAGCGGATGCTGCTGCTGCCTCACATCCAGCATGTCCACCCCCTATTACTACGACATCATAGCTCTGTTTAGTCATAAGATGAATGTAACGCTGATTATTTATAATACAAGAAGTAATTTAGGGGCCCTTATGGGCCCCATAAATATTTAGTGAGACTTACCTCTATTCCTATTATGTGGCGGAAGTAGACCTGTCTCTTTAACAACCAAATCTAAATGAAATGCTTCCCATTCTTTTCGCTCTTCATCTGTTTGATTGTTCAAGATCGAATATTGAATTTCATCAAACTTAATTTCTTCTTGTTTGATGTGCTCATATATTCTTCTAGACAAGTTGTTTGTCTCTCCAATGTATTGAACATTTCCGTTAAACGCTAAACGATAAATACCTTTTGCATCGTCTAGGTTTTGTGGATCACGACATCTGTATTCAAAACCTGGAACTAATGGCAAGTACCACAACTTTTGTACCTCATCATATTTGAGAAAAATTCTTCTTTCTTCTCTACTTTTTTTCTGAAGTATTTTAAGTCTTGGTATTTGCTGAACGATTGTAGCTGTACACCCAACAGTAAATATTGAGTTAGATTTATTAAAATTAATTGGACAATTTAACTCGCCTTCTGGCTCATTATTTAGTTCAATATATAACTTTAATGCTTCTTCTGGTGCTACACCATCCTCTATACTAAAAGCACAACTACTAAATTTTTTTGCATCTAGTTGCTCAAATGCGCTAGCGCTAAAATAAAAGTAAGAGTACTTTATAGATACAGACGGTTCGTTCATTAAGAAATGAGATTTTCTTCTTAATCTCTTTAGTTTCTTAGTTTTTCCACCATCAATGCTGAGTAAGGACATTTGTCACCTCCTTTCTTCTAGCTTTAAAAACAGTGGCCGTTAGAGTAACGCTTAGCTTAGAAGTTTTACTATCACCCTTTAATTCAACAAAAGGTAATACCTCAACCTCACATCCTGTTTCGTCTGTTATTGGACCCCAAGCCTCAAATATTTTTGAAGCTATGTAGTCATTAAACTGCAACAGTTGTTCTCTCCTGAATTCAGGATTTTCTACAACATCAGCATCAACTATCATATTTCTAGACAGTGATAAGTTGCCGTTTTTTTCTTTATAGCATGTGTCAGACGTAAAGAATCCAACCTCTACTATAGACACACCTTTCCTGTATGCACTCTGCATATTTTTACCTTTTTTACTCCTGGGGACTTGTTTGTTTAAAGATTGTGGTATAAAAAATACCTGGATATCAATCTATTCTGCTTGGTGCCCCAGGGTACCAGGCTGAATTCCATTAATCACTTGCCTCTAATTCTATCAATCTCCATTTGTACATATTGATCTTCAGCTTCTTCCATAACCTCAGCATAAGTTTTACCAGTTCGTTCCATGTATTCGTCCACACCTGGATCTTTACCAGGTATATATTCCCATTTGGTATAATCTATGCTGGATGCATGTTCAGATGTGATTGAAACTTTATTTTTATCAATTTGATCATTGTATTTATAGCTATCAGCAAGGACGTCGTCTAAATATTGCTCTGCTTCCCATTCGTAACCAACTAATTGGAATTGTAAACTTTGAATTATTTTTTGTAATTTAGTTACTGTCCAATAGTTCTCATAATTAAATAATAATGATGATTTAAATGGTTTATAAAAAGAAAAGATTGCATAATTTTTAGTTGCTATTCCAGCTACCCAGCTTCCCGTCGTAACCATTTCATTTTCATATGCTGGATGTTTCTCAAGTTTTTCTGTTCCACTCATAATAGTTGGTGCTATAGTATTTAATTGAAAATTCGCTCCATACAAATAAACACCTAGCTTTTCTAACTCTTTAATATTCTCTTCAAAATGAGAAATATTATTTAATGCTTCTATTTCTTTATCTAAAGAAAGATAACTTTCTGTCTCACTTTTTTTTGATACAGATTTCGACTCTTTTTGAATACTATGAATGTCACGTAAAATGTCAGTTACAAGTTTTGCCTCTTTAGATTTAGGTGGCAGGGATACGTTATAAAATATTTTTCTAAATTTCGATCTTTTTATAATTTCAGATAATTGCTCCTCTGTATTAATACTGTATAGATAACAACTTTCAGTGATTTCCGCACTTAGTGTTTCTTTTTGTTTATTATTTAAAGATTTTGATTTAGTAATATCTTCTAGTGAAACAGGCTTGTTATAAGTTGTATATTTTCTCAAATATTGATCGAAGAATTGTGCTAGAGATGTTAAATATTTTAAACTTACTGGTACACCTTTTTCAGCACGTTGATAATTTCTTAGACTGGTTTTCAACCTAAATTCTTTAAAAGCGGATGGAATAGCAGCTTGTTTTAACTTAGCAAGCTTTCTAAACTTTTTAATTTTATTCTTATCTCCTTTAATTTCTTTCATGGGTAAAGATATAGGGCTTTATTTGTGTAAAGCAACCGCCAAAATAGTGACAATTTATAATTGTCACTTTATGAAAAAATACATTGTTTTTATTGGTTTTTAAGATGGTTTTGGCATATTTTTAGTAGAAATACCAAATTTTGTCACTTCCCTATACAGAAATCCTTAAAAATAGAGCCTAAAATCTCCTCTACATCGACTTTTCCAACAATACTACCAAGGTGTCTAGTAGCCATTCTTAGATCCTCGGCAGCTAATTCTAAGTCTTTGTTCTGATCTTTCTTTAGAAACTTATCTATCTCTTTCAAGCACTCGTTTAGCTTAACTCTATGCCTTTCCCTGGTAATTAAAGCACTATTATTTGATGTGAATTTTTTACTTAGCTTCGCTTTAACTAAATTTATCAACTTATCGATATTTTTATTATTTTTTACTGAAGCTAAAACAGAATCAACATTAAATTTATGATTTTGCTTATCTGAAACATCTGATTTATTTAAAAGGATTATAGTATCTTTATTAATCATATTCTGTATTTCTTTGTTAATTTTGTTTGATGAATTATCAATGACTATTATATTTAAATCTGCTTCTTTTGATTTGCCTAAAGCTAAAGAAATACCTTTTTTTTCAACTTCGTTTTTAGCTTCTCTTATACCAGCGGTATCAGCTAAAATTACAGGATACCCATCTAAATTTAAATAGGTTTCTATAACATCTCTTGTTGTACCAGCTTCATCTGAAACAATTGCCACTTCTCTTTTTGAAAGCAAGTTCAACAAAGATGATTTACCTGCGTTTACCTCTCCTGTGATTGAAACTCTAAAACCATCCCTAATTTTTTCTCCAACTTTATTATCTTCAATAATTTTAGATATTTCTGAATGAATTTCTTTTATTGAATTGTGAGCATTTTTTAAAACCTTTTCAGGTAAATCTTCCTCAGCAAAATCTATTTTTGCTTCAATAAAAGCCAGAGATTTTATTATTTTTTCTCTTAAATCATTGTAGTAATTTGAAGCATTACCTTGAACTAGTTTAACAGCTTGATCTCTTTGAAGTTCTGTTTCTGCATGAATTAAATCACCTATACTTTCGGCTTTTAAAAGATCGATTTTATCGTTTTGAAAAGCTATCTTTGTAAATTCACCTGGTTCAGCTAATCTACAATTTTCTTGTTCTGATAGTGCCTTTAATAATGCGTTGATAACAGCATTACTTCCATGGACCTGAAACTCAGCTAAATCATCACCAGTATAGCTATTAGGCCCGGGAAACCACAATAATAGAGCCTCTGGGTCTATCACTTTATCGTTTTTTGGGTCAAAAAATTTACAGTAATTCACTACATTTGAACTAATTTCTTTTAGTTTAGTTAAATTCTTACAAACTTTAAGAGTGTCTTTACCTGAGACTCTAACGATGGCTATTCCTGACGGACCTCTGCCTGATGAAAGTGCGTAAATGTTCATTGAACTAAATTGATAAACCCTGATTTGAAATAAATTTGCTTATTCTTTTAAGAGTATTATTTTTTGAAATATTTTTCAAAATTGTTTCTTTAAATGGATCTAATAATTTATTTTGTTTAAAGAAATTATGAGTTAGATCTATACCTATACCTGTAATAATATTCTCAGATTTTCTATTATTAGTAAATTCTTCAAGAGCAGGGGTGCTATTTAAAGACATGCCTAATTCTGTGTAATATTTAAAAATCTTTTGTAATTTATTAATATCTCTTAATACAAGATTAAAACCTTGACCTGCTACGGGATGAACAGTGTGCAATCCCTCACCTAGAATAAGAATATCATTTTTATAATAGGTTCTTTTTAAATTTAGCATCAGCGGGTAAGATTGCTGATTTGAAATCTGTATTTTATTTGTTTTTAAAACTTTAGAAATTTTAGATTTAACAATAGAGTTAATATCATTTATCGGAAAATCTTTGTTTAAGCTCCACACAAATGAAAAATTATTTTTTGAAAAAGGGAGTATAGCTAATGGTCCCTCTTTTAAAAAATATTGAGCAGTATTCAAATTTTTAAGGTTGTGTTTAACGTAACCTGTTATTGCGATTTCTTTATAATCTTTATTTAACGATCTCTTATCAATTATACTTTGATAGATTTTTGAAGATCTACCTAAGCATAATATTTTCATGTCATACCCGTCTAAATCTTTTAATTCATTAATATTTTTTTGGAGCGTTTTTATTTTTTTCTTTTTAATTTCTTTAATTAGAATTTCTTTGATTTTGTCATTCTCAAAAACGTACATAAGATTTTTATTATCTTCATTAAAGTTTAAGAAATTCATATTCTGATCTTTTGTTTCGTAGAAAAGATCAATCTTTTTTGAAGGCCAAAATAACTTTTTGTCGAGTTTATCTATGACTCTATTAAAAAAATCATAGTTAGAGGCAGAAATAGCTGTTGTTCGTCTATCTTTAGAATACTTGTTTTTTCTAGATATTAAGTGGACTTCTAAACCTTCTAATTTTTTTAACGCTAAAGCAGTCATTAAACCTGAAAGACCGTCTCCAACTATGCAAATTCTCTGTTTTTTCATATTAAAATTTTTCTCGCTTTCATAAAAATGGTAAAAAGTACGTAAATCGATTCGATATGAATACAAACTTTTTAAATAGTGTAACAAATTTTTTAAAAAAACGAACCTTTGAATTAATAGGATTAATCTTAATTTCAACAAGTATCGGTCTAGCAATAGCTTTTACGACATATTCGCCAGAAGATCCGTCATTTGTCTATGGTGATAGGGAATTTGAGATTAAAAATTTCTTTGGAATCTATGGCAGTAGTATTGCTGATTTTCTCTTACAAAGTTTTGGTCTCGTTTCATTTTTAATTTTGGCTAATTTCTTATTTTGGGGAATTAATTTAATAATTCAGAAAGAAATTAAAAGAATAGTTTTAAAATTATTTCTAGTGGTTTCATATTTGGTCTTAGGTACTATCTTTATTTATATTACCTTTAATAATTCGTTCTGGTTAATCGATAATGGCAACTCGGGTTTTGTTGGAAAGATTTGTTATGAGTTTTTAAGCACATGGTTTCCATATATCGATAACACTTACTCTGCTTATTTTTTATTATTACTTACTTTAATCTTTTTTATTTTTTCAGCAGATTTAAATATAAAGAAAATAATTACTGGAACTTTTTCTATAATTGCTTCACTTTTTAGAAGAAAAGAAAATACTATTCCTGACGTAAATTTAGAGGAAAATTCTATAGAGGAAAAAAGTGAAATTATCGAAAGACCACAACAATCATTTTCTTTTGGCGACTTAACAAAATCAGAAAAACCAGCAAATAGTTTAAGATCAAAATATAAACTGCCTGCTATAGATTATTTAGACAAAAGTGCAACAAAACTTAGTGCATCAGAATTAAATAAAAATCGTCCTGATGGTGAGTTTATGGAAAAAATTCTTTTAGATTTTGGTATTGATGGAAAAATTAAAGCTATCAATAATGGTCCTGTTGTTAGTTTATATGAATTTGAACCAGCACCAGGTGTAAAAGTTTCTAAGATAATAAATTTATCTGAGGATTTAGCACGTAATACTAGCTCAACATCAGCAAGAGTTTCAGTAATCCCTGGCAAAAATACAGTAGGTATCGAGATACCAAACGAGACAAGAGAAAGTGTATCGCTACGAGAAATTATCTCTTATGAAAAGTTTCAAAAGAAAGATGTAAAATTACCTATTGCACTAGGAAAAAGTATATCTGGCATGCCTATCGTTGGAGATCTTACATCTATGCCTCACTTATTAATTGCAGGGACTACAGGTTCAGGTAAGTCGGTTTGTATTAATACGATTATTGTTTCATTACTTTACAAATTAAATCCTGATCTTTGTAAATTTATTTTAATTGATCCTAAGATGTTGGAATTGTCAACTTACGAAGGCATTCCTCATTTGTTAACTCCAGTAATTACGGATGCAAAGAAAGCAACATCTGCTTTGGCTTGGACAGTAAAAGAAATGAATAGTAGATACAAACTAATGAGCAAAGTTGGAGTAAGAAACATCGATGGATACAATGCTAAACACAAATTAAAAATGCCTTATATCGTTGTAGTGGTTGATGAGATGTCTGATCTAATGCTTGTTGCTGGAAAAGAAATCGAAAACTACATTCAAAAATTATCACAGATGGCAAGAGCTGCAGGAATACATATTATTATGGCTACGCAAAGACCAAGTGTTGATGTTATTACTGGTACAATTAAAGCAAACTTTCCAACGAGAGTTTCTTTCCAAGTGAGTTCTAAAATAGATAGTAGAACAATATTAGGGGAGCAGGGCGCAGAACAACTATTAGGTAAAGGTGATATGTTATTCATGTCATCTGCCAATAGAATTGTTAGAATTCATGGTCCGTTTGTTTCGGAAAATGAGATAGAAAAAATTGTAAATTCTATCAGAGCACAAGGTGAGCCAGATTATATGGATGAGATAACTGCCCATACAAGTAATGAAACTACTTCTGCAGCAGAAGGAGACGGAGATGAAGACGAACTATACTCTCAAGCGGTTGATATTATTAAGTCAGAAGGTAAAGCTTCGACGAGTTTCTTACAAAGAAAATTACAAATCGGCTATAATAGAGCTGCAAGAATTATTGATATGATGGAAGAAAAAGGTATTGTCAGTAAAGCAAATCATGTTGGTAAACGTGAAGTTCTTTAAAATATTCATATTCTTTATTTTAGTTTCAACAAATCTTTCAGCTAATGAGAAAGATCAAATAGTTGCACAATTAAATAATTTAAATTCTTTAGAATTTACCTTTGATCAAATGGTAAATGACAAAACTGAAAAGGGGAGTTGCCTTTTAGAATTTCCTGGAAAACTAAAGTGTGATTATTTTGATGATAAGAAAAAAGAATTAATAATAAATAAAAAAAAATTAGCTATAACTCAGAAAAGATATAATAAAACATATTTTTATCCCATTTCAAATTCACCATTCCTTAATATTTTGTACAAAGATAAACTTTTAGAAATTGTAAGATCTGGTAAGGTAGAATTATCTGATCAAATTATAAAGTTAGTTTATTTGGATGATAACGAGATAACAGTTTTCTTCGACAAAAAAACATTAGATTTAAAAGGTTGGCAAATAATTGACCAATATAATAACAATATAAATTTCTCTTTAAACATTGTTGCTAAAAATGATGTCTTTAAAAAAGGAACTTTTAAAATTCCCGAGATGAATTAAGCTACGAAATCGATTTCTTCCTCTTTAAAAATTTCAAAACCTTTTGATTTGTAATTTTGCAGCGCGTGTTTGTGATCTAAGCTACAAGTGTGAACCCACATTCTTCCTGGATTCTTTCTAGATGCGCTAGCTATAGCGTGATTAACAAGAGTTGATCCTAGTTTTAAACCTCTAAATTCTTTTAACACTCCCATATTTATTAACTCCACCTCATTAGAGTCTGGATGATATTCTTGTTCATAATAACCGACGAGATTTTCTCCTTTTTTTAAAACATGAGTTTCTAAGTTTTTATTTGTTACATATTTAACCCATTCGCTATCCGACCATAGCAACCTATCTCTCCAAAAATGATCTAAGCCTATTTGTTTATAAAAGAATTTATTTAAATTAAAATTATCTTTATTATCTAAAATAATTTTATAATTTTCAGGGAGGTTTAGATCTACAGACTTTGAAAAATCTTTTATCTCTAAAAAATATCTTTTAACTCTCGAAACCATTAGCTTACCATCTTTCCTATCTTTTCACCTGCAAAAATATGAAAATGTAGATGAGGGACTTCTTGTCCTCCATCGCTCCCAATATTTGTTAGAGCTCTATAGCCTTTTTCTTTTGAACCCATTAAATTTGCTACGTGTGTGACGGCTTTATTTAATTCAATAATTTCTTTATCAGAGGCTTTACTATTGAAATCATCTAGATCAACATATTCACCTTTTGGTATTACTAATACGTGTACTTTCTTCTGAGGATTAATGTCATGAAAAGCTAAAACATGATCGTTTTCATAAACTTTCTTACAAGGAATTTCTCCTCTAAGAATTTTTGCAAATATGTTGTTTTTATCGTAGCTCATTTTTGTCTGTTTTTTAATTCACTCATAACGTCTTCGATCTGAATATTATTAGCCTCAAGATAAACCATTAAATGATAAATTACATCTGCTGCTTCGTGTGTTTTATTAGAGTTTTGTTCAACAGCCTCGATTAATTCTCCTATTTCCTCTTTAACTTTTGCAACACTTAAACTTTTATCCCTGAGAAGTTTATTTGTATAGGATTCATCAGGAGAAGAATTTTTTCTTTCTCTAATAATTTTCATTAACTGTTCTAGGTTTTCAAACATTTTATAATCTTACTGATACATTTTTGGAATTCAAATATTCTTTAGCTTCTTTGATTTTATATTCTCCATAGTGAAAAATCGAGGCTGCTAGAACTGCACTCGCTCCGCCTTTAACTATACCATCGCACAGGTGATCTAATGTCCCTACACCACCGGAAGCTATAACAGGAATATTCGTGCTATCTGTAATTGTTTTTAATAATTCAACATCATAACCAGACTTTGTCCCATCTCTATCCATCGAAGTTAATAAGATTTCCCCTGCTCCATTAGCTTCCACTTGTTTAGCAAATTCTACAGCATCAATTTTTGTTTTATTTCTTCCACCATGAGTAAAAACTTCCCATTTACCATCTGAAACTTTTTTGGCATCTATTGCTACAACAATACATTGAGAACCAAATTTTTTAGACGCTTCTCTTACGAAATTTACATCTTTAACTGCTGCTGTATTTATAGAAACCTTATCTGCACCAGCTAACAATAAATCAGTAATATTTTGAATAGTTCTAACACCACCGCCGACAGTTAAAGGGACAAAGCATTCTTTTGCAGTTTTTCTTACAATGTCAATAATTGTATCTCTATTTTCATTTGATGCGGTAATATCTAAAAAACAAATTTCGTCAGCGCCACCATCGCTATAAATTTTAGCTTGTTCAACTGGGTCTCCAGCATCTTTTAATTCAACAAAGTTAATGCCTTTTACTACTCTTCCATTCTTAACATCTAGACAAGGTATAATTCTATTTTTAAGCATTAATCTCCTTCGCTAATTCATCAAGTTTAATATCACCATCATAAATAGCTTTACCAACAATGATACCTTCAATTTTTTTATTATTTAGTTCTTTGGCTTTTTTAATATCGTCTATTGAAGCAACACCTCCTGAAATAACAACAGGGCAATTGGAAAATTCTGCAATTTTTACTGACTCATCTAAGTTAGGGCTAGTTTTCATTCCATCCCTGTTAATGTCTGTATAAATAATGCGGCTTACTCCATAGCTATTGACTTCTTTAAGAAAGTCTGTGGTTTTGACATTTAAATTTTCTTTCCAGCCTGATACAGAAAGATTTCCATCCTTTGCGTCTAATCCTAAAGCAATTTGATTTTTAAATTTTTTACATGCCTCTTTTAAAAATTCTTTATTTTTAATGGCACCGCTTCCTAAAATTACCTTCTCAACACCTACATCGATATATTGCTTAATGCTATCAAGAGATCTAACACCACCACCTATTTCAATTTTTAAATCGTATTTATTAACTATTTCTTTAATAATATCTAAATTAACGGTCATTCCAGTTAATGCACCATCCAGATCAACAATGTGTAAATTTTTAAAGCCATGATCTTTATATTTGCCTGCTTGATCAATAGGCGAAGTTTCATATTCAGTTTTATTTTCAAAGTCTCCTTTGATTAGTCTCACACACTTTTTATCTTTGATATCTATTGCAGGAAATATTTTCATCATAATTTTAAAAAGTTATCAATTATTTTTAAGCCAATTTTATCACTCTTCTCAGGGTGAAACTGCGTTCCAAACAAATTATCTTTCTCGACAGAACAGACAATTTTAGATGAATAATCTGTTGTTGATGAAATTACTGATTTATCTTCAGGAATAAATTGATAACTATGAACGAAATACATATGAGATTTATTTTTGATGTCTTTAAATATTTTACTTTCTTTTTGAATTTCGATTTCGTTCCAACCAATATGAGGAAGTTTAAATTTTCCTTTTTGATTATCGATTTTAGAAACCTTGCCAGAAATCCACCCTAATCCTTTTGTTTCTGCTTCTTCATAACCAACATCAGCAAACATTTGTAAGCCTACACAAATGCCTAATAAAGGTTTTTTATTTGTCATTGTAAATTCTTTAAGCGTTTCGACCAAACCATTGATACTGTTTAGAGAGTCTACACAGCTTTTAAATGAACCTTGTCCAGGTAAAACTATTTTATCACTGGATTTAATTTTCTTTATGTCAGAGGTTACTTCTAGATTTACTTTACCTTTAGCGACCTCTGTAAAAGAGTTAATGACTGAGCTTATATTGCCCGATTGGTAGTCAACAATTGTGACATTCATCAAATTTAAATAGAGCCTTTAGTCGAAGGTATTGAGTTTTTAATTCTTTTATCAACCTCTAGAGCATCTTTTAACGATCTAGCTAAACCTTTATAACATGACTCAATTTTGTGGTGACTATTTTCACCGTAAATATTTTCTATGTGTAAAGTAACTCCAGCAGATTGTGAAAAAGCCTGGAACCATTCTTTAAAAAGCTCTGTATCCATCTCACCAAGTTTCTCAACAGGCAAATTTACTTTCCAAATTAAATAAGGTCTATTTGATACATCTATTGAGACACGACTTAGAGTTTCATCCATAGGTATCATGGTTGATGCATATCTTGTAATTCCTTTTCGATTACCTGCAGCTTTTTTAATAGCTTCACCAATAGCTATACCTGTGTCTTCAGTAGTATGATGTAAATCAATGTGAGTATCGCCCTTCGCATTAACTTCTAAATCTATTAACGAGTGCTTAGATAGTTGTTCCAGCATATGGTCTAGAAAACCTATTCCGGTTTTAATTTTATATTTGCCTTTACCGTCTAAGTTTACGGAAACAGAAATGCTTGTTTCTTTTGTTTTTCTATTAATTTTTGCTTTTCTTGCCATATATTAACTCTGATTTATCTTTGATATATATATAATCGGTCATTTTATCAATAAATCAGATTTACTATTGAAGATCTTAAATTAATCTCCACATATAACATCATGAATACAGCTGAAAAGTGGCATGGAACAACGATTGTCTTACTAAGAAAAAACGGTGAAACCGTAGTAGCAGGGGATGGACAAGTAAGTTTAGGTAATACTGTTTTAAAAAGTAAGGCTAAAAAAGTAAGAAAAATTGAAAGTAGAGGAGTAATAGCTGGATTTGCAGGTTCAACTGCAGATGCTCTTACTTTATTTGAAAGGCTTGAAGCTAAACTTGAAAAACACGCAGGAAATTTACAAAGAGCTGCGGTGGAGTTAGCGAAAGATTGGAGAAGCGATAAATTTTTAAGAAGATTGGAAGCGTTAATGGCGGTAGCAGATAAAAAGCATAGTTTTATAATTTCTGGAACAGGAGATGTATTAGAACCAGAAGATGGAATAATTGGAATTGGATCAGGAGGAAATTACGCTCTTGCAGCGGCAAAAGTATTAGCTGAAACCGATATGAATGCAGAGGATATAGCAAGAAAATCAATTAAAGTTGCATCTGATATATGTGTATTTACAAATAACAACGTTACAGTGGAAAAAGTTTAACATGACGCCAAATAATAAAGTTACAAACTTAAAAGTAGTAAAAAATAAAAAGGAAACTTCTAAAGTAAGCGCTCTATCACCGAGAGAAATTGTTTCTGAATTAGACAGATACGTTATTGGTCAAAAAGACGCAAAAAAAGCCGTAGCTGTTGCGTTGAGAAATAGGTGGAGAAGACAAGCATTATCAGATGAAATGAGAGATGAGGTTCTTCCCAAAAATATTTTAATGATAGGTCCTACTGGTGTAGGTAAAACTGAAATATCTAGAAGACTATCTAAACTTGCAGAAGCTCCTTTTATTAAAGTTGAAGCAACAAGATTTACAGAAGTTGGTTACGTAGGAAGAGATGTAGAACAAATCATAAGAGATTTAATTGAAATTGCTATAGCCATGGAAAGAGAAAAGAAGAGAAAAGAAGTAAAAGCTAAAGCAGAATTAAAAGCAGAGGAAAAAGTATTAGATGCGCTCGTGGGCAATAAAGCAAGCGTTGCCACAAGAGAGAGCTTTAGAAAAAGATTAAGAAGTGGTGACTTAGATGATAATGAAATTGAAATAGAAGTTCAAAATACATCATCTCCACTTCAAAACTTTGAGATACCCGGAATGCCAGGTGGAAATGTTGGAATGGTAAATCTTGGCGACATCTTAGGTAAATCAATGGGTGGTAAAAAGGGTAAAAAGAAGAAAATGACTGTTAAAGAGTCTCACGATATTTTAGTTGCTCAAGAGTCAGATAAGATGATTGAAGAGGATAAAATTATTACAGAAGCAAAAAAGGCGACTGAAGAAAATGGAATAGTTTTCTTGGACGAAATCGATAAAGTTTCTGCTAGAAGTGATAGGGTAGGTGGAGATGTCTCAAGAGAGGGAGTTCAAAGAGACTTGTTACCTCTAATAGAAGGAACAACTGTAAGCACCAAGCACGGTCCAATTAAAACTGATCATATTTTATTTATAGCCTCAGGAGCATTTCAATTAGCTAAACCCTCTGATTTATTGCCTGAATTACAAGGTAGATTACCAATTAGAGTTGAGTTGGATGCACTTAAAGAAGAAGATTTCAAAAGAATTCTTAAAGAACCTGATAATAGCTTAATAAAACAATATAAAGAGTTGCTGAAAACTGAAAATGTTGATCTTGAGTTTACAGATGATGGGATTGATATGCTCGCTAAAATTTCTGCAGAAGTAAATTCATCAGTCGAAAATATAGGCGCTAGAAGACTTCATACTATTATTGAAAAAGTTTTAGATGATATTAGTTTCAATGCAACTGACAGAGCAGGCGAGACGATTACTATAAACCAAAAATACGTGAAAGATAATTTAGGAAACTTAGTAAAGGATACAGATTTATCTAAATTTATATTATAAGTTTTTAAACTTAATAATAATTGCTCCCTCACCGCCATCTTCCTTACTAGCATCATTAATTGAAGCAATAAATTTATTTAATCCAGAATTAGTTTTTATAAATTCAGGTACAGAATATTTTAATTTTCCAAATTCTTTGGACACATAAGCGTCATCATCTGTTGTTGAATGTATTCCTTTTCCAGTTATAAGTAATAGTTCTTTAAATTTATTATTAACACAATGTTCTATAATTTCTTTTGTTTTGCTGTTTGCTTGATCCAAAGTTAAACCATGTAAATCAAATTTATAGCGTTCTCTTTTCAGGATATTATTATTTATATTTTTATCTTTATCGTAAATATCAGTGGGATTTTTTACGTATTCTTCCCAGGTTTTTTTATCTTCTTGATTGGGATCTTTTTTCTTTGTCACTTGCTGATAATTTCAGACAAATACCAATTAAGATCTTTTTGTTTAATATTTCTTGTAAATTTCCAGCTATCAGTAACAAACTTTATTTTGTCTGGATTGCCCTCTATTATATTATTTTCTTTATCTTTCTTTACAGAAATAACCTCTGCAACAAATTTGACTGTAGCAAATAAGTTATCCTTAATTTTATCATATTTTTCCACGGATGACTCTTTTACACCAATAAATGTAAATTCAGATTTAATGCCTTCTTTATTTCTTGATTTTATTGCCTCAGAAAAATTAGAAAACATATCTGGTGATAATAAATTTTTCAATTTTATTAAGTCTCCAGATGCAAAGGAGGTCAAAATACTTTCATAAGCAATTTCTGCGCCTCGCAAGAATTCTTTTTTATCTTTACCTTCTAAAATTTCTAGATTTTGCTTAATTGGTTTAGCTTCATTTTTAGGTATGTTAAATTCTTTATCGGCAAAACCAGGGTAAACTTTAGACTCATGCCCAGTTTTTCTGCCTAGTATACTTCGTAGACGCAAGATAATAAATCCAGCTATCATTCCTAGTAAAATTATATCTATATATCCAAAACTATTACTCATAATTTGATAAATATACATTAATCATATATTTTTGTATCTGACAAATGAACCCATTATTTCTAATATTTATATGCCTTCCAGCTTTAGAGATATACCTTTTAATTAAAGTGGGGGGGCAGGTCGGGGCCTTAAATACTGTGGCCTTAATTTTTTTGACTGCAATAATTGGTTTATACTTTGCAAAATACCAAGGATTGCAAACATTAAAATCGGGCATGGTCAATCTTTATCAAAATAAGATACCTATTTATGAGATGATGTCAGGAGCTTCCATAGCCTTAGCCGCTTTGTTGCTAATTGTACCTGGTTTTTTTACTGACTTAATGGGTTTCTTATTGCTTGTCCCTATTACCAGAAAAATTTTATTTAACTTCGCTTTTAAAAAAAAGGCAAGGAACAATAATAAATCGCAAAGTAAAACTATTGATGGTGAAATAATTGAAAATAATAAAGATGAATTATAAAATAATAGGAAAATATATAAAAGAGTTGAATTTTAATATCCCAAATCCAAAAACATTTTTTTTACTTTCTAAGAATATTACCAATTATAAAATTAATATTGATATTAAAAGCTCGCAAACTAAACAAAATATTATAGAAGTGCTATTAAGCTTAAGTCTTACCCCGACAAAAAAAGATTTTGAGATTATTAATACAAAGATTATTTTTTCTACAGTTGTTGAACTTGAAAGCAGTCAGTTATCAAAAAATGACATGGAAAAGATTATTCTCATAGAAATCCCTAATAAAATTTATCCAGAATTAAGAAAAATATTTATTTTTTTATTTGAAAACTCTGGATTTAAAGATGTAAAAATTAGTGAAGCTGTTGATTTTGAAAAACTATATAAAATGAAAAAAGTTCAGTAAAAATTTTTTTTTAGCTCTGATTTTAAAAACTCTTTATGCTTTTTTAAATCATCATCTGAAATTTTAAATATTGTTTTGTTATAATCTTTTGCCTTATTAATATTCAATTCAGAAACATTATTTGAGAGATTAAATTTAGGCTCCCTTACATCTAACAAGTTTATATAAACTTCTCTTAATAATTCACAGTCTAACAGAGCATTGTGTTTAGTTCTTCGAGACAAATCTATATTAAATCTTTTACAAAGAGCATCCAAGGAATTTGAGGTTCCAGGAAACTTATTTCTCGCTATTTCTAAAGAGTCTATTACTAGTTTTTTGTTTATTTTTTCTTTCTGTATAAATCCTAATTCACCATCTAAAAAACTTAAATCAAAAGAAGCATTATGAATAATAATCTTTTTATCTTTAATAAAATTTAGAAATTCATCGGCAACTTGTCCGAATGTTTCTTTATCGTTTAAAAAATCTTGTGAAAAACCATGCACTTTGAATGCTTCTTCCGGCATACTTCTTTTGGGATTTAATAATTTATGAAAAACTTTTCCTGTTGCTACTAAATCTTTAGTCTCAATACAGGCTATTTCAACAATTTTATGTCCATCTCTAAAGGACAAACCCGTTGTCTCGGTATCTAAAAAAACTTCATTCATATTTAACGATTATATCGAATAAGTTCTTTTTTAAAATACTTAAATTTTTTTCATTAACAACCACATGATCACAAAATTTAATTTTTTTGATATCATTCATCTGCCTGTTATCTAGTAAATAAAACAATTTTTTATTTCCATTCTTAGACAGAAATCTCTTAAGTCTTATTTTTTTTTTCGCCTTTATAAAAATGATCGCGTTAAAATGTTTCATTAATTTACTTTCAATTAACAATGGTATTTCATAAAAAAGTAATCTCTTATTTTTATTTTGTGAGGTAAAACTTTTCATTTTTTTTCTTACTTGAGGGTGAACTAATCTTTCTAATTTCTTAATATTATTTTTATTTTTGAAAAGAAGATCTTTTAAGGATTTTTTTAATTTTTTATTATTTTTTATTTTAAAGCGTCTTCCGACCAAGGACTTGAAGTGCTTGCTCTCGTAAAGATCTTTCACCGCTTTATCTGCGCTAAAAAGTGGTCCTCTTCTAAAAGATAAAATCCTGCTTGCAGTAGTTTTTCCTGAAGCTAACGATCCTGTTATCCCTATTTTAATCATTTAAGTTTAGAATTTAATAATTCTACCAATTCATCATCAATTTCAGGATTAACTTTATTCCATAAATAAAATGATTTCTGCCCCTGGTAAATGAACATATCAAGACCATTAAAAACCTTTCTTCCCTCCTCTCTTAAGTATTTAAAAGTCTTCGTTTCTAAAGGATTATAGATCGTGTCAATGTATACAACCTCGTTTTTAGTATTGGAAAAATTGAAATTGAAATCATCACCATTCTTTAAACCTAGGCTTGTTGCATTAATAATTAAATCAAAATTTTTTATTTCAGACTTAAGATCTTCCCAAGGAATTATATTTAAAAAATTAAATTTTTTTTTTAAAAAAAAACATTTTTCATCAGTTCTATTAGTTATAGAAATATTTTTAATGCCTGATTTCTTGATAGATAAAATGACTGAAGGGGAAACGCCTCCTGCGCCAATTACTAGAGCTTTTTTATTAAAGTTATTCTCAATTTCTTTTAGATAAGCAGCTTGCAATCCGTAAACATCTGTATTTTCACCGATCACTGTTTTGTTGTCATCTAAGAGGACAGTATTGACTGATCCTGTAAGCTCAGCATCATTAATTATTTTATCAATGTGGTTTATAATTTTTTGTTTAAATGGCAAAGTTACGTTAATGCCTGAATAGTCGCCTTGCGCAATTTTTTTTATTATTTTTGGCAATTCTTCATCGACCACCTCTATAATTTCATAGTCAGCATCAATATTATACTTCTTGAACCAGTATTTATGTAATACCGGTGATAAAGAATGTTTAATAGGCTTTCCAATTATTCCAAATTTTTTCTTCATTTCTTTAATTGTTTAATATAGTTAATGATTTCTTTAATAGGTAGACCCATAATTGAGTCTTTATCTCCTTTAACATACTCAAATAGTTCTAGTCCATTTGCTTCTATTTGATAAACTCCATAATCAAGTAATGTTTCTGTATCTACTTTATTTAAATACGCAGACAATTCATCATCGTTTAAATTCTTCATTTTGAGCTCGGAAGAGTCAGTATAATTCCATATCATCGCACCATTTTTTGAAATGCATACTGAACTAATTAAATAATGTTTTGAATTGTTAAGCTTTTTTAGGATAACAAGTGCTTCTTCTCTTGAATTCGGTTTATTAATAAGCTCTTCATTTAATGATATTACGCTGTCAGCTCCTAAAACATATCGATCTGGATTATTGTTGCTTACTTTAATCGATTTAATTTCTGCAAGATTCTTTGATATAAGAAGTGGGTTGGCTCCCTCAGCCAATAAAGACTCTTTTACCTGATCTTCATCAACATTTGATACAATTACCTCATTTTTAATATTATATTTATCTAAAATTTGTTTTCTCACCCCACTTTTGGAGGCTAATATAATTTTCATTTGTTTTTTTTTATCTCAATAATTTTTAGTATTGAAGCAGCAGTTTCTTCTACTGACTTTCTTGTAACATCAATAATGGGCCAATTATATTTTTTAAATAAATTTCTTGAGTCTTCTACTTCCTTTTTAATAGAGCTTAAGTCAGTATATTCTTTAAGGTTTTGGTCTTTCATAATGGCTACTCTGTTACGTCTTATATCTGATAATCTCTCCGGATCAGCTATTAATCCAATTATACAAGATGTTTTATTAGTTTTTAAATCTTCTGGAACCTGTTGATCCAAAACTAATGGAATATTAACTGTCTTATATCCTCTATTGGCTAAGTAAATTGAGGTAGGAGTTTTGCTCGTTCTGCTCACTCCTAATAAAACTACATCTGCATCGTTAATATCATCTGTTTTTTTTCCGTCATCGTGTACCATTGTAAACTGGATAGCCTCTATTCTTTTGTAATAATCATCGTCTAAGACGTGTTGAGCGCTTGGTTTATGTATAGCTTTTTGATTGAGAAGCTTTGAAAAACTTAGAATTAAATTACCTAAAACACCAAAACATGGTACTGAATTTTTTTCACTTTGATTAGCAAGGTATTTTGCTAATTTTGTTTCTACAATTGTATATAATATAATTGAGTTCTCAACATTATTACATTCTTTAATTATTTTATTAATTTGTTGTTCTGTACGTATAAAAGCAAACTCTTTCTTCTCATATTCAAAATTAGCAAATTGCGATTTTAAAGATAAAAATATTCTATCCAAAGTTTCACCAGTGGAGTCAGACACAAGATATACATTGTATTTTTCGTTCATATCTTTGTTAATAAAGTTATAACAAACCAATGTTGTACATATTTCTTTAAATTAATTAAAAACAATCAACATTAGTTAACACTATTTAAACAAGTTATTGATTGTTAATAATAATGTTTTTTTAATGTTTATAAAATGAATAAAATCTAAAAATTAAGCAAAACTAATAAAACTTATTCCATTGACTATGTATAAAAGTTGGAAAAATCGTTGTATAACTAGTTAACAGGGCCAATAACTCTAACTACACTTATAAACTTAAATAAATTAATGAGTAATTTAAAAGAAATTCTAGAAAATAAGAAAATTTGTAAATCAGTCTGGTTTATGAGACAAGCAGGTAGATACTTGCCTGAATTTAGGAAGATAAGATCGAAAAATCAAAATTTTATCAATCTATGTTTGGATAGCGAATTAAGTTCTGAAATAACATTACAACCAATTAAAAGATATAACCTAGACTCTGCTATTATTTTTTCAGATATTTTGATGGTCCCTTATGGATTAAATCAGGGTGTGGAATTTATAAAAGATCGGGGTCCTGTACTAGAAGAGTTTAATTTAAGAAAATTTTTAAATAATGATAAAATTTCTTTCACTCAAAAACTTAATCCGGTTTATAGAGCAATTCAAAAAACAAGAGAAAAATTAGACAAAAAAAAATCTTTAATAGGATTTATAGGTGCACCTTGGACTTTATTAATTTACATGTTGGGAGCGAAGGAAAGCAAACAAGATATTAATTATGAAAAAATTAAAGCAAATGAATCTGAAGTTAATATAATCCTTGATAAATTACACGAATACCTTTGCTCTCACATCGAAAATCAAGTGAGTGCTGGAGCCGACGTTATACAAATTTTTGATTCATGGGCAGGCTTGATACCACAAAATGATCTCCCTAATTATTGTTATATTCCAAATCTTAAAATCGTTAATTTTTGCAAAGGGAAGAAAATCCCAGTAATATGTTTTCCAAAAGGCATCAATAAAAATTTCAAAGAGTTTAATAATGTTGTAAATCCTGACGGTATCAATTTAGATTACGATGTTGATCCTAATTGGGCTAAACAAAATTTGTCAAATGTAGTTTTACAAGGGGGTTTAGATCCAAAAATATTACTTTCAAATAGTCAAGATTTCTTAAGTGCTGCAAAAAAGTATTTGGATATATTCAAAGGTTTGCCTTATATCTTTAACTTGGGTCATGGTTTGCTTCCTGGTACAGACCCAGATAAGGTAAAAGAACTAGTTAAATTTTATAGAGAATTTTAATAATGGAAAGTGATCACCCAAAAATAAAGTTTGGTAAAACCGGCGTTTTACTAATTAATCTAGGCACACCAGACTCTACTAGTTGGTTGGATATAAGAAAATATTTAAGAGAATTTCTATCTGATAGGCGAGTTATCGAGGTTAATCCCTTGATATGGCAAATCATTCTAAATTTATTTATTCTTACTTTCAGGCCTTCTAAAACAGCTCATGCCTATAAAAAAATATGGAGAAAAGACACTAACGAGTCTCCTCTTTTATATTTTACAAGGAGCCAAGCCGAAAAATTGAGGAATAAAATCGGAAGTGAAAAAATCTTAGTCGATTTTGCAATGAGATATGGAAATCCAAGCATTAAGTCCAAACTAAACTCACTAAAAGATTTAGGTTGTGAAAATATAATTATCTTACCTTTATATCCACAATATGCAGCAGCTACTACGGCAACAGTATGTGATGAAGTTTACAGATCGTTGATGGGTATGAGATGGCAACCTAGTTTACAAGTGATACCTCATTACGAAAGTGAGCCTTTTTACATTAACGCAATTATTAAAAGTATAGAAAAAAAGGTTGCATCGATTAGTTGGAAACCAGATTTGATTATTGCATCTTATCACGGTATTCCAAAAAGATATTTTGATAAAGGAGATCCATATCATTGTTATTGTCAAAAAACTACAAGGTTGATTAAAGAGAAATATAAATTTTTAGATATTAAGACAACTTTTCAATCTAGGTTTGGCCCTCAAGAATGGCTTACACCTTATACTGATAAAACTTTAGAGAACTTACCAAAAGAGGGTGTAAAAAATCTCTTAGTTATTTGTCCAGGCTTTGCATCGGATTGTGTGGAGACGCTAGAAGAAATTAATATTCAAGGCAGAGAAAGTTTTTTAAGTAAAGGCGGTAAAAATTTTGATCTTATTCCATGTCTTAATGATAACTCAGATCATATTAATATGTTTGAAAAATTAGTAATGAAATATATTTAAATGAACTTATATCTTTTATTTAAATCTCTACATTTAGTAGCAGTGATATCTTGGATGGCAGGATTATTGTATTTGCCTAGGATATTTGTTTATCATTCTGAGGCAGAACATGAGTCCCAAAAAAATATTTTTAA
>CACOYX010000007.1 GCA_902631535.1 uncultured Pelagibacteraceae bacterium
ATTAGTCTCCAATCTTCAAATCTTGGTTTTAAATGAGCGATATCTGGTTTTTGTACAAAAGCTTCTTTTTTTAACGGATTAAACAATCCCGTTGATCTAAAATTATTTTCAATAATCTTTGATATATTTTCGCCTAATTCTTTTATTTTTATTCCATCATAATTTTCAGACTTAATATCTACATGTAAAGGAGAAATCGCTATTGGTAGAGGATCTAGATTACCTCTAGTAATATCAATTTCAATTAAAGCAAATGACTTATTAATTAAAAATATATTTAATAAAAATATAATAATAAGTTTTTTCATATCAACCTTTTAGCATTTCAGTTGGATTAAAATTTAATTGTAATTCTTTCCATTTGTCATAACCAGTTGGAGGCACCTTTAATGGTTGACACAATCTCACTGCTCTAAGAGCACTTTCAGCTAAAACCTTGTAAAATTTTTGACCTGGTTTATTCATTCTTTGATGATCTAAAATTTCAGATTTCATTATTGTTCCATCTTTTTTTAATTTAAGTTTAATTCTAACTAATAAATCTTCATCGTATGGTAAACCTAGTGGCACACTCCAACAACCAAAAATTTGAGCTCTTAAAGCATCTTCCTGAGAAAGTGTAAGACCTGTAGCAAATGAATTTTTTTTACTACTTTGAGTAACTTTATCACTTTTTTTTTGTTTTACAGCCTCTTCCTCTTTTGCTTTATCAATTAGAGCAGCAATTTGATTGGTGTCTACAATTTCTGTTTTTTCAAATTCTGATGCTTGTCTTATTTGTGGTTTAATCTCTTCTGGATTTTGTTTCTTTTTAACTATTTGTTTTTCCTCTTTTTTTTCGTTTGGTAAAGGAATTCGATCAGGTTTTTCTTTTGCTTTTGCTGCTGGTGGTGCTTGCTCTGATACTAATCTTTCTTCTTTTTTTTTTGTCTCTTCTATTATTTTTCTTGCTTTAGGGGCGTATGGAATACTGGTTTTATCTGTAATTTGAATCAATTCCATTGAAACTATCGGAGGTAAATCGATTGGCTCTCTAAGCATGAATGGTAAGCTTAGAATAGTTAGTAGGACCAACACAGAGTGAAAAGTGATTGAATAAATTAAACTTCTTATCATAAATCATCCTAGTTTTTGTAAGGCTCTGATATTAATGCTACTTTGGAAAATCCTGCGCCCGATAGGGTTCCCATTACCTCTAAAACTCTTCCATAGTTAATATTTTTATCCCCCCTAACATATATTCTTGTATCAGTTCTATTTTTAGCAATTGCTAATAATTTGGGTATCATCTTCTGATAAGTTACTTGATGTTCTTGAATATAAATTTCACCTTTTGAATTAATGCTTAAAGTAAGTGGTTCCTGATCATCTGGAAGTGAGTCTGCAGCTGACTCTGGTAAGTCAACTTGAACACCTACGGTTAATAAAGGAGCCGTAACCATGAAGATGATAAGAAGAACTAACATTACATCCACGAAAGGTGTCACATTTATTTCGCTCATAGGTTCTTTTTTTGAGCGATTGAAATTAAAAGCCATTATTAAATTATTGATAAAAATCTTTTTGAGAAATTATCTATTTTTGAAAAATATCTTTGAGAGTCGCTATTAAATTTATTATAAGCTACAACTGCTGGGATAGCAGCTAATAAACCTAAAGCTGTTGCAAATAAAGCCTCTGCTATACCTGGGGCTACAATTGCTAAACTAGTATTTCTTGATATTGCAATAGATTGAAATGAATTCATTATTCCCCATACTGTTCCAAATAATCCTATAAAAGGCGCTGTTGAACCGATAGTAGCTAAAAAAGTAAAATTCTTTTCAACTTTTTTCATTTCATCATCAGTAGCTATTTCGAGTATTCTACTAACTCTCGCAGTTTGCACAGCAGATGATTGTCTTTTTGTTTTTATTAATTCTGCCATAGCTGTTTTAAATATAAGGATGGCTGGATCTTTTGAGTTTGCTGGAAGGCTATTGTTAAAACTTTCGGCCGATTTGGCTTTCCAAAATTTTTTTTCAAAATCAATAATAGATTTATTTATATTCTTAAATAACTTAAATTTATCAAAAATTAATGCCCATGAAAAAATTGAGGAAGCTATTAATAAAATAATTACAAATTTTACAACAAAGTCAGCTCTTAAAAAAAGCTTCCATAATGAAAAGTCTGTTGCTCCACCTAAACCTACTACTTGAGCTGCTATATCTTGTTCCATAATGGTTGATTACTTTTAGATTGTGTCATGAATTTGGCGTTATTTGTTAATTTGGGTTTAATTTTCTTCAGTTAATCTTGTTTCACTGAAAAATCTTGCAATCAATATGGCATCGGATTTATTAACGTCTTTTTTTTTTGCCAATTGATTTGATAATTTTGGGTACATTTCAATAACTTTTGTTCTACTGGAGTCTTTTGAGGAATTAATTAGTTCAAAATGTTTTTTCCATTTTGATGGTCGCACAAAAAAAATTGGAAAATTTAGAGCTGCACATATCCCTTTAATCGCGCCAAAAGTCTGACCAAAATTAAACATACTAGTTACACCTTGGCCAGGCATAGCATTTACTTGTTCAACTACAACAGCTACTTCTTCATTGTTTACAATGTTTTCTTTAAGAAAGTTTACAAGTAAAGCGCTATTTAATTGTCTTTTATTCTTTTTACCCTCTGACATTACAGGCATATCAAATATATTTAAAACCTTATTGTTTTCTAAAACTGCGATTGCTCCGCTAAGACCTGGGTCTATTCCTATGATTTTCATAATTGTAAATTTTTTAAGTCAGCGTTAGTAAATATGTTTTGTACATCATCTAATTCTTCAAGAGCAGTTAAAACTTTGATCAACTCATCGCTTTTATCTTTAGCCAAATCAATGAAATTTAAAGGTCTCCATTCTATTGAGGAGTAACTCAGTGTTTCAATTTTTTTTTCAATTTCAGTTTTGATTTTATAAAAATCCTCTTTTTCAGTAATTATCTCAAAAATATTATCTAAATTAATACAATCTTTTGCGCCAGCGTTTATTGCTATTTCAAATATTTCTTCCTCTTTAATTTTATCTTTTTCTATATGAATAACACCACAATTTGAAAACATATGAGCAGTTGACCCTGCTTCACCTAGTCTTCCCCCATTTTTTTGTAATACTGTTCTTATACTAGATGCAGATCTATTTTTATTATCAGTAAGTGTCTCTATTATCAAAGCAATGTTAGAGGGTCCAAATCCCTCATATCTTAAATTCTCATAATTTTTATCTCCGCTCATTTCTGATTTGCTTATTGCTCTTGAAATATTATCTTTTGGCATATTAGCTTGCTTTGCTGCTTGGATAGCTGTCCGCAATCTGGGATTCATATCAGGATCTTTATCACCCAACTTAGCAGCAACAGTTATTTCTCTAGATAATTTAGAAAAAATTTTAGATCTCTCTTTGTCAGCTCTACCTTTTTTATGTTTAATGCCTGCCCAATGTGAATGTCCTGCCATAACTAATCTGCTAAACTACCTCCATTAATCAATCTAGTTATTTTTTTTGCTAAGCCAGTTTCAAAATTAGTTTCCACAATCACCCCTGATAAAGTTCCCTCGCCCTCAGCTGGAAAATGACTAGTCGCATCTTTTTGCTTCAAAAATCTTTTTATTGAATTTTCTTTATTCATTCCAATGACAGAGTTGTAATCTCCACACATTCCAATATCTGTTTGATAAGCTGTACCCCCTTCTAGAATGCGAGTGTCAGCAGTAGGAACATGTGTATGAGTTCCAACAACACAGGTAGCTTTGCCATCAAAAAAATGGCCTGCTGCCATTTTTTCACTTGTGATCTCACCGTGAAAATCTACGACTATAAAATCTACATCCTTTTTCAATTTCATTTTGTTAGAAATTTCTTCAGCTGTTTTAAAAACATCTTCTGTTTTTCTCATAAATACATTTCCCATCAAATTAATTACACCAACTTTAAATTTTTTATCTCTTGAATTATATATTTTATAACCTCTACCTGGAGAACCGTTTACAAGATTTGCAGGTCTTAAAAGTCTATTTTCTTTTTCTATGAAATCTGTTGTTTCTTTTTTATCCCAAATGTGATTTCCAGAGGTAATTACGTCAACACCAATTTCAAAAAATTTCTCAGTTATTTTTTGAGTGATACCTCGGCCATCATCAGATGCATTTTCACCATTAACGATTACAAAATCAATCTTATTAATTTTAATTAAATTAGGTAATTTATTACTTAGGGCTTTTCTACCAGATGCTCCCATGATGTCTCCTAAAATTAATATATTCATTTAAAAATTCCTTTTTCTGTTATAATGTAATCTAATTTAACATCATTTCGATTTACCGGAAGGTTATGGTGTCTTTGAAATGAGAAAGCAATACCAACTGTAAAAATATTCTTAAATTGCTTTAAATATTTATTTAGATATCGATCGTAAAATCCTTTACCGTATCCTAGTCTATATTTTTTTTTATCAAAAGCTAATATTGGTACTAGCATTAAATCAGGTACTTTGGGTTTGGTCTTAATTGGCTCTAATATTCCAAATTCATTTACATATAATGCATCATTTTTTTTCCAAGAAAAAAAATTCATGAGATTATTTTTATCAATCACGGGAAGCAAGATATCTTGATTTGAAAAACTCTTAAATTCAAAAATTTTTAATACATCTAACTCAAAGTTAGATGGATAATATAAAGCTATTTTAATAATTTTTTTTTTGAATTTTAGACGTGTTAATTTTATTAATGGTAAAAAAAAGCTTTTATCAATTTCAAAATATTTTTTTTTTCTTAAATTGAAATATTTTTTTCTTAATTGGATTTTTTGTTGCATCTACTGTATTTTGGACAGCGACTCTGTATTTGAAATTATTTTTTCTAGTGATCGAGTTGTTTTATCAAGCATTGACTCGTAAAGGGAATTGTTTTCTTCAATTGTTTTTTTGAAACCATCTAGTTCTTTATTCAAATTTTTAATTTCGATATCTTTTCCCTCTTTATATTTAATTGCTAGAGATCTGATCTCTTTAAATTTATTCGAAATCTCATCTAATTTTTTTTTTTGATTTGTTACTTTTTGTTTTAAATCAAAATAATCATCAATCAATTGAATAGTAGTAATTAATAAAAGCTTATTTTCTCCAATATTTCCAAGCTTATCTTTTAATTCTGAGTACTTTTTATCCAAAAACGTTGTTAATTTTTTCAAAGACTCCTCTTGCCCATCATCACATGAAAGTAAATAGTCTTTATTGTTAAATTTTATATTTACATTTGCCATTTATCTATTTCGCTAACTAAATTTTCAGTTTCTTGGCTTAGTTCTTCTATGTCTTGATTGAACTTATCTTCAAGCTCTGACCTTTTGTTCACTTCTAATTGTAAATTTTTTATTTTTTCCTTTAAATATTTATGTTCTCTCATTAATTCATTATTCTTTTTTTCAATTTCTTTTTTTTGATTGGCCAATTCTTTTTTTTCAGTTCTAATTTTTTCTAACTCATTATTTGGCTGTGAATAACTTAAAGATAATGAATTTAATTTATCAATAAGCTGGTTTAAATTTTGCTCTTTCTTTTCAAAACTACTCATAAAGATTTATACCATAATATTGATATAGTTAGTTTAAGTCTATATAGGTATTTGGAAGTGACTGTAAAATTTAATCAATTATCCAACGCAATTAGATTTTTATCAATTGACGCTGTGCAAAAAGCAAATTCAGGTCATCCTGGCATGCCTATGGGTATGGCAGATGTTGCTACTGTTTTATTTAAATACCACCTGAGGTTTAATCCGAAAAATCCAAACTGGATTAATCGTGATAGATTTATTTTGTCTGCTGGACACGGTTCAATGTTACTTTACTCTCTTTTGTATCTTTGTGGTTACAAAAGTATTTCAATTGAGGATATAAAAAATTTTAGACAACTTAATTCTATTTGCGCTGGTCATCCGGAGTACAAAAAAGGTTCTGGAATTGAAACTACCACTGGACCTTTAGGACAAGGGTTAGGAAACGCTGTGGGTATGGCAATAGCAGAAGAAATATTCAGAAAAAAATTTAGTTCTTCTGTCATAAATAACAAAACCTATGTAATTGCGAGTGATGGAGACTTAATGGAGGGAATTAGTCATGAAGCAATGAGTCTAGCTGGCCATCTAAAATTAAAGAATTTAATTGTTTTTTTTGACAATAATAAAATTTCAATTGACGGTTCAACATCGCTTAGTGTTTCAGATAATTACAAAAAAAGATTTGAATCTTACGGTTGGAGCTTCTTAGAGGTAAACGGTCACAATGAAAAACAAATTTCAAAAGCGATCACAAAAGCATCAAAATCAAAAAAACCTTCAGTAATATCTTGTAAAACTATAATAGGATTTGGATCACCTAATAAATCTGGTAAAGCTTCCTCTCATGGGTCTCCTTTAGGAGATGAAGAAATAGCTTTAGTGAGAAAAAAACTAAAATGGAACAACCAGCCATTTGAAGTGCCTCAAGAAATACTAGATGAATGGAGAAATATAGGTAACAAGGGTGAGCAACTGGAAAATGAATGGCTTGAAACAGTCAATAAAAAAAATTCTAAAATTAAAAGTGAACTTAACGGGGCTAAAGAGAAATTGAATTTGAACGGTTTAGAAGATTTAATTCGTCAAGAAAAAGATAAACATTTTGAATCAAAGCCAAGTTTAGCTACACGACAATGCTCGATGGCTGCAATAGAAAAAATTTCTGCCTTTCTTCCTGAATTAATAGGTGGTTCTGCAGATTTAAGTGGTTCTAATAATACAAAGACAAATAATTCTAAAATTATAAACTCTAAAAATTTTAATGGAAATTATATTCATTACGGAGTTAGAGAACATGGTATGGCAGCAGTTATGAATGGTTTAGCGCTTTATGGAGGTATAATACCTTATGGTGGAACATTTTTAATATTTTCAGATTATTGTAAACCCTCAATAAGACTCTCTGCTTTAATGGGTCTTAAGGTAATTTATGTTTTTTCACACGACTCGATTGGCCTTGGTGAAGATGGTCCTACTCACCAACCTATAGAACAACTTACTGGGTTGAGAGCAATTCCAAATTTAAATGTCTTCAGGCCAGCAGATATTAATGAAACATTTGAATGTTGGGAAATAGCTTTAAAAAGTGAAAATACCCCAAGTGCTATTGCTTTATCGAGACAAAAAGTTCCTTACATCAATCCAAGCAATGCTAAAGAGAATAAATGTGAAAAAGGAGCCTATGTAGTTAAATTGACTTCGCATGAGAGTAATGTAACATTGGTTGCTTCAGGTACTGAGGTAGAGCTTGCTTTAAAAGTTCAAGAGAAACTTATAGAAAATAATATTCATTCTAAAGTCATTTCAATGCCTTGTATGGAGCTTTTTGATAAACAACCTGAGGATTACCGAAAAGATATTTTAGAAGAAAACTCATTGATCATCACATTGGAAGCTGGAAGTGTAACGTCTTGGCAAAAATATATTAAAAATAAAGGTGCCAATTTAGGTATAGATAAATTTGGTGAAAGTGCTCCTTATAAAGAAATTTACAAACATTTTAAATTATCAGAGGAAGATATAACAAATTTTATTCAAAAAAAATTGAGAGAGTAGTATAAGCCGATGGGTGAAATAAATTTCTTTCCTGATGATTTAGAAATCAAAGATCAAAAGATAATTCTTAGATTAGATTTAAATGTTCCAATAAAAGACAAAGTTATTAAAGATGATACAAGAATAACTTTATGTTTACCTTTTATAAATAGACTAATTGAAAAAAAAGCAAAAATTATAATTATTAGTCATTTAGGTCGACCAAAAGGAATAAATGTCCCTGACCTGTCTTTAATACCTATCTACAAATATCTCAAAGATGCGCTTAAAACTAATGTTTATTTTTTTAGAGGAACTTTTGATGGTGAAACTAAAGAAAAATTTTCTCACCTAAAAGGAGGTGAGGTAATATTAATTGAGAATATAAGATTTTTTAAAGAAGAAACCGAAGATGGCCAAGATTTTTCAAAAAAGCTAGCTGAACTTGGAGACATTTATATTAATGATGCATTTTCATGCTCTCATAGGGAACAAGCTTCTGTGCATGGTATAACAAAATTTGTAAAAAAAAGTTATGCTGGTCCATTATTAAAAAAAGAAATAACAGCAATAAATCTTGTTATAAAAAATAAAAAAGAACCAGTCACTTGCATTATCGGAGGATCAAAAATTTCTACAAAAATTAATGTTATTACTAATCTTTTAAAAAAAGTAAACAATATGGTAATAGTTGGAGCAATGGCTAATAATTTTTTTGTTTATAAAAACTTAAAGGTTGGAAAATCATTGGTTGAAAAAGATACAAAAGAAATAATTAAGACTATTTATAGCAAAGCTGAACAGAATAATTGTAAAATATTAATACCTGAAGATTGTATAGTCGGAGTTAGTTTTGAAGGTAAGGGAATTAATAAAAGTCTAGGTGATATACTTGATGATGAAATTATTTTGGACATAGGAGAAAACACAATAAAAAATATTTGTGAGGTAGTTGAACGATCTAATACAGTCTTATGGAATGGACCGGCTGGATATTTTGAAAATGAAAACTTTGCGAAGGGAACTTTCTCTATCGCAGAAAATATATCAAAAAATACTATTGAAAAATCGTTAATTTCAGTGCTTGGAGGTGGTGATACTTTAGCAGCAATTAATAGAAATAAAAATAAACTTTCATTCTCGCACTTATCAACAGCAGGAGGTGCATTTTTAGAATACTTAGAAGGAAAAGACTTGCCTGGCATAAGTGTTTTAAAATAAATAATCTTTATGACTTTAAATGATATCGCAAAAAAAATGTGTACAAAGGGAAAAGGTATCCTGGCAGCAGACGAGAGTACTGGCACTATAGCAAAAAGATTTAAAAGTATAAATGTAGAGAATTCAGAAAAAAATAGATTAAATTTTAGACAAACTCTTTTTAACTCAAGTGCGATGAAGGATTTTATCGGAGGGGTAATTTTGTTTGATGAAACTATAAAACAAAAAACTACTTTAGGCCCAACTGTTCCAGAATTGATTTCAAAACATGGATCGATACCGGGAATTAAAGTTGATAAAGGTGCTAAACCATTGGCAGGTTCTATCGATGAAACAGTTACAGAGGGTTTAGATGGTTTGCGAGAAAGATTGAAAGAATATTATAATTTAGGAGCAAGATTTACCAAATGGAGAGCTGTATACAAAATTTCAGACAAATTTCCTTCTACTCAATCAATTAAATCTAATGCTCATGCATTAGCAAGATACGCAGCTTTAGTTCAAGAAGCTAAAATGGTGCCAATAGTTGAACCTGAAGTTCTTATGGATGGTTCGCATAATATTGATAAGTGCTATCAAGTTACAACCGATGTTCTAAACGAATGTTATAATGAGCTTGAGATACATAAAGTTGATCTAAAAGGGACTGTATTAAAACCAAATATGGTAATACCTGGATCTGAATGTAAAGATAAATCTAGCTCTGAAGAAATAGCAAAAAAAACACTGGATTGTTTAAAAAAAAATGTGCCAAGCGATGTTCCTGGAATTGCATTTTTATCGGGCGGCCAGTCAGAAATGGAGTCTAGTAAAAATTTAAATGAGATTAATAAAATTAATGATAGTAATTTTTTGATTACCTTTTCTTATGGAAGAGGGTTACAAGCTAGTGCCTTAAAGGAATTCGGTAAAGATCAAAAAAATACAGAAAATATTCAGAAAGCTTTTAATCACAGAGCCAAAATGAATGGCTTGTCCTCAAAAGGAGAATGGTCTGAAAACCTGGAAAAAGAATCAGCAGCTTAGCCCTTGAAGAGACTTGTATACTTAATTTCACCAAGTAAAGTTAAAGAAAACTTTTACTCAGACTTAAACGAAGTTTTAGCTTTTAAAAATGTAAAATTTTTTCAATTAAGATTAAAAAAAATTAAAAAAAAAGATCTTTTTCAAATAATAAACAAAGTAAAAAAAATAACAATTAAGCATAATGTCAAATTAATATTGAATGATAATTTTATTTTGGCTAATAAAACTAAAGTAGATGGTTGTCATATGGGACAACGTGATGGTTCATTTAAAATTGCAAGAAAAAAACTTAAAAGAAAGATTTTAGGCATTACATGTCATGGCTCTAAAACTCTTGCCGAAGAAGCATATAGAAATAATGCAGATTACATTGCTTTTGGCTCTTTTTTTAAATCAAAACTTAAACCGGGTGCAAAAAAAGCAAATATTAGCATTATAAGATGGGCTAAGAAAAAGATTAAAAAACCAATTGTAGTAATAGGTGGAATTAATAATTTGAATTATAAAAAATTAATAAATGCAGGAGCAAAATATATTGCAATATCAAGTTTTATTTGGGATAACCCAAAATTAAAACCTGAATTAGCAATAAGAAAATTTAAATGAAAATAACAGCTAACGAAATTAAACCTGGAATGATAATAGAGCACAAAAATGATTATTGGAATGTTTTAAAAACACAACATGTTAAGCCAGGAAAAGGTGGCGCTTTTAATCAAGTAGAATTAAAAAGTGTTGTTAAGGGCACAAAATTAAATGAAAGATTTAGGTCAAGTGAAACCGTGGAGAAAGCTGAAGTTGATGAAAAAAAGTTTAATTTTTTATATCTAGATGGTGAAAGCTGTCATTTCATGGACAACGTTTCATTTGAGCAAGTTGAGATACCAAAATCTGTCACGGGAGAACAGTATAAACTTTTAAAAGAAAATTTAGAAGTTACAATTTCATTTATGGAAGATAAGCCAATTTCTGTAGAGTTACCAAATAATATTGAATGTGTAGTAGAGTCAACCGATGCTGCAATAAAAAATCAAACAGCCTCATCATCTTATAAGCCTGCTCTACTTGATTGTGGTGTAAAAATTAATGTTCCACCGTTTATTGAAAGTGGAGAAAAAATTATCATCGATACTCGAACATTAGAATATGTGAAAAGAGTAAATTAATGAGATTAGAGTCTCCTCAAATTAATTTGATAACTAGAGCTTGTATGAAAGCCTCAAGATCTTTAATTAGGGATTTTGGAGAGATTGAAAATCTACAAGTTTTAGAAAAAGGTCCAGGTGACTTTGTTTCATCTGCTGATAAAAGGACTGAAAAAATATTAATTGATGAGCTTCAGAAAGCTCATCCAGATTATGGAATTATATCTGAGGAAGCAGGTATTATAAATAAATCAAATATTAATAATAGATGGATAATTGATCCTATAGATGGAACCATGAACTTTTTAAATGGAGTTCCTCAATTTGCAATTTCTATTGGATATGAAGAGGACGGTGAAATAAAATGTGGAGCAATTTTTAATCCTATTATGAACGAAATGTTTTGTGCTGAAAAAGGTAATGGTGCCTATCTTAATAATTCAAGAATAAGAGTTTCAAACAAAAAAAAAATTAAAGATTCATTGCTTGTAACTGGTGGTCCTAAAGGAGTAAGCAAAATTAAAGATAAAATTTACTCAGAGTATATTAATATTTCAAACAATGTTTCAAATGTCAGAAAGTTTGGCAGTGCTGCTTTGGATATAGCTTATGTGGCTTGTGGAAGGTTTGATGGATACTGGCAACGAGAATTAAATTATTGGGATATAGCAGCAGGTATTATAATCTTAAAAGAGGCGGGAGGATTTGTTGATTTTTTTGAGGAAGACACTAACTTACCTTTGAAAAAGAATATATTAGCTACTAATTCCAATATTCATGAAGAATTAAGAGGTCTTTTAAATAAAAAAAATATTGAGTAAAAACAATTAATATTATAAAACTCCGTTCATGAAAAAGAACATACATCCAAATTACCATAAAATTAAAGTTGTAATGACCGATGGTACTGAGTTTGAAACGCGATCAACTTGGGGTAAAGAAAACGATACTTTAAAATTAGACATTGATCCTAAATCTCATTACGCTTGGACAGGTGGTACTCAAAAAGTTTTAGATAAAGGCAGAGTAAGCAAATATAACAAAAAATTTAGCAACCTTAGATCAAAAAAATAGTTTATGACTGAAACTCCATTTATGCCAAAAGCAACAGCTGTTTGGCTAGTTGAAAACACAACGCTAACTTTTAAACAAATTGCGGAATTTTGTAATTTGCATGAACTTGAAATTAAGGGAATTGCAGATGGAGATGTTGCGAAAGGAATTAAAGCCTATAATCCCATTCTTGCTGGCCAGTTGTCTAGGGAAGAAATTGAGACATGTTCTAAAAACCCTGAAAAAAAGTTAAGTTTATTAAAAAAAGTTGAGGAAGTTGAAATTAAAGAAAGAAAAAAACCTAAGTATACACCTTTGTCCAAAAGACAAGATAGACCCGATGCAATTTTATGGCTATGTAAAAATGCATCAGAATTAACAGATGGTCAAATTTCTAAATTAGTGGGGAGTACCAAAGGTACAGTCTCTCTGATCAGAAAAAGAAGTTACTGGAATTTCTCTAATTTGAAACCTAGGGATCCAGTAATACTAGCTCTTTGCACACAACAGACTTTTCAAAAAGCTCTTGATAAGGCCAAGAGGCGAGTTGAAAGAGAGAAAAAAGCAAAGATAAGAGAGGAGAAAAAGGCTCAAGCTGCTTCTCTATAGACAAATAGTCTTTCTAATGGTAACTACCATCAAATTTAACTGGAGGTTTTTATTAAAATAGACGTAAAAGATAATAATATAGAGCAAGCAATTAGAGTTCTGAAAAGAAAGCTTCAAAAAGAGGGTTTTTTCAAAGTTATGAAAATGAAAAGTACTTATGAAAAACCATCTGAAAAAAAAAAGAGAGTTCAAACAGAGAATCTTAAGAGAATAAAAAAACTCCAAAAACTAAAAAATAGATATTAGACTTATTTAAAATGAGAGGATCAACAATGCCATCGGGTAAAGTAAAATGGTTTAACGCCAAAAAAGGTTATGGATTTATTACTGATGATGAAACGCAAAAGGATATTTTTCTTCATGTGTCAGCATTAGAGGAATCTAAGTTAAGAGTATTGAAGGAAGAGCAGATAATTGTATACGATATAAAAGAAGAGAAAGATAAACTTCAGGCTATTAATATTAAAAAAAAGTAATTTATCGCGGGGTGGAGCAGTCTGGTAGCTCGTCAGGCTCATAACCTGAAGGTCGTAGGTTCAAATCCTACCCCCGCAACCAAAATGACAGACACAATCAGAAATATCACTATTATAGCTCACGTCGATCATGGAAAAACTACTTTGATTGATAATCTTATGAGACAAAGCGGAACTTTTAGGGAAAACGAAAATGTCGAAGAAAGAGTAATGGACTCTGGAGAGCTAGAAAAAGAGAGAGGAATAACAATTCTTGCAAAACCTACTTCGATTAATTGGAAAAATTCAAGAATAAATATTATTGATACGCCAGGTCACAGAGATTTTGCAGCTGAAGTTGAGAGAGTTTTACATATGGCCGATGGAGCTTTATTACTAATTGATTCAGCCGAAGGAGTAATGCCACAAACGAAGTTTGTATTATCTAAAGCTTTAAAACAAGGTTTGAAACCAATTGTAGTAATTAATAAGCTTGATAAACAGGATCAAAGAGCAAATGAAGTATTAGATGAAACTTTTGACTTATTTGTAAGTCTTGATGCAAATGAGGAGCAATTAGACTTTCCGGTATTATATGCAAGTGGAAGATCTGGCTGGGCATCTAAAGAGATAAATGGTCCAAGAGAAAATTTGCAACCTTTATTAAATTTAATAATTGACCATGTTAAGCCGTCGACTTTTGATAAAACGAAACCATTCGCTATGCTTTCTACACTCCTTTATGCTGACAGTTTTTTAGGAAGAAGCTTAGTAGGAAGAATTGCTCAAGGAACTGCAAAAGCAAATCAGCAAATAAAGGCTATTAATCTAAACGGAGAGAAAGTAGATGAAGGAAGGCTTACAAAAATTTTTAGATATGAGGGTACAAAAAAAATTCCTATTGATGAAGGTGAAGCTGGAGATATTGTAATTATTGCTGGATTAGAAAAAGCTAATGTTGCTGATACAATTTGTGATTTAGAAATAAACGATCCAATTAATGCTACGCCTATTGATCCCCCTACCATGTCAATAACAATTACCGTAAATAGTTCTCCTTTGGCAGGGACGGAAGGAAAAAAATTAACAAGTACTCAAATAAGGGAACGATTAATTTTGGAAGCTGAAAACAATGTTGGGATCAACTTTGAAGAAAATGAAAATAAAGATGCTTTCGTTATAAGTGGTAGAGGTGAGTTGATGTTAGAGATTCTTTTAACACAGATGCGAAGAGAGGGTTTCGAAATGACCGTAAGCCCGCCAAAAGTTTTAATTAGAAAAAATGATAAAGGTAGTAAAATGGAGCCAATCGAAGAAATAACAATGGATTTAGATGAAGAGTTTTCATCAAGAATTATAGACTCCATGAATAGAAGAAAAGGTAAATTAAAAGTTGAGTTTAGACTTTGGGATTTAGCAGCTGCAAAAGAAATGACAGCATTGGCTTTTACAACTACACCATCAAACTGGAGAAGGGTAGCACATATAATCTCTGATAAAATTTATGAAAGATTGACTGGAGAAGAGGGTTATTTTGATACAAGAATAATTTATGTAGCAGAAAGCGGTCCAAAAAACCAAAGAGTAAAAAAACTTGCGATTATGGATCAAGATGGGTCTAATACAAAATATCTAACTTTAGGTAACGAGTTAGTTTTAACTCCAAGATTTAATCCAACAAATCAAATGGTCACATACATGTCATATTTTAGAAACATGCCCAGAGTTTACTTGCTTGATATTGAGACAGGCACCCAAGAAGTAGTTGGAAATTTTCCTGGAATGACCTTTGCACCTAGATTTTCACCTGACGGTAAAAAAATTGTAATGAGTTTTGCTAAAGATGGTAATTCAGATATTTATACAATGGATCTTGACTCAAGAGTAGTTGAAAGAATAACTGACCATTCATCAATTGATACATCACCATCATTTTCACCAGACGGAAAATTCATTGCATTCAATTCAGATAGAAGTGGTTTGCAACAAATTTATGTTATGCGTAGTGATGGAAGCGGAGTTAAAAGAGTTACATTTGGCAATGGTATTTATGGAACACCTGTGTGGTCACCTAGAGGAGATTTGATCGCATTTACAAAAATGCGTAAAGGTAAATTTTATATTGGTGTAATGAGAGTTGATGGCACCGGTGAAAGATTGTTGACAGAAAATTTTTATCAAGAAGCACCTTCATGGTCACCAAATGGAAGAGTTTTGGTTTTTTATAGAGAAACTAAATCTGGATCACAGGGGGAGGGTTTTTCAGCAAAATTATGGTCTATTGATATTACAGGCTATAATGAAAGAAGGCTTAAAACTGAAACGGATGCCTCAGACCCATCTTGGTCCTCTCTTTTATCAAAATAATGGAATATTTTGAGTAAAATACACTTGAATAACTTTGAATAATTTGAAATAAACCACTTACTAACCCAGGGGAAAAAATGATGTTTAATAAGAATTTAAAAAATATATTACTAGTAATATTTGCTACTTTAATTTTAAGTGCATGTTCTACTGCTAAAAAATCTGGAAACGTGGACGGGGACGTTTATACTGGAAAAGAAACAGTCAAATTTTTAGCTTCAGGTGTTCCGGACAGAGTATTTTTTGCTACAAATAAATCTTCTTTAACTACAGCTTCAAGAGCTACTTTAAGAAAACAAGCAACTTATTTGAGAAAAAATAAAAATCTTACTGTGACAATCGAAGGTCATGCAGATGAAAGAGGAACTAGAGAATATAACTTAGCTTTAGGTGAAAGAAGAGCTAATGCTGCTAAAGATTATTTGATGACTTATGGAATTTCTGGAAAAAGAATTTCTGTAATAAGCTATGGTAAAGAGAAGCCAGTGAATTCAGCTTCAACTCCTTTAGCTTGGTCTCAAAATAGAAGATCTGTAACAGTTAAAGTAAATTAATTAATATTTTAACAAATACTAAGACCCCTTAATATAAAATATTAAGGGGTCTTTTTTTTGCCATTTTATCTATTTAAAAAGAATCATGTTTGCATTTTCAAAATTAAAAAAAATTTTAATTTTTTTATTTTTTTCACTTTTTAGTACTTCGCTTATAGCTGAGGAAGAAGAAATATATTTAAAAGCTATATCTGATCAAATTCAGGTTATCACAAAGGATCTAAAAACATTGGAGAAAGCAGTGTACCAAAAATCTGATGTTGTTTCTGTAAAATCATCAAGTTCGATAAGCACTGATGGTTTAAATGAAGATATAATGACAAAACATCTTTTAAAATTAAATGAAATTGAAGATCAATTTAGAGAACTTACGAATAAATTTGAGGAAGTAAATTTTAAACTTGATAAATTATCAAGCAGAGTTTCAAAAATTCAATCAGACACACAACTAAGATTTTCTGATTTAGAGAATGGAACAAATGTAGCTTCAACAACAAAGCAAACAGAACTTCCTGGATCTGCTAAGCCTCAAGATTTTGGTGCTGCTCCAGGTTATCAAACTTCGAACCTACCAAAGGAACAATCAATAAATTCAGTAGAGACAGCTAAAACAGTAATTACCGAAGAACCGGAGGAAAGAGAGTCCTTGCTTCCTGACAAACCTGCAAAGGAGCAATATGAGTTTGCAGTTAGTTTTATGAAAATAGGAGATTACGAAACTGCTGAATTTGCTTTAAAAGAATTCATCGAAAAAAACAAAGATCACGACTTAGCTGGAAATGCACAATATTGGTATGGTGAAACTTTTAGAATTCGACAATTATATTCTGATGCCGCTACAGCTTATCTTGATGGATATCAAAATTACCCAAAAAGTAAAAAAGCACCAGACAATCTTTTAAAATTAGGAATTACTATGGTTCAACTTGGAGAAAAAGATCAGGGATGCAAAATGATTTCAGGACTGAAAAAAGAATACCCAAAAGCTAGCAAGTCTGTGTTACAAAAAGCTCAGTATGAGCAAAAAAAATTCAAGTGTAAATCTTAAAAACGGTTTTAAAGAATCAAAAGTTCTTTCAGAAATATTCTTAAATTTTAAAAGAAAATTAGACTCTCTTAATAAAAAAAAATATTTAGTAGCAGTTTCAGGCGGTCCTGATAGTCTAGCTTTAGTTGCATTAGCTAAAGCTTACTCGTTTTATAAAAATTCTAAAATTTATTATGTCTTAGTTGATCACAATATTAGAAAAAATTCTGGAAAAGAGTCAATAAAAGTAAAAAAATTACTAAAAAAAAATAAGATTAATTTAAAAATTTTATTAAATAAAAAAAAAATAGTAAAAAACGTTCAAGCAGAGGCTCGTAAGTCTAGATACGGAATTTTATCGAATTATTGTAAAAAGCATAAAATTAAGGTTTTAATTACTGCCCACAATTTAGAAGATCAAGTGGAGACTTTTTTTATAAGACTTTCTAGAGGCAGCGGATTAAAAGGTTTATCCTCGATGAAGACCATTACTAAACTTAATAGTCAGGTAAAATTATATAGACCACTATTAGATATAAAAAAAACTTTTCTAATTAAAATATCAAAGAGCGTTTTTGGCACATATATAAAAGATCCTTCAAATAAAAATCAAAAGTTTTTGAGGACTAAAATTAGAAAGTTGAAAAAACATTTAGAAAGCAGTGGAATTAAATATGATAAAATTTTTAAATCGATAAGCTATTTATCGATCAGTAAAAATACATTAGATGGATATTTTAACAAAATTTTTAAGGAATTAATAAAAAAGAAAAATAAAGAAATTTTGATTAATTTTAAAAAGTATTCAGAATTAGGTAATGATACAAAAATAGCATTAATAAATGAGTGCATAAAACAAATTAAAAAAAACTATTACGATTTAAGATCAAAAAAAGTCGAAAACTTGATTAAGAATTTAAGTAAAAAAAAATCAAAAAAATGGACACTCGGAGGCTGTATTTTTATTAAAAAGGACGGAAATATATGTTTAAAGCCTGAAAAATCTTAAAATATTAGCCCAAATTTGATCTTTTTGTCTTATTTACAACTTATTAAACATTACAATATACTTGTTAAAAATTAATTAATGACTATTTAAAGATTATGAATATTAAAAATTTAATTATGTGGGTAATAATAGTCCTTCTTTCAGTAGGATTATTCAATATGTTCCAAGACCCTAACAAAATAAGTGCAGAAAGAAATTCTTTACCATTCTCTAATTTCTTAAATGAAGTTGATGCAGGTAGAGTTGTAGAAGTTCAAATTCAGGGTAACAATATTTCAGGAGTTCTAGCCAACGGAAAAAAGTTTAAAACTTATTCTCCAAACTACCCAGAGTTAGTTGATAAACTTTCATCGAAAGGTGTAAGTATATTAGCCTCACCTCAAGAGGATAAAATGCCATCATTACTGGGTATTTTACTATCATGGTTCCCAATGCTTTTACTTATTGGTGTATGGATATTTTTTATGCGTCAAATGCAAGGAGGTAAGGGTGGAGCAATGGGTTTTGGCAGATCAAAAGCAAAATTATTAAATGAAGCTCAAGGTAAAGTTACCTTTAACGATGTTGCCGGAGTCGAAGAGGCTAAAGAGGAAGTTGAAGAAATAGTTGAATTTTTGAAAGACCCAAAGAAATTTAGTCGACTCGGAGGAAAAATTCCTAAAGGCGCTCTTTTGATTGGTCCACCGGGCACTGGTAAAACATTATTAGCTAAAGCTATTGCTGGTGAAGCTAACGTTCCTTTTTTTTCTATTTCAGGTTCTGATTTTGTTGAGATGTTTGTTGGTGTAGGCGCATCCAGAGTTAGAGATATGTTTGAACAAGGAAAAAAACATTCTCCATGTATTATTTTTATAGACGAGATTGATGCAGTCGGCAGAAGTAGAGGAGCAGGTTTAGGCGGCGGAAATGATGAGAGAGAACAAACACTCAACCAATTACTTGTTGAGATGGATGGTTTCGACACTAATGAGGGAATTATTTTAATTGCTGCAACAAACAGACCAGATGTATTAGATCCAGCTTTATTGAGACCGGGAAGATTTGATAGACAAGTAGTAGTTGGAAATCCAGATATAATTGGAAGAGAGGCAATTTTAAAGGTTCATGTAAAAAAAATCAGCACTGGTCCTGATGTTAAACTTAGAACTATTGCGAGAGGTACGCCAGGATTTTCTGGAGCTGATTTAGCAAACTTAATTAATGAGTCTGCGCTATTAGCAGCCAGGAAAAATAAAAGAGTAGTTACAATGTCTGATATTGAAGAGGCGAAGGATAAAGTAATGATGGGCGCTGAGAGAAGATCAATGGTTATGTCAGAAGATGAAAAAAAACTTACAGCTTATCATGAAGGAGGTCACGCAATAGTTGCTTTAAATGAAAAAGCATCAGACCCAATACATAAAGCTACAATAATTCCTAGGGGGCGAGCATTAGGTATGGTTATGAGACTTCCAGAGAGAGACCAACTTTCAGTAACAAGAGAAAAAATGTACTCAGATATAGCTGTAGCAATGGGTGGAAGAATAGCTGAAGAAATAATTTTTGGTCACGATAAAGTAACTTCAGGAGCTTCATCCGATATTGATATGGCTACCAAAATGGCTAAAAACATGGTTACAAAATATGGTATGAGCAAAGAACTTGGTCCCTTAGCTTATGGTGAAAATGAAGAAGAGGTATTTTTAGGAAGATCTGTAACGAAACAACAAAATATGTCTGAAGAAACAGCCAAAAAAGTTGATGCTGAGGTTAAAAAAATAGTGGACGCTGGATATGAAAGAGCAAGAAAAGTTTTAACAGATAAAATTGAAGATTTACATAAATTAGCTAAAGCACTTCTAATTTATGAGACTTTATCAGGCGATGAAATAAGGGACTTGATAATTAAAAATATAAAGCCAACTAGGTCTTTCAAAGAAGAAGACGAAGATGATGGCAAAACATCATCAGCTCTAGGTTCGTTAGGATTAAAACCAAAGCCAGCAATTTAAATAAATGATAAAATATTACACTCGTGCGTGTAATTTTTTTTACGGCTCTATTTCAAAAAATTTAGTAAAAAACAAAATTACTTTGCCTTTATGTGGTGATAGCTCGATATCATTCAATCAAATAGAAATTTTTATTAAAAATAAAAAAAAAATAAGTTCTAAAATTTTATATATAAAAAATATAAAAAAACTCCCTAATACAATAAAAAAAAAAGTATCTAGAGATATAAAAAAAATAACTGAAAAAAGATTATTTATTGGAAAAAAAAAACATATGCTTATGGGGATACTAAACTTAACACCAGATAGCTTTTCTGATGGAGGAAAATTTAATTCATTTAAAAAAGCTAACAAAAGAATCAAAGATATGATTGACTCCGGAGTAAATATTATTGACGTTGGAGGAGAGTCAACAAGACCTGGCTCAAAAATAGTATCTCAAAAAAATGAACTTCAAAGAGTAAAGCAAGTAATAAAAAAATTTAAAAAAAAATACCCCAAAATTTTGTTGTCAATTGATACCAGAAAGTCACAAGTTATGAATTTTTCTATAAAACATAATACAGATATCATAAATGATGTTTCATGCTTCAAATTTGATTCAAAGTCTTTTTCAATTATTAAAAAAAAAAAATTATGGAAAATTATTCATCATATGCAAGGAACCCCACAAACAATGCAAATCAATCCGAAATATAAACATGTTTTATTAGATATATATGATTTTTTTGAGAGAGAGATTGAAAAATTTAAAAAGACAAAATATCCCAAAAAAATAATTCTTGATCCTGGAATAGGATTTGGAAAAAACCTGAAACATAATTTGATGATTTTAAATAAAATTTCTTTATTTCATTCACTTGGTTTTCCTATATTAATAGGCACTTCTAGAAAAAAATTTATTAATCAAATTTCGGGAAAATATGATACGAAAGAGAGAATTGGAGGAACTTTATCATCAATAATTTTTTCTTTCTCACAAGGAATAAAAATTTTTAGAGTGCACAATGTTGAAGAAGTTAAGCAAGGTCTTTTAACATTCGAAACTTTACTAAATAAATGAAAAAAAAATACTTTGGAACAGATGGGATAAGAGGAACCGTTAATATCGGAAATATTAATGGAGAAAAATTTTTTAAATTTGGTTTAGCAGCAGGCACTTATTTTAAAAATTTGAGGAAAAAAAAACAAGTGACAATTATTGCAAAAGACACTCGATTATCTGGATACACTCTTGAACCCGCTTTGGTCTCAGGCTTAGCATCCGCTGGAATGCATATTTTTACATTGGGCCCATTACCTACTAATGGGCTAGCCATGCTTACTAAAAAGATGAAAGCAAATCTTGGAATAATGATTACTGCATCTCATAATCCTTTCCAAGATAATGGTCTTAAATTATTTGGGCCAGACGGGATGAAATTATCCGATAAGATTGAAAAAAAAATTGAAAACCTGATTGATACTAAAACCACTAATCATTTATCTGAACCAAAATTATTAGGTAGAGTAAAAAGATTAGAAGACGGAAATGATAAATATATCAAAATTTTGAAAAATAATTTTCCAAGTGATTTCAGCCTGAAGGGTATGCGTATAGTCTTAGATTGCGCTAATGGAGCTGGATACAAATCTGCCCCAAAAATACTTTCTGAATTAGGCGCAAAGGTTTTTTCAATTGGAGTTAAACCTAATGGTTTAAATATTAATTATAATTGTGGATCAACTTTTCCAGAAATTTTAAGGAAATATGTAAAAAAATTTAAGGCAGATCTTGGCATTTCTCTCGATGGGGATGCAGACAGAGTAATTATGTGTGATGAGAAAGCAAAAATAATTGATGGCGATCAAATCATTGCAATGATTGCTAAAAGATGGAAAAGAAAAAAAATTTTAAAAGGCGGGGTAATTGGAACGCTCATGTCTAATTATGGCTTAGAAAATTTTTTTGCTGCTGAAAAAATTAATTTTAAAAGATCAAAAGTAGGTGACAGATATGTCAAAGAAATGATGAGGAAGCATAATTATAATCTTGGTGGGGAGCAGTCAGGTCATATTATTTTAGGTAAATTTGCTACTACAGGAGACGGTTTATTAGTTGCTCTTGAAGTGTTGTTCGCGCTGAGAAAAGGTAAATTAGCCAGTGAAACATTTAAGGTTTATAAATCAGTTCCTCAAAAATTATTAAATATAAAAGTAAAAGACAAAAATATCATAAATTCTTCTAAGTGTAAAAAAGCTATTAAAACTGCAAATAATCTTATAAACAACAAAGGAAGATTGTTAGTACGACCTTCAGGAACAGAACCTAAAGTGAGAATAATGTGCGAGTCGTTTGATGTTAAATTAATAAATAAGTGTCTAACCATTGTTAAAAAAACAATTTGCTAAAATATGAGGCCTAGATCAAAAGTTTTAATAATTGCTGGTTCTGACTCATCAGGTGGCGCAGGTATTCAAGCAGATATAAAAACAGTTACTTCCTTAGGCTCTTATGCAATGACCGCTGTTACCGCTATTACTTCTCAAAACACTACTGGTGTAAAGTCTATAACACCAATAAAACCAAAAGAAATATCTAGTCAAATAGTTTTTTCGGCTAAAGACATAAAACCTAATGCTATAAAAATAGGAATGCTACATTCAAAAAGTGTTATTCAAACGGTAATAAAATCTTTAAACAAAATTAAGGTTAAAAAAATAGTTCTTGATCCTGTAATGGTTGCCAAAGGAGGTGCAAAACTTGTGAGCAATGCTGCAATAATTTTTATTAAAGATAGATTAATGAAAAATACATTGTTAATAACACCAAATATTCCCGAAGCAGAAATTTTAAGTAAAACAAAAATAAATTCTAAAAAAGACATGATAAAAGCTGGTAAGATTCTAATTAGACTAGGGGCTAAAAATGTTTTAATTAAAGGGGGGCATTTAAAATCAAAAAAAATTAATGATATTTTATTGAATAAAAAGTTTATTAAGGAATTTAAAAGTAAAAAATATAGTACAAAAAACACACATGGAACTGGATGCACATTATCTTCCGCAATAGCAACAAATCTTTCATGTGGAAAAGATCTGATTAAATCTTGTGAGCTTGGAATTAAATATGTTAATGAAGCTATAAAATCAAATTTAAACCTAGGAAAAGGAAACGGTCCAATTAACCACTTAAATTCATTTACTATAAATAAAAAATTCAAATAATGAAAAATGTTGTTGTAGTAGGTTCGCAATGGGGAGACGAAGGCAAAGGCAAAATAGTAGACTGGCTTTCAAGTGAGGCAGATGTAGTAGTAAGATTTCAAGGTGGTCATAATGCTGGACATACTTTAGTTATAGATAAAAAAGTATTTAAATTAAGATTATTGCCATCAGGTATAGTAAGAAAAGGAAAAATTTCTATTCTTGGAAATGGAGTTGTGATTGATCCTTGGGCTCTTCTAAGTGAAATTAATGAGATTAAAAAACAAGGAGTAGACGTCACTCCAGAGAACTTTATGATATCTGAATCAGCATCACTTATTTTACCATTTCATCAGGAAATGGACGAGATTAGAGAAGATGCAGCAGGTAAAGGAAAAATTGGAACTACAAGACGAGGTATTGGCCCATGTTATGAAGATAAAGTTGGTAGAAGATCAATCAGAGTTATGGACCTGAGATCAGAGAGTAACCTAGATAGCAGGTTGGAAAATGTTCTATTGCACCATAATGCAATCAGAAAAGGATTAAATAAAAAAATTTATAAAAAAGATGAACTTAAAAAAGAGTTGTTAAAATTAGCTCCCAATATCCTAAAATTTGCACAACCTGTTTGGCTAAAACTTGATCAGTTTAATAATGATAGAAAAAAAATATTATTTGAAGGAGCACAAGGCATACTTCTTGACGTAGATCACGGCACCTATCCATATGTAACATCTTCAAATACTGTGCCAGCAATGGCAGCAACTGGCTCTGGCTCCGGTCCAGGCAAAATAAATTATGTTCTAGGAATAACTAAAGCCTATACGACAAGAGTTGGTAGCGGTCCATTCCCAACCGAGTTAGATGATGAGATTGGGAAAAACTTAGGAAAAAGAGGTAAAGAATTTGGTACTGTTACCGCACGAAAAAGAAGATGCGGTTGGTTTGATGGAGTACTGGTTAGACAAACTATTAAAATTTCAGGAATAAATGGTATAGCCTTAACAAAACTAGACGTTCTGGATGAATTAGAAGAAATTAAAATGTGTATTGGATACGAGCTAAAAGAAAAAAAAATAGATTATTTACCAGCAGCCTCTGAAGATCAATTTAACATTAAGCCAATTTATAAAACTTTTCCAGGATGGAAATCAAAAACACAAGGTATAAGAAATCTTAAAGATCTTCCTGATAACGCAAAAAGATATATCCATGCATTAGAAGATTTTGTTGGAGCAAGAATATCAAGCATATCTACAAGCCCTGAAAGAGACGACACTATATTAGTGGAAGATCCTTTTAATAATTAATTTACAGGTAATAAATTTTTTGACTTACTTGCACTTATCATAGATTTTTGTAATTTTTCAAAAGCCTTTGTTTCAATTTGTCGAATTCTTTCTCTACTAATTTTATATTTTTTACTTAATTCTTCCAAGGTTTTAGGCTCTTCGGTAAGCCTTCTTGCAGTAATTATTTCTTTTTCTCTTTCATTTAGAATTTTCATAGCACTATTTAAAAGTTCTTTTTTATCGTCATATTCTTGTTTTTGAGAAATAACTAATTCTTGATCTAAAGTGTCATCGACTAACCAATCTTGCCATTCATCAGTTTCACCACTTTTAATAGGATCATTTAATGACTTTTCTTGACCCATCATTCTTCTATTCATATTTACAACCTCATGAGAATCTACATCTAATCTTCTTGAAATTTCTTTAACCTGTTCATCTTTTAAATCGCCATCTTGTTCTGGAGCAATCTGGTTTTTTAGCTTTTTTAGATTAAAGAAGAGTTTTTTTTGGGCGGTTGTAGTACCCATTTTTACTAAACTCCAAGATCTTAAGACGTATTCCTGAATTGAAGCTTTAATCCACCACATTGCATAAGTAGCAAGTCTAAATCCTTTATCAGGATCAAATTTTTTGACTGCTTGCATTAAACCTATATTTCCTTCTGATATTAATTCATTTACAGGAAGACCATAACCACGATATCCCATTGCAATTTTTGCTACTAATCTCAAGTGACTGGTCACTAATTTATGAGCAGCTTTTAAATTACCATTTTCCTTCCAGTTTTTTGCCAACATGTATTCTTCCTCTGCATCGAGCATGGGAAACTTTTTGATCTGCGCCAAGTAAACAGACAACCCCCCAACTGATGGAACAGGAAGATTACTAATTTGATTTCTCTCATTCATATAATGTAATTATATATAAAATTTAATTTTTCAACTGCTTAAATTTTCAAGTAAATTCAACATCTTTTTAAATCCCCTCGGTAAATTTGAATTAAAATTAATCCATTTATTAGTAGTAGGGTGAATAAATGCTAAAGTTTTAGCATGCAATGCTTGTCCAGATAAATTATTTAGTTTTTCGAAAAATTCACTATTAATCTTTTTAAATCTTACGTTTTTTTTTCCGTACTGTTTATCACCTAGCAATGAGCTACCCTTATATTTTAAGTGGACTCTAATTTGATGAGTTCTTCCAGTTTCTAACTCACACTCAATTAAACTTATTTTTGGGATATCTTTTATGTTAAAAACTTTTATTGTCTTATAGTTGGTAATTGCTTTTTTCCCATTTATATTACTTACAGTCATTAGTTGACGATTTTTTTTATCTCTAGAAATTAATGTACTAATTTTACCATTCAAGGGTCTAATAACCCCCCACGATAAACAAAGATATTTTCTCTTGATTGAATGCTTACTGAATTGGTTTCCTAAATGAGAATGAGCAAAATTATTTTTAGCTATTACAAGCAATCCACTTGTTTCCTTATCGATTCTATGAACAATACCTGGTCTAAATGTTCCATTAATATCAGATAAGTTTTTTTTATATTTAAATAATAATGCATTAACTAAAGTGTTTTCTTTATTCCCTGCTCCAGGATGAACAACCATACCTTTAGGTTTATTAATTACTAGTATATCTTTATCTTCAAACAGAATATCTAATTCTACCTTCTTGGGAAGGATTTTTTGCTCATTTTTTTGAAAAATTTTAACTTCAATTTTGTCTTTATTTTTTATTTTAGTTGATGGAGAGGAAAGTATATTATTATTCAATTTTACCTGATTATTCTTAATTAATTTCTTAATAAAAGATCTAGTATAGTTATCTATGTTTTCTGTTAAAAAAATATCTAATCTTTTTCCGTTATTTTGAGGATCCACAGACAATTTAATTGTATTATTCATAAATTAATTTAGATTATTCATATTGCGCCGGTAGCTTCAACTGGATAGAGCGCCGGATTTCGGCTCCGGAGGTTATGGGTTCGACTCCTATCCGGCGCACCATAATTAAATTATCCAATCAGAAAGCTTATCTTTATTTTTAGTAATATATTTTGGATAGCTATTATCTATATAAACCTTTGCCAATTTATTTTCTCGCCCAAATATATCCTCATTTTGTAATATTCTTTGTTCAATTACTTTTGTATTCAGATTCTCCTGGTTAAATTCACCATGAGAAAAAGATTTGATTTTATTTAAAATCTGATCTGGGGTTTGTAGAAAAGAAAAATGCCAACCTCCATTTATAATTTGTTGATTAAATTTGTCTATTCTCCAGAACGGATAATTTTTAAACTTCATATTTCTGAACTCTTGCATAGATTTTAAATATTTTACTTTTGTTATTTTAGATCCTATCCAATTACTTTCATTCAAATTTTGAAGATTTAATTTGTACATGAACATTTTTTGACAAAAAGCTATGTATTTTTTTTTATTATTTATCTCAGATAATTTTGTTAAATCTGGTATTTCATCTGAGTCAGATAAAATTACAAGATCTTCATTTGAAGCATTCTTAAGCCCCTTAATTAACGAATTTCTCTGATGTTGCTCTATAGGTGACTCTCCTCCGACATGTTTATTAAAATTTACTTCTTTTTTATAGTCAGCAACAATAAACTTTATTTTTTGCTTAAATCTAGAAAATTTATTTATGTCAAAGTTAATCTTTTTATCTTTACCCTGATGAGTTTTTGTGGACTCTGAGATTACAAAATAATCAACATATTCATCTAAAATATTTAAACGAAGATCCACCATATGATCTTCATTGAAGTATTGAAAACAGTCGTAGATAGCCATTAGTTAAAATAATTATCTTCTAATTTTTCTAATTCATTTAATTCTATTTGAAGTCTTTTCAAAATAACTTGCAAGATTTTCAATTGACCAAATATCAACATCAAACTTATAAACTTATCTCTATTATCCAAAATTAATTTTTTGCCAATTTTATCATTAAAATTAGGAATAAATATCATATCTGCCTCCGCAGGAATTCTAGTGCTGTGATTTCCAATACCTTTTAAATCTATTAATACATAATTCAAATCATAAAGAAAACTTACAAGTTTATTCCAACTAGGCACATTTTTATACATTGAGAAAAAATGAGCCTCTATTTTTATTAACATAGGTCGATATTCACCTATTCCTTTTAAAATCTCTAATTCGGCTCCTTGAGTGTCTATTTTCAGATAGTCTAATTTATTGATTTCTAATTCTTTTAGTTGATTTGTTAAAGTATCACATTCTATTTCTATAGAACGTGTTACTTTGTAATTATCATAATCTTTTTTTTTTAAATTATGAAGATCGAAAAATTCTTCATCTGGCTCATACATGGATGAACTACCAAGTCTGTTGTCTAAAATATTTAATTTTTTTTTCTCTTTTTTGCTCCATAAACCTTTATTAATCAAAGGTTTTTTATTTTCAAGTTCTTCAGCTTCTGAATTAATTGGTTCAATAAGTATTTCTTCAAAAAAACAATTATACTTAGATGGAAAAAATTCATCAGAATTAAAACCCCCTTGAGCACCAACATCTAAAGATATTATTTTTTCATTTTTCAATAAACTAGATATTAAGCTAGTAAAATTATGCTGGTCATTACTTCTATAACTTTTATCACTTAAAAAGTTTATTACTCTTCTGTTCAACTTAAATTTGATTAATATTTTATAAACAAAAGGTAGAATTAACTTTACTAAGCTTCTTGATATTTTATTAGACATAACTCAAAAAATTTTTTATTTTTTAGTAAATGTAGTAAGGCCGATTTTCTTTCCATCAATCACACATGATGAGCAATGAAGTCTAGTCCTATCAAAAATAAGCATTGAACCTAGTTCCCATTCATAAACTAAGTCAATTTCTAGACCAGCTAAATTTTCAATTTTCTCATGATTTAAATATTTTTTATGTGCAACTGTATCAAAAGGTTTTTTATCGTACATTTTAAGATGTTCAGATGATCTAAAATTTTGACCATATTTAAGATCTTTAATTTTAAGCTCATTTTCATCTGAGGTAAAATTTGTTGAATTCCCATAAAATTTATTCTTAAAAATAACTGTACTACCTTTCGAAGTTAGTGGTATTAAAGTCTGTTTGAATATAATTTCATCAAGATTAAATCCGGCATCAACATGTAAACCAATTGGGTTATAACTTTCTTGAAATAGTCCTAAAATATCATCACTCTTTTCATCTTTTAAGTTATCCATCCTAAAATCACCAATTTCGTTTTTAACCTTAGTGTAAAAAAGATTTTCTAATTCATCGCTATAATTTTTAAGCCATCTTTTTTTTATTACATTTTGCTTTTTATTATGAACAGTAGTAGGTAATTTTTTGTAAAGGTTGAAAAATTTCTCAATCTCATTTTCATTAAATAAATTCTTAATTACTTGAGGGGGGCTTTCTAATTTTTTTATTTCATTGATATTTTTATGCATATTCTATTCACCCATGTTTATCAAAGTTCCTCTATTTTTAGCCCCTTCGTATGAAAGATAAAATACAATTATCCCAAAAACAAAATATATGAAAGATATAATTATTGCCTTAAGTATTTGATAATAATTTATAATATCATGAATTAAGACATTTCGCATCTCTTCAAAAATGTGCACTAGTGGAAGTAATTTTGCAATAATTTGCAGCCAATCTGGAAGAATTTCTATTGGATAATAAATGCATCCTAGCGGAGCTAAAAAAAAGAGACTCGCCCATGCAATATTCTCAAATGAAGGGCCAAATCTTACAAGGCCTGATGTAACTAAAAGTCCTAAAGTAACGCCAAAAATATAAAGTGTGATTAGTAAAAAAATTAGAGGAATACCTATTTTAAATATTGATACACCAAATAAAGGTATTGCCAATAAAGCTGCAGGAACCAAGCCAATTAATGTTCTAAATATTGCAGTAAAGGTAAGTGCAGCAATTATTTCACTTATTTTTATTGGAGCTATAAATAAGTTGGTGAAGTTTCTGCTCCAAATTTCTTCCAGAAACATCATGTTGTAGCTAATGCTTGATCTAAAAAGAAAATCATAAAGAATAGCTGCGCTCAAAATTATACCAACCGTGTTTTCAAAATATGAGGAATTTAAAGTAAAAAATTTTGAAATAAAACCCCAAAGAAATATTTGAATAGTAGGCCAATAAATTAAATCTAAAATTCTTGGAAAAGAACCTTTAATTAAATATAAGTGTCTTAAGCTAAGTGCAAATATCTTATTTATATTCATAGTTACTCCTAGCTATTTTTAAAAATGTGTCTTCTAAATTTTGCCTGCCATGTTTTTTAATTAATTGATCACAAGTTCCACTATCTACAATTTTACCATTTTTCATCATAACTATTTTATTGCAGAGCCTTTCTACTTCTTTCATATTATGAGAAGCTAGTAATATCGTGAGCTCATTATTTTTTTTATATTCTTCTATATATTCTCTTACAAAATCTCCCACATCTGGGTCAAGACTAGCTGTTGGTTCATCTAAAAAAAGCAGCTTAGGTTTATTAATAAGTGATTTTGCTAGTGATACACGATTTTTCTGACCAGAGGAAAGTTCTCCAGTTTTTTTATGTAAAAAACTTTTTATATTTAAATCCTCCACCATTTCATCCACTCTTTTATTAATTTCAACAACACCATAAAGTCTGGCGTAAACCTCAAGATTTTGTTTAACAGTAAGTTTTTTTGGTAATTCAATATAAGGTGATGCAAAGTTCATTAAGCTTAACAACTCAATTCTATTTTTAGACTCAAAACAGGTATTATCTATATATATTTTACCACTTGTCGGTGTTATTAATCCCAGCATCATACCAATCGATGTAGTTTTTCCACAGCCGTTCGGACCAAGTAATCCTAAAGTAGAATTTTTTTCAATTTCAAAGCTAATATCATTAACTGCAATTATTGAATTAAATTTCTTAACGAGATTTTGTACTTTTAGCTTCATTTAAAATTTTGATGCTCTATTTATCCTATCATTGATAGCAATACCAGCACCGAAATTAGGAATTTTGTTTATTTGTATTTTTTTATACCCCTTTTTTTTTATAATTCTAAATATTTTGTACAAATTTGAAGCTGCTAAAAATAAATTATTTTTTTTGCTTAAACTGAAAAAATCTTTCCTTTTTTTATGTTTATTTCCGATATATATATATGCACTTTTTCCATCATGTTTTTTTTGATTTATTACAACGGGGATTCCTGGAGAATAATGTTTTCTCATCATTCCAGGAGATAGAATTTTATTTTTGTTTTTATGAGTTTTAATTCTAATTTTTAAGTAATTTTCAATAACTTTTTTGTCTATTACCCCAGGCCTCAAAATTTTAGGATTTGATGTTAAATCTATAACTGTTGACTCAATTCCAACTTTACATTTACCACCATCAATTATAATTTTTAATTTTGTATTAAACTCCTCATGTACATCTTTAGAATTAACCGGACTTACATTAGATGATTTATTTGCACTCGGCATAGCCAAGGGAAAACCAGTTTTTTTTAAAATGGCTTTTGCAATTTTGTTTTTTGGAAATCTAATAGCAACAGTTTTTAAATTTGCACAGGCGTAACGATTTATTTTAGATGTGTTTTTTCTTTTTAAAACAAATGTTATAGGCCCTGGACAGAATAATTTATATAATTTCTCAAAATATTTGTTAGATACTACATCGTTTTGTGCATCTTTAATATTATGGTAATGAATAATTAACGGATTAAACTGAGGTCTTCCTTTTAGTTGAAATATTTTTCTTACTGCTTTTTTTGAGTATGCGTTACCCCCTAGTCCATAAACTGTTTCAGTAGGTAATCCTACTACACCTCCATTTTTTAAACTTTTAATTGTTTTACTTAGAATTTTTTTGTTGAAAGTAAATATATTTGAATAGCTATTTTTCATAATGTAATTATTATTTATCAGATGAAAAATGAAAATATTCCAGCTGATGTTAAAAGTAAATCATTAAAAGAAGCTCGAGATGAAATTGACGCTATTTTAAGTAAATTAGAAAATCATCAGACCAAATTAAGCGAGTCAATTAATGATTATCAAAGATTAATACAACTTAATAAACATATGGATGATTTATTTAAAAAGAAATTTAAAGAAATTTCTGAAAAAAAGAATGATTAAAAAAAGATTACTTAATAATGCAAAAAAAATTGATCGTCTTTTAATAAATTTTTTAAAAAGGCAAAATCAGTCTTTGCTTATAACTCCAATGAAGTACGGAGTTATTGCAGGGGGAAAAAAAATTCGATCAACAATAATTTTGGATACTGGAAAAATATTTAATGTACAAGAAAAAAAATTGATCAACATTTGTGCTGCTGTTGAATGTGTCCATTCATATTCTTTGATACATGATGATCTTCCTTGTATGGATAATGACACGATAAGAAGAGGTAAACCAGCAACACATATTAAATTTGGAGAAGCGTCTGCTGTGTTAGCGGGCAGTTCGTTATTAACACTAGCATTTGAAATTATTGCAGATAAAAGTTTTTCACTTAATTCAAAAATAAAAAATGAAATTATAAGATCACTAGCAAGCTGCTCAGGACACACAGGTATTGCCGGAGGTCAAGAATTAGACCTTAAATTTGAAAATAAAAAAAAAAAAATTAATCAAGTCATTGACATGCAAAAGAAAAAAACCGGCAAACTTTTTAACTTTTGTCTATATGCTGTTGGGGTGGTTGCCAATAAAGATAAAAAAGAAAAAAATTTTTTAGGAAATTTAGGTGAAGAGATAGGTCTACTGTTTCAATTAGCCGATGATTTCCTAGACAACAAGGGATCAAAAAAATTAGTTGGAAAGTCAGTTAAAAAAGATAATAAAAAAGGTAAGTCAACTTTATTAAATTTGATGGGTGAAAAAAAAGCTTATTTGTATGCAAATAATTTAAAGAAAAAAATATTGCGAAAATTAGAAAAACATGGAAAAAAAGCAAAAGAATTAACAAGAACAATTAAATTTATATTAGAGAGAAAATTTTAATGGGTAGACTGATTAAACAAATAAACTTTCCGGCTGACTTAAGAAAATATGGTAAAGATGATCTCAAACAAATTTCCGATGAATTAAGAGATGAATTAATAGATGTAGTTTCAGAAACAGGAGGACATTTAGGTGCTGGATTAGGGGTAGTTGAACTTACAGTAGCTTTACACTATGTATTTGATACTCCTAAAGATAAATTAGTATGGGATGTGAGTCATCAGTGTTATCCTCACAAAATTTTAACTGGAAGAAGAGACAGAATAAAAACACTTCGTAAAGGAGGTGGGTTATCAGGTTTTACTAAACGAACAGAGAGCGAGTACGATCCTTTTGGAGCAGCTCATAGTTCTACCTCTATTTCTTCAACCCTTGGAATGGCCGTAGCTAAAAAATTATCTAATAATAATAATAATGTAATAGCTGTTATAGGTGATGGTGCAATGAGCGCTGGTATGGCTTACGAAGCTATGAATAATGCTGGTGCACTTAAATCAAACTTAATTGTCATCTTAAACGATAACGACATGTCAATTGCTAGACCTGTTGGAGCAATGAGCAAATATTTAGCTAAATTATTATCAGGAAAATTATATTTTAATTTTAGAGAAACTTTAAAAATGATTATTTCATCTTTTTCAAAAAGATTTAGTCAGAAAGCTGGTAAAGCAGAGGATTTGCTAAGGAATATTGTTACTGGAGGAACTTTGTTCAGTGAATTAGGTTTTTACTATGTAGGACCAATAGATGGACATGATGTTGAAAATATGGTTCAAATTTTTGAAAATGTTAAAAACTCAAATCACCAGGGACCAGTATTAATACATGTAAGAACGCAAAAGGGAAAAGGATATAAACCAGCTGAAGACTCCGGCGACAAATACCATGGAGTATCGAAGTTTAATATATCTACGGGAGAACAAACAAAATCAAAGTCAAATATTCCTTCATATACAAAAGTTTTTGCAGAAACCTTAATAAAACATGCAGAGCAAGATACCAAAATAATAGGCATTACAGGCGCAATGCCTTCTGGTACAGGTTTAAATTTATTTGAAAAAAAATTCCCAGACCGATCTTTTGACGTTGGCATAGCTGAGCAACACGCTGTTACTTTTGCTGCTGGCTTGGCAACTGAGGGATATAAGCCGTATGCTGCGATTTATTCTACTTTTTTACAAAGAGCATATGACCAGGTTGTTCATGATGTAGCGTTACAGTCTTTACCTGTAAGATTTGCTATAGATAGAGCAGGACTTGTTGGGGCTGACGGACCAACACATGCTGGATCTTTTGACATTACATACCTTTCAACATTGCCAAATTTCGTTGTTATGGCAGCAAGTGATGAAGCTGAACTTGTTAGAATGATAAATACTTCAGTAAATATAAATGATCGTCCTTCAGCGTTTAGATATCCGAGGGGAAACGGTATTGGAATAGAACTTCCTTCAATAAATGAAACTTTAAAAATTGGTAAAGGTAAAATTATTAAAGAAGGAAAAAAAATAGCATTATTAAATTTTGGAACAAGATTAGAAGAATGCAAAAAAGCCTCTGATCAGTTATCAAAAAAAGGAATAGATTGCACAATTATTGATGCAAGATTTGCGAAACCTCTTGACGAAAAATTGATTATGGAAACAGCATCTAATCATGAAGTATTAATTACAATTGAAGAAGGATCAATAGGGGGTTTTGGATCTCACGTAATGCAATTTCTTTCAGATAGAGGTATTTTTGATAGAGGTTTAAAATTTAGATCAATGATTTTACCAGATCTTTTTATTGATCAAGACACACCAGAAAAAATGTATGAAATTGCTGGCTTGGATCACAAATCCATAGCAAATAAAGTAGAAGAAACTCTTAATTCAAATATAATTTTAGCTAAAAACAAAAATAAGATTTCTAATTAACCACATTGAGCTCTATTCATCAATAAGTGGTCTAATAATACACAATTGATCATAGCTTCTCCAATTGGCACTGCTCTAATTCCAACGCATGGATCATGTCTTCCTCTTACAGAAATTTTTGTATTTTTACCTTTTTTGTCTATCGTTTCTCGACTTGTTAAAATAGAAGAAGTTGGTTTTACAGCAAATGACGCTACAATTTCTTGGCCTGATGAAATTCCTCCAAGTATTCCACCTGCATGATTTGTTTTAAATTTTATCTTCCCTGATTTTTTTCTGATTTCGTCTGAATTTTCTTCACCACTTAAGAAAGCTGCATTCATACCTGATCCAATATTTACGCCTTTAACTGCATTGATGCTCATTAGTGCAGCTGAAATATCAGTGTCTAATTTTGAATAAATTGGTGCCCCTAGACCTACTGGAACTCCAGTGGCTCTTAATTCAATTATTGCTCCGCAAGACGAACCTGCTTTTCTAACTGCTAAAAGATATTTTTCCCAAATCTTAACTGATTTTTTGTCAGGACAGAAAAAAGGATTTTTTCTTATTTCAGAGTCTTTCCAATTTGATTTATCACACGACATTAAACCTAATTGAGTCACTGCACCAATTACATTAAATTTTTTTCCAATAATATTCTTAAGAACAACTCTAGCTACTGCTCCAGCAGCAACTCTGCTTGCTGTTTCTCTTGCAGATTGACGACCGCCTCCTCTAAAATCTCTAATTCCATATTTTTTAAAATAAGTATAATCAGCATGGCCAGGTCTAAACTTATTTTTAATTGTCTCATAATCTCTAGATTTTTTATCCTCATTGTAAATAATAATAGAAATAGGAGTACCTGTTGTCTTACCCTCAAATACACCTGATAAAATAATTGCTTTATCTGGCTCTTTTCTCTGAGTAGTAAACTTGGATTGACCAGGTCTTCTTCTATCCATATCAGCTTGAATATCTTTTTCAGATAATGGAATATTAGGAGGGCAGCCATCAATTACACAGCCTATCGCTGGGCCATGAGACTCTCCCCAAGTAGTAAAACGGAATATTTTTCCAAAAGTATTAAAAGACATAAGTAAATAATGTATAGTTTATTTTAATAAATATATGAATCAAAAAAATGGCAAAAATTCTCTTGGTATAGACAGTTGTTTTGACGATTTAGATAATCCGATAGAATTGTTCAAAAAATGGTTTACCGAGGCTGAGAAGTCTGAAATTAACGACCCAAATGCAGTAGCAGTAGCTACTTCAAATAAAGACAATCAACCAAATGTAAGAATGGTTTTGTTAAAAGGATTAAGCAATAAAGGTTTTGTTTTTTATACTAATTTTAATAGCAAAAAAGGAAGTGAGTTGAAGGAAAATCTTAAAGCATCAATGTGTTTTCATTGGAAAAGTTTGAGACGTCAGGTCAGAATAATCGGGAGCGTTGAAGAAGTTACCAAAAAAGAAGCAGATGATTATTATAATTCTAGACCATATAAAAATCGAATAGGTGCATGGGCTTCATCACAGTCACAAACTTTAGACAAAAGAAATACTTTCTTAGAGAAGATTAAAGAATTCGAAAAAAAGTATCCAGATGAAAATAATGTACCAAGGCCTCCACATTGGTCTGGTTGGAGAGTTATGCCAGATGAAATTGAATTTTGGGTTGATGGAGAAGGAAGAATTCATGAGAGATTGAACTATAGAAGTAAAAATGGAAAATGGGAAAAGGAACTTCTCTATCCTTAAAATGATCTATTTAGACTGAAGCTAGTTAAATTTTGCAGTATTCTTTTATCTTCACTGTCTGGAAATATTGCTAAAGCATCATAAGAAACGTTAACAAAATACTCTGCTTTTTTTAAACTTGTCTCAACTGCTTTATATTTAAAAATTAAAGCTAAGGTCTCACTAAAATCTTCTTCGGTTCTTTTATCCTTTTTCATTATTTCTGTTAAAAATTCTTTTTCTTCCTTGTTACCTTTTTGAAAAATAGTAATAAGAGGTAAGGTCACTTTACCCTCATAAAAATCTTTTCCAATTTCTTTACCAAAAAATTTTTCTTTTGCGTAATAGTCGAGGGCATCATCAGCTATTTGAAATGCAAGACCCAAATTTCTTCCATATGATTCTAATGCTTTTTTTTCTTTTTCATTACTTCCTGAAATGCAAGCTCCTGTTTTTGTTGCCGCAGAAAAAAGAGCTGCAGTTTTTAAATTAATAATATCTATGTATGTTTCCTCTAAAAGATCTGCTTCACCTTTATGCTGCAGTTGAAGTACTTCTCCTTGTGCAATTTTTGCAGAAGTTGATGATAAAAGTTGCAAAACTTCAAGATCTCCATCTTGAACCATAATTTCGAAACATCTGCTTAAAAGATAATCTCCAACTAAAATTGAAGATTGATTACCCCAAATAGAATTTGTTGTTTTAACTCCTCGTCTTAAAGAACTTTCATCAATTACATCATCATGTAGTAAGGTTGCTGAATGAATTAATTCTACACATGCTGCTAGATTGATATCTCTTATCTCTTCTTTGTATCCAGTTAGTTTTGCAGACTCCAAAGTTAATAGTGCTCTTAACCTTTTACCACCTGATTTAAGATGATGTTCACTCATCTTCTTAATCAGATCTACTTCACTTTTAAGTTTTTGCTCTATTAAGCTCTCAACTTTTTGCAATTTAATTCCAAGCATATTTTTAAGCTCGAGGTATGCGGAGTTTGCAGATTTTTTAAGAGGTATTACTGATCCCATAGACTTTATTTACAATCGATTTAATTAATAATAAAATTTTAAATAGTAACGTGGTGACGCACCTATAATTCAACTATAAGTAGCGTAATTTAATATTAAAATTTAATTTTTTACTGTTATAAGAATAATAACATTCATCTAAATTATGTTTTCAATATTTAAAAAGAAAAAAATAGTTCCACATGTAAGGCTTACTGGGGTTATTGGTTCAGCCGGAAGATTTAACAAAGGGATAGATTTAGCTGGCCAGAGAGAAATAATTAAAAAAGCATTTTCATTAAAAAAGATTACACATGTTGCTATATCGATTAATTCTCCAGGAGGATCCCCGGTGCAATCGCATTTAATTTATAGTTACATCAGACAATTAGCAGAAAAAAATAAAGTCAAAGTAATTATATTTGCAGAAGATGTTGCTGCATCAGGTGGTTATCTAATTTCCTGTGCTGGAGACGAAATTTATGCAAATTCAAGTTCGATTATTGGATCAATTGGAGTTATTTCAGCATCATTTGGATTTAAAGATTTAATAAAAAAAATTGGAGTTGAGAGAAGAGTCTATACTGCTGGGAAAAATAAAAGCACTCTGGACCCTTTTGTAGATGAGAAAGAGGAAGATGTTAAAAGACTTAAGAATATTCAATTAGAATTACACGCTGATTTCATTAAAGTTGTTGAAACAAGCAGAGGTTCTAAACTTAAAGATCCTGAAAAAAATAATATTTTTACGGGTGAATTTTGGACTGGTAAAACTTCATTAAATCTCGGATTAATTGATGGAATTGGAAATGCTGATCAAATTTTGAAAGAAAAATTCGGTGAAAAAGTAGTAATTAAAAACTTTGAAAAACCCAAAGGATTTATTGCAAGAAAACTATCTTCCTCAATCCAAGACCCAGTTGACATGCTAGCTAATATTATTGAAGAAAAATCGATGTGGCAAAAATTTGGTTTATAAATGCCAGTTAAAAAAAAAGTAACAAAAAAAATTTCTAAAAAACTAAATTCTTTGTCTTTTCAAGATATTATCATGAATTTGCAAAAATTCTGGGGTAAAAACGGATGTATAATTTTACAACCTTATGACATTGAAGTTGGAGCTGGAACTTTTCATCCTGCAACTACTTTAAGATCACTTGGACCGAAGGCCTGGAAAGCAGCTTATGTTCAACCATCAAGAAGGCCAACAGATGGAAGATACGGGGAGAATCCAAATCGGTTACAACACTATTATCAGTACCAGGTAATTATAAAACCATCTCCAAAAAATATTAAACAACTTTATCTAAAAAGTTTAGCAGCTATTGGTATAGACGTTAAAAATCATGACATCCGTTTCGTAGAAGACGATTGGGAAAGTCCAACCTTAGGAGCAGCGGGTTTAGGTTGGGAAGTTTGGTGTGATGGAATGGAAATAACTCAATTCACATACTTTCAACAAATGACTGGTTTAGAATGTAAACCCGTGCCTGTAGAGATTACTTATGGCCTTGAAAGATTATGTATGTTTGTTCAAGGAAAAAATAATGTTTTTGATCTCGACTGGAACAATGAAGGGGTTAAATATAAAGAAGTATTCTTTCAAGCCGAAAAAGAATTTTCTGCTTATAACTTTGAGTTTGCAAATACTGATACTTTACTTAAGAATTTTGTGAATACTGAAAATGAATGCAAATCTTTACTCGAAAAAAAGCTCTCATTACCAGCTTACGATCAATGTTTAAAAGCAAGCCATATTTTTAATTTATTAGACGCTCGCGGAGTGATTGGTGTCGCAGAAAGGACTGGTTATATAAATAGAATTAGAGAGCTTGCAAAAGGTTGTGGCGCATTGTGGTTAAGCTCACAAAATTAAATTATGGCAGAATTTTTATTGGAATTATATAGCGAGGAGATTCCACCACAATTACAAATTGCAGCTAGATCTCAATTAAAACAATTTATTGAAAACACTTTTAAAGTAGAAAATATAAAGTATAACCAGATATCTGTTTACTCCTCTCCAACCAGACTAACGGTATTTATAAAAGATCTTGTTGAAAAAATTAATATAAATGCCAAAGAAATTAAAGGACCTAAGGTAGGATCCCCTGATCAAGTGATCCAAGGTTTTCTTAGAGCAAAAAACGTGTCTAATAGAGACCTAATCGAAAAAGATACTGATAAGGGAAAATTTTATTTTATTAAAACACAAACCCAAACAATCTTAGTAGAAGATTTATTAATTAAAATTATTCCAAAGGCAATTGGATCAATTAATTGGAAAAAATCAATGAAATGGTCAAATCATAATTTAATGTGGGGAAGACCTCTCAGATCAATCTTTGCAAGTTATAAAAATAAAAAATTACCATTTAATTATGAGCATCTAGATGCAACAGATGAAATAATTATAGAACAAGATTTATTAACAAAAACCAAAAAGATAAAAGATTACAAAGATTACCTAAATTTTTTAAAAAATAATAATATTATTGTCGATCATAAGGAAAGAGAAGAGATCATTCTTAACAAGATAAGTTTAATTTCCCAATCTAAACTTTATAAACAGAATTTAAACACAAAGCTTTTAGAAGAAGTTGTCAACATTGTAGAGGATCCTAATTTACTTCATGTTAGTTTTAACAAGGATTATCTAGAAATACCCAAAGAAATCATAATATCTACTTTAGAGAAACATCAAAGATATTTCCCAATTTTTGATAGTAGAGACAGGCTTACTAATTATTTTTTTGTTGTAGCTAATAAAAAAGATGAAAAAAAATTAATTACCCAAGGAAATAAAAAGGTTGTTGAAGCAAGATTAGCAGATGCCAAATTTTTTTGGGATAAGGATAGATCTAAAAATTTGATTAAACAAATAGTAAATCTTAAATCTGTAACTTTCTATGAAAAACTTGGAACTATATATGATAAAACTCAGAGGTTAAGACAACTGGCTGGTTTACTGTCAGATGATTTAAATATTAATAAAGAAAAAGTTCAAGTTGCAGCTTCAATTTGTAAATCTGATTTATGTTCAGACTTAGTTAGAGAATATCCAGAGCTTCAGGGGGTTATGGGAAAATATTTTGCGTTGGCACAAGGTTTTGAAGAAGATGTAGCAAATTCGGTAAGTGATCATTATTTACCAATAGGTCTAAGATCAACTTTACCAAAGAAACCTTTTAGCTACTCCATTTCAATTGTAGATAAGATAGATACTTTAGTTGGTTTTTTCGTTATTGATGAAAAGCCTACAAGTTCAAAAGATCCTTTTGCTTTAAGAAGAGCAGCAATTGGATTGCTTAGAATAATTATTGAAAATAAATTATCATTTAAATTAAGAGATTTAATCAATAATGCCATAAGACTTTATCAAGAACAAGGTGTTGAAATTAGAAATGAAAAAACTGAACAACAAGTTTTAAAATTTATAAAGGAAAGAATGCGAAACGTATTAAAATTGAAAAATATTAAAACTGATATTATTGAGGCATCAATTAGTTCCCACGCTGGAGATAATTTCTTAGCTCTTTATACAAAAACACTTTTAATGAATAAATATAAAAATAAAGGCATTGGACTAAATGCAATTAGTTCGTATAAAAGAGCCTTAAATATTTTGGAAAAAGCTGGAAAGGGAGTAACTGGTAGACCCGATGCTGTATTATTTAGAAAAGATGAAGAAAAAATACTTCATGAAAAAATAAATGAGATTCGGAAAGCTTTTACAGTTAAAGATGACAATAAAGACTATGAAAGCTTGTTGATAAAGCTTTCTAACACCAAAGAATCCACTGATAATTTTTTTGACAATGTTGTAGTAAATGATGAAAATCATGATATTAAAAATAATCGATTAGAGTTGTTAAAAATGTTTTGTAATACTTTTGATAACTTTATTGATTTTTCAAAATTAGAAGGTCTTTAATGGCACAAGTAGTATTTAGCTTTGACGATAAATCCGCAAAAAAATTAAAGAACAAAAAAAATATTTTGGGCGGGAAAGGAGCAAACCTTGGCGAGATGGGTAGATTAGGTTTACCCGTTCCTCCTGGATTTACTATTACGACAGATGTTTGTGATCTTTTTTATAAAAATAAAAAAAAATTACCCAAAAAGGTAATACAAAATATTGAGTCAGAACTTAAAAATATTGAAAAGAAAACTCAAAAAAAATTCGGCGATCTTAAAAATCCATTATTAGTATCAGTTAGATCAGGAGCTAGAATTTCAATGCCTGGTATGATGGATACAATTTTAAACCTTGGTCTTAATGACAAAACAGTTGAGTCACTGAAAAAGAAAACTTTTAACGGTCGATTTGCTAAAGATAGCTATCGAAGATTTATACAAATGTATAGCAACGTAGTTTTAGGTGTAGAGGGACATTTGTTTGAAGAGCTAATTGATAATTACAAGTTAACTAAAGGAGTTTTGCTCGATACAGATTTAGATGAGAGCGATTGGGACGGTTTAATTATCAATTTTAAAGAATTAATAAAAAAAGAAAAAAAAATTAATTTTCCTCAAGATGTTAAAGAACAATTATTAGGAGCAATTAATGCAGTATTTTTATCCTGGGATAGTCAAAGAGCAAAAACTTATAGAAAATTAAATCAAATCCCGGATCATTGGGGAACAGCTGTAAACGTTCAAGCTATGGTTTTTGGAAATATGGGCGATGACTGCTCAACAGGTGTTGCTTTTACGAGGAATCCCTCAACTGGAGAAAATTCTTTTTTTGGTGAGTTTTTAATTAATGCACAAGGTGAAGATGTTGTAGCAGGAACAAGAACCCCTCAATACATTACCAAAAAAGCAAAACAAGACTCAGGTTCAAAAGATCCTTCCTTGGAAGAAGCTATGCCTAAAGTTTATAAAGAACTTGCAAAAGTATTTCTTAAGTTAGAAAAGCATTATAAAGACATGCAAGACATAGAGTTTACAGTAGAGAACAATAAACTTTGGATGCTTCAAACAAGATCAGGAAAAAGAACAGCCAAAGCTGCAATTAAAATTGCAGTGGATATGGTAAAAGAAAAATTAATTTCAAAAAAAGAGGCAATAAAAAGAATTGATCCAAACACTTTGGATACTTTATTACATCCTACTCTTGATGATAAAGTTGAGAAGGAAGTAATTGCTTCGGGTTTACCTGCATCTCCAGGAGCTGCAAGTGGTAAAGTTGTTTTTACTGCTGATGAAGCAGAAAAATTAAATGGAATGATGCAAGATACAATATTAGTAAGGCTAGAAACTTCACCAGAAGATATACATGGTATGCATGCAGCCAAAGGTATTCTTACCGCTAGAGGAGGAATGACAAGCCATGCTGCAGTAGTAGCAAGAGGAATGGGAAGACCATGTGTTTCTGGCTCAAGTGAAATAACAATCGATTACGAATTAAAACAATTCAAAGCTGGGGATGTCATTATTAAAGAAGGGGATATTATTACTATAGATGGTGGAAGCGGAAAAGTAATGAAAGGGTTAGTCCCAACTGTTCAACCAGAAATTTCTGGATACTTCTCTACAATAATGAAATGGGCTGACGAGTTTAGGAAATTGAAAGTAAGAACAAACGCTGAAACTGAAGCAGATAGCAAAACAGCTAGAGAGTTTGGCGCTGAAGGAATAGGTTTATGTAGAACGGAGCATATGTTTTTCGATGAGCAAAGAATTCTATCTGTTAGACAAATGATTTTGTCTAAATCAAAACAGGATAGAAATAGTGCGCTAGATAAACTTCTACCGCATCAGAAAGAAGACTTTAAAAAAATATTTAAGATTATGTCGGGCTTACCTGTTACAGTCAGGTTATTAGATCCACCACTTCATGAGTTTTTACCAAAAGCTGACAAAGACATAGAAGAGGTAGCAAGATCTTTAAATTTATCAGCAAAAGAGGTTAAAGATAGAATAGCAGAACTTCATGAGGAAAATCCTATGCTTGGACATAGAGGATGTAGACTTGGTATTTCTTTTCCAGAAATTTACGAGATGCAGTGTAGAGCAATATTTGAAGCTATAGTCGAACTTAAAAAACAGAAAGTAAAGGCAGCTTTTGTAGAAATAATGATACCTTTAGTATCCACTGACTCCGAATTAAAAATTTTAAGAGCTTTAGTTAATAAAATAGCTAAAGAAATAGAAAAAGAAAATAAATTAAAACTTGAATATATGGTAGGTACAATGATTGAATTACCACGCGCTGCTTTACAAGCGAAGTCTATTTCAAAACATGCTGATTTCTTCAGTTTTGGTACTAATGATTTAACTCAAACAACATTAGGGATAAGCCGAGACGACTCAGGAAAATTTTTAAACGATTATATCGATAATAAAATTTTTGATGTAGATCCCTTCGTTAGTATTGATCAAAATGGAGTAGGTGAGCTAGTAGAAATTGCGTCTTCTAGAGGCAGAAAAACAAATAAAAATATTAAATTAGGTATTTGCGGTGAACATGGTGGCGACCCTAAGAGTATTGAATTTTGTTCTAGAACAGGTCTTAACTATGTTTCTTGCTCCCCTTTCAGAGTGCCTGTAGCAAGATTAGCTGCTGCACAGGCTGAAATTTCAAAATAAAAAATCTTAAAGTATTAATAAGCTACTATCAAAAGATTTAGCGCTGTGGGTAATTGCGCCTACCGAAATTCTATCTACCCCTGTTTTTGATAGTTGTTTGATATTTTTTAAAGTAGCATTACCAGAGTACTCTGTTTGATACTTGTTTTTACAAAGCTTAATGCATTTTTTTAATTGTGAAGAGCTCATATTATCAAAAAGTATTCTTTTAAATTTTAAACCTAAAACCTGTTTGAGTTGATTGATGTTTTCTATTTCAACAGTAATAATTTTTTTTGTTTTTATAGCTTTTTTAATCAAACCGCTAAGACTTTTAGATGCACTAATATGATTATCTTTAATAAGAATTTCATCGCTTAAATTGTATCTATGATTATACCCTCCACCTTTTTTAACTGCATATTTTTCAAGTGTTCTTAAATTCGGTGTTGTTTTTCTGGTGCAACAGATCTTTGTTTTTTTACTCATCTTTTTTACGAATTGATTGGTAATTGTTGCAATACCTGAGGCATGATTCAGAAAATTTAAAGCGGTTCTTTCAGCTGTTAAGATTGTTTTTGTCATAGCTTTTATTTCAGCAATCTCCTTATTCTTTTTAATTTTTTTCCCATCAGAGACTTTTTTGATAAAGACTGTTTCTCTTCCAATTAATTTAAAGGCCGCTTTGCAAAACTCTAATCCAGCAACTATTCCATCTTGTTTAGCTATTATTTTAGCCTTAATAATTTTATTTTTTGAAATAATCAGGCTAGTGGTAATATCACCTCGAGGTCTCAAGTCTTCCTCTAAAGCCTTTTTCACTACTGATTTAATATAAACTTGGTTTAATTTTTGCACTGATCTAACGACCAATTTCAGCCATTCTTTGTACAGATTGTCTTGCAGCTTTTGCCATTTTTTCCTCGATGAAAATTTCGTTTTTTTCATTTTCTAAACAATCAAGAATTTTTTGTAGAGTAATTTTTTTCATATAAGGACAAAGATTGCAGGGCTTAATAAATTCAACATTAGGGTTATCTGCTTGTACATTGTCGCTCATTGAACACTCAGTCACCAACATTACTTTTTTTGGTTGATTTTTTTTTACATAATCGATCATACCGCCAGTTGACCCAGCAAAATCACATGCATCTAAAACATCGCTTGGACATTCGGGGTGGCCGATAACTTTAATTCCAGGATTTGCTTCTCTAATGTCTTGAATTTCTTTTGGTGAAAATTGTTCATGAACGATACAAGAACCTTTCCAAGAAATTATTTTCACTTTAGTTTGTTTAGCTACATAATTTGCTAAATGTTGGTCAGGTAAGAATATTACTTTATCAGATTTCAATGACTCTACTACTTTAACTGCATTAGCAGATGTACAGCATACATCAGTTTCAGCTTTCACATCAGCTGAAGTGTTAACATACGATACAACTGGAACACCTGGATATTGTTTTTTTAACAGTCTCACATCTTCACCAGTTAATGAAGCAGCAAGTGAACAACCAGCATTCAAATCAGGAATTAAAACTTTTTTTTCTGGGCTCATTAATTTTGCTGTCTCAGCCATAAAATGAACTCCGCAAAGAACTATAATATCAGCAGAAGTTTTTGCAGCTTCTACAGCGAGAGCTAATGAGTCAGCTGCAATGTCAGAGACTCCATGGTATATTTCTGGTGTTTGATAGTTATGAGCAAGAATTACAGCATTCTTTTCTTTTTTTAATTTATTAATTTTCTCTATTAGAGGAGCATGCACTTTCCACTCTATTTCAGGAACGTGTTTTGAGATCTTTTTATAAATCTCAGAAGAGCTTCTATTAAACTGTTCTTGTGCAGACATACTTATTCTAATCTATCAACTTGAACTAATATTGTCATTCATTTATTGTCGCATTATTATTAGAGCGGTCGTGCTGAAATTGGTAGACAGGCACGCTTGAGGGGCGTGTGGGTTTCCCGTGAGAGTTCGAGTCTCTCCGACCGCACCAAAAAGCTTATTTATGATTGAATATTTAAAAAAAAATAAACGAATAGTGCTTATAATT
>CACOYX010000008.1 GCA_902631535.1 uncultured Pelagibacteraceae bacterium
AATTTTACTTAGCGTGCTAACAAAAAAATCATTTTTTTCATCATTAGTGATAGTCATTATTTCATCATTATATTTATTTGTAATGATATCTTTGATTTCATCTATTTCCTCTTCTTCAAGTCTTTCTTCAACTTCAGGAGAGATTGTTTCACTTCCTAAAGTCTTCTCAAAAATTATATCTGATCCTGTGAAAACACTTTGATCCAAATCTAAAATATTTGTATCTCCAATAAGATTTCCGGATAAATCATAAAATTGAACACGGTCCAAACTTTGAAATAAAAATCTTGTTGAAAGCAAGAAATCTCTAATTCCCTCTTTAGTATATTCTATATTAAGTCTTTCGAGGTTATCCTTTGTATTATTAATAACTATTTTGTGATTATTTGATCTTTCTTTTACTAAGGTAGGCTGAATTGCTTCAAGGTATATAATTGTAAAAAGTCCTAAAACAGAAAAGACTGTTAGGTTTATTATTAAAAACTTCTTTAAAATAGAAGCTGATTTTTTTTGTTTCATTAGCTAACATTCCATCTATACCCACTTCCATATCTAGTTTCAATTGCAGAAAACTTTTCATCAACCTTTTTAAACTTTTTTCTTATCCTTTTTACGTGACTATCAATTGTTCTATCTTCGATTTCCGTATTTTCCTTGTAAGCTATGTCCATTAAATGCGCTCTCTCTTTTATAACTCCTGGTCTTTTAGCTAGTTCTTTGACAATTAAAAACTCCGTAGTAGTCAGCTTATCTGGCAAGGCTTTTCCATTCCATTCACACTCTAGCTGCGCAGGATCTAATTTTAATTTACCATGACTAATTATATTTTTCGTCTCATCGACAGTATTAGTTTTTTTTCTCAATTGTACTCTAATTCTTTCAACTAAAACTTTAGTAGAAAAACCTCCAGATTTTTTGACAAAATCATCAGCTCCCAACTTTAATCCGAGCAGTTCGTCAACTTCATCATCTTTTGATGTTAAAAAGATTATTGGGATTGACATTTTTTTTTTAAGTTTTTTTAACAACTCTTCTCCATCCATCCTTGGCATTTTGATATCTAGAATTGCTAGGTCAGGTGGGTTTCTCGTCAATCCAATTAAAGCAGACTCTCCATCAATATAAGTTTGAACTTTGAAACCTTCTCTTTCCAGAGCCATACTTATACTTGTTAGTATATTTCTATCATCATCTACTAAAGCAATTGTTTGAGTCATATTTTTATTCTCTTAATTATGTTGTCAAAATTTAGGCGTTTAGTGGGCCTCTCCCCAATTGTTTCCAGAGTTAATACTGACTTCTAAAGGTATAGAAAACATATGATGATCCGAACTTGAAACTGACGTCATTGATTCTTTTACAATTTTTTTTACTTCACTCTCATCTTTTTTTAAACACTCAAAAATAAGTTCATCGTGTATTTGTAAAAGCATTTTTGCTTTCTTTTTTTCTTCAAGAACCTTATCAATTTTAATCATTGCCAATCTAATAATATCTGCAGCAGATCCTTGTATTGGAGCATTAATTGCTGCTCTTTCCTGAAATGCTCGAACGCTAAAATTTTTATCATTAATTCCTCTTAAATGAATTCTTCTTCCAAAAATATTTGTTACAAAACCCTGCTTCCTGCAAGTTTTAATTGTTGTATTCATATAATCTTTAATCTCAGGAAATTTTTTAAAATACGAATTAATGAAACTTAAAGCTTCTTCGTTTGACACCGATATTTGTTTTGCTAAACCATATTGTGTTATTCCATAAATAATTCCAAAATTAATGGCCTTTGCTTTTCGTCTAAAATCATCTGTCACTTTAGCAATCGGAACATCAAAAACTTGGCTCGCTGTTAAAGAGTGGATATCCTGATTGTTTTTAAAAGCTTTCTTTAATTCTTTGACATCAGCCATGTCAGCAAGAATTCTCATTTCTATTTGGTTGTAGTCCGCTGAAATAAGTAAATTATTTTTGTCCGCTACAAATGCTTTTCTTATTTCTTTTCCATCTGAAGTTTTTATAGGAATATTTTGTAAATTTGGATCACTCGAGGCTAGCCTACCAGTATTGGTTGCTGCGAGTAAAAAGGAACTGTGAACTCTATTTGTTTTTTTATTTATATGATCTTGCAGAGCATCTGTGTAGGTGCTTTTTAGTTTTGAAACCTGCCGCCATTCTAAAACTAAATTAGGAAATTTATGTCCTGTTGAAGCTAAATCTTCTAAGATTTTAGCACTCGTAGCTAAACTTCCTTTTTTTGTTTTTTTTAACTTAGCTATTTTTAGGTCATTATAAATAATTTCTCCCAGTTGTTTTGGTGAACCAATATTGAATTTTTTACCTGATATTTTGTAAATTTCTTTTTCAATAGTTGTCAATCGTTCCTCAAATTTTTTAGAAAGTTTTTTAAGATAAGCGTCATCAACTTTTATGCCGTTCATCTCAAGCTTTGAAAGGATTTTGATCATTGGTTTTTCAAACTCCTCGTAAACTCTTTCTAACTTTTCCTCAGATACTCTTTCAGATAAAACTTCATATAATCTTAAAGTTATGTCTGCATCTTCAGCAGCATATTCAGTGGCAGGTTTAATATCTACATCTGCAAAATTTAATTGTTTTTTTCCAGTGCCTACTAAATCTTTATATGAAATAGTTTTATGGCCAAGGTGCAATTCAGATAGGGTGTCCATGTTGTGTCTGTTATTTCCAGCATCTAATGTATACGAAAGTAACATCGTGTCTTCTAACGAGTTTAATTCGATGCCGTTATTTTTAAATATAATAAAATCATATTTTATATTTTGACCGACTTTTTTTATACTTGGATCTTCTAAAATTGGTTTAAATTTTTTTAAAACTACATCCTTTTTTAATTCCGTTCTCTCTTTATGACCTACTGGGATATAGAAAGCCTCGTTGACCCCATAACATACTGATACACCTACAAGATCTGCTTCTTGTGGATTTAGAGAAGAAGTTTCAGTATCAACAGCTATAACTGATTTTTCATTTAGTTTTTTTATTAATTCATCAAGTTGTTTTTCTTTTGAAATAGTTTTGTAGGTCTTAGTATTTATCCTATTATTTTTTTTTACTAAAGTTTTATTGTTAAAGTCTTTATTTTTTGGCTCGCCATAAAAACTAATTGCTTGGCTTAGCAGTCTATTAAACTCCATGTCTCTTAAAAAATCATACAGTTTATCTTTATTTATATCTTTAATGATAAAGTCGGCAGCATCATTCTTGAGTGGGACATCATCTTTCAAAGTAACTAATTGCTTACTAATCATGGCTTTATCTTTGTTAGACAATAATGTTTCTCTTCTTTTATTCTGAGGTATTTCTGATGCCTTCTTTAATAAATTTTCTAAAGTTTTGTATTTATTGATAAGTTCTGATGCTGTTTTTATTCCAATGCCAGGAACTCCTGGAACGTTATCTGAGCTATCTCCAGCAAGAGATTGCACATCAATTACTTGGTCGGGCTTAACTCCAAATTTTTCGATTACTTCTTTTTCACCTATCACCTTACTTTTCATAGGATCATACAGTCTGACTTTATTTGATACTAGCTGCATTAAATCTTTATCCGATGATATTACCGTAACCTTAGCTCCGGCTTCTGTAATTTTTTTTGCATAAGTGGCGATAAGATCATCTGCTTCATAATTTAAAAGTTCGATAGAAGGAAGATTAAAAGCCTCAACCGATTTCCTTATATATTCGAATTGTGGTGCTAAATCATCAGGTGCCTCCGCTCTATTTGCTTTATAATCACTATAAATTTCATTTCTAAAATTTTTTCTTGCTGAATCAAATATAACAGCAAAGTGAGTTGGCTTATTTTTTGAGTCATCTGATCTAACGTCCTCTAAAAGTTTAAAAAGCATAGAACAAAAACCGCTTACAGCTCCTGTGGGAAGTCCATCACTTTTTCTGGATAGAGGCGGTAACGCATAATATGCTCTGAAGATATAACCTGATCCATCTACAAGATAAAAATGATCTGTTTTTTTTATTGAACTCATATATACATATTACATTGAATTCTTAACTAAGATTAAATAATTATGTCTAATAATGCCTTAACTGTTGAAAATCTTAATAAAATCTATTCTAACCCCAAAACTAAAAAAGAAACTAAAGCTATTACGAATTTAACTTTTGAAGTTAAAGAAGGAGAAGTTTTTGGGCTACTTGGACCAAATGGAGCAGGTAAAACAACTTTTTTAAGTATACTTGCTGGAACTGTATCAAAAACATCAGGTCTTGTTAATGTATGGGGATTTGATTTAGATAAAAACCCTAGACAAGTTAAAGCTTCTATTGGAATAGTACCTCAAGAGATAAACTTAGATGCTTTCTTCAGTCCAAAACAATTATTGGAACTACAGGCTGGACTTTATGGAATAGCAAAGAGAGATAGAATTACTGACTTAGTGCTTAAAATGGTTGCATTAGAAAGTAAGGCAAATGCATATTCAAGAAGTTTGTCTGGTGGTATGAAAAGAAGACTTTTGATTGCTAAAGCAATGGTTCATCAACCACCTATACTAATTTTAGACGAGCCAACTGCAGGGGTGGACGTAGAGCTAAGAAATAACCTTTGGAACAATGTTAAAAAACTGAACAATGAAGGGGTTACCATAATTTTAACTACTCATTATCTTTTAGAAGCTCAAGAAATGTGTGATCGTATAGCTATCATCAATAAAGGTAATTTGGTTGCTTTAGACACAACGGAACAACTTTTAGAAAAAATTAAAATTAAAAAAATTAATTTTAAAGTTAAAGAAGTAGATTTAAATCTGTCTTTGAATATGAAAGGAATTCAGTTTAAAATTATTTCAAACAAACTAATTACTGCATCATATGAAAAAAATTCATTAAATTTTGGTGAAATAATTAATTATTTTAACAAAAATAACTTAAAAATTGAGGATATTTTTACAGATGATGGAGACTTAGAAGATGTATTTGTTCAATTAACAAAGCACTAGATTTTAATCAAAAAAATGTTTATTTAGTTATATGGAATTAGTAAAAAATTTAAGACAATCAAAATTAGTAAAATACGTTTTCTTTGCTCTCGTCGGTAGTATAATTTTAGCAATCTCTTCAAAAATTAAAATCCCTTTCTACCCTGTTCCAATGACAATGCAAACGTTAGTCGTTTTAATAATAGGAATTGGTTATGGCTGGAAACTAGGCTTAGCAACAATTTCTCTATATTTATTAGAGGGAATAATCGGTTTACCTGTTTTCTCAGGAACTCCAGAAAAAGGCATAGGACTAATTTATTTCACTGGTCCAACGATGGGTTATCTCTTGGGTTTTCTAGTAGCGGCATATATATCAGGTAGGTTTAATTATGATAATAATTTGCTTAAAAACTTTTTAAAGCTTTCATTTGCTGTAAGTTTTATTTATATTTTTGGTATGATTTGGTTGGGAAATTTAATTGGTTGGGAAAAACCTATTTTTCAATTAGGAGCTCAACCTTTTTTACTTGCAGAAGTTTTTAAGATACTTATTGCTACTTTTGCAATTAATCAAATAAGAAAAATAAAGAAGTTAATATAGTTTTATCTCGGAGATCTTTTTGAAAGAATTCTTTGAAGTGTTCTTCTGTGCATTTTAAGTCTTCTAGCTGTTTCCGAGACATTTCTATTACATAATTCAAATACACGGTGAATATGTTCCCACTTAACTCTGTCAGCAGACATTGGGTTTTCTGGGGGCCTCGCTTTTGACTCAGGGGAAGCAAGTAATGCCGACTCAACATCGTCAGCATCAACAGGCTTAGCTATATAATCTATAGCACCTGCTTTTACAGCAGCTACAGCTGTAGGTAGATTCCCGTATCCCGTTAACATAACAATTCTGCAATCATTTTTAATTTTGGCTAACTCTTTGACTACATCAAGGCCATTACCATCCTCAAGCCTTAGGTCTACGCAAGCAAACCCCGGAGGCTTAGTTTTCACGATACTTAGCCCTTCGGCCACCGTTTTGGCCTCTTTTACGTCAAATCCCTTCTTTTCCATAGCTCTTGCCAGTCTGCCTCTTAAAGGATCGTCATCATCTAAAATAAGTAGTGATTTGTCATCAAAATCAGACAATTTTAGCTGCTCTGGAATATTTTTTTGTACTCTCATGGATATGCATATAGGTACTGTGGACATAATTTCAACAGCTCAAAATAGCTTTTTTTTCTTTACATAAAGTCAAAAAAACCTTAAACGCAAATTAATTAAGGTTTTTTTTACTAAATTTTTTAAAAAACCTTTGTGTAAACTAACGGGGGACACATGAAATGCGAAAATTTAAATCGGTTAACGAATTAGTTAACTCATTAAAACCAGAGTATCCCGTATATTGCATACGGCTAAACGAGATTAAAAAATCCGTAAAATTTTTTAAAGATAATTTCCCAGGAAAAATTCTATATGCCGTAAAAACTAATCCTAACGAAAAAGTTATTAAGCAAATAATTACTAGTGGAGTAAATGAATTTGATGTTGCTTCACTAAATGAAATAAAATTAATTAATAAAATAAATTCAAAAGCAAAATTACATTTTATGCATACGGTAAAATGTAAGGAAAGCATATCATCAGCTTATTTCGATTATGGAGTAAAAAGTTTTTCATTAGATACTAAAGATGAATTAAGAAAAATTTTAGAGTCAACAAATCAAGCAAAAGATCTAGAATTATTTGTAAGAATCGCTATTTCAAATGAACATGCTGAAATCGACTTATCTAGAAAATTTGGCGCATTACCGTCAGAAGCTTTAGGTTTAGTAAGATTGTGTAAAGAACATTCTAAAAAACTCGGAATTAGTTTTCATGTTGGTTCTCAATGTATGCATAAAATTTCTTATTCCAAAGGTATTAGAGAAATAGGAAATGTTATTAAAAAAACAAAAATTGAACCAGATATAATTAACATTGGAGGTGGCTTTCCGTCTATATATCCAGATTTGAGTCCTGAACCATTAATCAATTACATTAATGAAATTAAAAGAGAGTTAAAAAACCTTAAACTTTCGACTTTACCAGAAATTATATGTGAGCCTGGAAGAGCAATTGTAGCCGAGAGTGGTTCAACGATAGTAAAAGTAATTTTAAGAAAAAAAAATAATCTTTATATAAACGACGGCACATATGGTTCATTGTTTGATGCAGGTGGCCCAAACTTTGTTCTACCTTCAAAAATGATCACAAATGGAAGGATACAATCAAAAAAACTAACAGCATTTAGTTTTTTTGGCCCAACTTGTGATGGTTTGGATTTTATGAAAGGTCCTTTTTTACTGCCAAACAATATTAGAGAAGGAGATTATATAGAATTAGGACAGTTAGGAGCTTATAGTTTAACTTTTAGGACTAACTTTAATGGATTTTATTCAAATGAAATTCACGAATTAAGTGACAAACCAATTATGTCTCTATACGATAATCAAAAAGATAAAGTTGGTTTTTTAGTAGCTTAATGAATAACAAAAATAGTCCAAAAATAGGACATAACAAAAAATCTCTTCTAAATAAACCTGTTGAACATATTGATATAAAATCATTTGATGCACGAAAAATTATTGAGGGGATGAGTAAGATGTCTTTTACTTCAAGAGATACAGCCAGAGCGGCAGGCATCTATAATGAAATGCTTGAAGATAAAGATTGCTCAATTTTTTTAACATTAGCAGGTTCTACCTCAGCTGGAGGTTGCATGAATCTATACGCTGATTTAGTAAAACACAATATGGTTGATGCAATAGTGGCAACTGGAGCATCTATAATTGATATGGATTTTTTCGAGGCACTAGGTTTTAAACATTATCAAGGATCTCAATTTCAAAATGATACTGAACTACGTAATAATTATATTGACAGGATTTATGACACTTATATTGATGAAGAAGAACTACAAGCGTGTGATCAAATAATATGTGATATAGCAAATAAACTTGACCCAAGATCATATACCTCAAGAGAATTTATTAAAGAATTAGGAAAGTATCTAAAGACTAAAGCTAAGAAAAGAGATTCCTTAATTGAAACTGCCTATGACAATAATGTTCCAATATTTTGTCCAGCATTTACCGATAGCTCTGCTGGTTTTGGATTAGTTATGCATCAAGAGCAAAACCCCGATAAACATTTAACAATTGATTCTATTCGAGAATTTAGAGAGCTGACCGAAATAAAATTAAGATCTAAGCAATCAGGTCTATTAATGATTGGTGGAGGTGTGCCAAAAAATTTTATTCAAGATACGGTTGTTTGTGCGGAATTATTAGGAAAAAAAGTGGACATGCACAAATATGCCGTGCAAATTACAGTTGCTGATACCCGTGATGGTGCGTGCAGTAGTTCCACTTTAAAAGAAGCTAGCTCTTGGGGAAAAGTAGATATCACAAAAGAACAGATGGTTTTTGCAGAAGCTACAAGTGTATTACCATTAATAGCAAGTGATGCTTATCACCGAAAAAATTGGAAGAATAGAGATAAGAGAAACTTTTCAAAAGTTTTTAACTCATAGATGGAATATCTAAACAAAAAAAAAGGTTTTTTGGGTTTAGATGCTTTGCATAAAAATAATTCTAAAGTGATTGTTGTTCCCTTTGGACTTGAGAAAACTGTGAGTTATGGTGGTGGGACAAAAAAAGGTCCTATGGAAATTATTAAGGCCTCACATCAGGTTGAATTATTTGATGAAGAACTTAATAAAGAGCCATACAAAGAAATAGGTATTAAAACTTTAAAACCTTTTGTGATAAAAAAAGAAATTAAAAAGGCCTTAGATCAACTATCAAATATTAATAAAAAGATAATTGAAAAAAATAAGTTTCCCTTAGTTCTAGGAGGCGAGCATTCTATTACTCCCGGTTCTATAAAACCTCTTATAGATAAATTTGAACATTTAACGATACTTCACTTCGATGCCCATGCAGATTTAAGAGAGAGCTATCAAGGAGAAAAGTTTTCCCACGCCTCAGCAATAAAAAGATGTTTAGATTTTAGCAATGTTAGTGTTGTTTCATTTGGTATAAGAAATTTATCTAAATCTGAAATGGATTTTTATATTAATAATAGGGAACGAATAAAAATTTTTTGGGGCAAAGATAAAAATAGATACGATATTAGTATTATTGAGAAAATTTTTAAAGATAAAACAGTTTATATTACTTTCGATGTTGACGGCTTTGATGCAAGTGTCATGCCGGCGACTGGTACGCCTGAACCTGGGGGACTTTTTTGGGAAGATGTTTTACCAATAATTAAAAAGGTATGCCAAGTATCTAATGTGGTTGGAGCTGATATAAACGAATTAGCACCTATTAAAAATTTCAATTCCTATAATTTCTTGGTAGCTAAATTAGCATATAAAATTTTGGCGTATACATTTGAATTTAAGAATTAAAAAAATTATTTGGAGACCAACTTAGAATAACTAATGCACCTCCTAAATCACCATTTTTTTTAAATGTCAGTTTTGCACCTTGTCTTTCTAATAAAGTTTTGCCTAAAAAGCTACCAAGCCCAAGACCTGAATTAGAACTTAATTCTTTAGACTTTGATTTTATATACGGTTCACCAATTTTTTGTATAATATCTTCTGGTATACCGGGGCCGTCGTCATTAATTTTTATTTCAATTATGTTTTTATCGCTTTTTAGAGAAATTAGTACTTTGCTCTTTGAAAATTTCACTGCATTACCAATAAAGTTCCTTAAACCGTAGATTATCTCTGGTGTCCTTCTAATTGAAATTTTATTTTCATCATTATCAACTACTAGATCGATATACTTTGACGATGTTTCTTTGAAAGAGTCTATAATTTCTTGAAGTAAATCTTCAAACATGATTGAACTTAAGAAATTATCTTCCTCGATTTGTTTTTTTGAAATCTTTTTTAATATTTCACTACATCTTTTAGTCTGACTTATAAGTAGATCTATATCTTTGGAGTATTCTTTATCGTTTCCAATTTCTTTTTTTAGTTCTTTTGCCACAACACTAATTGTAGCTAAAGGTGTTCCTAATGAATGAGCAGCAGCGGCGGCTTGACCTCCTAGTGACTCCAACTCATATTCTTTTGAAATTACCTCTTGCAATTTGTTTAATGCTTCGGATCTTTTTTTTGTCTCTCCGGCAAATCTAATACCAAAATAACTTAAAAAAATTAATCCAATTAATATCGAGATAAGTATGCCTATTGTGTAATAATTAGGGACAGAAAAAATGTTGGAGTCTAATCCTGGTAAAGGTAAATGTATGAAAGAAATAACAAATAATAAAAGAGATGTTATTAAACCTAATATAATTGTTGTCCCCATACTTAGAAAAGTAGATGAAACGATAGTTGGTATTATCATCAAGATTGAAAAAGGATTTAAAATACCACCAGTCAAGTATAAAAGAGCGCTTAGCTGAAACAGGTCGTATAAAAGAAATAATGAAGCATAAGTATCTTTTAATTGGTTAACTTTAACTCTAAATTGAAGAAACAAATTAGTTAATAGTCCAATGAAAATTACAAAATAACTCACTTTTATTGGAAATTTTAAATCAAGGTAAAAAAAGACTATATTTATTGCAATAAATTGGCCAAAAATTGCAATATATCTGAGGATTGTTAAGGTGCTTTTATCTAAATTGAGGTTCTCTTTTGTTCGAAAGAGAGTTGAGAAATTCATAAGCGAACTAAATGTCTAAATTCGCAACATCCAAAGCATTGTTAGTAATAAAATCTTTCCTTGGAGCTACCTCATCACCCATTAATACTTTGATCATTTTCTGATCTTCCTTAGATTTTTCTTTTGTTCCTTTAGAATATTGAACTCTTAACATTGTTCTATTATCAGGATTTAAAGTTGTCTCCCAAAGTTCTTCTGGATTCATCTCACCTAAACCTTTGAAACGCTGTATAGATAGTTTTTCTCTTTGTTCTTGTATAAATTTTTTATATTCGGATGAACCTTTTTTAATTTTTTTATTTAGCTGCCCTGCATCTGAAATATATTCTTCTAATGCTTTTTCATCTTTTATATAAATACTTTTATTAGCTTTTGTAACTTTAAATAGAGGTGGTTGCGCTAGATATATATGACCATTTTCAATTAATTTATTAAAAGGATAATTATTGAAAAAGGTAAGCAGAAGAGTTCTTATATGTGATCCGTCAACATCGGCATCGGTCATTATTACAATTTTATCATATCTTAAATTTTCAATATTAAAATCTTTCGACCCTGTCCCTAAAGCATTTATTAGTGTTACAATCTCAGTTGAGGACATCATTTTAGATAAGGCTTTAGTAGATTGATCTTCTCCATTAGACTTACCATTTACATATGTGTTTAATATTTTTCCTCTTAATGGAAGCACTGCTTGATACTCCCTTACTCTTCCTTGTTTTGCCGATCCCCCGGCTGAGTCTCCCTCAACTATAAACAATTCTGTACCTTCTCTTTTTTGTATTTGGCAATCTGCAAGTTTCCCTGGCAAGCCTGATAACTCGAAAGTCCCTTTTCGTCTTACACTATCTCTTGCTTTCCTTGCTACATCTCTAGCCATAGCGGCTTGAGTAATCTTTTCTAGGACGACTTTTGCAATTGATGGATTTTGATCAAACCACGTAGAAACTTTTTCACTAATGATGTGCTCTACAATATTTCTAATCTCAGATGAAACTAGTTTATCTTTTGTTTGTGAAGAAAATTTAGGATCTGGCATCTTAATAGACAGTACAGCTGTTAAACCCTCTTTAATATCTTCTCCCGACAAAGTAATTTTATTTTTTTTGTTATTTCTGTCTGATGTATACTTATTTATTACCCTAGTTAACGCAGTTCTAAATCCAAGTAAGTGTGTTCCACCATCTTTTTGGGGAATATTATTTGTAAACGGTAAGACTTCCTCGGAATAGCCAGCATTCCACTCAAATGAACATTCCACAACAACGTTATTTTTTGTTGAGGATACAAAAACTGGTTTTTTAAAAACTTCTTTTTCATTCTTATTAACTAAAATTGGTTTTTTTGTGTTTATATGTTTAACAAATTCAATAATTCCTCCATCGTACTTATGCAAATATTCTTTAGGTTTTTTTGATGTATTGTCTATTAATTTAATTGAAATTCCTTTATTCAGAAAAGCTAATTCTCTTATTCTTTTCTCAAGCGTTGTTACGCTGAATTTAATGGATGAAAATATTTCTTTTGAAGGTAAAAAGTTAATTCGCGTACCATTTTTTTTCGTTTTTCCTAATTTTTTTAATGGTTTAATTGAATTTCCATCTTTAAACTTAATTTCATATTCACTACCTTCTCTATAAATATTAAGGTTTAATCTCTCTGATAATGCATTTACCACAGAAACACCTACTCCATGTAGCCCTCCTGATACTTTGTAGGAATCATGGTCGAATTTTCCTCCAGCATGAAGTTGTGTCATAATTACCTCTGCTGCTGAAATTTTTTCACTTTTATGTATATCGACGGGTATGCCTCTTCCATCATCTTCGACTGTTATTGTGTTATCTGAATTTATTGAAACTACGATATTCTTACAGTGACCAGCTAATGCTTCATCAATAGAGTTATCAATAACCTCGAATACCATGTGATGCAGGCCAGAGCCATCATCAGTATCACCAATATACATTCCAGGTCTTTTTCTTACAGCATCGAGTCCTTTAAGAACCTTAATTGAGTCTGCACCATAAGAAGGTGTTTTTTTTAGTTCAAGATTTTTAGACATTTTTCTAGATCAAATTACTATATCATTATTTTTAGCGAATATAAAATCGCTAATAACCAAAGTGACTTAAAACTATTTACTATCAACAATTATAGAGGAGAAAATAAAAAAAAAATCAAATCTTTTAAAAATTAGATTTTCATTGGCATTATAACGTAAAAACTATTTTTATCTGATACATCCTCTATCAAAACTGGTGAGACCGAGTCTTTCAAATTCATTTTAAGGTCCTTGTTTTCGACCTCAGACGCAATATCTAATAAATATTTTGAGTTAAAGCTTATGTTTAAGTTATTTGAGTTAAACGTTGCATTAATTTTTTCATTTCCTTCTCCAGAATTAGCGCTATTAACAGAGAGTTGAACGTTATCTTTATTTATGACTAATTTTACGCCTTCTTTTCTATCAAGGGAAACACTAGTGACTCGTTCAATTGAATTAACAAAATCTTTTGACGATACAATAAGTATCTTATCATTTGTTGTCGGTACGACTTTTTTATAATCGGGAAATTTTCCATCTATCACTTTTGAAATAAGCTTTATATTACCTAAAGTAAATTTAATCTTATTATCACTTGTTTGCATTATAAGTTGTTCTGTAGCCTCTGTTAAAAGTGTACATAGTTGAAAAACAGTTTTTCTCGGTAAAATTAAAGAGGTGAAATCTGTAATATTCTCTATTTCTAGGCTACTAGATGATAGTCTATGACTATCAGTGGCAACACCAGTTAGAAAATTTCTATTATTTGCCGCAGTTAAGTGAAGAAATATACCGTTTAAGTAATGTCTTGTATCATCATTTGAAATTGAAATTCTTGTTTTAGTAAGAAGTTTTAAAAACCTTTTGTTATTCAAAGTAATCTCACTACCTTCAAATTCATCTGCAAAAGTAGGGAAGTTATCGGTAGGAAGGCATAAAAGATTAAAATCTGCATTTTCACTTTTTAAGCTAAGTTTATTTTCTGATTTTAAATCAAAATTAAGATCGGCATTTGAAGAAATTTTTCTTAAAATATCATACAAGATTGCAGCAGATGTTGTAGTGCTTCCTTCTTTGATTATTTTTACATCTTTAATTTCATCATAGAAAATTAGATCTAGATCCGTTGCAACTATTGAAAGTTTTTTATCTTTCAATTGTAAAAGTACGTTTGATAAAATTGGTAAAGTATTTTTCTTTTCAACTATTCCCTGAACAAAATTAAGTGATTTTAATAAAATATCTCTTTTGACAGCAAATTGCATTTAGTTATTGATCTAATAATAAACTCTTAATTTGACTAATATTCTTTTTCATTTCATCATCTTGTTCAGATAATCTAGTTATAGTTTTTACAGCATGTATTACTGTTGTATGGTCCCGATTTGCGAATCTTCTTCCGATTTCTGGTAGTGATCTAGTTGTCATTTTTTTTGCGAGATACATTGCTATTTGTCTTGGTCTTGCTAAAGGTCTAGATCTTCGTTGTGAAAGCATCTCACTTAATGCAATATTAAAATAATTTGATACAATATTTTGAATTTTATCAACTGTTATTACTCTAATTTGATTAAACACATCCTTCAAAATATTTTTACAGTCATTTATTGTTAAAATCTTATTATGAACTCTGCTAAATGCAATAACTCGATTAAGTACACCTATAAGCTCTCTAATATTTGTTTTGCTCTCACTAGCTATATAATTTACTACTTCGTCATTCAAATTAATGTTTTCTTTAAATTGAGTTTGTATCTCCTGAATTTTTTTATTGATAATCTTGATTTTTAATTCTAAATCAGGGGCTTCTATATCCACCACAAGTCCACCAGATAATCTTGATTTTATTCTGTCTTGAACTCTATCTAATTTCATGGGTGCTCTGTCTGATGAAATTATGATTTGCGACCCTTTATCCATAAGGCTATTAAAAGTGTGAAAAAATTCCTCCTGTAAACTCTCTTTTCCGCTAATAAATTGAATGTCATCGATAATAAAAACAGAGGATTTTCTAAAAAAATCCTTAAAATTAACCATGTCATTCTTTTTAATCGATTTTATGAAATGATACATAAATCGTTCAGCTGAAATAAACATTACGTTATTACCTTCTTGAAGCTCTAATCCTATCGCATTTAATAGATGCGTTTTACCTAAGCCAACACCTCCACAAATATATAGAGGATTATAACGGGAAATATGTTCACAAACTTTTTTAGAATATGATAACGCAATATCATTACTTTTTCCTTGTATAAAACTATCAAAGCTTAAATTAGGGTTTAATCTATTATAATTTAAAATTGAATCCTTTATTTCAGTAACTTTGTTTAGTTCGTTAATTTTCAAAAATTCTTGGTTTTGCTTATTTTCTTCAATTATTTTAAATTCGATTCTGTTTAGGCTCAGTTTAAAACTTTTAACTTGTTCCAAAATTTTATCTAAATATCTTGATACTATCCAATCTCTAAAGAAACGTGTGGGGACACCCAAAATCAAATAATCATTATATTCTTTAATTAACGTGATTTTTTGTAACCAGCTGTTGTAAACTTCCCCTCCAAATGTTTTTTTAAATGAATTTTGTATATTTTCCCAATTCAACGTCTTTTCTTCTTCTGAAATAAAAGAGTTATTTTTTTTTATATTATTGTTTTCCATGTAGATATTTCTTAAAGAAATTCCTTTAAACGACTTTTGCAAATTATTTGCAACTAAGTAGAGGTTGTAATTAAAAATAAAATTAAAAATTGGTTGTACAATTATCGTTCAGATAGAATTAAAAAAAAAGATTCAACTCACTGAATTAAGTTTCTATATTTGGTTTGATAATACTAAATGTAGATTAGTTTTTTTGTTATGATCAACTTTAAATTGATTATTTTGAAGAAACTTTTTTTGAAACCCTGGAAATTTTTCTTGCAGCAGTGTTTCTACTTATTATGCCTGACTTGGCAACCTGCATTAGAATTGATTGAAATTTTGAAAAATATTTCTTAGCTTTGTCCTTGTCTTTTGCTTTTAGGTGAAGTTCCATTTGCTTTACAGCAGTCTTATACTTGCTTTTTCTAATTCTATTAACCTGAGTTTGTTTTTTAACCCTTCTTACTCTTCTGATTGCTGATTTAGTATTAGGCATTTTTTAGGATTGTATATATGTGCATTTAAATAGGGTCAACTTTATTATTTTTGACATTTATTACAAAAAAATGATGCTCGATTGGCTATTACAATTTTTTTAATCTTACCTGAGCATTTCACATTAGAGCAATTTTCACCTTTTTTTCCATAAACGGTAAAATTTTGCTGAAATGAACCTTTTTTTCCACTGCTGCTAGAAAAATTTTTTATCGATGAGCCACCAAGTCTTATAGCCTCGGAAATTACCTTTTTAGAAAATTTTATAATTTTCTGTATATCAAAATCTGAAAGATGCTTAATTTTTTTCGTAGGTCTTATCCTGCTAAAAAAAAGAATTTCATTTACATAAATATTACCAAGCCCAGATAAAAATTTTTGGTCCATTAATAAATCTTTGATAGTCCTTTTTTTCCCCATTATATAATTTTTGAAATATTCAATATTAAATTTAGCGCTTAATGGTTCTGGTCCTAAATGTTTAAGATGAGCATTTTGGTATAGATTAACTTGTTTAATAAATTTTATAAAACCAAATTTTCTTATATCATTATAAATTAGTTTTTGATTATTTGATAAATTAAAAATTATATGATCGTGTTTTTTATCTTTATATTCATTTATATCATAATAAAAACTTGTTTTATATTTCAGTCTTTTATGATTAACAAAAAAAAATTTTCCTGTCATACCTAAATGTACTAACATCACAATATCTTTATTAAAGAAAAATAATAGGTACTTTGATCTCCTAGAAATTTTTTTAAACTTTAGTCCAATAATTTTTTTAATTTTTTTTCTGTCAATTTCGTATCTTAGTCTTCCATCATTTATTTTGACTGCTTTTACAATTAAATTTTGTGTTTTATTAATTAAGGACCTTTTAACAACTTCAACTTCAGGTAATTCTGGCATATAATCAATATATGAAAAGCTATGTTCAAGATAAAGCAAAATTAGTCAATTCTGTATTTTCTAAAGTTTACAATAAATACGATTTGATGAATGATGTTATGTCTTTAGGAATACACCGTATTTGGAAGGACAAGTTAATTGATTGGATGAGCCCTGTTAGTAATTCGTCCTTGATCGATGTCGCATCAGGCACTGGTGATATTGCAAAACTATTTTCTTTACGAACCAATAATTCATCAACTATCACTTGCATAGAACCAAATAAAGATATGTTCAAAACAGGAAAAGACAATCTTATAAATTTTAAGAATATTAGATGGATTAAATCTATAGCTGAAACATTACCTGTTGAAGATAATATATACGACTATTACTCAATTAGCTATGGCATAAGAAATGTTTCTGATATTAACAAAACTCTTAAGGAAGCTTACAGAGTCTTAAAGCCGGGTGGTCGTTTTATGTGTTTAGAGTTTTCAAAAATTAATAATGAATTTTTAGATTTTCTATATAAAAATTATTCAAAAGCAATACCTGCTTTGGGAAAATATTTTGTAGGTTCATCTAAACCTTACAAATATTTAGTCAACAGTATAGATGCTTTTTATAATCAAGAACAACTTTTAGAGATAATTATTAAAAATGGGTTTACTAATGTTGAATACAGAAATCTTTCTAATGGTATCTCAGCTATACACTCTGGATGGAAAATTTAAATGTTAAAAAGAGTTTTTAAGCTATTTCAAATTGCAAGGAAACTGTCTACCTCAGGAGCAATTGATACGATTAACCAAGTACATCAAATACCAATTTCTATAAATTTATTTTTCAGTTTAATTTCTATTGGATCAAAAAATAATCGTTTACAAAATAATAATCCTGGTCAAAACCTCTGTGACGCACTTCAAGGCATGGGTACCACATTTATTAAACTTGGGCAATTCTTGGCTACTCGACCAGATATAATCGGTGATGAAATGGCTAAAGCTTTGGAAAAACTTCAAGATAAAGTTCCTGCGTTTGAGCTTTATGAAGCAAAAAAGGTTATTAAAAAAGAAATTGGCGAAAAACAATATAAAAATATTATTGAAATAGGTGAACCGATAGCAGCAGCATCTATTGCTCAAGTTCATTTCGCAAAAATTAAAAATGAAAATCAAGAAAAACAGGTTGCAATAAAAATTTTACGGCCAGATATAGAACAATTATTTAATGAGGAATTAGATGCTCTAATGTTGTTTGCGTACATCGTTGAAAATACAATTTCAAAAGCTAAGAGATTAAAGCTAGTGGAGGTAGTGCATCTTTTAAGAGAAATTACTAATATCGAAATGGATCTAAGATTTGAGGCTGCCGCTGCTAACGAATTATATGAGAATACTAAACTAGATAAGGGATTCAATGTTCCAAAAATTTATTGGAATTATACAACAAAAAAAATACTTACTCTTGATAAGGTAAATGGTGTTTCAATTAGAGAACAAGGAAAATTAGAAGAACAGGGTATAAATCTAAAAAATTTAGCCGAGAATCTAATTCAACATTTTTTAAAACAAGCTGTTAGAGATGGTTTTTTTCACGGTGATATGCACCAAGGTAATCTATTTGTAGACCCAAAGGGTAATATTGTTCCCGTTGATTTTGGAATTATGGGTAGACTAGATAAAAATAATAGAAAGTTTTTAGCTGAAATTTTATATGGGTTTATAAAAAGGGATTATGTTAAAGTTGCAGAGGTTCATTTTCAAGCTGGATTAGTTCCTCAAAATGCATCTAAAGATGAATTTGCACAAGCATTACGCTCTGTAGGTGAACCTATTTTTGGCCAATCTATTAAAGATATTTCAGGAGGCAATTTACTTGCTCAATTGTTTGAGATCACTGAAAAATTCAACATGGCTACACAGCCTCCATTACTATTACTTCAAAAAACAATGGTTGTTGTGGAGGGGGTTGCGCGAAAATTATATCCTGAGACCAATATTTGGGAGGTATCTAAACCTGTTTTGGAAGATTGGTTGAAAAACTTAAAGAGCCCTAAATCAACAATTAATACAGCTTTAAATACCTCTTCTGAAATAATAAAACGAATACCTGATTTTCCTGCTTTGATGGATAAAGCAGAATATGCATTAAAACTTGTTGCTGAAGGAAAATTGAATTTAGGCATAAATAACAAAAACCTAGAAATGGAACAAATGAGAATAAAAAATTTTAGAAATAATGTTGTAATAAGTTTTTTTGGTATTGTAATTGTGTTCTTGTTGGTATTTTAATCTAAGTTAATGACACTAAAAAATAAAAAAATCTTAATAATCATTGGGGGCGGTATAGCTGCCTACAAATCATTGGATCTAATTAGATTGCTAAAAAAAAACAATGTTGAGGTGAAAACAATTCTTACTAAAAGTGGTAGGGAATTTGTTACACCTCTATCTTTATCAACATTAACTAAGTCAAAAACATTTGAAAATATGTTCAATAGTGAGACAGAGTCAGAAATAGATCACATAGCACTTTCTAGATGGGCTGATATCATTTTAGTAATGCCAACTACTGCAAATTTCATGAGTAAATTATCAATTGGAAAAGCTGAGGACTTAGCTACTACCGTTTTATTAGCTGCAGATAAAGATATTCTGTTAGTACCTGCTATGAATGTCAGAATGTGGTTACATAAGGCCACTCAGTCAAATCTGAAGGTTTTACATGACTTCGGTTATCTATTTATTGGACCTGAAAAAGGAGAAATGGCTTGTGGAGAGTTTGGTGAGGGTAAAATGTCAAGCCCAAGGCAGATATTTTCATATTTAAAAAATTATTTTGATAAGAGAAATATTGTCAAAAAGAGAAATCTCAAAGCTTTGGTAACAGCAGGACCAACACGAGAATACATTGATCCAATAAGATACATTTCTAATGAGTCAAGTGGTAAACAAGGCTATGAAATTGCTATAGCACTTAATAAACTTGGTATAAAAACAACCTTGATAACTGGACCCTCTAAGCTAGCCTCTCCTAAAGGTATTAAAGTCAAAAAGATAATATCAGCTGATGAAATGTTAAATGAAGTGAAGAAAGCTTTGCCTGTAGATTTAGCCGTATGTACCGCTGCAGTCTCTGACTATAAGCCTGTTGAAAAAAATAAAAATAAAATTAAGAAAAATAAGTTAAACTTTAAATCAATGAATTTTATTAAGAATGATGATATTTTAGATTTTTTATCAAAAAATAATAAAAGTAGGCCCCAAGTCGTGGCGGGTTTTTCTGCAGAAACTGAAAATCTTATCAAAAACTCCATAATAAAAATGAAAAATAAAAATTGCGATCTGATTTTTGCTAATGATGTTTCTAAAAAAGAGATTGGTTTTAATTCTGACTTCAATAAAGTTTCAATGATAGATCAAAAAGGAAATGTAAAAATAATACCGAAAAATAAAAAAAGTTTTATTGCTAATAAAATTGCTCAAATTTTGTTAGGAAAATTAATTGATGACAGAAATATTAATTAAAAGGTTATCAAAAGAAGTTCCTTTACCAAAATACGAAACTGATGGATCTTCAGGATTAGATTTAGCGGCCTTTATAGATAGAAATATTGAAATAAAACCGGGAAAATCTGAGATAATTCCTACTGGCATAGCTGTTGCAATACCAAAAGATTTTGAAATACAAATAAGACCTAGATCTGGGTTAGCTGCTAAAAAACAAATTAGTGTATTAAATACTCCTGGTACAATTGATGCTGATTACAGAGGAGAACTTAAAGTAATTTTAATAAATCTTAGTGGAGAAACTTTTATAGTAAAAAAAGGTCTTCGTATAGCTCAAATGGTTTTATGCCCTGTGATAAAAGCAAAGTTGAAAGAGGTTGAGTCTCTTGATGATACCAAAAGAGGGTCAGGTGGATTTGGATCCACTGGATTAAAATAATTAATGAAACTAGATTTAAAAGAATATGAAAGATTTCAGAAACAAATTATTTTGAAAAAGATTGGAATATCTGGTCAAAAAAAAATTAAAAATGCAAAAATTTTAATAATCGGCATGGGTGGCTTGGGTTGCCCTCTCCTCACTTATCTAGCATCTGCAGGAGTATGTAACATAGGAATAGTGGACTACGATAGGGTGGAGTTAAGTAATTTAAATAGACAAATTTTATTTAATACTTCAGATGTAGGTAAGTTCAAAGTTAAACAAGCTAAATTAAAAATTAATAAAATTTATAAAAAGATAAAAATTAAAACATTTAAGATTAAAATTTCTGAGAAAAATATTGAGTCAGTAATAAAAGATTTTGAAATTATTTGCGATGGAACTGACAACTTTAATACAAGATATTTGATTAATGATTATTGTAAAAAAAATAGAAAAATACTTATTTCTGCTGCTATTAGTAAATTTGATGGACAATTATTTAAGTTTGACTTTAATAAAAAAGGCCCGTGTTTTAGATGTTTTATGCCAGAATATCCTAATTTAGAAAATAATTGTGATATTGAAGGTATTTTTTCACCAGTCGCTGGTATACTAGGATCACTCCAGGCTAATGAAGTTTTAAAAACAATTTTAGATTTAAGAGACGATTTAAATAAAAATCTTTTAGTATTTGACTCTCTTAAAATGAATCTTCGTAAAACTAAAATTTCTCTAAATCTAAAATGTTTAAATAAATGCGGACAATAACTATTAATTTTTTTATATTTTTCTTTTTAGTATTTGGAAGCGCTTATTCTAAGGATGAATTTTTTCTTACTTTACGAAATGATAAAGTTAATTTACGCCAAGGACCTTCTTTTGATTACCCTATTAAAATTTTTTATAAAAAAAAATTCCTACCTGTTTTAGTACAAGATAGATCTGATAATTTTAGAAAAATAAGAGATCATGAAAATAATACTGGCTGGATTCATATCTCTCAACTATCAAAAAAGAAAGCTGCAATAGTAATAGAAGATAAATTAATTTTATTTAATAGCCCAACAATTTACTCAAATCCTTTAGCAATTTTAAAAAAAGGAAGATTATTAAGAATAAAAAAGTGTAAAAATGACTGGTGTAAAGTTACGACGGATGGCTTTAAAGGTTGGGTAAAAAAAGAAAGCTTGTGGGGATTGTTGTAAATTTACTTTTTATATTTTGCCGTCCAAATTTTATCAAGGACGAAATACCAGACTGCATTTGCTAAAGGTTCAACAATTGCGTCAGTAAGAGCTATCATAAAGGAAACGTCCGCTACTAACATTAAAACAGTGATAGCAATAGCAAAGTGACCAATAGTATAAATTATCGTCCTTAGTATTGATCCTTTATTACTTTCATAAATATTTTTTGTGGCCGAAAAGATTCCGTGTGTAAATTCTGTCATTTAATTAAATGGATTTTCTAATACACAAGCAACTAAGTGTATTCTGTTTTGTTCCCCTCCGTTAAAAAAGTTATGGTATTTCGTATTATTTGTAATAGTGACTGTTCCATCTGCAGGCATGTGTTTGCTTACATTCTCAATAACCATCCTGCAACCCTTGTTTGTAATAATCGGAATATGAAGTCTTGGCTCTGGATCTCTATGCCAACTCAAAGTAGATCTAGGTTCTTTCAAAAGTATCCGTACTCTCCCTAATTTAAAATTTTTTCTCAAAATATTAAAAACTTCTTCAAAATAAGTCCCTTTAAATTCTGCGACTAACTCTGTATATTTTGACTCATCTATGGGCTTATCTCTTTTAGCCTCTTTGCCAGTTTCATCAGGGATCGTCCAATAAGTACCTCTAACATTGTGTCCCTCTATGGAAGATTTGTCACCAGGTATTTGATTAAGCGGAATTGCAGCAAAATTTTTAATCCCTAAAGAATTAAATTTTTTAAGCTTTAAAATTTTATCTAAGTCGAATCTTAATTTATCAACATCAAACTTAAGATTAGGAATGGTATAGAAATCTTTAAAAAGATCCCTGTTTATATTTTCAGTATTTTTTGCTATTTCAACACTTTTCATATTAGTTCAATTTCTTTAAGTTCGGTCTGTCCGCATTCATTATCTTAGTCCATGCAGCTACAAAGTCTTTAACAAATTTATCCTTATTATCGTCTTGAGCGTATACTTCAGCATATGATCGTAATATTGAATTAGAACCAAATACTAAGTCTGCTCTAGATGCTGTATACTTCACTTTATTAGTTTTACGGTCGATAATATCGTAAGAATTCTTACCAGTGGGTTTCCATATATATTTCATATCAACTAAATTTAAAAAGAAATCATTTGTTAAAGCACCTACTTTTTCTGTAAACACGCCTTTATCTTTTGCTGTCTCATGGTTTGTTCCTAAAACTCTCATACCTCCAACTAAGCACGTCATCTCCTGCGCTGTTAAACCCATCAAAGAAGCACGCTCTAATATTAGTTCCTCAGGCATTACAGAGTAATCTGATTTAACAAAATTTCTAAATCCATCGTGTAAAGGCTCTAAACATTTAAAATTTCTATTTTCTGTTTGTTCTTGAGTTGAGTCACCTCTGCCTGGAATAAAAGGAACTTTGACTTTTGAACCACCTTTTTTAATTGCTTTTTCTAAACCAACATTTCCTGCAAGAATAATTGTGTCAGAAATAGATGCGCCTGTTTTTTTTGCAATATTTTCTAAAACTTTTAGCACTTTTGAAAGTCTTTTAGGTTCGTTTGCTTCCCAATTGCTCATTGGCTCTAATCTAATTCTTGCTCCATTTGCACCACCTCTTTTATCTGTTCTTCTGTATGTTCTGGCGCTATCCCAGGCAGTAATTATCAAATCGTTATTACTTAATTTACTTGCTTCAATCATTTTTTTAACTTTTTTTACGCTATATTTCTTTCTAGAAGGCTGAACATTACCCTGCCAGAGAAGATCTTCTTTAGGTGCCCAAGGACCAATATAGTTATCTTTGTTTCCCATTGTCCTGTGCGTTAACTTAAACCAAGCTCGAGCGAATGAATCTTCAAAAAACTTTGGATCTTTGTAAAATCTTTCTGAAATTTTTCTATATTCTGGATCCATTGCCATAGCCATGTCAGCATCAGTGAACATTAGTCTGGCTTTCTTTGTGGGGTCACCTAAATCAACTGGTTTCTTTTCTTCTTCAAGATTAATTGGTTCCCACTGCCATGCTCCTGCAGGACTTTTTTTACTTTCCCACTCATAATTAAGGAGAAGATCTAAATATTGATGATCCCATTTATCCGGATTAGTTGTCCAAGCTCCTTCAAGACCTGATGTAATTTGATTTACACCCGTACCGCCATTTTTTTGAACCCATCCAAAACCTTGTTCTTGTATATCTGCTCCCGCTGGCTCTGGTCCTAAATTTGTAGGATCACCATTACCATGTGCTCTTCCAATTGAGTGACCACCTACTGTTAGCGCGGCTGTTTCTACGTCGTTCATTCCCATTCTTCCAAAAGTTTCCCTAACATCCATAGCAGTTCTAACAGGATCTGGTTTTCCTCCAACTCCTTCTGGATTAACATACACTAATTGAAAATGAGACGCTGCTAAAGGTGCCTCTAATGAAGAACGATCTTGAGGATCTCCATATCTATTTACAGCTAATGGAACTGTTTCTTTACCCCAGTAAACATCTTTTTCTGGTCCCCATATATCTTCTCTACCAAATGAGAAACCAAAAGTTTTAAAACCAGCTTTTTCATAAGCCATCGTGCCAGCTAAAACCATTAAATCTGACCAACTTAATCTATTTCCATATTTTTTTTTAATCGGCCAAAGAAGACGTCTAGCTTTATCTAAGTTTGTGTTATCTGGCCATGAGTCTTGCGGAGAAAACCTATGTGATCCAACGTTTGGTCTACCATCAAATTCTCTGTAAGTTCCAACTTGGTGCCAAGTCAATCTAACCATTAGACCAGTATAACTTCCTAAATCTGCAGGCCACCATTCTTGGCTATCTGTCATTAATTTTAGTAAATCTTTTTTTAAAGCTTCGAAATTTAATTTTTTAACTTCTTTTTTGTAATTAAATCCAGGAAGTGGATTCGTCTTTGTATCGTGTTGATGCAAAATATCTAAATTAATACTATTAGGCCAAAGTCTAGATGTGTTTGACTCACCAGCTTTAGTAACGCCTCCGTGCATTACTGGACATTTACCGTTGCTATTTTTTTTATATTCTACACTCATGATATATCTACTAGTTTATAATTATTCTAAAGTAAAAAACAAGTGACAAACTGTCAATTTTTTAAGTTAATAAATACCTCTACGTTTTTAATTTTCTTGCCACTTGGTGCTTTTGGAATTTTTTGAATAACTACCTCGCTAGCATCTATGTCAGTTAATTCTGAAGTTTCATTATCATAAAAATGGTGGTGATTAGTAGTGTTAGTATCAAAATAAGTTTTTTTACCTCTCACATCTACTTCATTTAAATGCCCTGCTTTCTTAAAAGCGTGTACAGTGTTATAAATTGTAGCTAGAGCAAATCTAGATGTTGTTTTTTTTGCCAAAAGCTTATCTAGGCTTTCAACTGTAAAATGAAATGTTTTGTCTCTCTCAAATAAAAATCTGGCGATTTCTACTCTTTGTTTAGTTGGTCTTAAACCTGATGATCTTAATTTCTCAAAAATGTCTATTTTTTTCACTTTTTTTTAATTATATTACCTAGTTTATAATAATTCTAAATACAAATATATATGAAACTTTTGTTAAATCAAGTAAAACTGTTTTAATCATGCAAAAAAACAACTACAACTATGATGAACTAATTTCGTGTGGAGAGGGAAAACTATTTGGTGAAGGTAATGCTAAACTTCCATTACCTCCAATGTTAATGTTTGATAGAATTACAGAAATTAATCAGAATGCTGGAGAATTTAAAAAAGGGTTTATAAAAGCTGAACTAGATATTAAAGATAATTTATGGTTTTTTGATTGCCATTTTCAAAAAGATCCAGTTATGCCAGGATGTCTAGGATTAGACGCTATGTGGCAATTGGTTGGATTTTATCTTGGATGGATTGGCGAACCAGGAAAAGGAAGAGCTTTAGGAGTTAATTCTGTTAAATTCACCGGTGAGGTTCTAAAAAATATAAAAATAGCTAAGTATGAAATTAATATGAAAAGAATACTTAAAAAAGAGGGCACTGCAGTGGGGCTAGCTAATGGAACGTTAAGTGCTGATGGTAAAATTATCTATCGAGCAGAAAATTTGAAAGTTGGATTATTCAAATCATGAGAAGAGTAGTAATTACAGGTTTAGGAATAGTCTCTTGTCTTGGAAATAATCAAGAGGAAGTTCATCAATCTTTGTTAAACTCAAAATCGGGAATTTCGTATGCAGAAGAATACAAAGAACATAACCTTAAAAGTCACGTACATGGTAAACCAAATATTAAACTTTCAGATTTTGTAGATAGAAAAACAATTAGATTTATGGGATCTGGCTCTGCCTATAACTATATTGCTATGAAAGAAGCTATTAAGGACTCAGGCCTTGAAGATAAAGAAGTTAGCAACTTTAAAACTGGAATTATAATGGGTTCTGGAGGGCCTTCGATTGAGAATGTTATTCTTGCTGCAGATAAAACTAGAGCGAAGACTCCAAAATTAATGGGTCCGTTTATAGTGCCAAGAACAATGGGGAGTACAGCGTCTGCTACATTAGCTGTTCCATTTAAGATTAAAGGTACAAATTATACAATGAGTTCTGCTTGTGCGACTAGCGGACATTGTATTGGAAATTCAATGGAGTTAATTCAAATGGGTAAACAAGATATTATTTTTGCAGGAGGTAGTGAAGAAATACATTGGGCTATGACCGCAATGTTTGATGCCATGACAGCTTTATCTTCAAAATATAATGATAAACCAGGAACTGCCTCGAGAGCTTACGATAAAACTAGGGATGGTTTTGTTATTGCGGGGGGAGCAGGTGTTTTAGTACTTGAAGAATATGAACATGCTAAAGCTAGAGGTGCAAAAATTTATGCTGAACTAACAGGATACGGAGCAACTTCTGATGGTTACGACATGGTTGCGCCTTCGGGTGAGGGTGCCGTGAGATGTATGAAAATGGCGATTGCAACTTCTAAAAATAAAATCGATTATATAAATACTCATGGAACATCAACACCTGTAGGGGACATAACTGAACTTAATGCTGTAAAAAATACATTTGGTGAAAATATTCCTAAAATCAGTTCAACAAAATCATTATCTGGTCATCCATTAGGAGCTGCATCAGTCCATGAAGCTATTTATTGTCTAATTATGATGAAAAATAATTTTATTGCCGGTTCTGCAAATATTAATGAAATGGACGATGAGGCTAAAAAGTTTCCTATAGTAACTAAAACTGAAAAAGGAGTTTCTCTAAATACAGTTATGTCTAACAGTTTTGGTTTTGGAGGAACTAACGCTGCACTAATTTTTGAAAAGGTATAATTATGAGTTTAATGAATGGAAAAAGGGGATTAATCATGGGTGTAGCCAATGAAAGATCTATCGCTTGGGGAATATCTCAAAAACTTGCAGAAGCTGGGGCTGAACTGGCTTTTACTTATCTTGGTGATGCTTTAAAAAAAAGGGTAATACCCTTGGCAGAAAAATTAAATTCAAAAGCTACTTTTAGTTGTGATGTTGAGAAGAGAGAGGAAGTCGTAAAGCTTTTTGAGGATATTAAAGCAAAATGGGGTAAAATTGATTTTGTAGTTCATGCAGTAGCTTTCTCTGATAAATCAGAATTATCAGGAGAATATTTAAACACAACGCGAGAAAATTTTCTTAGAAGTATGCTTATATCCTGTTTTTCTTTAACAGAAGTTTCTAAAGAAGCATCTAAAGTAATGAATGAGGGGGGAAGTTTGTTAACTTTAACTTATGAATCAACTAAAGCTATTCCTAATTACAATGTAATGGGTGTTTGCAAGTCTGCATTAGAAGCTAGCGTTAAATATTTAGCTAGGGATCTTGGTAAAAAAAATATTAGAGTTAATGCAATAAGCGCTGGACCAATTAAAACTTTAGCCGCATCAGCTATTGGAGACGCAAAATTTTTATACAAATGGAATGAGGATCATTCTTTTTTAAAAAGAAATGTTGATATTCATGACGTAGGAAACTCTGCTTTATACTTATTAAGTGATTTAGCTGCCGGCGTAACTGGAGAAATTCATTACGTAGATGCTGGTTATAATAAAGTAGGTATGCCAGATCCTAAGAATTTTTCCTAAAATATCTTAAAGTTTTTAAACTTTTCTCCACGAAATAGTTTGTTAAGTTTTGTAATCTACTATTCCTGGCGATATCAATTATATAATCTAACTTCCAGCTTGCTTCATTGATAATTTAACTTTACCTCTATCAAATCCAACAACTTTAACTGAAACTTCATCGCCTTCTTTAACAACATCTCCAACTTTAGCTACTCTTTTATCTGCTAACTCGGAAATGTGAACTAAACCATCTTGTTTTCCTAAAAAGTTTACAAAAGCACCAAAGTCCATAATTTTTACAACTTTGCCTCTATAAACTTTTCCCATTTCAGGTTTAGCAATTAAATTTTTAATAAATTCTAATGCTTTATTTCTTGAAGATTCATCTGGAGCGGCAACTGTTACTTCTCCTGTATCATTTACATCTACTTTAGCTCCTGATGTTTCTACAATCTCTCTTATGGTTGCTCCACCTTTGCCAATTACTGTAGCTATATCTTTTTTATCTACTTTTATTGTCTCCATTTTTGGAGTGTGTTTTGAAAATTCTTTTCTTGATGTTTTAATAGCTTTATTCATTTCGCCAAGAATATGCTCTCTTCCGGCTTTCGCTTGATCTAAAGCTTTTTCCATGATTTCAAAAGTTATACCTGTAATTTTAATATCCATCTGTAACGATGTTATTCCATTTTTCGTACCTGCAACTTTAAAATCCATATCTCCTAAGTGATCTTCATCGCCTAAAATGTCTGATAATACAGAAAAATCTTTTCCCTCTTTAATAAGTCCCATGGCTATTCCAGCCACTGGCTCTTTAATAGGAACACCTGCATCCATAAGAGATAAAGAAGTTCCACAAACAGTAGCCATAGATGAGGATCCATTTGACTCGGTAATTTCAGAAACAACCCTTAATGTGTACGGAAAGTTTTCCTTTTTAGGTAATGAAGAGTTAATTGCTCTCCATGCCAATTTTCCATGTCCTATTTCTCTTCTCCCTGTTCCAATTCTTCCACATTCTCCTACAGAAAAAGGGGGGAAATTATAATGCAACATAAAGTTAGACCTTTGCATACCTTCTAAGCTTTCAAGTCTTTGTTCATCGTCTGACATACCTAAAGTAGTTACTACAAGCGCTTGGGTTTCTCCTCTAGTGAATAATGCGGATCCATGAGTTCTTGGTAATACGCCAACTTCACATTTAATTTGTCTAACATCTGCTAAGCCTCTTCCGTCAATTCTTTTTTTATCTTTCAAAATTGCAGTCCTTACTATATCTTTTTCTAGAGACTTTAGCTGAGCCATTATTTGATTTTCCGTTAATGACTCATCTTCAGCAAATATTTCTTTACACTGAGTTTCAATTTCAGAAATAGCTGTTGATCTTTTCTTTTTGTCTATCTCTTTAAATGCGCTTCTTAAGCCTGTTTCAAATTTTTCAGTAATTTTCTTCTTAACATCTGAATGATCGATGGTTTCAACTTCCCATTTCGGTTTTCCAGCTTTTTTTGCTAACTTTTCTATTACTTCAATTATTGGAACAAATTTTTCATGTCCAAACTTTACGGCGTCTAACATAATCTTTTCAGATAATCCCGATGTTTCAGACTCAACCATTAAAACTGCATCTTTAGTCCCAGCTACAACAAGATCTAAATCAGATTCTTTTAATTCCTCTATTGATGGATTTAATAAATATTTTCCATCTTTATAACCAACTCTACTAGCAGCTATAGGTCCCTGGAACGGTAAACCAGAAATTGCTAATGCAG
>CACOYX010000009.1 GCA_902631535.1 uncultured Pelagibacteraceae bacterium
GTGAATTTATTATTATTAAGAAATTTGACATAATTTTTTAATAATTCTTTATCTAGATCAATTTTTGATTTGAAGTTTGATTTTATTTTTATTCCATTTTCAAGATTTATTTTGATATCACCATCTGAGATTTTAATGTCATTTAAATCTCCTAATATATTCTTTATTAAAATATCATTCTTATCAGCAAAAAATCCAAGAGATGTATTAGTAAATCTTAAATCACCTAACAATTCTGTCTCTAAACTTTTGATTTTACCTTTTGCAATGAAATTTTCTAATTTTCCTTTTTCTGATAAGAAAATTTCTATTTCAGAGATTAATTTTCCTCTCTTTATTTTGTTTGTTAGCAAGCTTTTAAAATTTGAAGGCTTAATCATATTTGATAATTTGTTTAATTGTGCAATGTCTAATTCTTCAAGATTAAGATTAATCCTCTCGATTTTTGGATCAGTACTCATCAAGGATAAAAAGTCTATATATACCTTTATATTCTTAACGGGTACGTAGGTGTTTCTATATGCAATTTTTGGATTTTGTGTTTCTAAGAATAGACTAAATTTCGTAGGATTTATTTTAAATTTAATAGTATCTAAAATTAAATTGATATTTTTTGATTGAGATATTTTTTCAGAAATTAATTTATTAAATTTGTTTGTTTCTATTCCTTTTGTTGACAATATCAAAACAATTAAAATAAATAGTATTATTAATATCAATATTATATTAGAAATAATTTTTTTCATTTTTTATTTTTTATTTTTAATTCCTTCTTCAATAAATTGATCAATGTTTCCATCTAAAACACTTGCTGGGTTAGTGTTTTCTGTTTTGTTTCTTAAGTCTTTCACTAGCTGATAAGGTTGTAAGACATAAGACCTAATTTGATGGCCCCATCCTATATCGGTTTTGGATGATAACTCTTTTTGGTTTTCCTCTTCTTTTCTTTGTGCCTCATATTCATACAATCTTGCCCGAAGCATTTTAAAACAAGTCTCTTTATTTTTATGTTGAGATCTTTCATTTTGACACTGAACAACAATTTTTGTAGGCAAATGCGTTATTCTTACTGCACTATCTGTAGTATTTACATGCTGGCCTCCAGCGCCACTAGATCTATAGGTATCAATTCTTAAATCTTTTTCATCAATTTTAATATTAATATCATCCTCAACTGCAGGATAAACCCATACGCTTGCGAAACTTGTATGTCTTCTTGCTCCACTGTCAAACGGAGAAATCCGGACCAATCTATGCACACCTGACTCTGATTTCATTAAACCATACAAATAATTCCCTACTACTTTAACCGTTGAGGATTTTATTCCAGCTTCTTCACCTTTATGCTCACTTATAACCTCATATTTAAAATCCTTTTTATCAAACCACTTCATATACATTCTACGAAGCATGTCAGCCCAGTCCTGGCTTTCGGTGCCACCAGCTCCAGCGTGTATTTCGAGATAAATATCGTAGCCGTCGTTCTCCCCAGATAAAAAACAATTAATTTCACTTTTTTTTATTTCTTGTAGAATTTGGCTAATTTTTTTTAAGCAGTCTTCAAGTGTTTCTTCGTCACTCTCTTGAGATGCTAATAAGTATAGATCTTTGAGATTTTTTATTTCTAAAAATGATTTTTTATAGGAGTTTAAAATATCTTCAAAAGTTTTTTTTTGTTTTATTGTTTTTTTTACTAAATCTTTATTTTTCCAGAAATTTTCTTTTAAGGAAATTTGCTCTAATTCTTTTATCTTGTTTTCAATATTTTCATTATCAAAGATACCCCCTAATATTACTTAGGGATTTTTCTGCGGTTGCTAATAATGAGTCAAAATTTTCCATTAATAAAATTGTCTAAATTTTATTGTTTTATCACGGCCATTAGTTGAAATTAAGTTATTATTATCAATATTGTTAATATCTTTGAGCTTTAAAGCTTCGGTAATCACATTCTTTTCTCCAGCTGCTGCTTTGGTTCCTGTGTCATAGTTTATGGATGTTAAATATATATTTTTAGGAATTTGAAATTCTTCAAAATCTTCTTTGTAAAGAGCTTTTTCAACGAAATTTTTAAAAATTGGCAATGCTGCTTTTGATCCTGTTTCAAATTTACCAAGAGTTTTTGGATTATCAAAACCTACATATACTCCAATTACTAAATTAGATGAAAAACCAATAAACCATGCATCATAGTTGTCATTAGTTGTGCCTGTTTTTCCAGCTAAAGGCACGTTGAGAGATTTTAACTTTTTGGCGGTTCCCCTTTTCACGGCACCTTGTAAAATTGAGGTCATTTGATAGGCTGTTTCTTCGCTGAAAACTTTCTCGCTGCTATTTTCAATTTTTGGAAGGTCTGCCTCAGAATTATTAATAAATTTATCACAGCCTATACACTTAATGCTTTTCTCTTGGAATATTGTTTTACCTCTTCTATCTTGTATCCGAGAAATTAATTTTGGATCAATTTTTTTTCCTCCATTAACAAATGGAGCATAAGCTGAGGTTAAACTCATTAATGTGGTCTCAGCTGCTCCTAGTGACACTGATAAAAGCTCTGGGATCTCATCATAAATGTTTAATTTTTTTGATAATTTTAAAATTTCTTCTAAACCTAAAATTTTTGCAATTCTAACTGTCATTAAATTTCGTGAATATTCAATTCCTTTTCTAAAAGTTGACGGTCCATAAAATTTTTTTCCATAATTTTCAGGTTTCCAATTTTTTAGGCCAACTCCTTGACTCTCTACAAAAGGTGCATCTAAAATTATAGAATTTGGAGCAAAACCTTTTTCGAGTGCTGCAGCATACACAATAGGCTTAAATGCAGATCCGGGTTGCCTTTTTGCTTGAGTAACTCTGTTAAATTCACTTGTTTTAAAATTAAACCCACCAACCAAAGCAAGCACATCGCCGGTAAAAGGATTTAAAACTACAATACCCCCATTTACTTTTGGGTACTGTTTTAGTTTCCATGAATTTATTTCTTTCTTTACAAAAATAATGTCTCCGATGTCATGAATATCTTTAATTAATTTTTTTTTTGGAATAGACCACTTTAAATTTTTGTAAAATATAGTGCCATTAGTTTTATCTTTTTTTTTATCAATTATTTCAAAATTTATTTCATTATTTTCTATAGATTTTATTTCAGCAATCTTCCATTTTAAAGTTGGATCTAGTTTGAATTGTGAGATTTTTTTTTCCCAATTTTTATTCTTTAATCTATTTGTGATTTCTCCTCTCCAACCTCTTCTCCTATCAAATTCTTCAATTCCTTTTCTTAGTGATTTCAAAGCTTGAATTTGATAGTTTATTTTAAGCGGAGTGCTGATACTAAGTCCTTGTGAGTAAAGTTTCTCAAATCCATAAATGTCTTTTACAATTCGCCTGACTTCCTCGGTATAAGAGTTAGCTTCGTTAACTATTTCTATTTTTCTTCTTTTAAGTTTTAATTTTGAATTTTTAAACTCTTTTAATTGTTGAGCTGTGATAAATTTATTTTCCTCTAAATTTTCAAGAACTAAATTTCTTCTAAATTTTGCGACATCAGGATATTTATATGGGTTATATTTACTTGGAGCTTTAGGCAAAGCTGCTAATAAAGCGGCTTCTTGATAATTCAGCTCTTTAATAGATTTATCGAAATATTCCAAGCTCGCTGCAGCTATTCCGTAAGTGCCTTGACCTAAATAAATTTGATTTAAATATAATTCTAAAATTCTTTCTTTCGTATAAGCTCTTTCAATTCGAAAAGCTAAGATAGCCTCTTTGACCTTTCTTTTCATAGAAACTTCATTAGAAAGTAAAAAATTTTTTGCAACTTGTTGAGTGATAGTTGAAGCTCCCTCAAGTCTTTTATTTTGTGAAATATTCTTTATATTTTTGAATATCGCCCTTAATATCCCTTTCGCGTCAATTCCAGGGTGTTTGAAAAAATTCTTATCCTCTGCAGATAAAAATGAATTTACAATTTTATCCGGTACAGCCTCGTAGGGTATGAATAATCTTTTTTCTATTGCATATTCTGCTATTAAATTACTATCTTCAGAGTAAACCCTACTTGAGATTGGTGGCTGATAATTAGACAATTTTTTGTAATCAGGTAAACCGACTGAAAAATACCATAGTGTTGAAAAAACAAAAAATATTGAGGCAACAAAAAATATTATAACGAATTTTATGTAAAAATTGATAAATTTGAGCATTGTTATTATTTATAGTAACAATTCTGACTATCTTTAGGCATACAATAATTTATATCGTGTATTTATGCACAAAATTGTATAAAATAAGCCTTATGGCAAATTTAAAAATAAAAAATTTCAAAAATTTAAAAGGAATTCTTATAAAATGGAAAAAAATTTATATATCGATGCCTCGCATCCAAATGAAACTCGTATTGTTCTTAAATCAGATCATTCTATTGAAGAATATGAATTTGAAGATAAAAATAATTTAAATTTTAAAAATAATATTTATCTCGCAACAATAAGTAGAGTGGAACCCTCTTTGCAAGCAGCATTTGTGAACTTCGGAAGAGAAAGACACGGTTTTTTAGCTTTTAATGACATCCAATCTGATTACTATCAATTACCCTCTGAAGATAAAGAAAAGATAAGAATAGCTGAAGAAAAAATAAGGGAGGACCTTAAAGATAAAACTATTGATACAAATCAAAATAATTCTCAGTCAGAAAATCAATCTGAGAATAAAAGTGAAAAAACTGAAGATAATGAAAGTCAAATTGAAAAAGAGAATAATAAACAGGAGTATAGAGAAAAGATCAAATCTTCATACGGTATTAAAAGATATAAAATACAAGAGGTAATTAAACCAGGACAGGTAGTATTAATTCAAGTAATAAAAGAAGAGAGAGGTCAGAAAGGTGCAGCGCTTACCACTTTTATTTCTTTGGCTGGAAAGTACATGGTGCTAATGCCAAATACTCCAAAAGGTGGAGGAATATCTAGGAAAATTTTTAATTCCTCTGACCGTCAAAAAATAAGAGATATTCTCAATAATATTGAAATACCCAGAAGTATGGGGGTAATTGTTAGAACAGCTGGAGCAAATAAAACAAAAAACGAAATAGAAAAAGATTTTCAAAATACATTAAAAACTTGGGAGGAGATTAAAGAGAAAGCCTTAGACTCTAATGCCCCTTCTTTAGTTTATGAGGAAGGAGATATTATTAAAAGAACTTTAAGAGATACTTACGATAATGATACTAAGAATGTTTATATTGAAGGTAATGAAGCTTATCAAAAAGCAAAGAGATTTATGAAAGAGCTAATGCCTAAAAACGTAAAAAATATAAAAAAATATAGAGGCAAAATTCCTTTATTTCACGATGCTAAAATTGAAAAAGAGTTAAACAATATTTATGAACCCACGGTGAAATTAAAATCTGGTGGTTATTTAGTTATCAATCCTACAGAAGCATTAGTTTCAATTGATATTAACTCTGGTCAATCTACAAAACAAATAAATATTGAAAAAACTGCTTTAAACACAAATTTAGAAGCAGCAGAAGAAATAGCACATCAGATAAAACTAAGAGATTTATCAGGCCTTATAGTTGTGGATTTCATCGATATGATGAATTTTTATAACAGAAGAACAGTAGAAAAAAGAATGAGAGAAAGTATTAGAAAAGATAGAGCTAGAATACAAATAGGAAGAATAAGCAATTTTGGTCTTCTTGAAATGACTAGACAGAGATTGCGTGAAGGTTCAATTAAATGGGAGACACAATTATCACTTTCTTCTTTTTCACAAAAAATTTTAAAAAAAATTCAACATTTAGCTTTTACTGATAAAGTAAAAACTATTAATGCCTTCATACCAGAAAAAGTTAAAATTTTTATTGAAAATAATTTATTAGAAGAATTAAAATATTTTCAAAAAAAGTATTCTTATGATGTAAAAATTTTATCCAATGATAAATTTATAATTCCTGAGTATAAAATTGAATTATTAAATAAATCAAAAAGACTTATTAATACAATAGAAAATATTAATGCTATCACTCAATCAATTAATAGTAATTTTATAAAAACAAAAAAAGAGAAAAAAAAGGTTGAAAAAAATAAAGATAAAATAAAAAAAACAAAAACAAAAAAAAAGGTAAGAACACTTTGGGTGAGAAGAAAAAAGAAAAGCTAAATTATTCCCTTGTTCGAAGTACTCGCAGTTGCAAAATGATTTTTTTTCATTCTTCCAGCTAAAAAAGAATTTCTACCAGAAATCACTGCATCTTTAAAAGCCTTGGCCATAATAATCGGTTTTCTTGCATTTGCGATTGCACTATTTATTAAAACACCATCACACCCTAATTCCATTGCAACTGTCGCATCAGATGCTGTGCCTATTCCAGCATCCACAATAACTGGTACTTTTGATTGTTTAATTATTAATGAAATATTTACTTTATTTTGAATTCCTAAACCTGAACCGATTGGAGAAGCCAATGGCATAATTGCAGAAGCTCCATTATCCTCTAATTTTTTTGCTAATAAAGGATCATCAGTGCAATAAACCATAACTTTAAAACCTTCTTTAACTAATGTTTTAGTAGATTTAATTGTCTCTATCATATTTGGATAAAGTGTTTTTTTATCACCTAGCACTTCAAGTTTTACTAGTTTCCATCCACCCATTTCACGTGCTAATCTTAAAGTTCTTAAAGCATCCTCTGAATTAAAACAGCCAGCAGTATTAGGTAAAAAAATTATTTTCTTAGGATTTAAATAATCGGTTAGAATTGGTTTTTTTTTATCTAGAATATTTACTCTTCTTACGGCTACTGTTACCATATCTGCGCCTGAAGCTTTAACTGCTTTGGCGGTTTCTAAAAAACTTTTATATTTTCCAGTTCCTACTATAAGCCTAGATTTAAGTATTTTTCCTGCAACTTTTAAACTGTCCTTTTTCAATCTAACCTCCACCAATAAAATGAACTATTTCAACTTTGTCATTATCTTTTAAATTTTTTCTTTTATAACTTATTTTTGGAATGATCACTCCATTATGTTCAACAGCAACTTTTTTGTTAATTAATTTGTATTTTTTTAATAAATCAAATAATGAGTAGTTTGATTTAATTTCTACCTTTTTTCCATTTAATTGTATTTTTGCCATAATTAAGTTATTCAATGATAAGAAATTTATGGATAAAATTATAATTCTTAATGGACCAAATCTCAACCTTTTAGGTGAAAGAGAAAAAAATCAATATGGAAATTTTACTTTAAAAGAAATCGAAAAGAATTGTAATAATTACTCAATTAAAAATGATATAAAACTTTCATTTTTTCAGTCAAATATAGAAGGAGAATTAGTTAATAAGATCCAAACTTCACGAAATAATCAAGATGGATTAATCATCAATGCTGGGGGATACACTCATACCTCCGTAGCTATTCACGATGCCTTGAAAATATTAAAAATTCCAGTTATAGAATTGCATATTAGTAATATTTATAATAGAGAAGAATTCAGACACAAATCTCTAATAAGTAAAGTTGCTAGAGGCGTTATCTGTGGTTTTGGAGCAGAGGGTTATATAATGTCACTAAATGCTATGAAAAAATTTTTAGAAAAATGAAAATTGACAAAAAATTAATTAAAGAATTAGTAGATAATCTAAAAGAATTTGAATTAACTGAATTGGAATATCAAGAGGGTCAAACTAAAATAAAAGTTTCGAAAGCATCTAAAGGAATAGAACAAATAAAAACAAGTGCTGTAGTTCCTCCAAATAAAGCTGTTCTAAAATCCTCTGATGATAGTGATGGAATAAGAGTAAAATCTCCAATTATTGGAACAGCGTACTTAGCTGCGGAACCTGGTGCAAGAAAATTTGTTCAAGTTGGAGATAAGATTAAAAAAGGTCAAACTGTAATGATTGTCGAAGCTATGAAAACAATGAACCATGTTCCCTCAACTTCAGACGGTGTAGTAAAAAAAGTTTTAGTGGAAGATGGTCAACCTGTCGAGTTTGGTCAAACTTTAGTTATTCTAAAATAAATTATAATGTTCAAAAAAGTTTTAATAGCTAATAGAGGTGAAATTGCTGTTAGAGTTATTAGAGCTTGTAAAGAATGGGGCATAAAAACTGTTGCTGTTCACTCAGATGTCGACTCTGAGTCTATGCATGTCAGGCTTGCCGACGAAAGCGTTTGTATTGGATCGCACCAGCCTCAAAATAGTTATTTAAACATTTCGTCTATAATGTCAGCAGTAGATTTAACTGGGGCAGAAGCAATACATCCCGGTTATGGTTTTCTATCAGAGAATGCTAAATTTTCTGAAATTGTAAATAAACACGGTATTAAGTTCATTGGACCTAGTGCAGATATAATTTCAAAAATGGGAGATAAAATTGAGGCAAAAAGAATTGCAAAAAAATTTGGTTTACCTGTAATTGAGGGCTCTGAAGGTGGAGTTAAATCTTTTGATGAAGCTAAGACAATTTGTAAAGATATTGGTTATCCAGTTTTAATCAAAGCCGCTGGTGGAGGTGGTGGAAAAGGAATGAAAATTGTAGAAGAAGAAAGTAAGCTAGAAAATTTATTTCTTACAGCAAAATCTGAAGCAAAAAAATTTTTTAATAATGATGAATTATATATTGAAAAGTATTTTAAGAATCCAAGACATATTGAAGTTCAAGTCATGTCTGGTAAAAACAAGACAGTTCACTTAGCTGAAAGAGACTGTTCTGTTCAAAGAAGACATCAAAAACTTATTGAAGAAACTCCTAGTCCTGTCTTAACTGATGAATTGAGAAAAGATCTTTTTGAAAAAACAGTAAAAATGGTTGAACAAATTAATTATGAAGGCGCTGGCACAGTTGAATTTATTTACGAAAATGGAAAGTTTTATTTTTTAGAAATGAACACACGTGTTCAAGTAGAACATCCTGTAACCGAGGTACAAACTGGTATTGATATAGTAAAAGAACAACTCTGGATAGCTTTTACTGGAAACACTGCTTTAAAGCAAAGCGATATTAACCCAAGAGGTCATACTATCGAATGTAGGATTAATGCTGAAAACCCAGCTTTAGATTTTCAGCCAAGCCCAGGAGTAATTAGTGTTTGTCATCAACCTTCTGGTTTTAGAACTAGAGTTGACGGTTCTATATTCCAAGGATGTAAAATCACTCCTTACTATGACAGTTTAATTGCAAAAGTTATATGTAAAGGCAGAAATAGAACTGAAGCTATTCAAAGGACATTGAGATCACTCGATGAATTTGTTTTAGAGGGAATTAACACAACAATAGATTTACATAAAAAAATACTAAACCACAAAAAATTCGTTCAATCTGATTTTGATACTAATTGGCTTGGAAAAGAAAAATTTTATTAAGTGTTACTACAATTTATTAATTGTAAATTATAAATAGCATGATCAAATGGGGTTAAGCTTGGATCTGAAGCAAATGTCCATCCATTAAATATAAACACTTTTTCATTATTATTTTCTGTTAAATCCTTCACTTGCATGTAAGCAACGCTATCAATTATGTTGTTAAATTTTACTTTACCGCATTTGAGAATTTTAATTTCTAGAGGACCAAATTTTTTACTCTCATTAAGATTAACAACTAATTGGGAAGATTTAGCTGTTATCTTGTCTAAGCCAATTAAAATAGCTTGAGATGAATTAAGTTTAGAAGTATTTTTTTTTTCTTTAAGATTTTGAGTTGGTAAAATATTTTCAGCTTCTTTATCCAGTTCTTCAAAACTAGGTTTAATTTTTTCAACATTGAGTAAAGGAGCTGTAACAATTTTATTTTCCGCAACTAACAAGTTTGTTGAAAGCAAAAACAAAAGTAAAAAGAAATAATTATTATTTCCAAGTTTCATATTTTTTTTTAATATTATTTTTTCTAATTTTTACTGGTTTAAATTTATTAATAGAGCCAGTTTGATTTTCTAAATGATTTTTTTGCCATGAATATTTATTAGATTGTTTATCTGGAATTTTATCAATTGTATGATGCATCCATAAATACCAATTAGAAGTTATTTTTGTGGCTTCAATCTTGTTTGAGTAGATAACCCACCTTTCGTTTGATTTACTCTGATAATATTTATTGCCATACTCATCAGAACCAACAAATTTACCAAAAAATAGCGTTTTAAGAAAAGTTCCAAAAGTTTGTTTATTCCACCAAGTAAAAAATATTTTAATGCTCATAATATAAAATTAAAATCCACACACTTAACAATTGTATTATTAAGTAATAGACACAATATACAATTAATATATATCTAAATAAAGAGATTCCATAAATTTTATGAAAAAATATACAGTCGAAACTTACTACACTTGCACTTTTAAAACAGTTCATACGTTAGATAATCTTGATGACATAGAATTGTCAAAAATTGATCAAAGAACTGACGGTGAGGTAGAAGTAATTGATGTCAAATTAAACAACCGTAAAACTAAAAAAATTGGTGGTAAGAAAGATAGTGCAAAAAAGACAGGTTCTGAAAAAGGTTTATCTAAAAATATTGTAGATAAAATTAGATATACTAAACAGGATAATCAAAAAGATAACCCTATTAACTTAAAAGTTAAAAATAACGCAAGATTCAAAATGCCCGATAGAAGAAAAGGGTATATTCAAAAAGCTCAGATTGGAGATCATAAAGTTTATCTTCACACTGGAGAATACGATGATGGAAAAATTGGCGAAATATTCATAGATACGAATAAAGAAGGTGAACTAGTTAAAGCTATGATGAATAATTTTGCGATAGCGATTTCTTTGGGTCTACAATATGGGGTTCCATTAGAAGAATACGTAGATGCATTCATCGATACTAAATTTGAACCATCGGGTAATGTTGTAGGAAATGATAGAATACTTAGTGCATCATCAATTCTTGATTATGTTTTTAGAGAGCTAGCAATTTCATATCTTGGAAAAGAGGATTTGGCTCATACTCCCTCTATCGCTAGTGCTAAAAATTTAGATTTGGAAAATGGTGAAGATAAATTCCTTAAAATTGTGAAAAATATTACCTCTAAAGGTTTTGTAAGAAGTAATTATGAAGAGAAGTTAGTTGATCTATCTGATGTAAGAATTAATCTGAAAACAAAAAACTAGTTTTTTTTGATATTTTTTTTAATATTTAACTCTTTTAACTGATTTTCATTTACTTCGGAGGGTGCCCGCATCATTAAATCTTGAGCGTTCTGGTTCATTGGAAAAAGAGTGACCTCTCTTATATTTTCTTTTTCTGCAAGCAACATTACAATTCGATCTATACCTGGGGCTATGCCACCGTGAGGTGGTGCACCATAACTAAAAGCATTTATCATTCCGCTAAATTTTTCATTAACTTCTTTTTCTGTGTATCCAGCTATAGAGAATAATTTATACATAAGTTCTGGTATATGATTTCTTATGGCTCCTGATGATAGCTCAACACCATTGCAAACAATATCATATTGATACGCTTTGATATCTAAAGGTTTTTTAAAATTAATTTTTTTAACATCTCCTTGAGGCATTGAAAATGGATTGTGGCTAAATACAATTCTCTTTGATGCTTCATCAAATTCATACATAGGATAATCGATGATCCAGCAAAATGCAAATTGATCATGTTTTATTATACCTAAGTCACTTGCAATTTTATTTCTGGCTAATGACAAAATTTTTTCAACTTCATTTTCTTTACCACAAGAAAGAAAAATACTATCACCTATTTCAGCATTATTATTTTTGATTATTTCTTTTAGAGACTCTTCGCTAAAAAATTTTCCAACTGGCCCTTTACCTTTTATTTCCTTATCTTGGTCTAAAGTAAAATATGCTAGTCCAGAGGCGCCTTGGTCTTTAGCCCATTTATCAATATTATCAAAAAAACTTCTAGGTTTATCTTTGGTATTTTTAGTTATAATTCCTCTGACTATTGATCCTGTTTTTACTAATTTTTTAAATATATCAAATTTTACATCTTCTCTCTTGAATAGATCAGTAAATTCTTGGATAATTAATGGGTTTCTTAAATCTGGTTTATCTGTGCCGTATTTTTTCATAGCCTCATTGTAGGGAATCCTAGGAAATTTTTCTTTTTGAATTTTTTTTGATGAAAAATTTTTAAATAAATTTACCATTAACTTCTCAACTACATTGAAAACATCTTCTTGCTCTACAAAGGACATTTCTAAATCCAATTGATAAAATTCACCGGGGCTTCTGTCTGCTCTCGCATCTTCATCTCTAAAGCAAGGAGCAATTTGAAAATATTTATCAAATCCTGATACCATAATTAATTGTTTAAATTGTTGTGGGGCCTGAGGTAAGGCATAAAATTTACCTGGGTTTAATCTACTGGGTACTAAAAAATCCCTCGCTCCCTCTGGGCTAGAGGAAGTTAAAATTGGAGTTTGATACTCAAGAAATCCTAATTTAAGCATTTCAGATCTTATAAATGAAATTACTTTTGATCTTAAAATAATATTTTTATGCATCTCTTCGCGCCTCAGATCTAAAAACCTATATTTCAATCGAATTTCTTCAGGATAGTCTTGTTCACCAAATACTGGTAGTGGTAACTCTTTAGCATTAGATAATACCTCCGCGCGTTCTATAGAAATTTCAATTTTACCAGTTTTTAAATCTAAATTTTCAGTTTCGCTGGACCTTTTGACTACTTTACCACTAATTTTTAGTACGGTTTCAGGTTTAGATTTTTCTATGATAGGAAAAAAATCATTATTATTTTCAATCACACACTGTGTGATTCCATAGTGATCTCTCAAATCTATAAATAATAAATTTCCATGATCTCGCTTCCTATGCAGCCATCCAGATAAATATACATTTTGACCTATTTCTTTCTCGCTTAATTCTGAGCAGTTATGTGTTCTATATTTATTCATCTGTTTAATACTTTTTTTATTAGATTAATATTAATAGATTTTCCAGTGGATAAAGACAATTCATCGACTTCTTTAAGAAATTTTAACAATTTTTCGTAAGATCTATCTACATTATTAATTATATAGTCTGATAACTTTGGACTTATATTTATTTGTTTATCAGATAGTGTCTTCGTAATTATAACTTTTAACAAATCATCAGTCGGAAGCTCAATACCTATATATAAAAAACTGTTAATTCTTGACTTTAAATCTATTAATTTAAAGTCAAAATTTTTTATAGATGAAGTTGAATTAATTAATATATAATTTTCTAATTGTTTTGATTGATTTAAAATAGAGTATAGTAATTTTTCATCAATATTATTTTCAAAATTATCAATTATTAAACAATCTAAATCATTTAATTCTTTAATTATTTGGTTATCAATATTTTGAGCTTTAATTAATTTTATTCTTTTAATCTTTTTTTCTAATATTTTTGATAAGTGAGTTTTTCCAGATCCAGATATTCCAAAAATATTCAACCATTTTCCTGGCCATGTAGGCCAACTCTCTACCAACTTATAGGCTGAAAAATTATTACTCGATACAAAAAAATCTTGTTCATAATATTTTTTTGAAAAGGGAAATTTAAAAATAAGTTGGTTCATTTTATAGGGTCTTAATTACCCACTGATCTTTTATCATTTTTAAATTTATTTTTTCTTTTTTTAATTGAGAAATAATATTATCTAATTTTCCTAGATATTTTATTCTTAAGTTCATGTAATTTTTGTTAAAATCTTGGACAAAAATGTTTTCTATTAAATCAATATTTTTTATTCTTTTATTCAGTTCTACTAAATTACTTTTTTTATTAATATCTAATTTTGCATTTAAAAATGATGGGGTTCTTATATCTATTAGATTTTTTGATTTTACTAAATTAATTAATTCTTTTTTTAATTCAGTAATAATTTTTTCTTTTGATGCTTTAAGCTTGAAGTCTTGAATTTTTAAATCGAGATTCTTCGATATACTTTTTCCTTGAATTATCGACTTAATATATATTTTGTTATTACCTATTGTGTTATCCTCAATTAAAATTATTGCTTTATTTTTATTTGAGTATTCTTTAAATAAACTTATTATATCTATATTAATTAAATTTTTTTTAAAAATATTAATATTTTGAATAATTTCAATATTTTCTAAAGGAAGAATAAATTCAATTAAATCATTTTCGTAAATTTCATTCCAATTTTCATAAAAGAAGTTGTTATTAAAGATATTAAGCTCGTTATCTTTAATTAAAATTGGAAGAACATACAATTCCTTATCTGAAATTTCTGAATAAGAGATTCCAGTTTTGAAAAACAGATCATGAATCTTATTTTTGTCAAATGTAACGCTAAAGTTTACTAATTCTTTTTTATTTTCCTCATCAGTGATATTTGAAACTCTATAATAAGATACTAATTCTTTAATTGTCAAAGACTTTACTTTATCAAGCTTTTCTCTGTCCTCTTTGAGCAAGATTTTTTCAATTAGTTGATTAAATCCCTCTTTAATAGCTTGATTAGCAAGTACGTTATTTGGTGTTTTATCTTTTTTCTCTATTTTAATATTATTAACATTAAACAAATCATTTTTTGAAAAAAGAGTTTCAGTTTTAAAAAAAACAATTAAAATAAATATTATTTGCTTGTAAAATTTCATAAAAATTAAATACCAATTTATAAATGAAAAAAATTGAAAATAGTTATAAAAAAAGCGGTGTTAACATTTCATTAGCCAATAAACTCGTTAATCATATATCTAAATTATCGAAAAAAGATGTCAAAAAAACGAGGGGTGCCTTTAAAACAGATGTTATAGGCGGTTTTGGTTCATTATTTGATCTAAGCAACCTAAAGATTAAAGATCCAGTGATTGTTTCGTGTACAGATGGTGTTGGAACTAAAATTGATCTAGCTAATAAATTAAAAAAATTTGATACCATTGGTATCGACTTGGTTGCTATGTGTGTTAATGATTTAATCGTTCAAGGTGCAAAGCCCTTATTTTTTTTAGATTACATTGCGGTTGGTAAATTAGACTTAAATAAAACTAAAAAAATTCTAAAGGGTATCTTTGATGGATGTAAATTATCTAATTGTAAATTAATAGGTGGAGAAACAGCTGAGATGCCAGGGATTTACTCAAAAGATAAATTTGATTTAGCAGGTTTTAGTGTAGGGATAGTATCTAAAAGAAAAATTCTTGATAAAAATAATGTGAAGAAAGGCGATATTATTTTAGCCATCCCCTCAACGGGAATTCATTCTAATGGATATTCTTTAGTAAGATCAATATTAAAAAAAAATAAAATACCCAATAATTTAAAAAATGAGTTATTAAAACCAACTAAAATTTATTCGAAAGAAATTTTAAAGTTAACAAATAAAAATTTGATAAAAGCTGCTGCTCATATTACTGGTGGTGGTTTAGTTGAAAATTTACTTAGATCAGTCCCAAAAAAATTGACCCTAAATATTGATTTTGAAAAAATTAAAGTTTTGAAAATTTTTAAATGGTTGAAAAGTAAAAATATTTCTGATCAAGAAATGATTAAAACTTTTAATTGTGGTGTTGGATTTTGTATAATTGTAAATAGAAATAAAATCGCAAAAATTCGAAAATATTTTCCAAGAAAGTTTAAACCTTATGAGATTGGATATATTTCAAAAGATTTTAAAAAAGTTAATATATTGGGATCTCTTAAATGGTAAAAAAAAAAACTTGTGTTTTTATCTCAGGAAAAGGAACAAATCTGAAAAATCTAATTTTACAATCAAGAGAAAAAATTTTCCCAATCAAAATTAGTCTAGTTATCAGTGATAATAAAAATGCGTATGGTGTCATTTACGCAAAAAAATACCAGATTCCATATATTTTTATTAATACAAAATTAGTAAATTATGAAAACACTATTTTATTTAATCTTAGAAAATATAAAATTTCTTTTATTTGCCTTGCCGGTTACATGAAAATTGTTTCAAATAAACTTATTAAAAATTACCAAAGAAAAATAATCAATATTCACCCTTCCCTTCTCCCAAAATTCAAAGGACTTAATACTTTCTCGAGAATGTTAAAAAATAAGGAAAAAAAAGGAGGATGTACTGTGCATTATGTTAATGAAAAGCTAGATAGTGGAAATACAATTATACAAAAAAAGTTTTTTATAAATGATAAAGATGATGAAAAGATATTAAAATATAAAACCCAAAAACTAGAATACAGAGCTTTTCCTGAGGCTATAATTAAAATTTTTAGAAATTCTTAATTTTTAAAAAAGAATTCTATTTCTTTTTTAGCGTTTTCTATTGAGTCTGATCCATGCACCGAATTTTTATCAATTGAAATTCCATAAAGTTTTCTAATAGTGTTTTCTTCTGCATCTTTTGGATTTGTTGCGCCCATTAATTTTCTATTTGTGATTACCGCACTTTCACCCTCTAAAATCATTACTACTATTGGTCCGGACGATAGATATGCACACAGATCATTATAAAAAGGTTTTGATTGATGAACTTTATAAAATTCCGATGCCTCATCTTTTGAAATGTGAATTTTTTTACTTTCTTTAATCTTTAAATTATTTTTTGTAAAAATATCTTTTATATTATCTACTAGACTTCTTTCCACTGCATCAGGTTTAATTATTGACAAAGTTTGTTCAATACTACTCATAATTTTCCTCGATTAGTTGATTTAATAATCTTACTCCAAAGCCTGTTGCGCCCCTAGAATTTAATGCGCCTCCATATTTGGAAAATGCCATACCAGCAATATCTAGATGTGCCCAAGGTGTCTTATTTAATATAAATCTTTGTAAAAATTGTGCAGCTGTGGTTGAGCCAGCTCCGCCAACGTAATTAATGTTTTGCATATCAGCATTTTTTGAATTCATGAGTTTATCGTAATTTTTATGTAAAGGCATTCTCCATAATTTTTCCTCAACTTTTTCTCCAGCGTCTAAAATTTGTTTTGAAAGCTTGTCGTCGTTTGAGAAAAGTCCAGCATACTCAGAGCCAAGACAGACAATAATAGCACCCGTCAAAGTAGCTAGATCTACTATAATTTTTGGACTAAATTTTTTTTCAGTATATGTTAACGCGTCTGCTAAAACTAACCTTCCCTCTGCATCGGTATTGAGTACCTCAATTGTTTTTCCACTATAAGATTTGACAATATCTCCAGGTCTTTGAGCAACACCACTTACCATGTTTTCTACGAGACCCACGACTCCTACGGCATTAATTTTTGCTTTTCTTAATGCTAAATTTTTCATCAAGCCAACAACTGCCGCTGATCCCGCCATGTCATACGTCATATCCTCCATAAATCTTGCAGGCTTGAGTGAATAACCCCCCGTATCAAAAGTTACTCCCTTTCCCACAAATGCCAAAGGTTTTGATTTATTCTTTGCTCCATTCCATTCCATTGTTACTAAATACGATCCTCTGATACTTCCCATGCCAACGCCAAGTAAAGCATTCATACCAAGTTTCTTTAGTTTTTTTTTATCGTATACCGTTACTTTTAATCCATCTTTTCTTAATGAATTTAATCTCTTAGCATATTCGTCTGGATGTAAAATATTACCTGGCTCAGAAACTAAATCTCTAGCATAAAAAGTGCCCTCTTCAAGAGCATTAAATTTCAATCGATCGCTAAATGAAGGTTTATTTTTATTTCCTAAGATTATTAGAGAAATGTTTCTAGTTTCTTTTTTTGTTTTATATTTTGTAAATTCATATGATTTCAGTTTGAGACCGTGTAAAAAATAGCTAATAAATTTTTTTTGTTTACTAACTACGCTATCAGAATTGATGTAGTATTCACTATTTTTACCGTAGTTAATTCTTCCATATAATTCAGCACCTAAATTTTCAATATCAAAACTTTTCAAATCTTTTTTAATTGAAATTAAAATTATTTTTTTATTTGAGTTTAATTCAAAAACTAAGATATTTTTTTTTAAGTCGCTTGTTTTTAATAAATCGTTTATGTATGAAATTTCAGAATTAGAGGCGTACTTAATTATACTTTTAGTGTTAAACTTTTCATCAACAAATAACACCGTATTTTTTGAGATTTCTTTCGCTGGTTTATCGCTATAATTAATTTTTACGGACATAGAATTATTATACTTCAATGTAAAGTTACTGTTATATATGTGCAAAAATACCTAATTTCAACGTCAATATTGTCATTATTCACTCTTTAGTTGAATTTATTAATTGGATGAATTAACTATATACAAAATATTCAAATGCATCAAAACAAAATTTTCTACAACTATCTTATTGAAATTTTTAAGACATTTTTACTTGTATTATTTGGTCTTTCACTGATTGCTCTGACAATAAGAGCTGTAAATTTTTTAGACTTAATAGTCGAAAATGGTTATCCCACAAGCATTTATTTTACTTACTCATTCCTAAACTTATTTGGCTTAGCTCCTAAATTTATTCCTCTTTCATTTCTAATTGCTATATTTTTATTCATTTATAGACACTTAGAAAATAGTGAATTTTTAATTTTATGGACTTCTGGTGTAAAAAAAATGAAATTAGTAAATTTATTTTTAATAGCTTCCCTGATTGTCTTAATTTTCTACTTAATTTTTTCAGTTTTTCTCACTCCTACTATGATGAATAAGTCAAGACAGCTTTTAGTTAAAGATGAGTATAATTCTATTTTACCAACATTAAAGACAAATGAATTTAATGACTCATTCAAAAATTTAATTTTTTTTGTTGAAAAAAAAATAGATAACAAAGTTCAAAATATCTTTTTGCAAGACAACGGAAACTATTTAAAGAAATTATCACCTAATCCATCTAAAAAACAAATAACTAATATATTAGCAAAAAATGGTGTTGTTAAAAAAAAAGAGTTATTTTTAATTAATGGGCAAATCATATCCTTTAACAAAGAATCCAAAAAAAACGAAATTATAAAATTTGATCAATTAACTTTAAATTTTTCAGATATAAATACTACTCAAATTAAACAACCAAAAATACAAGAAACATCAACAGTGAAATTGTTAAGTTGTGCTATCTATAATAAATTAGATAATAAAATTTGTAACGATGAGTCAAAAAAAGAAATTATACCAGTTTTGAATAGACGTTTATCGCTTCCATTATATATACCAGTAATTTCACTACTTAGTTCATTATTGATTGTAAAATCAAAAAAAAAATATTTTAATAAGTCAATAGTTTTCTTTTATTGTTTTTTTCTTTTAATATTAATTGAATTATCAATAAAATACACAGGTTTAAGTAGTTTGACACAATTAATATTTTTGTTGTTACCTTTAGCTTTAATTTTATTTTTATATATTTTTTTGAAT
>CACOYX010000010.1 GCA_902631535.1 uncultured Pelagibacteraceae bacterium
ATTACCGGTTAGTAATATTAAATCTTCATTATTTTCAGTAAGATCTTTTAAATTGCAAGATGGATCTGTCATCAAGTCATTTTTTAAATAACTTGATGATGATAATTTAGTTAAATTTTTATATCCTTTTTCTGAGGTTGCATACAATGTAACTTTTCCAATTGTTTCAGATATATTTAAATTAATTTGAGTTCCAATTATTGGTTGTGTACCGGTTTTAGAAATTTTTTCTGAAAATTCGAGAGCTCCACACAGATTGTAACTATCTGCTAATCCAATTGATTTAACCCTATTTAATTTACAATAATCGGCCAACTCATCAATTTTTATGGCACCTTCGCATATTGAGTATTGAGTATGTATTTTAATATGATTGAAATTCTTATTACTAAAGAGCATTAACTCGTTTTATATCACCATTTGAAATAAACAACTTGTAATCTGCCCTGTTGGCAAGTTCTCTATTGTGAGTTGCAAAAATTATAGTTTTTTTTAATTTTTTTAATTTAAGAAAATAGGAAAATATTTCCTTTGAAGTTTTGTAATCTAAATTACCAGTTGGTTCGTCTGCCAGAATTAAATTTGTTTCTGCTATCAAGGCTCTAGCAATAGCTACTCTTTGCTGCTCTCCGCCAGATAGCTCGTTTGGAAAATGTTGAGCTCTATCAAAGATTTTAACTTCTTTAAGAATTTTTTGAGCTTTTTTTTTTGCATTTTCTAAATTTTCACCTCTAATAATTAATGGCATCATTATATTTTCAATGGCGGTAAAATCATTTAATAAATTATTGTCCTGAAAAATGATTGATATATTTTTTCTTCTGATTTCATCTTTTTTTTCATCTGTAATTTTTTTTGTGAGAATATTATTTATTTTAATATATCCACTCGTTGGTTCATCTAGTAAGGCTATTAAATGAAGCAAAGATGATTTTCCAGATCCGGATGGGCCAACTAATGCCACGAGATCTCCCTGCTTAATTTTGAGATTGAGATTGCTAAATAAAGTAATATTTCCATCAAGATGCTGATAGTTTTTTTTGAGATTTTGAATTTCAATTAAAATTTTATTCATATTTTAAAGCTCTAAATGTTTTCATTTTTGAGATGTGCCTTGCTGGAATATAAGAGGCTATTGCTGAAACCAATACTGATAAGATAAAAATTATAAATACTGAGTTTAAACTGATCTCACTTGGTAATTTTTCTAAAAAATATATATCACTCGGAAAAATTTCTAGTTTAAAAACTGTGGAGAGAAATATTCTAACTTTTTCAATATTTGATGAGAATATAATTCCTAAAAAAATACCTGATATTGTAGCAAAAAGACCAATGGTAAAACCTGTTAGAAAAAATGTTTTTTTTATAGATGTATTATTCAAGCCTAAGGTTTTTAAAATTGCTATTTCCTTAGTTTTATTTTTTATTAATATTGTTAACCCTGAAATAATATTAAATGCTGCTACTATTATAATTAATGTTAGTATTATAAACATAACATTTCTTTCAACCTTAAGTGCACTAAAAAAAGATTTATTCAAATCTGACCAAGTATAAATAAAATAATTCTGATTAAGTTTCTCAATTTTTTTTTTGTATTTATTGGCCTCTAATGGATCCTTTAAATAAATTTCTAAATTTTGCCCTTCAGGATCTTTATCAAACATTGACAAAGCATCTTCTATATTTAAAAAAATAATATTTTGGTCAAACTCAACAAATCCAGTATTAAATATTCCTGCTATATTAAAATTTTCTTGTTTTGGTAAACTTCCGAGTGGAGTGGCTACAAATGTTGATGACATTAAATTTATCCTATCTCCTACATTTAAATCTAAGTTAAATGCAAGCTCAGAACCAATAAATACACTATTTTTTTTAAAGTTTTTTAAATCACCACTAGCAATATTATTTTCTAAAAATTCTTTAATTTTTTTTTCTTTTTTATTAACACCTTTAAAAATAATTCCTTTTGCTTGATCATTGACGATTATAACGCCTTCCCCAGAATAAGTTTTGCTAACAGAAATATCTTTAAAGTTATTTTGTATTGTAGAAATATATTTATCATCAATTTTAAAACCATTAGGTTGAATTACAATATGCGGATTTAAACCGAGTATTTTATTTGTTAGTTCAATTTTAAAACCATTCATTACTGACATGACAATAATTAAAATTGCTACCCCAAGCATTATTCCTAAAAAAGAAAAAATAGAAATTATTTTTAAGAATCCTTCTTTTTTTTTGGGTTTTAGATTTCTTGATGAGATTAGTCTTTCTACTTTAGTGAACAAAATAATTATCTTTTAAGTTTAGATTTAATATCTTCTAGACTTAACAAATCACTTTCAAAATTTAACTCTTTAAACTCAAATTTATTTTCTTGAGATTTTGATCCAATAATAATTTGGAAAGGAATGCCTATTAAGTCATGTTTTTTAAATTTATTTGACATATTCTCATCAACATCATCCAACAATACGTCAATATTTTGTTTTTTTAATTCCTGATAAATTTTTTCAGCTTTTTGTAAGTTTTCTTTATTATTTTTGCTCATACTTGGAATAATAACTGCCTCAAATGGTGAGATTGGCTTTGGCCATTTCATAATACCATTATTATAATTTGCCTCGATAGTGGCACCTACAAGTCTGGAAACTCCAATACCATAAGATCCCATTTTAACAGAAATTTTCTTCCCGCTTTTATCATCAATTAAACAATTCATTGGTTTCGAGTATTTATCACCAAAGTAAAAAATATGTCCCACTTCAATACCTTTTGTTTTGATCTGATTTTTTTTATCAACTTCTGAATTAAATTTTTTTTCATCAAATTTTTCATCTGTTGCTGCATAAATACCTGTAAAATCTTTTCTCATTTTGGAGAGAGAGTCGTCAGTAAAATCATATTTATCTAAATTTATCTCAAATATTCTTTTGTCTGCAAATATCTGACTTTCGCCAGTTTCTGCTAAAATTATAAATTCGTGAGAGAGATCTCCACCAATCGGACCGGTGTCTGCAGCCATTGGAATAGCTTTTAAACCTAATCTATTAAAAGTTTTTAAATAAGAAAAAAACATTTTGTTATAAGATTTTTTAGCAGCATCATCTGTCAAATCAAATGAGTAAGCATCTTTCATGAAGAATTCTTTGCACCTCATTACACCAAATCTTGGTCTGATCTCGTCTCTAAACTTCCATTGTATATGATAAAGGATTTGCGGAAGTGATTTATATGATTTAACGCTTGATCTAAAAACGTCTGTAATTAATTCTTCATTAGTTGGTCCATAAAGCATTTCCCTTCCTTGCCTATCTTGAATTCTTAACATCTCCTCACCATAATCATCATATCTACCGCTCTCTTTCCAAATTTCAGCTGATTGAATAGTTGGCATTAACATCTCTTGAGCTCCAATAGAATTTTGTTCCTCTCTTACTATTTGTTCAATTTTTTTCATGACTTTAAATCCTAATGGTAACCAAGAGTAGATGCCAGCAGATGATTGTCTAATCATTCCAGTTTGCAACATTAATTGGTGAGACTTAATTTTAGCCTCTGCAGGTAAATCTTTGGTTATTGGAATAAATAATTGTGATAGATACATTTTATTGTAAATATTTTCTTAAATTTAATAAATCAAATTCAACTAGATAATATATTACAATAAAGATTATTGAAGTAATTATCGTAGTTATTAAAAATTTTTTGGCTATTTTAGGATTATTAGGGGCTCCTGGATCAATTCCTTCTATTCTTTCTTTAAATTTTTGTTTATTTGATTGAATTCCTACCGGCAGAACAGAAAAGAAAATTATCCACCAAATTAATACATAAACTATAATTGAACCAGTTATACCCACTAGATTCTCGCTATATTTATATTTGTAAATGGTTTTTTTCCAGTTTTTTCTCTGACGATTCTTCTACAATTTTGTTTTATAGTTTCAATTAAATTTTTTTGTTGGTTTTTATTATCTAAAGAAAAAGTTCTACAAATATTAAAAATCTCGTCTTCCATATCAAAAATAAAATGATCAGAATTTTCTTTTTCGGGAATACCCTTGAATGAAATTATTGGTTTTTTTATTTTCCCATTATTAGATACTAAAAGTGTAATTTCTAAATATCCGTTAATTGATAGATTTTTTCTTTCTTTGATTGATTGAGAATCAGTTTCAACATTAATAGTGCCATCTAAATAAATTTTACCAGATGGTGCTTTATCTATAATTTCAGGCTTATCTCCAGGTAATAACTTTATAATATCTCCGTTTTCTATTAATAAAGTTTTTGGAACTTGCATTTCTTTTGCAAATACAACATGCTCAGCCATATGTCGATGTTCGCCATGGACTGGAATAACACATTGAGGCTTAACCCAATTATACATATCCTTTAAATCATCTCGATTGGGATGACCAGAGACATGAACAAAAGCATTTTCCTCACTTATTATCTCCATCTTATTTTTAACAATTAAATTTTGTATAGAATATAATTTTTTTTCGTTACCAGGTATAATTTTGGAAGAAAAAATTACACAGTCACCACCTTCCATAAAAACATCTGGGTGTACACCATTAATTATTCTGTTCATTGCTCCCATTGGCTCACCTTGGCTCCCAGTTGCTAAATATAAAATTTTATTTTTTGGAACTTTTTTTGCATCTCTCGGTTCTAACGGCTCAATTAAGCCTTTTAAATAACCGCACTTTCTTGCAGCTTTATATATTCTTTGCATTGACCTTCCGACTAAACAAATATTTCGTCCTGTTTTTTTAGCGCAATAAAATATGGACTCCATTCTAGCCACATTAGATGCAAAAGAAGTTACCAAAATTCTCTTGGTTTTAATTTCCATAATTCTTAATAAACTATCGCGCACATCTGACTCTGAGCCTGATCTTCCAGGACTGAAGATGTTTGTAGAATCGCAGATCATAGCAGATACGCCGCTTTCACCGATAGATTTTAGTTTTTTTTCATCTATTTGGCTCCCAATTAGTGGATTAGGATCAATTTTCCAATCACCAGTGTGAAGAATTGTGCCAAGCGGAGTTTTAATACTTAATCCGTTTGGCTCTAAAATAGAATGAGTTAACGTTACAAAATCGATATCAAATGCTCCGAGTTTAATTTTACTATTTAAAGGCACGACATTTAAATAAGAAGTTATATCCATTTTTTTTTCCTTAAATTTCTCTAAAATTAATGCAGCAGTGAATGGTGTGGCATAAATTTTGCATTTTAAATTAGGCCAAATATGAGCAACAGCTCCAATGTGATCCTCGTGTGCATGCGTTAAAACTATTCCAAGTAAGTCATCTTTTTTATCAATTATAAATCCTGCATCTGGCATTATTAAATCAACACCAGGAACTGAGTCATCGGCAAAAGAAACACCCATGTCAACTATTATCCACTTCTGATTATCTTCTTTTCCGTAGGCGTATAAATTCATATTGCCACCTATTTCTCCAGATCCACCCAATGGACAAAAAATTAATTTTTCTTTACTCATACTAATTCTTTATAAGCATTTGCTATTCCTTTGATAGTTATATCTTTGTCAATAACTACTTTTTTTTTAATAATTTTATAAAAAAAGTTTGCATATCCCCCCGTAAGTAAAATTTTGTATTTAATTTTACTTCTAGAAATTATTTTATCTATAATATTGTTTATTAAACCCTCGTATCCCCATACGAAACCAGCATTAATAGCTTCGATTGTATTTTTCCCGTAGCTTTTTTGATTTCTTTTTAAATTAATTAAAGGGAGCAGAGCAGTTGCTTGACTTAAATTTTTTATTGAAAGATTTACGCCAGGAGCAATAACACCTCCCTCATATATACCATTTTTAATAACATCGAACGTAGTTGCTGTTCCAAAATCTATAATTAGACAATTTTTTAATTTTTTTGCGCCAATTGCGTTTGCTACTCGATCTGAGCCTAATTTCTTTTTATTTTTAATGTTAATTTTAATAATGTTATTTAATTTTAAATTCTTAATTTCTAAAATTTTAAATTTAGTCGATTTAAATCTCTTTTTAATTTGCATAAATACCTTTGGTACAACACTTGAAAATAGAAAAACTGGATTTATATCTTTATTATTTTTTTTTCTAATAATACTTTTTAAAAAATTGCTTTTATACATCTTACTGGTTTCAAAATTATATGATCTTAAAATTTGAAATTTTCTACTTAGAATACATATCTTTGTTGAGGTATTTCCTATATCACCGATTAAATATTTCATAATTTCTGTACAAATTTTTTTAGCTCTGAAAACGAATTTTGATTAGCTAAAAGTAAAAGTTTCTCATAGTTTTTTTTAATCATTATAAATAGTTTTTTGTTATCTATATTTTTATTTGTAATATGTTTCAATGAAGTAGATGGAAAATTAGTGTTTTTAGGATCTAAATTAGTATTTATTCCTATTCCAACTATCAAAAATTTTTTTCCTGCATTAATAACGGTCTCTTGCAAAATTCCACAAATTTTTTTTTTTTTAAATAAAAGGTCATTAGGCCATTTTATTTTTATTTTATCTGAAAATTTTTTAGTAAGGATACTTTTTAATAAATATGCATTTAAAACTGCAAATTTCTTAAAATTTATTTTTTTTATACTCATATCAAATAAAATACTTAAAAATAAATTTCCTTTTTTTGAAATCCATTTTTTCCCCATAGTACCCCTTCCTTTTGTTTGACGCTCTGATAAGACTATTGAAGGTTTAGTATTGCCTTTCTTTATGAGCATTAGGGCTACGTCATTAGTACTTTTAACGCTTTTAAATTTAAGTATTTTCAATTTCATTAATTCAAAAATAGTGTATCCACTACATTGCTCAAAACTGAAGGGTACAGGAAAAAAGTTAATAAAATACTGCAACTTATAAAAATTGATAATTGAGCAAATTTATTTTTTGTATTATCAAAACTAATAACACTGGCATCAAAATAAATAGTCTTAATTATTTTAAGATAATAAAAAGCTGATATTACTGTGGTAAGTAATCCTATTATTGCTAGAGCATACATTTTTTGTTCAACCACCGCAGTAAAAACGTAAAATTTAGCAAAAAATCCTCCAAGAGGAGGGATGCCTGCTAAAGAAAATAAAATTACTAAAAAAGAAATAGCTAACATTGGATGTTTTTTTGAAATGCCTGATAAATCAGAGATATTTTCTTTATACTCACCATCTTTTTTTAATAAATACAAACATGAAAAAGCCCCAATATTCATTACAACATAAATAGAAATATAAACTATTGCGCTTTCATAACCAGAGATCACGCCCGTCGCTACGCCTGCCAAAGCATACCCTATGTGTCCTATTGAACTATAAGCTAATAATCTCTTAACATTTTTTTGTCCAATTGCAGCAACTGCACCTAAAATCATCGAGGCTATAGATATAAAAATAATAATAGTTTGCCATTCCATTAATATTTTTGAAAACGGTATAAGCATAAACTTTATCAAGACTGCTAGTCCGGCAACTTTTGGTACCACAGCAAAATAGCTTGTTATTGATGTTGGCGCTCCCTCATACACATCAGGCGTCCACATATGAAAAGGAACAGCTGAAACTTTAAATGCAAGACCAACCAAAATAAATACCATTGCAAACACTGCACCAGTATTTTCTTTACTCAGTTCGTTTGCAATTAATTCAAAATTAGTTGATCCAGTAAATCCATATAGTAAAGAACAACCGTAAAGTAATAAACCTGATGATAAAGCACTTAAAACGAAATATTTTATACCTGACTCAGATGACTTTAAATTGTCTCTATCAATAGAGGCTAAAATATATAGTGCTAATGATTGTAGCTCTAAGCCCAAATAAAATAAAATTATATCGTTAGAACTAACCATGAAGAACATTCCTAAAATTGAAAGTAATACTATTATCGGATACTCAAATTTTGCCAACTTCTTATCTAAAATAAAATTTTTCGATGAATTAAGCACAAATAAACTTGAGATAAGTATCAATATTTTAAAAAAATTTGAAAAAGCATCTCGTGTGAAGCTTTCTAAAAATATTTTTTCTACACTACTTGGGTTATTTAAAATTATTACAATAGTTAATAAAATTATTAATGAAGTTAAGTTAAAAATTAAATTAAAACTATTTTTTATGAATACTCCGATCATCAGGATAGAAAATATTGATAGAGTTAAAAAAATTTCTGGAAGCAATATATTTAAATTATTTATCATACTAATTTAAACCTTCTGTTTGAACAGCAATTTCGTAGTTATTTATTAAATTGTCTACTGAAACATTTATAGTTTCCATTAGTGGTATTGGATAAAAACCAAAAAAAATGACTAGCAGAGCTAGTATACCTAACATAATCATTTCTGATTTATTTACATCTTTTAAATTTTTAATTTGATCATTTTTAGTTACACCAAAAATTACTCTCTTTGTTAGCCAAAGCATATATGCAGCTCCTAAGATAACTCCAAATGTAGCTAACATTGCAACCAAATAATTCTTCTGAAAGGATCCTGTTAAAACTAAAAACTCTCCTAAAAAGCCGGACGTTCCTGGAAGGCCTAATCCAGCTAAAGCAAAAACTATAAACAAAAAAGAATATTTTGGTAAATAATTTACTAAACCCCCGTAAGTACTGATCATTCTGGAGTTTAATCTGTCGTATACAACTCCTACGCATAGGAATAAAGCTGCTGAAATTAAACCATGACTAATCATTTGAAAAACACTCCCCTCAACTCCTTGTTTGGTAAATGTAAATATTCCAAGAGTTACGTAACCCATGTGGGCAACTGAGGAATATGCAATTAATTTTTTCATATCCTCTTGCATCAAGGCGACTAAAGAAGTGTAAATTATAGCAATAATACTTAGTGTAAAAATTAATGGCGTAAAAAATTCTGAAGCTAGTGGAAACATCGGAAGAGAAAATCTCAAAAAACCATACCCAGCCATTTTTAAAAGTATTGCAGCTAGTATCACTGATCCAGCTGTAGGCGCTTCAACATGCGCATCAGGCAACCAAGTGTGAACTGGCCACATTGGCGTTTTCACAGCAAAAGAACTGAAAAAAGCTAACCATAATAAGTTTTGATACTCTTTGGGTATTTTTATTTCATAAATTTGAGTGACATCAGTTGTCCCTGTTATCCAGTAGATCGCAATAATAGCAACAAGCATCAAAACTGATCCAAGTAGAGTGAATAGAAAAAATTTAAAAGCTGAATATACTCTTTTTGGTCCACCCCAAACTCCTATGATTAAAAACATTGGAATTAATCCAGCCTCAAAGAATAAATAAAATACAACTAAATCTAATGAGCAAAAAACTCCGATCATGAAAGTTTCTAATATCATAATTGCTATTAGAAATTCTTTTACTCTATCTTTAACACTATTAATGCATGAGATTATACAAATAGGAGTTATTAATGTTGTAAGAACTATAAATAGAATTGAAATTCCGTCTATGCCAAGTTTAAATTTAATAAAATCATTAATCCAGGATTGTTCTTCTAAGAATTGAAAATCTGCTGACGCATAATCCATTGAATACCAAATAAATAAAGACAATATAAATGTTGCTAAACTGCTAAATAAAGAAATGTAAATTGCGCTATTGTAATTTTGCCCTCTGGATAAGAAAATAAAGAGAGAACTTACTAATGGTAAAAATATAAGAGTAGATAGAATAGGAAAGTCCATTTTTAATTTAAAATCAAATAAGTAAGTAGAATTGATAAACCTATCAACATTACAAAAGCATAGTCATATATAAATCCTGTTTGAAAAATACCTGCTTTGTTAGAAAGTTTTTTTATTAATTTTGAAATACCGTCAGGACCAAATCTATCTATGAAACCTAAGTCGCCTTTTTTCCAAAAAAAAGAGCCTATTTTCTTAGCAGGTTTTACAAATAAAAAATCGTATAGTTCATCTATATACCATTTATTGAGTAAAAAATTATAAAGTGGTGAATTAGTATTTTTAAATTCCTCTAAAATTTTCGTATTAGAAATAAAATAGTAATATGAGATTGGTATAGAAATTACTACTAATGCTGGTGTTAAAATCAAAAACCATAAAGGGATTGGATCATGTTTGATTTCATTTAAAAAGAATATTGATGATTGCCAGAATTCATTACTTTGATGACCTATAAATGTTGTTTTGAAAAAATAACCAGCGAAAATTGCACCAATAGCCAAAAATAATAAAGGACCTAGCATTATGAAAGGAGACTCGTGAGTTTCGTTTATTGGTACTTTTGAATTATTGTATGAACCATGAAATGTTTTAAAAAATAATCTCCAAGAGTAAATTGAAGTTAAAAAAGCAGTAAAAATTCCAATAGTTGCCGCATAGTTCCCCAAAGCAGAATTTGTTAAATAAGCAAATTCAATAATTGCATCTTTCGAGTAAAAACCAGATAAAAAAGGAAATCCAGTTAAAGCCAAAGTTCCTATCAACATAAAAACATATGTATAAGGAAGGTTTTTTCTCACGCCCCCCATATTCCTAATATCTTGTTCATCTTTAAATGCATGAATAACAGATCCAGAACCTAGAAATAGCAAAGCTTTAAAAAAGGCATGGGTGAATAAATGAAACATTGCTACATGATATGCGCCAACACCTGCAGCAAAAAACATGTAACCTAATTGGCTGCAAGTTGAGTAAGCAACTATTTTTTTAATATCATTCTGAACAAGGGCAACTGATGCTGCAAAAATTGCGGTGATCATTCCAACTATTGTAATTAAGTTCAAAGCAGTTTGAGAATATTCAAACAACGGAGAACATCTAACAACTAAAAACACACCGGCTGTTACCATTGTAGCTGCGTGAATAAGTGCTGATACTGGTGTGGGTCCCTCCATGGCATCTGGCAACCAAGTATGCAATAAAAATTGAGCTGACTTACCCATCGCTCCAATAAATAAAAATAAACAAATCAAAGTAATTAGAGTTGTCTCAAAACCAAAAAATACCAATTTTTTTTCAATAAATTGTGGAGCTAATTCAAAAACTTCTTGAAAATTTATCGTACCAAAATAAAAAAATATTAGAAAAATTCCAATCGCTAAACCAAAATCACCTACCCTGTTTACAATAAAAGCTTTTATTGCTGCATTATTTGCACTCTCTTTTTTATACCAAAAACCAATTAAGAGATATGAACATAGCCCTACTCCCTCCCAGCCAAAAAATAATTGCAGAAAATTATCTGACACAACAAGAACTAACATTGAAAACGTAAATAAAGATAAGTAAGACATAAATCTTGGTTTGTGCGGATCATGACTCATGTAGCCAATGGAATAAATATGCACCAATGCTGAAATAAATGTAACAACTACAAGCATCACTGAACTTAAAGGATCAATATTTATTGACCAATTAGCAACAAAATTTCCTGAACTAATCCATTCAAATATTATAAAATTTCCGTATGTATTATTTTGAATTCCATTCCAAAACAAAATTATTGAAAACACAGCTGAAATACTTACAAATAAACTCGTGGTAATTTCAGAAAAATATTTAATTAACGATTTGCCTAAAAAGCCTAATATAGATCCAACTAAGGGTAAAAAAATTACAGCGTACTCCATTTATCCTTTCATTCCATGGATATCTTCAACTCTTATTGAACCTCTGTTTCTGTAATAAATAACGATTATTGCTAATCCTATTGCTGCTTCTGCTGCAGCCACTGTCAAAATCAGCATTGTGAATATTTGCCCAACTATATCCCCAGAAAAAATTGAGAATGATATTAGATTTATGTTTACCGATAACAATATTAATTCAATAGACATTAATATTACTATTACGTTTTTTCTATTTAAAAAAATGCCAATTACGCCTAAAAAGAATATTATTGCACCTAGAGATAAATAATGACCTAATCCAATTTCAATCATTAATTTTTACTCCTTTATTACTCTCAACATCTTTGAGTTCAATTGATGATGATGGATCTCTGGAAATTTGATTAAAATAACTTTGTTTTTTAACTCCTTTTCTTTGTCTAAAAGTTAAAAGTATAGCCCCTATCATTGATAATAAAAGTATAACTCCAGCTAATTGAAAATACAAAATGTAATCAGTGTACATAACTAAACCTAACTGATGAGTATTTGAGATATCTGACAAATTTAAAGTACTGCTTGACATTAGATCATCTTTATATTTCCAGCCACCAACTACCACTAATAGCTCTAAAAGTATTAAAACACTTACTATTAAACCTATTGGAATATGAGTTGATTTTTTTCCAATAAACCAAGATTGTTTTTGTTCAGCAACGTTAAGCATCATTACTACAAATAAAAATAAAACTGCTACAGCCCCAACATAGACAATTAAAATAATCATTCCTAAAAATTCAGCACCAACCATTATAAAAAGACATCCAACGGATATAAAATCTAAGATTAAAAAGAAAACTGAATTAACAGTGCTTCTTGATGTGATTACCATGAGAGATGAAAAAATTGCTATAATGGAAAAAAAATAAAAAAATACGGAATGAGCTATCATTTATCTATAAGGTTTATCTAGCTTTATATTCTTAGCCAAAACTGACTCCCATCTATCGCCGTTATCCAATAGTTTTTCTTTGTTGTAATAAAGCTCTTCTCTTGTTTCTGTCGCAAATTCGAAATTTGGTCCTTGAACTATAGCTTCTACAGGACACGACTCTTGACATAAGCCGCAGTAAATACATTTCAACATATCGATATCGTATCTAGTTGTCTTTCTGCTGCCATCTGCTCTTTCAGCTGACTCGATTGTAATGGCTTGAGCAGGACATACTGCTTCACAAAGTTTACAGGCTATACATCTTTCTTCACCATTTGGATACCTTCTTAAAGCATGCTCTCCTCTCATACGAGGGCTAATTGGACCTTTTTCAAAAGGATAATTTACAGTTTTTGATTTTTTAAACATTTCCTTAACGGCCATTAACAAAGCTTTTATAAACTCAACTAAAAAAATAGTTTTAAAAATTCTACTTAGAGTCATTAAAAGTTTCCTTTTGGTAATTTATCAAAATAAAATAAAAAACTTGCAGTAAGTATTAAATATACTAAAGAAAACGGAAGAAATATTTTCCATCCTAGTCTCATCAATTGATCATATCTGTACCTTGGTACTATTGCTTTTATTAAAGCGAATAAGAAAAATAAGAATAAAATTTTTAAAATCATCCAGATTGGAGCTGGTATTATATTGATTGGATAAATATCAATTATTGGCAACCAACCACCTAAGAAAAGTATAGAGCCGATTGCACACATTAATAGAATGTTTGCATATTCACCAAGCCAAAACATAGCATACATCATTCCAGAATATTCAGTTTGATATCCAGCCACTAATTCAGCTTCAGCTTCGGGTAAATCAAAAGGCGGTCTGTTAGTTTCTGCTAATGCAGAAATAAAAAAAATCACAAACATCGGAAAAAGAGGAATTACGTACCATAGATCTTTTTGCGCCAAGACAATGTCTTTCAAGTTTAGTGATCCAACACACAATAAAACATTAATAATTATTATTCCTATAGAAACTTCATAAGAGACCATTTGAGCTGCAGACCTAATAGCCCCTAAAAATGGATATTTGGAATTAGACGCCCATCCGCCCATTATAATGCCGTAAACTCCTAGAGAAGAAACAGCAAACAAATACAATATACCGACATTAATATCAGACAATACTAATTCCTCACTCATCGGAATAACTGCCCAAGCAACTAAAGCTAAAGTCATAGTTACAATTGGAGCGAGTATGAATACCACTTTATTTGCGCTAGCTGGAATAATTATTTCTTTAAAAATATATTTTAGTGCATCAGCTAATGTTTGTAATAAACCAAATGGACCAACAACATTTGGTCCTTTTCTTTTTTGTACTAAGCCCCACACCCGTCTATCCAGCCAAACAATCATGGCCACTGAAATTAGTATTGGTACTAATAGAAACAAAATTTTATAAATTTCGTTACCTAAAATTTGCAGGTATTCCATCATTAATTATTTGTCCCATCTTTTTTAATCTTTTGTCGGATTTGACGACACTCGCTCATTGTTTTTGAAGAACGTGAAATAGAGTTTGTATAGTAATAATCAAGTTCTCTTACAAAAATCTTCTCACTAAAAAAACTTGTTTCAATATTATTTATTTTAATTACTGATTTTTTTGGTAGTTCGTTTAACCCTGAAAAATTTGGAACAGTTTCTAAAACTTCTTTTCTTAGTTCATCAAAAGTAGCTGTCTTTTCCTTTGTATTTAATTTTTTAATAATTCGATTAAAAATTTTCCAATCTTCTAAAGCTTCTCCAATTGGATAAGATGCCTTTTTTCCTTCTTGTATTCTTCCTTCAAGGTTTTCGTACAACCCATTTTGCTCTGTATATGCTGCACTTGGTAAAATTAAATCTGCAATCTCCGCACCCCTATCTCCATGACTACCTTGGTAAACTATAAATTCATCATTTTTTTGAAATTCTAAATTATCAGAACCTAATAAATATAAAAGTTTGAATTTTCTATTTTTTAAATTATCAAAAAAAGATGAAGAATTTTCTTTTTTACCCTGCAAAATTTTTAAATCTAAAAGACCTACTGTTGATGCATTTTGTACTAGTAAGTTTAATCCGTTCCAGCTTTCATTAATTAAATTATTTTTTATTAAAAATTTTTTAAATTCTTCAAATATATATCCTCCACTTTTTAGCTCTAAAGCTGACTCTCCAATAATGATTATCGGTTTTTTTGCTGATAAAAGTTTTTGAGAAAAGCCATGTTCTTTATTTAAAATCTTTTTAATATCTTCAGTGCTATCACCAATTATTTCATAATCATAAGTTAAGTCACCTGGATTTCCTATTGAGAAGATTGGTATTTTTTTTTGTACAAATGTTTTTCTTATTCTAGCATTTAAAATTGATGCTTCATGTCTTGGGTTTGTTCCAACTAATAAAATTAAATCTGAATTTTCAATTCCTGCTATAGAAGAATTAAAAATATAATTAATTTTTTCGTCTAAATTTATGTAAAAATTTTTTTCTCTAAACTCCAAATTTTCACTTTTTAGTGTTTTAAAAAAGTTCTTGAAGCTCAGAGCATTTTCCATATTAATCATATCACCAATATGACCAGCTATTTCATTTGGTTGAACTAAATTTATTTTATCAACTAAAAGATTTATAGCTTCATCCCAGGAAGATTTTTGTAATTTATTGTTTTTTTTAATATACGGAACATCTAATCTTTGCTTTAATAAACCATCACAAGAATACCTTGTTTTGTCAGATATCCACTCCTCATTAATTTCATTATTTAATCTTGGTAAAATTCTTTTCACTTCCCAATTGTAAGTATCAACTCTTATGTTAGAACCTACTGCATCCATCACATCTATACTTTCAGTTTTTTTAAGCTCCCATGGTCTTGCTTCAAAAGCATAAGGTTTAGATGTAAGTGCTCCTACGGGACACAAATCAATAACATTAGCAGATAACTCTGACTCCATGGATTTTTCTAAGTAAGTCGTTATTTCCATATTTTCACCTCTACCAATAGCTCCTATCTCTGGAACTCCAGCCACTTCCGTTGCAAATCTCACACATCTTGTACAATGAATGCATCTTGTCATTTGGGTCTTAATCAAAGGTCCCATATATTTTTCTTTTACATCTCTTTTATTTTCAACAAATCTTGATTTATCTACTCCGTAATACAAAGATTGATCCTGTAAATCACACTCTCCACCTTGATCGCATACAGGACAATCTAGTGGATGATTAGCTAATAAAAATTCCATGACACCTTTTCTAGCTTTTTCCACTAAAGTAGTATTTGTTTTTATACTCATTCCCTCTGTAGCTGGCATAGCGCAAGATGCTATAGGTTTAGGTGACTTTTCCATTTCAACCAAACACATTCTGCAATTTCCGGCTATTGAAAGTTTTTCGTGATAGCAAAATCTTGGTATCTCAACATCTGCAAGCTCGCATGCTTGAAGAACTGTCATTCCTTTTTCAAACTCAATTTCTTTTCCATTTATTGTTATTTTAGGCATTTTTGTTCTCCAATAAATGTTGATCAACTAAATAAGGATTGTTCAATTTTTTCTTAATTAAAGGTTCTTCTCTACAACGACTTTCCACTTCTTTTCTAAAATGTCTTAATAAACCTTGTACCGGCCAAGCTGATCCTTCGCCAAAAGCACAAATAGTATGACCTTCAATTTGTTTGGTCACATCAGAGAGTAAGTCTATGTCGCTAAAAGTTGCTTTTCTTTTAACCACTCTATCTAAAATTCTCCACATCCAACCTGATCCCTCTCTACATGGAGTACATTGACCGCAGCTCTCATGTTTATAAAACCTCGCAATTCTAGCCATGCACTCAACAATATCTTGATCTTTATTAATAACCACTATTCCTGCCGTGCCTAATCCGCTTTTATTTTCAATTAAAGAGTCAAAATCCATTGTTAACGTATCGCAAACTTTTTTTGGTAATAAAGGCATAGATGAACCACCTGGAATAACTGCTTGAAGATTATCCCATCCTCCAACAACTCCTCCTGCATGATTTTCAATTAAATCTTTTAGTGGAATTCCCATTTCCTCCTCGACGTTGCATGGAGCATTTACATTTCCTGAAATACAAAATATTTTAGTTCCGGTATTTTTAGGCCTACCTATCGAAGCAAACCACTTACCACCTCTTCTTAAAATTGTAGGTACCACAGCAACGGTTTCTACATTATTTACTATTGTAGGACATCCATACAAGCCAACCAATGCTGGAAAAGGTGGTTTTAATCTTGGTTGACCTTTATTGCCTTCAATACTTTCTAACAAAGCAGTTTCCTCACCACAAATATATGCTCCAGCTCCATAATGAATATGAATGTCAAAATCCCATCCAGTTCCGCAAGCATTTTTCCCTAAAAAATTTTTAGCATAAGCCTGATCAATAGCTTCTTGAAGTCGTTTACCTTCGTTAAGATATTCTCCTCTTATATATATATAACAAACATGAGCATTAACTGTGTAACCTGCAATTAAACATCCTTCTATTAATTTTTGAGGCTCAAATCTTAGAATATCTCTATCCTTACATGTTCCTGGTTCAGACTCATCAGCATTTATTACTAAATAGTGTGGTCGTGAACCAACTTCTTTTGGAGCAAATGACCATTTTAAACCAGTTGAGAAACCTGCTCCTCCTCTTCCTCTTAGTTCAGAAGTTTTTACTTCATTTATAATCCATTCACGGCCTTTGTGAATTAAATCTTTGGTATCTTTCCAATCATCACGTTTTAATGAATTTTCAATATCCCAACCAAATTCATTATAAAGGTTTTTAAAAATTCTATTTTCTTTTTTAAGCATGTTTTTCCCCATTACTAATAGATATTTTTTCTGGAGAGGTGTTTTTTCTCCCACGATATGACCCAGGCTTTAAAGGTTTATCGTTTATTAAAGAAACAAGTATTTCTTTTGTACTTTTTTCATCCAGGTCTTCATAGTAATCATCGTTTATTTGAACCATCGGAGCGCTGACACAAGCCCCAAGACATTCCACTTCCATCCAAGAGCAATTACCTTTTTTTGAAATTTCGTTTTCATTTGGAGAAATATTTTCTTTACATAATTTTACGATTTTATCAGCGCCTCTAAGCAAACAAGGTGTTGTTGTGCATACTTGAATAAAATGTTTACCTACAGGTGAAAGGTTATACATTGTATAAAAAGTGGCAACTTCATACACCGATATGTAAGGCATAGCTAAATAATTTGCTATGTACTTCATTGCTGCCAAAGGAATCCAATTATCATTTTGTCTTTGAGCTAAATAAAGTAAAGGCATCACTGCACTTTTTTTATTTTTTTTTGGATATCTTTTTAAAATTTCTTCAACCTTTTTTAAATTTTCATCTGAAAATTTAAATTCTTTTGGTTGGTTGTCATATACTTTTTTTACACTCATCTATCTACCTCTCCAAAAACTATGTCTAGCGAACCGAGCACAGCAGGCACATCAGCCAACATGTGACCGCGAATAAGGTAATCCATCGCTTGTAAATGGGAAAATCCGGGAGCTCTTATTTTACATCTATAAGGTTTATTACTGCCGTCAGATATTAGATAAACACCAAACTCACCTTTAGGAGCTTCTACTGCCGTATAAACATCTCCCTTAGGAACTCTATACCCTTCAGTAAATAATTTGAAATGGTGAATTAGCGCCTCCATAGATTGTTTAATATCATCTCTATTAGGAGGAGAAATTTTATTATCAATAGATATAACTGGACCTTTCGGCAATCTCTCAATACATTGAAGAATAATTTTTACACTCTCTCTCATTTCTTCTATTCTACAAAGATATCTATCGTAACAGTCGCCATTTTTTCCAACTGGAATTTTAAAGTCTAAATCTTTATAAATTTCATAAGGTTGTGATCTTCTGAGATCCCACGGAACTCCAGAGCCTCTCAACATGACGCCAGAAAAACTATGGTCAAGTGCCTCTTGTTTTGAAACAATACCTATTTCAACATTACGTTGTTTAAAAATACGATTATCAGTAAGCAAGCCTTCTAGATCATCAATTATTTTCGGAAACGACTTACAAAACTTTTCAATATCTTCTACAAGTTTCATTGGTATATCTTTGTGAACTCCTCCTGTTCGAAAATAATTTGCATGCAATCTTGAACCGGAAGCTCTTTCATAAAAAGTCATTAATGTTTCTCTTTCTTCAAAGCCCCATAAAGAGGGAGTTAAAGCCCCAACATCTAAGGCTTGTGTGGTTACATTTAAAATATGACTTAAAATTCTGCCAATTTCACAAAATATTACCCTTATATATTTGGCTCTTATAGGTAC
>CACOYX010000011.1 GCA_902631535.1 uncultured Pelagibacteraceae bacterium
TTTTTTATAAAATCACTTTCAAATGACCAATCGTCATAAACTCCAAAGCTTACAAGATTTTTAGAATTTAAAACCGCTTTTTTTGATACAACATAACCACCATCATATTTTTTACCAAGTCTTATCTTTTTGGCATCAACTTTTGGCATCAACTTTTTTGATACTTTATAATAGTTCATTTTAAAATCATAAATTTTAAATTTACCAGAAAATAAATTTTTTTATTCTATCAATATTGAAAAAAACTTATCTGACATTAATTTAGCATTAAATTTTTTTTTTATTCTACTTCTAATTTTTTTCGTTTCTTTTTTAAAATTGGAGCTATCTCTTATAAATTCTTCAATTTTTTTTTTTAAAACTAAATCATCATTTTTTTCCAATAATAGAATATTTTTTCCTCCAAATATTTCTTCTGCAGCTCCAACATTTGACACAAATGAAGGTATATTTAAGCTTAAGGCTTCTACATGGGAATATCCAAAACCTTCAAAATCCTGGTTCATAGATAGAGTTAGATCGAAGTGTGATAAAATAAGATTGCTTTCTTCTCTCAAATAACCACAAAACTTAAAATTTTCAGATAAATTTATTGATTTTATTTTTCTTTTTAAATTCTCCACATATGATTTTTTTCCACCTCCTATAAAATAAATTATGATTTTAGATCTATTTAATTTACTCATCTTTTCTACTGAGTTAATAATTTGTTCGTGACCTTTTATTTTTTCAACTCTTGATAATACCCCAATTTTTAATAGTTTCTTTTTGGTTTTAAATTTTTGTAAAAATTTTTTCTTTAAAGGTTTTTCTTCAAGTCCGTTATAAATAACTAAATTTTTTTTCTTATTTTTAAAAAATAAAACATTTTTAAGAATATTAGTTTTTGATGCTTCTGAAACAAAAATTAATCTAATGATTATCCTATAAATAAAGTAATTTATAATTTGAATCAAAAAATTCCATAATCTTGGCTTAAAAAAGCTGTGATGTATGAGTAAAAAATTTTGATTATTTCCTCTTAACTTACTTGCAATTATTGCTGCCATCTCACTCCTAAAATTGCCGTATCCACCGCAATTTGCCAACATTGGTGTTTTTTTAAATTTTTTTAATAAATTATAAAATTGTATAATTGAAAAGAAAAATAATATTGGTCTTAAAGCATTGTATAAGAGTTTTAAAATTATATTCTCAAAAAAAATACAATTAAGATTTTTGAACTTAGTAATTTTAACATTCTGATTTATGAGGCTAGATTTAAGATTTTTAATTGCAGCGTTATCTTTATTCGTTAAAATATGAATTTTCTTATTTATAAAATTCTTTTGATTTAACAATGTTACTAAGTGAGTTGTAACTCCTCCGAGTTCAAAATTTTCCCACACTATATTTAAATCGTAAGAATAATTTTTCATTATAAAAATATTCTTCTAATAACCCAGAGTTTTTAACCTGTATTCAAGCCATTTTTCTTTTGAATGAGTGGGTTGAAAACGATTTAAATCCTCTAAGTTAGATTTTTTTCTAGCCAAAACTACTTGATGGTTTCTTAGATGCGGCACAACATTTACTAGCGATTTAATCTTTTCAGAAATAAATCCCTTATAATTTAATTTTTTTCTTTTTCTAATAATTTTTTTATTTTTAATATGATAATCTCCTTGCTCTCTATCAAAAAATTCATGTTCTAAAATTTCAAATCCAGAATATTCTAATAAAAATTTCAATTCAGATTTACTATATTCTCTATGATGAGGCCTATTATTTCCAATATAAAATTTTGATGATAAAATAAAGTTTACATTAGGGCTTTCTCCTCTAATAATCATTTTAAGAATGTAAAAAAAATTGCTGATATTGTCAGTTGTAATAAGCAGATAACCGTTTGATTTTAATGAGTTGTTTATTTTATCCAAACAATAGGTAGGGTTTACTAAGTGCTCAATGGTATCTAACAATAAACAAACATCTAAATTACTTAGATTCCAATTTTTTGGATTTTTAGCTCCTGGAAATTGAGGGTCAATTTCGGTGTCGAGACATTCTACATTATATTTACTTACTTCTGATATGAAATCGGTGTCAATATCAAGACCTAGTGAATAATATTTTGAATATGATCCAAAAGCATATTTGCATAATTTTATCATGTTTCCAGGAAAAGAACCAACATCAATTATTTTAGGATTAGAAATTTTTTTATTTATTTCTTTTAAATATTTATAAACATGAAAAAATCGTTTGTATCCTATTTCAAAAGTATGTTGGCCAGAAAATATTTCTCTGATTTCTTCTGGGTTCAATTCCCAAGGAAAAGGGGAATAATTCTCAACAAAGCTTTTAAATTCTTTTTCAGTATTCATTTTTAATTAAATTTCTTTTTTAAATTTTTAATATAAAAAAAATTAAAAGTCTCAGAAAAATCATCATTTACGTTTTTATCTCTCACCGTAGCTTTATCTTGAAATGTAAAATCACTGTTAATTAACAAATCACTTATACTTTTTTTTTGTTGTAAAAATTTTTCATTAATTTCAACACAAATACCTTTAATTTTGTCATTTTTTAAAAATTTGTTAGCACCAGATAAAATTAAATGTTCAATACCATCAACGTCTATTTTGATATAGTCTGGAATTTCTAAAATTTCATTTTCTACAAGATAATTTAAAGTAGTGCCGTAAATAGAGTAAGTGTTTTTTTTATTAATCAAGTTTCCATCAAAACCAAATTTTTCTCCAAATGTATTTAATGAACCGCCTTCTTGAAAAATTGACTCGTTAAATTCTTGAAAAGTGTTCTTTTTATTACTTAAGGCAACTTGAAAAATTTTAATTTTATTAGAAAAATTATTTATAGAGATATTTCTGCTTAAAACTCTTAAATTTGACAAAGCTGGTTCAAAAGAAATAACATTTAAGTTTTTATGCTTGGCTGCTGCATAGATTGAATACAAGCCAATATTAGCTCCGATATCCCAAAAGGTTGAATTGGATTTAACTGAAAAATTATCAATCCATTTAATTGTCTCTGGCTCTTTTGTAAATAATGTTTCAACTCTCATTTCACATAGGTCATTAGGAGTAAAAAAAAGAAGATTTTTATCATTTACTTTTTTTGTTTTATAAGAACTGTCTTCTAAAGTTTTTTTTATATATACTAATAATTTCTTATTTATTGGTTGAAATATTATTTTTTCTAAAAATTTTAAAACAAAAACTAAAACTTTAGCAAATTTTAAGATCATTTTAGATTTTTTAAATTATTAATAAAAGAATTGAAAAGTTTAAATTTTAATGCATTTCGTCTGCATAACCTGGTCTTGAATCACTTTTTAAACCACATATTGGGTCTTCGACAACTTCATTAAAAGCTTCTAAACCACCATGAGGGTCGGCATCTGGTTTTGGCATATATTTCTCTAAAAACTCTTGTTTCAAATTTTTGTAAATCCTGTTTCCTTCTTCATCGTTTTTTTCTGCTCTTTCAATTTCTTTCCATCTATTTTTAGGAAACTTTACATAAAGTGGAAAACACTTCTTAATTTCTTCAATTTCATGAGGTGGGTATTGAGGCATAAAAAGCTGGGTTTCAGCGGTTAAACACTTAGTTACTTGTTCGTGTTTTATAAGTCCAAGATCTTCGCACATTTTTCTTAAAGGTGTTCCGTGAAATGGAACGAAAGTATAAATATTGGCATTATCTGCATCTATGTGTCTGTTTAATTCAATTGTATCAAAAGCTAATTTTTTTGTTTCCGTAGGGAATCCTGTAATATTATTACAGCTAAACTGAACGTTATATTTTTTTGGTATTTTTAATTTTGCTATAATATCTTTATTTTTCCATCTTCGATCTAAAATTTTTTTTCTAAATTCTTCGTTTCCGTGTTCTACGCCAAAAGATATTCTGTGTAATCCAACCTCTTTAAGCTTTTTAATATTGTAATCAGTTATTGTTTCTGGTCGTGTTTGCATCCAAAATGGAAGATTAATTTCTTTATACATTTCACAAAATTCATCCAGTTCTTTATTACTCATTCCTAAAAAAGTATCAGCCCAAAAATAATTATACTCGACTTTATGTTTTTCTTTAAAAAATTTTAATTCTTTGTAAACAAGTTCCATTCTTTTTTTTCTATAAAAATTTGCGCCTATACCTTTATAAAGAGCCATCTGATCTGGCGAATTACAAAATCTACAAGTGAATGGACAGCCTCTTATTGTTTCGATTGGTATCATCTTATAAACTTTTCCTGCCATCGGTCTATAAAGTCTTTTTTCCTCAAAAAGAGAAATATCAATTATTGGATTATTATTAATATCAACTGGTTTTGTTATTGGATTTTTTGAGATAATTTTTTTATTTTGCTTCACCCATAAATTTGTAACATCAGAAAAATCCTCTTTATTTTTTATTTTTTTACATAAATCAAGTAAAGCGTTTTCACCCTCACCAACACAAACAAGATCAACTAAATCATTTTTCATACAAATATCTGGAGCAAAAGTGGCAAATACTCCACCTACAACAACCGGGACTTTATTTTTTAATTTATATTCTTTTGCTACAGTTAACATATCTGTTGCAAGTTCCCACATATCTTCCGTTGAAGATATGGCTATTAAATCTGGCTTATAATCTAATATTTTTTTATTTAAATCTTTTCTCCAATCACTAGTGTTGATTAATCTCGACTTATCCATTTTGTAAGGCACTACATTAAGTTTTTCCATTTTGCTTCCATCAGAATCGATTCCATGATCCGTAGCGTAGTAAGTTGTATCAAAGATTTCAACTTGATGACCTTCTTTTTTTAAAATAGCAGAGAACATTGCTATAGCAGGAGGCAACATATTCATCCCAAAAGTATTCGGATAAAAAAATAGAACTTTAATACCTTTTTTCATTTTTTATAAATTTTTCCAAAATCGATTGTAAACATCTTTATCATTTTTATAATAAAATAAACTATATAAATTTTTGATAGACTTTGTATCATCATTAGATAAAAATTTGAAGTTTAATGCTCTATCAAACGATGTAATATCTTTAATTACTAATACTTGATCTTTTGGACTATGGAAAATTGGGTAATCATCATCAACTAACCGTATACTTTTTTTTCCCAATATTTTTGCTTTTAGAGCTAAAGATGAAAAAGAGCAAATCACAAGATCGGAATGTTTAATTAAATCAAAAGACGAATATTTGTCTCTTACTTGAATATCTATTTTATCTTCAAATTTTCTTTTAAAACTTTTAATTACTTTTTTTTTATATACTGGATGTGGACTAATTATATAGGTATTATTTAAATTTTGGCATTGTTTGCTCTTTTCAAAAAACTTTTCTATCAAAGTGTGGTCACCGATTGATGGACAAATTAAAATTGTTTTTTTCTTTAGATTTTTTTTTTTTTTAAGTTTTTGGTATGTGCGAATATCATTATCTGAAATAGACCCTATTACTTTTATCTTACCTCTATAATATTTTTTTAAAACATCTTTTGCTTGTTTTCCCTTTAACATCATTTGATCAGGCATTGGTGAAAAATTTTTACCATGTTGAGTGTAATTATTAGAAAATTCAGATTTATGGTTGAGACAATAAAGAATATTTTCATTGAAATTTCCATGCTGAATAGAGGTTATCTTTATTTTCATATTAATTTTTTTAATAAAAAAATATATAGGTCTATAACCTGGCGTAAACTCACCGTAAGAAATAAAATTTTTCAAGTTTTTATTTTTTTTTATAATGTTTTCTATAGATTGAGCATTAATAAGTGAGAATTGGATAAATCCTGAAAATGACTCAAATAATAGTGGTTTCAAGATATTTTCACAATCCACGCCATTAACGAAAAATAAATTTTTTTTTGAATTTATAAAGAAGATCAATCTTATAAGATTAATCGAAGTTTTAAAATAAATATCTAATAGTTGAAATATTGTTAAATGTTTTTCAAGGATTACATATCTCAGATTTATATTTTTTAAATTAATTTTATTAATCTTTTGTAGTGAAATTATGTAAAAATTTTTTTCTTTGTTTTTAGTGTAAGGAAGATCTTCGTAAAGCCTATCACGACAAGTGTTTTTTTTTTGTACAAAATTATAATAATAAGAGTGAAAACAATTTTCACACTTAGAAATATCTTCTGAATTTATAAAAAATAGTTTTGAAAAAATCACTAAAGAAAGATCTTTAAAAAAATTTTTAATTATTTTAATTAAAAAAATTAACCAAAAAAAAATATTGTTTGTTTTATTAATTTTTCTCTTATTGAGTTTTTTAAATAATTCAAAATACCAATTATTGTCAGACATATTATCTTTCCCAACTAATTTTGTAGACCACCAGAGGGAGTACTCATTATAATTTAAATTTTGACTAAAATATTTTTTTAAATAATTATTGGATACCCAAATATTATATAGGTTGTTTACTTTTTTCCAATTCATGATGACTATATGATTTTAATTATTAAATTTACTCTCCACCAGCGATAGTGATTGTTTCATTTGTGATAAAAGAGTTTTCTTTTGAAACAAAGTTTGAAATATAATTAGCTATCTCATTGGTGGCTGCCGCTCTGCCAACTGGTATTTTTTTAATACGGCTCTTTAATTTTTTTTTATTTTTTATTTTTTTATGAATTCTTGTATTTGTATATCCAATTCTAATATTATTTATAATAATATTTAGTTTTGCATGTTCTTTTATGTATCTTGGAATAAATTCCAATAAGTGCTTTGAAAGACTATAATTGTAGGTTTTATCTCCACCTCCAAATTTAACACCTATACTGCTACAATTTAATATTCTTCCGTATTTTATTTTTTTCATAAATTTTAAATTTTCTCTAATTACTAAATTTGGTATTAATGTATTTATTTTGATTGCTTCCAAGGTTTGTTCCAGTGAGGTTTGTTGATATGATTTTTTATCTACATACCCTACTAGATTGATTAATGTGGCATTATTTTTAATGTCTGAATTTTTTAAAAATTTATTTAAATTTATTTTAGTTATTTTGTAAAAGTTTTGTTTTATAAATTTAATATTATTATATTTTTTTTTAAGTTTTTTAATATTTGTCGAATTTGAAGAGTAATGTGCTGTAATTTGATAATCTTTAGCAATCAATTTTGGTATTAAATCTTTAGCTATATCTGAACTTCCACCTAATATTAAAATATTCTTTTTTTTATCTTTATTAATTTTAATCATGTGACAACACAACTTTTGCAAGGTGTTAAAACTTTTCTGTCTCCAGCTTTATGATTTTCTCTATAACTTTGATAAATATTTGATTTCCAACTTTTTGAAATTCCTAGTTCTTTAAAATTCCCAACGCTTAAAAATGACTTATAATCTGTATCACAAGGATTTATTTTTCCATCCCACCAAATAAACATTCTTCTCCATAAGTCAGAACAAGGTTTGATAACTGAATTATGTTCTCTTCCGTAAACATTTTCCCATGGATTATAATCAACAAATGCTACTTGATCGACGAGATTTTTCCAAAGATTTTGCATAGACTCGATGTCTTGATTATTATCAACCTTAACGCCAGATACCCTTGTTATAATTTTTTTTTCAGAGTATTTAGTTTCTTTAATTTTGTTAAAATTTTCTATGTTACGTAGAATGGTATCTAAATTACCATTAACTCTAAGCTTTGCATAAAGCTCTTTATCTGCTGCATCAGCTGAAAAAACTACAGTTTTAACCCCGCCACTTAAAATAGCATGTATTGCTTTTTCATTTAAAAGAGATGCATTAGTGTTAATTTTCAAATTTAAGAACTTATCAGTAGTATATTCTAACATCTTATCAATATCTTTACTTACTAATGGCTCACCTCTTGAGGCAATTGAGATAAATTCTACATTATTTTCAGCCTGATCAATGATGTCTTTAAATAATTCAAGCTTCATAGTTCCCATAAATCCATTTTTTTTATTTGTAAAAGTTTTGTCTGTTTCAAAACAAAAAACACATCTATAATTACAAATTGAACTTGGCTCAATTTGTAAATAAGGAGGATAATTGTCTAAGATTTGTTTTTCAGGAAAAACTTCATATCTATATCTATGGATAAGATATTTTAATATTTCCTCATTTTCTAATGTGCCTATCTCATCTACAACATGCTGTGAAAGACTAAAATCTTTACTTTTCTTTTCATCTTTTTTTAAAAAAAGATCTCTTTCTATAGAGGTAACTAACGATGAATATTTTTTTTCAACCTGATTTAAATATTTGGAGTCTTTGATAATCTTATTTATTCTAAAAAGTGTTGAGTCTAATTTTTTTTCAAAGTTGGATGAAAATTGAACAAAACTATTATGTTTTTGATATTCTTTAATTGTTGTTTTCATTATATTATTTTAACTTTAACCTGTGTTTTAAAAGAGGCATTTGCCATTCATAATCAATATCAAAACCACCCCAAGTTTTAATAGGAGCAATTTTTTTTCCCATCCATTTTTGAGGTAATAAACCACTTTTTAAATTTTCTAAACAATGAGGCCTTACTACAGAGACGGACATATCTGCAAAATAAACATCGCCTTGCGAGTCACGATCACAATTTAATTTTTTTGGATTTCCAAAGTACTCGAATTTTACAAATGGTTTTAAAAAACCGTCCTTGTTGAGCTTTCTTGCTCTTAGAGGACTCCACATATTATACACAGATGTAGAAACTGCAGAATCACATTTTTTATTCTTATCTAAAATTTTTATACCTGCCTCAATCATTTTAGAAGTTACTAGAGGAGCATTAGCAAATAGTAATACAACATATTTGATTTTTTTAATTTTTTTTTTTATTTGAAAATAAGCGTTTTCAAAAACATGATCTCCAAGAGCTTTTGATGATGTAAGTTTTTTAGGCCTCTCTAAAATAGTTGCATGATATTTTTTTGATATTTTTTTTATTACTGGGCAATCAGTAGATATAAAAATTTTCTCTATAGACTTAGTTTGTTTAGCAGCAAGGAGAGGATATTCGCACATTCGTTTACCGTTAATCTTTTTAAGATTTTTTCCAGGAAAACCCTTACTCCCTTTCCTTCCAATCAAAATTGCGTAAATCATAATTTTTTTTTATTCAAATCTAAAAAAACTTTTTTTAAACCTTCATCAAATTCTATCTGATTCTTGGTGATATAGTTAATCCCTTTCTTAAACTCATATGTGTAAGGGTTTTTGATGTAATGCCCAACTGCTTTTTTGGGATAAAATTCTATTTTTTTTTTTAAATTAAATAATAAATTAACCATTTTTAATAATTTTTTAATAGAAATAGTTTTTTTTCCAGTAATTATTAAATGTTTGTTTTTATACTTATTTTTAATTACCTCTATACATGCTCTAGCCGCATCTTTAACATAGATATATTTTCTGACTGATTTTGGATTGCCATAGTATTTTATTGTTTTAGAATATTTTCCCGACTCTAATATTTTTCTCACTCCATTATTAATATCAGATCTCTCTCCATATAAGGATCCAAATCTCAATATAGTAAAATTTAAATTATATCTTTTGTTATATTCTTCAATATAATCTTCAGCAGCTCTTTTACTGCTTCTGTAAAATCCTCCTTGTTTGCTGTTGACATAAATAGAACTGGCAAAAATAAACCTTTTAACCCTGAATTTTTTACAAAGTTCAAGAGTATTTACTGTGCCAAGAATATTATAATTTACAGAGTCATGAGGTCTGTTCATCGCTTTGTTTAAATCAGATAAAGCAGCAAAATGAAAAACTAAATCAATATTTTTAAAACTTTTTTCTAGTGATTTAATGTTTTTAATATCACCTTTGTAAAACTTATTTATTTTTTTAGGTAAATTTTTTGATCTATATTTATCAAATATAACTACCTTATGTTTTTGCTTTATTAACTCTTCAACTAAATGAAGGCCAAGAAACCCGCACCCACCCGTAATCAAACAATTCATAATATCTTTTTATATATTTCTTTTTTTATTATCTTATCCTTAAGAATTAGTTCTACGTTATTATTAATTTTATATAAATTATTAATAATATGATTTTTATCTTTTAAACATTTTATAAAAGTTTTAAATCTTAACAAATTTCTACAAAATAAAATTATTTTTTTGTCTTTTAAATACTCTAAAGTTAAAGTGATTCTTCTAAAACCATGATATTTTCTATCTAAAAAAATCATTTTTTTTTTACTCTTTAACGCCTCCGAATTTTCAAAAATAGATGCTATATGACCATCGTTTCCAACTGATAATAAAATAAAATTGGGAAATTTTGTTATTTTTTTTTCATATAAAGATGCACATTTAGAAAATGTTTTATTAGGAAGTATAATAGGTGCAAAATTTTTAAACTTAGAAAATAAATTTTGATTAAGATTTTTATTTGGAAAATTTAAACATCTTTCATCTGAAAGAAAAATATTAAGATTAATTTTATTTCTTTCAGCATACTTTAAAAAAAACTTATAAAAATTTTTTAAAGATTTTCCGCCAGATAAAACAATATTATTTTTTCTTTTATTCAAAGATTTAGATAAATACAAGGAAATTTTAGAAAAATTCATTTTTAAAAACTTCTCACAATAAGTTTATATTTTTTTTAAATTTGATAACAAGTTACTAATTAATAAGCTTATTAAAATCTTCAACATAAGATTTAGAATTTCTTAAATAGGTATTTTTAAATTTTTTTAAGACTTTTTTTACTTTTTCGTTTTTCCACCAATCATCAATTGAAAGATAATTTTTTAGAAGGAATTTTTTTAATGATTTTACATTGGTATGAATCATTCCAATATTTTTTAGATTGTTAATTTCTTTTCTAAATTCAAAACTATAATCTTTAATATCTTTTGGATTTATTAATGCTAAAGTTGGTTTATCTAAGTATAAAGTTTCCAAAAACGCAGTTGAGTACAAGCCATCATGAACGACTAGCTTGAATTGTGATAAAACGTTTTTTAATTTATCTTTCGCATGGTCGAACTTGATAAATTTTGGAAATTTTTTTTCATTAAATTCAAAACCACTATTCTGAGTCTTTTTTAAATACCTTATATTAATTTCTTCTTTGAATTTTTTATTAAAAAAAGAACAAAAAATTTTTAGATTTTCCGAATTCTCATCACAAATTTTTGGACAGCTTGGCTGAGCAGTAATGACATTAAAATAATTTGTTCTTAAATTAGAACAAATCAATATTTTATTATTATTTTCCGTAGATTTTGAGTTTTTTTGTAAATTTAAAAATTTTAAGGAAAAAAAAATTTTATCTTTATTAGTTCTTTTCCATCCCCAGGTTAAAAAATTATTAGACATTAATCTTTCGGAAATTTCGCCTATCTTATTTTCTAAAAACCCGTACATTCCTCCATGTTGTATAATAAATATTTTTGTTCCCTTTGTTTTCATTAATTGTATAAAAATTTTTTTTGACGGTAATGAACTAATATTATCTGATATATAACTACTATATTTAAGAGGGTATGTTTTTAATACATGCTCAACTATTTCATCAAAATTTTCTAAATATCCGCTCGGTAATATTTTTATTAAAATTGAATTTAAATAATTATCATAGAAAATTTTACTTTTAATAGAATTAATTAATGAGACTCTTTTTTCTAAATTATATTTATTTTTAAAAGTGTTGTATCTAATTGACCATTGAAGAGGTAGCTGTCCTAAAGCTAAATTCAACTTAATCATATCAGAATATTTGATCATAAGATCATCAAATATAATTTTTGGCCTGTAAAATTTAAAAAATAATTTAGAAATTAGAAAATGAAGCTTTTTAATTTTATTTTTTGAATAAACTTCATTAAGATGAAATTTTGAAAATTTATTTTGTAACGGCTTTTCAACAAATTTTTCTTTAATAATAAAATTAAATTTTTTTTGTTTTATATATTCACTTGCTAGAAAAATTATAAATTTTTCAGGATCTACTGTGTAAGACGTGTCGTGATTAGCAAATTCACTAGGGTCGATGTTATAAATTATATAAGTTTTATTTTTCTTAAAGTTTTTTTGAAAAAATAAGTAACATTTACAAAAATCACCAACAATCCTATTTGTCCAGAAATATAAAACTTCATTCCAAAACTTTTTACTTTGTCTATTTTTAATTTCTCTATTTATTAAATCTGAAATTAAATAAATTTTTTTATTTGCTAGTTCTTTTTGATAGGTAAATTTTAAATCAATAAATATATTTTTATTTTTAACATTTAGTTGACTATTGATGATATCTCTGATGTCGATAAATTTTTTTTTCATTTAAATTTATTAAGACAAATTATTTATTGATCTAATGAGGCTAAAAATCATCATTTTTTGTGAAGAATTTTCTTTTAAAAAAAATTCTTGACTACCTTTTTTAAAGTTCATTTTATCTAGAACTTTTTTATCATTGATAGTTTCGTTGATTTGGTTCGATATTTGTTTATAAACTTTATCATCTGAGATAAGGTTTTTTCCAAAGCCTGCTTTTGGAAATTTTCCCACTAGTGGAACTTTTTTTTCAAAAGTACTTCTCAAAAAAACCTTTCCAATTTTTTTATTCTTATTCAATCTAAATTCTTTAGGTAAACCACAAAGATATTCTACTATCCTTTGACTTAAATAAGGTTGTCTTACTTCTACTGAATTTAACATAAAACCTTTATCAGCTCTGATATTAATAAATTCTGGTAATGATTTTGTTGCATACGTTAATGCTTTAAATTGTGTCAAGTCAATTTTTTTAAAATATTTTTTATATCTCTTATCAGGTTCAGAAAAAAAAGTTGTGTCCCTTTCTACTTTTTGAAAAATTCTTTTATAGAAGTTTTTATCTTTTAAAATTTTGTGTTGAGGAATTTTTTGGAATTCTTTTTTATTGTTATAATAATTTAAAATGTCACGATGATAACCGCATAAGAACTCATCGGGTCCATCAGATGCAAAAACCACCTTAGTTCCAAAGTTATTAATTTTTTTTGCTAACATTGAAAAATTTAATATACTTGGATCTAATGTTTCTAGAGTATTTTTAGACACTCTCAAAGCTTCTGAATAACACTTTTCTCTTAAATCCACTATTGTGTGCCGAGAATTAATTTCTTTTGAAACTAATCTACTTAATTGTAATTCTGAAATATTCACTTCTTTTCTTTTTTCTGAATTGAATTCAGAACTGATAGCATAAAGTGTATTAAGTTCTTCATTTTTACTCAAAATTAAATTCATAAAACTGCTATCTATTCCGCCACTTAAAGATGAGTATAAATCTACTAATTTAGGAAATCTCAAGTTTATCTCTTCAAACAGTATATCTTTAAATTTTTGTAGAATTTCATCATTTGTGCTTTTTAAAAAAAAATCAGAATATTTGTCTATCTCTAAAATTGGTAATTCAATTTCTTTACTAATTCCAATTTTTTTATTTTTATAGTCGAAAACTTTTAATTTACCCGGTGTTAATTTAAAACAATCTTGAATTATAGTTTTGTTGTCTCTGCAAGAATAATATTTCCACATATCTTGTAAGCCAACATTATCAATAGAAAATTTTATTTGATTAGCTTTAAATATAGGTCTGATTTCAGATGAAAAGATTAATTCATTTTTATTAATATAATAATATAAATTTCTTTCTCCTAAAGTATCTCTTCCTAATTGAAGAACATGTTTATTTTTATCATAATGTGCAAAAACCCATGCTCCATTTAAGTCAGAAAAATTTTTAGATTTGTTATTTAAAAAATGGTAAAGAATTTCAGTATCAGTTTTATAAATAAACTTTTTATCTTCGATTTTATATTTATCTTTTAAATCTAAGAAATTATAAATTTCACCATTAAAACTTAAAAAAGTACTACCATCATACGTCAGAGGTAGCTTGATTTTTTTATTTGGTGAAACAATAGAAAGTTGATTATTGGCCATTCCAAAGGACGAAGTGTCATTTATATAATACCCTGTATAGTCTGGGCCTCTATAATTGATTAACTCTATCATCTTCTTGAGCCTTGACTTTAAATTCGGAATTTTTGTATTATTTAGGCTGTATATACCAACGATACCACACATGTTTTCTCTACAAATTTATAAAATTATATTTTTGAAATTATAATAAGATTGATATTTTTTAATTTTTTTTTATTAAATTTTTGAATGGTATAATTTTAATATTTTTATTTTTAATTCCAATTTGCGTCTTTAATTTTTTATTTAAGTACATTTTAATTACATCACTAAATAAGTTTATTCCAGCAACACATGTTACAGCAACACTTCCGCTAGGTCTTGGATTTACCTCTAAAATCTTAAATTCTCCAGCATTGTTCTTCATTAGATCGACATCATGTAGGGCATTAAGATCAAGTTTTTTGCATAATATCTTTATTTTTTTAGTCAAATTTTTTGGCACAGCGCAAAATTCATGGCCGGAGTTAGGCTCCTCACTTATTATTCTTTTCCTTAAAATTATTTTTTTTAATTCTCCCTTATAAGATAAAACATCTAAGTCATAGACTGGTGGTTTATAAATTTCAGACACAATTTGAGGAAAAATTTTAATTTTATCTAAATATTTTTTTTTAAAGGTTTTAATATTTAGATGTACTTCTCTTCCAAAATTGACAACTTTCTCTTTTTTAATATTTTTAATAACAAATATTCCTCTTCCTCCTCTTGAAACTGCTGGTTTAACAACCAAATTGTTTCTTTTTTTCTCAAAAAAAGACATAAATAATTTTTTATTTTTAATTGAAACAAATCTTGTTTTATCGATTCCTAATTTTGATAAGGCATTATAAGTTTCCTCTTTATTTGAAAAAATCTTTAATGTCTGATATTTTGAACTTAATAGGTAAATTTTTTTCTTTATAAAGACATCCTTTTCTTTAGACAAAGCAAGCGACTCTTCATCAGATGTGGGAATAATTATATTTATTTTATTTTTAGTAGCAATTTTTAATATATGTTTAACATAATTTTTCGAACTTGATTTTGGTACCTTGTAAAATTTATCACAAAAATGCTTCCCAATTGCTTTGCTGCTTAAATCGGTGCCTATTACTTTAATATTATATGATGAGTTTTTTTTTAAAAAATTAATACTAGTTGGAGAAAGTTCGCCTCCAACACAAGTAATCAAAATATTAATTTTTTTTTTTAATTTCATTTTTTTTAATAGCATCATTTTTTTGTATTGTTTTATTTGAATATTTTTTTAATAGATAGTTGTAAAATTTTGGCTCTAGATTATTAGATGTAGAATTTTTTAGTCTTTTTATTGATATATTATGTTTATTAAACTTCTCTCCTTTATTAATTATTTTCCTTGCAACAATATATCTATGATAACTTCTTCTATTTTTTTTTTCGTTTTTTACAGGTCCAATCTCATTTGTTCCAAGCATTTTTTCAACTCTTCTAATTTTTTCAACCATCGATTTAAAGGCAGAAGGCTCTAAAGAAATATGATGATCTTTACCTTTTAACTTAGAATTTAATGTAAAATGTTTTTCAATTATTTTGGCACCCATAGTTACAGCAGCTAAACAAGAAACATGATCTTTTGTATGGTCTGAAAATCCAACTATACATTTAAATTTTTTTTTTAAGGTTTCAATTGAGCGTAAATTGATGTCTTGATCAGGAGCTGGATATAAAGAAGTGCATTTTAATAAAGCTAAGTTTTTATTTTTCCCGCTTGAATTTAATGCTTCTTTTATCTCATTTTGGTATGCCATCCCAGTTGAAATAATTAGAGGTAACTTTTTTTTTGCAGCGTATGAGATTAAAGGATAGTTGGTCATTTGACCTGAAGATATTTTAATTGCGTCACTTTTAAATTTTTTTAACTTATCTACCTCTTCAAAAGACCCTGGGGTAGAAATAAAAATCAATCCAATTTTTTTTGTTAATTTGATCAACTTGAATAACTGTTCATTTTCAAAATTAGTTTTTAAAAATTCTTTGTAAGAGTTCGTATCTTTGGCGTAACTAAGATCAGGATCAATAGTTTGTAATTTTATGGCATCTGCACCTGCCTTTTTAGAAAGTTGTATCATTTTAACGCATTTTTCAAAACTTCCTTCATGGTTAATACCAATTTCACTAATTACAAAAGTTTTACTTTTTTTTGTAATAATTTTATTTCTTATTATAAATTTATTTCTAAGCATTTTTTTTGAAAATATTGAATTTTCCCTGTTGATGGATTAATGAAAAACCCATTTTTTTAAAGTTTCTATTTGAATACTTATTTGTTTTTTTTACTTTTGCAAAAAAATTTTTATTAAGAAAATTTTTTTGATTAAGTGTTTTTTTTAATATTTTCAATGATAGTCCTTTACTTCTGTAGGGACTACTTATCCCATAATCAATTTCATAACAGTTACTTTTTTTATCCAACCTGACATGGCCAATAAAGTTCTTTTTGAATTTATAAGTAAACCAATAACTCTTGTTGAAACTTTTTCTTAAAAATTTTCTATGCGCATTAAAATCAAATTTTTTTTGGATTATTGAATTTCTTTGAGTTATAAAATCTGTTCTTAAATTGTACAGACTTAAGTGATCTTTTTTTTCTAATTTTTTTAATTTTGGTTCGACTTTTTTTTCTACTATTAAATTTGCTATTCTTTCTGCCCCAAACCCATCTAAAATATCTTTATTATATTTAGTATCAATTTTTTTATTCAAAAAAAATGGAATTTTATTAATATTATTTAATGTAAAGAAGTTGCAAAATTTCGCTAAATGTTTTGTTATATTTTTTTGAAATTTTGTTGTTGGAATGCATATTACTTCGTTTCCGGTGCTCAAAGCTTCGTAAAGAG
>CACOYX010000012.1 GCA_902631535.1 uncultured Pelagibacteraceae bacterium
AGGCGCGATCATTGATAACGTATTTATTTTTTGCGTGTGATTTAATTTTTCAAATTCTCTCCAGTTAAGAAGAAGACCATTTCTTTTAAAAAAAATTTTAGCTTTTTCTATTAAAGTATCAGAGTTTATATTGATTTGACTATCATTCATATCAATATCAAAATCTTTATATTCAACTTTAAACTCCCTATATAACTTTTTACCAGTTACTTCTTTAAGTATCTTAAATCTAGAAATACCTGTTAAATTAATTAAAATTCTACCATCTTTGCTTTTTTGATAGTCGCTTATTTTACCCAAACATCCAACATCATAAACTTCGTTATCTTTTTTTTTAGATTGTACCATGCCCATTAATTTATTTTTATCATAAGCATCGTTAACTAAGTTTAAGTATCTTTGCTCAAAGATATTAAGTGGAAGGTTTGTTTTAGGAAAATATATCACCCCATTCAACGGGAAAACTGGAATAACTTCTGGAAATTTTTTCATAAGTTTATTATATAAAAAAAATTTACTTGAAGGTAGCGGCATTTTATAATGGTTGACCATTGATAAGAGTGTGTACTATACTTGAAAAATTGCGGGCATAGCTCAGTGGTAGAGCGTCTCGTTGCCAACGAGAAGGTCGAGGGTTCGAGCCCCTTTGCCCGCTCCATGTATTTGAAGAAATAAAAATGAACGATCTGTCAAAAAAAAAATGTGTAGCATGCGACGGGAGCATCCCGCCTTTTGATGCAAGTGAAATACATAAATATCTAAAAAAGGTTGATGGATGGGAAGTAAAAAGTAACGATGATAAAAGCTTCTATTTAATCAAAGATTTTAATTTTAAAAATTTCAAAGAAAGTCAAATATTTGTTAATAAAGTCGGAAATATAGCTGAAATGGAAAATCATCATCCGGATATTTCTTTTGGCTGGGGTTACTGTAAAGTAAAAATATTTACACATGCTATTAAAGGGCTCGCAGAGAGTGATTTCATTTTAGCTGCCAAAATAGACAAAATTGATTAATGATTGAAGTGTCTTATTCCAGTAAAAAGCATTCTAACTTTTGCCTTATTAGCAGCATTAATAACCTCCTTATCTCTGATTGATCCGCCAGGTTGGACTATTGTTTTTACACCAGCTTTGATAAGAATATTTATTCCATCAGCAAAAGGAAAAAAAGCATCAGATGCGGCTATTGAATTTTTAATTTTTGACATTTGAAATTGTTTAGCTTTTTGTACTGCAATCTTACAGCTATCTAATCTACTAGGTTGCCCAGCTCCAATGCCTATAGTAGAAAAGTTATTACACAAAACTATTGCATTTGACTTCACGTGCTTAGAAACATTAAAAGCAAATTCAATTTCAGCCAATTCTTTTTTACTAGGCTTCAACTTAGTAACGCACTTTAATTTTCTCTTATCTATAACAACATTATTTTTTGATTGTATCAAGAATGTTCTGTCAAACGATTTTACTGAGGTAATATTTTTGATTTTAAAGTTAGAAATATCAATTATCCGTAAATTTTTTTTTCTTTTTAATATTTTTAAAGATTCTTTATCAAAACCTTTAGCAAGCAAAACTTCTAAGAAATTTTTGCTTATTTCTGTAGCAATTTTTTTATTAATTTTATAATTACACGCAATAATACCTCCAAAAGCACTTATTGGATCTGAAGCGAAAGCATTTTTAAAAGAAACTATTGGTATTTTATTTTCAGAAACCCCACATGGATTTGCATGTTTAATTATTACAGTGCCTGAGTTTTTCTTTAAAGAGTTTAATATTTCTAAAGATGCAAACATATCACTGTAATTATTGTAACTAAGCATTTTTCCGTGAATTTGATTAAATCCAAGTTGTTTATCATTATAATCATTGACGTATAATGAGCTTTGTTGGTGAGGATTTTCCCCATATCTTAATTTTTGCAATCTTCTTCCAAAAATCGTTTTTCTCTCTGGAAAATGAATATCGAGTTTAGTATTAAACCAATTTGCGATCATAGAATCGTAGTATGCTGTTAATCCAAATGCTTTAGAGGACATTAGCTCTCTGAATTTTAAAGATGTCTTCCCATTTAGTTTTTTTAATTCTTTAATTAACAATATATAATCATTTTTATTGGTCACTATTGTTACGTTATTAAAATTTTTTGCGGCAGCTCTTACCATAGTTGGACCGCCTATATCTATATTTTCAATTATTTGTTTTGGATTCTTCGTATTTGTAACTATTTTTTGAAATGGATAAAAATTTACTACGATAAGATCAATTGCTGGAAAATTTTGTTGAGACATTTCAGTTTTATGTTTTTTATTTTGTCTATCATGGAGAATGCCAGCATGTATTTTAGGATGAAGAGTTTTTACTCTTCCATCTAACATTTCTTTAAATCCAGTATATTTTGATATTTCAGTACACTTGTAGCCTAATTTTTTTATAGAACTGTAAGTGCCACCAGAACTTATGATGTTTATTTTAAACTTTTTTAAAATTTTAAGTAATGAAACTAAATTTTCTTTGTCTGAAACTGATATTAAAGCGGTTTTGACTTTTAAATTCATATTTAAATACTTTTCCTAATTTCCCAATTAAAGATTTTATTTTTATTAACTAAATTACCACTAATTGTTATACAAGCACTATCTATTATTTTTTTTTCTCCTAAATATATACTTTTTTCTATCTCTAAATTTTCATCATTAATTTTAAAGATGAGAGATTTATTTTTAGAAATTTGAATTAAAGCACTATTTCCACTCATAGTTTTAACAACATTTAGTTCAGGGTTAATATGAAATCGAAAAGCATATCTAATTGGATAACCGTCTTTTACTTTAAAAATATGATCGGTACCTTTGATATAATTATTTTCTTTATCTAAGTATATTTCTCTTTTGTGAGAACAACCAAAGCTTTTTTCGTATCCATTATTTGAAGCAGAACATCCTATAAGATGATTTTCATTTATAGGCGAAATATCAAAAGATTTAAAACTATCTTGAATTGAGTTACCAAAAATTTTACTAATCATTTCATTCTTTTCAAATTTTGTTATTGAAGTATCATTGATTGATAAAGTTGATTGACATGCAGTAAGTCTGCTTAGTAATTCTGCTTTCTTTGAGATAAGACATCCAAATCCAGAATTAGTTATTATTTTTATGCCATCTAAAAAATATTCAAAAGATAAAGGCCCTGACTGATAAGATTTTGAAAATTTTTTTTGAGGAGGTTTATCAATATCAAAAAGTAAAAAATGATTCTTATGTTTTATTTTAAACAAACCACCAAGGTTATTATCTTTTATATTTGGTTTAAAATTATCTAAATATTTCTTAATTTGATCTAAACCCAATGATGTTGCCCCATTAAATAAAGGTAGTCGATCATTTGGTGTCTTTATGAAATGAATACAGTTAAGATTTTTTTCGACAATATCTTCTAGAAACTCAGGTAGATATCTCTGGCTATCTTTGATTATTTCTCTACAGAATATAAAATATTTAGAGAAAAAAAATAGATCCTCAGGATTTCTTGATAAAGGAAAACCATTATTGTCAAAAAAAACTTTTACGAGAGACTCTAACTCCCTAATTCCAATATCAAAATTTTCCTCATATTCTTTAAACACCAAGCCAGTTAAAATAATAGCAGTTAAAATCTCAATTTTCTTATTAAAATTTTTCTCAAATCTTATGTTTTTTTTTAGGTGGTTAGTTTGACTTATAATACAATTTAAAAAACTCTTTCTAAAATCAAAAGTGCTATTATTTAAAATAATATCTATATTTAAAATCCAACTTATAATCCTTGCACTCAAAGTTGAAGTTTCCCATATTCCTTGTCTATACTTTGAATTTTTCAATATCCAAACATAGATAATTTTTTTTAATTTTTTATTATCAGTTTTTCTGTCTATTAAATTAAGCCAAAAAAAATTATGCATTTCATCTAAATCTTTTTTTTTATCTTCAAGCCAAAAAATATTTGGATCAATATCACTAATCTTAAAAGATTGGTTGCTGTATGAGGTAATAATAGATAATAAAAAAGGATTCGGATTATAATAAACTTGTTGGGGGGTCTTAGACTTTAAAGATTTATTATAGTTTTTAGATAAAAAATATAACTTCTTGAAAAATTTAACTAGAGTTATTTGGTATGCTATAAAATAAAAATAGACACTTTTCAGGCCAAACATTTATTAATTGTTTCTGAGAATTTCTATATTTTTTTTTAGGTCACCTTTATTTTCGTTAAAAATAGTAGACCCGGATACAAGTATGTTTGCTCCAGCATTTTTTGCTTTCGAACAATTTTCAAAATTAATTCCACCATCAATCTCAACATCTACTTTTAAATTTTGCTTATTGATCAAATCTCTAACTGTTTTTGTTTTCTCTAAGACTTCTGGCATAAATTTTTGACCACCAAATCCAGGTTCAACACTCATAATTAATACCAGATCAATTTGATCTAAATAATCTTTTACCAGGTCAATCTTTGATTTTGGTTTGAGCGAAATTCCAACTTTTTTATTTTGATTTCTAATCAATTTTATTGTGTTAGAAACATCTGAAGTTGCCTCAGGATGGAACGTAATTATATCTGCACCTGCTTTTGCAAAATCTTTTATAAAATTATCGACCGGTGATATCATCAAGTGAACATCAAATGTCTTTTTTGTAAGGGGCCTGAGTTTTTTTACCACTTCAGGGCCTATAGTTAAATTTGGAACAAAATGACCGTCCATAACATCAATATGTATATAATCTGCTCCAGCTTTCTCTAACGAAATAACCTCGTCACCTAGTTTGCTGAAATCAGCAGAAAGAATTGAAGGAGAAATTTTTATAATACCACTCATAAATTATTTATATTTTAAACTAAAACTTTGTCAAAAAAATTAAGGTATTAGTTGAATAACTGATAAAGTTGTCTTGAAAAATCACTTTCAAGTGGAAATGCTAACATTCCCCAGACATCATAACCTAAAATATAAGGCATAGCATAAAATCTGAATAAGTAGAAAAACCAAGCAACATAAAGAGCTATAAACGGTCCAAAAAGAAAACTGGGAGTTATAAATTTAAACAAATTGATAATTGGGTTGGTATATTTTACAAAAACTCTCATAAAGAAAAAAGTTGAGTCTTCCCTTTGAAAAATGTTCATGAATGCACGGCCGATTAAGGTCCACATAATTGTTCCTAATATATAATCTAAGACAATTGCCCAAGTAGGTATCATATCTTTAAAGTATCATGATTAAGGTAAAAAAAAAGGGGCGAAAAAATCGCCCCTTTTAATTTTAAATAATTATTTATTAGTGTTGCTTACCAAGAATAGCCTTACCTGTAGGTATTCTTGTATCGTCTACCATTTTTTGAGTAGCTGGACTTGGTTCTTTAGTCATTAAACTGACTACCACCATCACAATTAAACAAATTGGTGCACCGATTAAACCAAATCTTAAGTGGTCGATACCTAAGAATGGAGTATTTACACCTCCGAATAATGGTACAGAGAATTTCGGGAACACCCACAATAAGTATAATGTTCCAGAAGCAATTCCCGATACTATACCGGCGATTGCACCAGCTCTAGTAGCTCTCTTCCACCATACACCAAGTACAAGTGGGAAGAATAAGCCTGACATTGCAAAGTCGAATGCCCAAGCAACCGAACCTAAGATACTTGTTAGCCTGAAAGAGGCTATGTAAGCACCAGCAGCTCCGATTATTACTAAAAGTACACGAGCAACTAAAAGTCTTTTAGCTGTATCAGCTTTTGGATCTATGATTTTGTAGTAAATATCATGAGATAAAGCATTTGATATCGCTAAAACAAGACCGTCAGCAGTTGACATGGCAGCAGCCATACCACCAGCAAACACTAGTCCAGAGATTACGAACGGTAGTCCCGCTACTTCTGGAGTAGCTAATACTACAACGTCACCTCTCATGAACCATTCGTTCAACTGAAGTATACCGTCGCCATTAAAGTCTGCGATAAATACTTGTTTAACTTCAGACCATCTTTGTACCCACTCTATTGACTGAACTTCAGAAATAGATTTTCCAATAATTCCAGTTGGTAGATTTGGATCCATTAATGCCAACTTAGACAATGTCGCTAACATAGGCGCTGAAGAGTAAAGTAAGAAAATAAAGAATAGCGACCAAGCTACTGATTTTCTCGCTGCTCTTACAGAAGGAGTTGTAAAGTATCTCATTAAGATATGAGGTAACGATGCAGTTCCTACCATCATACAAATCGCTAACGATAAGTATTTCCAGACAGCCATTCCACCTTCAGGTACTCCAGAGTGAGATCCAGAGATGTATTTCAATCCTCCTGGTACTCCAGCTGCTTTCATATCTGCGGCGCTGTTTTTAACTAGTCCAAATTGTTGTTCAAGTTCACCTAGTCTTGCAACTTCATCACCTAACATTAAGTGAGGGAAAATTCCTCCACCAACATTAGAACTGATCCAGAATACTGGTATCAGGTAAGCGATGATTAATACAATGTACTGAGCAACCTGAGTCCAAGTTACGGCTCTCATTCCACCAAGCATTGAACAGATAAGGATACTTATTAACCCAACCCATACACCTGCTTCAAACGGAATTCCAAGAGCTCTAGAAGCAATTGTACCCGTAGCGTTAATTTGTGCTGTTACATAAGTAAATGATGCTATGAAAAGCACGAATACTGCGCAAGCTCTTACGAGATTACCACCGTATCGTGTTCCGATAAAATCAGGAACTGTGTAACATCCAAATTTTCTTAGGTACGGAGCCATTAAAGTTGCAACAAGTACGTATCCACCTGTCCAACCTACTAAGAAGGCCATGTAAGTATAGCCGCCAAAGTAAACTCCACCCGCTAAGGCTACGAATGAAGCACCTGACATCCAGTCAGCTGCTGTTGCCATCCCGTTAAATACGGTAGGCACTTGTCTTCCTGCAACATAGTAGGCATCTACTTGTATGGTTCGTGATAAATAACCGATTAAGGCATAAATCAAAACCGTGAAAGCCACAAACATCACTCCGATGTTTTTAGCTGACACACCAGCTTGTTCCGCAATAGCCATCAAAATGATGAATACTATGAAACCACCTGTGTAGGTCCCGTATATTTTAGGAAGGTTTTTTATAAAATCTCCTTTAAACATTAGTCATCCTCTCTTTCTGAGAAACCATGTTCTTCGTCGATTTTTTCTTGTTTATTTGCAGTCCAAAACAAAATTATCACAAAGGCAAGAAGTGAACCTTGCGCTGTCATGTAATATGCTAATGGATAGCCAAGAAAAGACATCGTGTTCAGTTCTGAACCAAACATGAAGATCACTAATGAGAAGAAAGCCCAAAGAACCAATGTTACTATCATATGGTTTTTGGTCTTATTCCAATATGCGTCTTTATTTGACATATTTCCCCCTATTATTTTTTAACTTTTTACGTAAAAAGTATTATTAGTTTTGGGAAACCTTACCCATTATGAGTTTAATTTAAAGTGAAAAAAGGACCCTAAAACCAATTTGAAATGCTATAAGTTAAGTAAAATAAGGGTTTTTAAAATACAACGTGAAATTGAATCTTGAAAAATTGAGAATAACTATCAAAACAATGGGTGAGTACCTATTTCCCGTAGAAAAAGTAACGAGTTATTTTAAAAGCATAAAATCTAAAAGCGACCTGCAAAAATTTATTCAACAAAGATCAGCTCATGTTACCCAAACTACTTTATATGGATATTTAAAAACTAGGATCGGCGTCAAATATACTGCAATGGTTGAGGATGAGGTTTTCTCTAAATCGATCAATATTGCAAAATGGAATATTTATATGATCGCAATAGCTGATTGCGCTTTTTACACTTTTTCTTACTTAATAAGCGAAAAAAATTTAAAAGAAAATGATTGTAAAAAGATCTATTTAGATATTATAGAAAAAGAAAAAGCGAATGGTTTAAATGATGAAGTGCATTTAAAAGCTAAGCAAGAATTTTTAAATCGATATGAAAACATAGACTTTCAAAAATATTATCTGGATAATCCATTTAAAGAAAGTTGTATGGCGCTTTATAACTGGGCGCCAATAGCAGATGAATTAAAAATTTTAGATAAAGAAATAGTTCTAAATTCAATGAAATTAAAATGGAATTTAAAAATAGATGAATTTAAAAAATTAACAAAAAATTTAAATTTTAATTAATCTCTATTTTGTCTATTTTCAACTAATGAAGTTACAACGCTTGGGTCAGCTAAAGTTGTAGTGTCCCCTAGATTATCAGGTTCATTGGCTGCAATTTTTCTTAAAATTCTTCTCATAATTTTACCAGATCTTGTTTTTGGCAGACCAGGAGCAAATTGAATAACATCAGGATAACAAATAGGTCCAATTTGTTTTCTTACCCATTGTTTTAAATCTCTTTCTAAATCACCTGTGGGATTTTCACCTGCATTTAAGGTAACGTAACAGTATAATCCATTTCCCTTAATGCTGTGTGGGAAGCCAACAACTGCAGCTTCAGCGACTTTGGGGTGAGCGACAAAAGCACTTTCAATTTCTGCGGTTCCAAGATTGTGGCCAGAAACTATAATCACATCATCAACTCTTCCCGTTATCCAATAATAACCATCTTTATCTCTTCTACACCCATCACCGGTAAAATACTTTCCATCAAATTGAGAAAAATAAGTATCGATAAATCTTTGGTGGTCACCGTAAACAGTTCTCATTTGTCCTGGCCAAGAACTAGCCATACAAAGTCTTCCTTGACCTTCACCCTTAATTATCTTCCCATCTTTGTCCACTAAAACAGGCTTAATTCCGTAAAATGGTTTAGTTGCTGAACCTGGTTTTAAATCGATAGCACCAGGTTGTGGAGCTATTAATATCCCCCCTGTTTCTGTTTGCCACCAAGTATCAACTATAGGACATCTAGATTCACCTACTGTTTTGTAATACCACATCCAGGCCTCAGGATTTATAGGTTCTCCAACTGTACCTAATAATTTCAGAGATTTTCTGCTTGTCTTTTTAACTGGTCCATCTCCTTCTCTCATTAAAGCACGAATAGCCGTTGGAGCAGTGTAAAAAATATTTACTTTATGTTTATCAACGATTTGCCACCATCTTGAATTATCAGGATAATTCGGAACTCCCTCAAACATTATGGTAGTTGCACCGTTAGATAGTGGACCGTAAATAATATAACTGTGACCAGTTACCCAGCCAATATCTGCTGTACACCAATAGATATCGTTTGGCTTATAATCAAAAATATATTGATGTGTCATTGAAGCATAAACCATATACCCACCTGTTGTATGCAGAACTCCTTTTGGTTTTCCAGTTGATCCCGATGTATATAAAATAAATAATGGATCTTCAGCGTTCATCTCTTCAGGATCACATTTTGTTGGAACTGAAGAAATAAGTTTTTTATACGAAACATCTCTTTCTTCATTCCAATTTACTTGATTGCCTGTCCTTTCCACTACAACACACTTCTTCACATTTGGACATTGATCCAAAGCCTCATCTGCTATTTTCTTTAAAGGAATTATTTTTCCTCCTCTAACACCTTCATCCGCAGTAATTAGATATTCAGACTCACAATCAGTTATTCTTGTTGCAATGGAGTCTGGGGAAAAACCTCCAAATATAATTGAGTGAACAGCTCCAATCCTCGCACAAGCAAGCATAATATAAGCTAGCTCAGGTATCATCGTTAAGTAAATTGTAACTCGATCACCTTTTTGAACTCCAAGATTTTTTAGACCATTCGCTGCCTTACAAACATTTTGATGAAGTTCCTTGTAAGATATCTTTTTTGTATCAGCTGGATCATCGCCTACCCAGATTATTGCAGTTTTGCTTGAATTTTTTTTAAGGTGTCTATCAATACAATTAGCGGAGGCGTTTAACGTTCCATCATAGAACCATTTAATTTTAACTTCATCCTTACTATATTTAACATCTTTAATTTTTGAATATTTTTTTATCCAAGTGATTCTTTTTCCCTCTTTAGCCCAAAATTTATCATTATCTTTGATTGAAAGCTTATATTTCTTCTTATATTTAGACTCATTCACATATGCATGATTGGCCCAACTATCTGAAACTTTAATTAACGATTTTCCATCACCATCCTCTAGAAGTTTTGGTGCCTTAAAATTAAACTTTCTTGGTTTTGATTTAGATTTTGATTTTTTCCTTTTTTTTGGTCTTGATTTTTTAGTCTTTTTTACTTTTCTTGACTTTTTTCTAAATCTAATAATTTTTTTAGACTTTTTTCGTTTAGTCTTCTTAGTCTTTTTTGATTTTTTTCTCTTTTTTTTTCTTTTGGCCACAATTTCTCCTAATTATTTTTTATTTTACCCATCTTATAAATAATTTTCCAGCTTTTAAAATCAATCGGCATCACCGATAATCTACTCTGTTTAATAAGTGGTAAGTGAGAAATAGTCTTAGTTTTTTTAATTTTTTCAAGCGATACAGGGTATTTTAGATACTCTTGGAACCTAACCTGGACGGCTACAAATCTTTTTTTTTTATCAGTTTTATCAATAAATGCCTCTTTAATTACTTTTACAATGCCAACAATTTCTTTTCCAATATTTGAATGATAAAAAAAACATAAATCACCCATTTTCATTGATTTTAAATTATTAGCTGCTTGATAGTTTCTAACACCATCCCAAGCTGCTCCTTTTTTTCCAGCTTTTTTTTGTTGTTCAATTGACCAAACGTCAGGTTCGGATTTCATCAGCCAATATTGCATCAAATTATTTATCCTTTTATTTATTGCACACTAAATCTATTTCTTATCAAAAAAATTGATCCATCCTTTGTTTTTGTGTCCAAAATTAAATTTATTAGAGTGAAATATTTCAGCCAATATCTCCACGGAGTCAATTAATCTTGGCCCGGGTCTATTGAAATATTGATTACCATCAGTCACATATATATTTTTGTTTTTAAAAGCTTTTAATTTTTTCCAAGAATTATTTTTGTTAAATAATTTTTTCACCTCATCGTTTGTTTTATGTAGATTGTATCCACAAGGTATAAAAACTATGAAGTCGGGATCTTGACTTTGTATATCTTCAAATTTTATCCAATGCGAGTCTACTCCAATTTTGCCAAGAATATCTTCACCTCCAGCTATATTGGTCATTTCTGGGATCCAATTTCCAGCAGCCATAAGCGGGTCTATCCACTCCACGCATAAAATTTTAGGTTTTTTTAGTTTTTGTGTTTTTTTTTTAATATCGTCTAATCTAATTCCTAAATTATTAATTAATTCATTATTATGATTATTATCAATGTTTAGGCTTTTAGCTACTCGCCTGATGTCGTCGAAGACTTCTTGTAACTTGTTAGGTTGCAAAGAAATTATTTTTGTATTTTTTCCTAGGTGTTCTTTAGTAATATTTTCTACCTCTGAAAAACTTACTGCGCAAACCTCACAGTGTGACTGAGTAACAATAAAATCTGGATTTAACCTCTTTAACTCATCTACATGAACTTTGTAAACTGAAAGAGATTTTTCTAATATAAGTTTTATTTGTTTGTGAATTTCACCACTGGTTCCCTCAACGTTTATTTTTGGCTCGGTAAGCTTTATAATTTTAGATAAATCCCCTGGAAAATCACATTCGTGAGATCTTCCTACAATTGATTCCTTTTGACCTAAAAAAGCAACTATTTCAGTTGCGCTTGGTATTAGAGTAACTATTTTCATAATTATATTTTCAATTATTATAATTTTAATCCAGGTCCTTTCATATAAGGTGCATTTTCATCAAGAGGCCATCTTGATTTTGCTGATATATTTACATTATCAATCATATTTTTTTTAAATCTTTGTATACCTGCCCACGCAATCATAGCTGCGTTGTCACCACAAAACTTTATATCTGGATAAATAGTTTTAAAACCCATTTCATTAGATAAAAATGATAAATTTTTTCTGATAGTTTCGTTAGCCGCAACGCCTCCAGCTACTATAAATTGAAAATCTTCTTTTTTTGTTTTTTTTCTGAACATTTCAACAGCAACTTTAGTTTTTTTATAAAGAATTTTATTAATTGTATTTTGAAAAGAAGCCGCCAAATTATATTTTAACTCATCTTCCCCATTGATTTTTTTTGACTCTCTTAGAACTGCAGTCTTAAGACCAGCAAACGACAAGTTACAACCTGCTTTATTTATTATTGGCTCAGGTAGTTTAAAAAAGTTTTTGTCTCCTAATTTCGAAAATTTTTCAACATTTGGCCCACCAGGGTAACCCAGGTCTAACATTTTTGCTGTTTTATCAAATGCTTCTCCTAAAGCATCATCGATTGTTGTTCCTAATTGTTCATAATCATTTACATCTTTAACTATTAGAAACTGTGTATGCCCCCCTGAAATTAATAATAATAAATAAGGAAATTTAATTTTTCTTTCCAAGCCAGGACTTAACGCATGTCCTTCCAAATGATTTACTCCTATAAAGGGTTTATTAGAAAATGCAGCGATTGATTTCCCAATATTTAAACCAACAGTCAAACAAACTATCAAACCAGGCCCGGCAGTAGCCGCAACACCATCTAATTCATTAATAGAAATTTTACTTTCTTTTAAAGCTGCATTAATAATGTACTCGATATTTTCTAAGTGCGCTCTAGCCGCTAATTCAGGTACAACACCACCAAATTTCTTATGTTCCTCTATTTGACTAGAAACTATGTTAGATAAAATGTCAGCAGTTCCTTTGTCATTTTCTCTAATAACTGCTGCGGCTGTTTCATCGCAGCTTGTTTCAATCCCTAGAAAAGTTATTTTTTTTGCCATTATCTGTTTTAATTTTAAATAGTATAATTTAGTTCTATCAAATATATAATCAGTTAATGACTAAAATTACAATCGGAGCAAGAGGAAGTGAGCTATCAAAAGCTTATGTGAAAAAAGTAAAAAAGCTTCTTATTCAAAAAAATAAAGATTTAAAAGAAGAAGATATAAATTTTAAAGCTATTAAAACTTCTGGTGATATTCATCAAAATACAAAATTATCCGAAATAGGTGGTAAAAATCTTTTCTGTAAAGAAATCGAGGAAAATCTTTTAAAAAAAGAAATAGATATAGCTGTCCATTCTTTAAAAGATATGGAGTCCATTGAACATAGAGCCCTTATGATTGGAGCGTATATAAAGAGAAACGATTATAGAGATGTAATTATCAGCAATACAATTAAAAGTTCAGACGATCTAAAGAGAAAAATAGTTATTGGCTCAAGTTCAAGAAGAAGAGAGCTTCAACTTAAAAAAATAAACAAAAATATTTCAGTATTAAACATGAGAGGAAATATTGATACCAGGATTAAAAAACTAGAAGAAGGTAAATTAGATGGAATAATTTTGGCTGCTGCAGGAATTAAAAGTTTAAATTTAGAAAATAAGATAAGCTTATCGTTTAAAGTGGAAGAAGTTTTACCTGCAGCGGGACAAGGCGTAATAGCTGTCCAATGCAATAAAAATGATGATGCAATTAAAAAAATTTTAAAAAACATTAACGATCAAGATACTGAAGTATGCGCAAAATCTGAACGTGCAATGCTCAAAGCTATCGGAGGTAATTGTGAGACAGCAGTGGGGGGTTTGGCATTGATAGAAAATAAAAATCTTAAATTAAGAGCACAATTATTTTCAGATATTGGATCGAAAAGTTATGAGTATGAATTATCAGGTGGAATTAGTGAAGCAGTAAAAATTGGGAAATCAGTAGGAGAAGAATTATTAAAATTAGCAGGATCCGAATTTAAAAAAAAATGAATATTTTAATTACAAGACCTCTTATAGACACTGAAGATTTAATGGAAAAGCTTTTCTCTATTGGACATAAGATTTATCATATCCCAACCTTAAAAATTTCAGCAGCAAAAGTTAGTTCGGTAGATGCAAAAAAATATGATGCATTTATTTTTACAAGTGCAAACGCTATAAGAAATTTAAAGTTAAACAATCAAGATAATAATAAAATATGTTTTTGCGTCGGTGCGATTACTGAGAAAATTGTAAGACAAAAGGGATATAGTAATACAATTTCTGCAGGAGGAACTGTAAACGCTTTAAAGAATATAATTTTAAATTCAGATCAAATCGATAAAAAAAAATCTATTGCTTATTTTTGTGGGGATTACATTTCATCAAATTTAGATATCGAACTTAAAAACGAGGGATTTCAGGTAGATAAAATTGTTAACTACACTTCTGAAAAAATTACCGATCTTAATGAAGAAAATAACAAAATAATCAAAAAACATCCTCCTGACATAATTTTTATTTACTCTAAAAGAAGCGCTGAGAGCTTTATTGAAATAGTAAAAAAATATTCTCTTAATGGTCTGATGACAGAGTCTAGAGTATTATGTATAAGTGAAAAAGTTTTAAGTGTATTTAAAAATTCAGGTTGGAAAAAATTGGAGGTTTTCCTACCAGGTGAAGAGTTAGAAAAATTGAAAAATTAAAAATATGGAAGTATTGCAAAATTTTAAAAATTTATTTTTTGATGTATGGAATAAAGGTATTTCAGGAATAAATATTTCAGAAATAATAATTGCATTACTAATTTTTTTATTTTTTTTATTTTTGAGGGGTGTTTTTTCCAAGTTCGTAGTTAAAAGATTAGAAAATTACGTCTCAAAATCTACGAATAATTTTGACAACTCTCTTGTTTTTTCAATGGAAGGACCAGCAAAGTTCTTTCCAGTTGTTTTAGGATTTTTTGTTTCTACAAGTTATTTAACTGTTGAAACTCAAGCAGCAGAATTTTTAGAAACTATTAATCGATCCTTAATAACTATTTTAATATTTTGGACATTCCATCAAATCATTGGTCCCTTATCTGTAGTCATAAAATCCGTTGGAGGTCTTCTTTCAAAAGATTTAATCAACTGGATTATAAAAGCCATAAAGGTTTTGATTTTTATTTTAGGAGCTGCAGCAGTACTAGAACTTTGGGGAATAAAAATTGGCCCCATTATTGCTGGTTTAGGTTTATTTGGTGTAGCAGTTGCATTAGGAGCTCAGGATTTATTTAAAAATTTGATTTCAGGTATATTAGTTTTAGTCGAGAGAAGATTTCAAGTTGGTGATTGGATTTACGTAGATGGAGTAATTGAAGGAACAGTAGAAAGTATAGGTTTTAGATCAACTGTAGTGAGAAGATTTGATAAATCTCTTGCAACAATTCCTAATTTTCAATTTGCTGAAAATGCAGTGATTAATAATACTCAAACGACAAATAGAAGAATTAATTGGATGATTGGTTTAGAATATCGAACTACCAGTGAACAATTAAAAAGTATTAAGAAAGAAATAGAAGACTACATTAAAAAAAGTGATGACTTTGTTAAATCTGAAGAAACTTTGCTATCTGTAAAAATAGATCAATTTGCTGCAAGTTCTATAGATATAAGACTAATTTGTTTTACAAAAACAAAGTACTTTCAAGAATGGCTTAATGTAAAAGATACTTTGGCATTAGAAATAAAAAATATTGTAGAAAAAAATAAAGCTTCATTTGCGTTCCCAAGTACATCGGTTTATGTGGAGAAAAATTAATGAAATCAGTTTTAATATTGTTTGATAATGTAATTACTCTTTATATATGGATACTGATCATTAATGTAGTTATAAGTTG
>CACOYX010000013.1 GCA_902631535.1 uncultured Pelagibacteraceae bacterium
TAGGATTAATTAATATTGAAGATAATTTAAAAAATAACTACGAGTTTTCTCAAATATATATTGACACAAAGAAAAAAGAAATACTCGGAACTGACATCAAACTTAACTTAAATTCGAATGACTTTAAGATTAATGAAGATAATAAACCTAGAATTTTAGCAAATACTGTTAAAATTAATGAAGATAAAAAATCTTTTGGCAAAAGTATTTTTACAATTTGTGATTATAGACCAAATGACAAATGCCCACCTTGGACCATTCAAGCCTCTAAAATGCTTCATGATAACAAAAAGAAAACAATTTATTATGATAATGCCTTAATAAAAATTTATAATGTTCCTATCTTTTATTTTCCAAGATTGTCTCATCCAGATCCAACTGTTGTTAGGCGAAGCGGTTTTTTGCTTCCAAGATATTCTGATACTAAAAATTTAGGTTCAGGTATAACTGTTCCATACTACTTTGCAATTGATAAAGATAAAGATTTTACATTTACGAATTATTTTTACATAGATGAGAATCCTTTATTTATTGGTGAATACCGTCAGGCTTTTAAAAATTCAAACTTAACATTAGACATGGGTTATACTCAGGGCTATAAAAATACGAATACTTTAAAAAAAAGTGGAGAGAAATCGCATTTTTTTTCTAATTTTGTTTCTTTGTTTAAAGGGAAAAATAACTCTGAAAAAATATTTAAGTTTAAAACACAAAATGTTTCTCACGATAAATATTTAAAGCTTTATCGAATTAATTCTGATCTGATTGATTATAATCAGGATATTTTAGAAAACTTTATTGATTTTTCTTATAGTAGTGATGACATTTTTTTAAGTGCTAATGCTACAGTTTATGAGAATTTAAAAGATAATTATAATGATAAATATGAATATATTTTTCCGGAAGTAACTCTTGATAAGAATTTATTTCAAAATGATGTTCTGGGTAGCCTAGATCTTCAAAGTAATTTTAGGATAAATAATTACGATACAAATAAAACGTCAAAACTTTGGATAAACGATTTTAATTGGAAGCAGAATGAACATCTTTTTAATTCAGGTCTAAAAGGAAGTTTAATTGGTAAATTTAAAAATGTTAACTACGAAACAAAAAATATTGATAATTTTAAAGAAGATGTGACTAACGAACTTTTTGGCGCCATAGGTTATCTTGCAGAAATTGATTTAATAAAGAAAAATTTAAAAAACTTCTCAGAAAGCCTTTTTACTCCTAAAATTTTATTTAGACACTCTCCTGGTGATATGAGAAAACAAATAAATGGTCCAATTCTGAACGCATTAAATGCATTTTCAATAGATAGGTTAAGCAATTCAGAGGTTTTAGAAACAGGTCTGAGCGCTACGATTGGTTTCGATTACGAAATGAGAAAAAATAATAAAAAACACAGTTTATCCATGGCTCAAATTTTTAACGAAAAAGAAAATAAAAAAATGGCATCTAAAACAAGTTTAGATGAAAAAGCTTCTGATGTAGTAGGTGCATACAGTTACAAATTCAATGAAAATATAAACTTTGATTATAACTTTAATATTGATCAAAATTATAAGGATTTGAATTATAGTAGTATTGTATCTTCCTTAAATTTTAATCCTATTAAATTGGATTTTAATTACGTACTCGAAGATAAGCATATAGGGGATAAAGAATTCTTAAAGTCTAAAATTAGTTATGACAAAGGAGATAAAACAAGATTATCTTTCGAGATGAAAAGAAATCTAATAACAAATTCGTCTGAATTCTATGATTTAAGTTACGAATATTTCAATGATTGTCTGCGGGCAGGGTTAGTTTACAGAAGAGAATTTTATGATGACTCTGAGCTTGAATCAGAAAACGCACTAATGTTTAAAATTACTTTGGTTCCATTCGGTAATATAGATACACCCGCAATAAATAAATGAAACTTAATTTAAATTTAATTTTTATTTTTCTAATTTTGTTAAAATTTAACACTCTTTTTGCAATAGAAAATAGAATAATAGCTAAAGTTAATAATGAAATTATAACATCTTACGATCTTAAACAAACTATATTAACAACTTTAGTTTTAGCAAACCAGCAGATTAATCAAAAAATTGTAGACCAATCAAAATCTGCGGCTTTAAAAGCTTTAATTAATTCTATTTTAAAAAAGAAAGAAGCAAATAAATATAATATTAAATTAAGTGAAGCAGAGATAAATAATCAATTAAAAGATATTTCTGGTGGAGATATAGTAAAATTTAAAAATAAATTTAAAACTAACAATTTGGATTTTTTTTTATATGAAGATAAACTCAAAACTGAACTTATGTGGCGAAAACTAATTTTTATTATATACAAAGAAAAAGTCAAAATTAATGAAGAGGAAATTCAAAGTGAATTATCTAAAGCACAAAAAAATAAAAAGATAGAGGAATACAGAATCTCAGAAATTTCAGTAAGCTTCGGTTCAGAAAGTGAGAAGCTTGATTTAATTAACAAAATTAATGATCATATTGCTAAATTTGGATTTGAAGAAACTGCACTAAAATTTAGTGAGTCCACCTCTGCGGTGGACAAGGGAGACCTGGGCTGGGTTAATATAAATGGTCTAACTAAAAGAATTAGTACAATCATACTTAAAATGAGAATAAATGATATTTCTGAACCGATATTAATTGCCAACTCAATACTTTTTATAAAGCTTAAAGATAAAAAAATATCTAATCTTTTGGAAAATAAAATAGATAAATTAAAAAAACAAATTATTAACTCCAAAAAAAATGAGCTTTTTAACTTATATTCGACAAGTCACTTATCTAAAATTAAGAATAATTCAATTATACAGTATAAATGAAAAAAAAGATTTTAATTATCGGTGGTGATCCTAATAGTATTAATTCTGAAATAATTGTTAAAAGCTGGAAAAAAATCAGTAATGCTACAAAGAAAAAAATATATTTAATATCAAATTACGATTTGATCAATGATCAATTTAGGAAATTAAGATTTTCAATTAAATTAAAAAAAGTCATTTCTCTTAATGATAAAGTTAAAGATAACTATCTAAAAATAATAAATGTTCCCTTGAAATTTAGGGATCCATTTAAAGTATCAAAAAAGAATTCATCTATTTATGTAATTAACTCTCTAAAATTAGCTCACAAACTTTGTACAAGCGAAACAAACATTTTAGGAATTATAAATTGTCCGATTGATAAAACTCTTTTAAAACAGAATAACATAGGTGTTACTGAATTCTTAGCTAATTTATCTAAGATTAAAAAGCACTCTGAGGTAATGCTTCTGAGAAGTAAAAAAATTTCTGTTGTTCCCATTACTACTCATATAGACCTTAAACAAGTTTCAACAAATATAAAATCTAAAATTATATATAGAAAAATATTAACTTTACACGACTGCTTTAAAAACAAATTTAGAATTAAACCAAAAATTTGTGTTCTAGGGTTAAATCCACATAATGCAGAATTAAAATATAATTCGGCAGAAAAAAAAACAATTATACCTACTTTAAAGAAGCTAAAGAGAGATGGTATTGATGTATCTGGTCCATATCCAGCAGATACAATATTTATGGATGGGTATAAAAAGTTTGATGTAATCGTAGGAATGTATCACGATCAGGTTTTACCTGCTTTTAAAGCTTTATGTAAATTTGATGCAATTAACATTACTTTCGGCCTAAAGTATTTAAGAGTTTCTCCAGATCATGGTGTAGCAAAACAAATAATTAGTAAAAATAAAGCTAACCCATTAAGTTTAATTAATTGTATAAAATTTTTTGATAGCCTTAATTCATGAAATTTTCAAAAAAATCTTTAGGCCAAAATTTTCTTATAGATAAAAACATTATTAAGAAAATAATTAATTTAACAAATATAAAGAACTGTAATATAGTAGAAATTGGACCAGGTTATGGTGCACTAACAACTGAAATTTTAAAACTTGAACCAAAATCATTTCATATTATTGAAAAAGATTTTGAATTATTTTCTAAATTAAAATTTAAATTTAGAAATGATAAAAGAGTATTCACTCATAATAAAGATATTCTTAAGTTTGATTTAAAAAAAATATTAAAAAAAAAATTAATAATTTTTGGAAATTTGCCATATAATATTTCTTCGCAAATTTTAATTCAAATTATAAAAATTAAAAATTTAAGCACTATGGTAGATGATATAGTTTTTATGTTTCAAAAAGAATTGGGGGAAAAAATTGTTTGTAAATTTCCCTCAAAAAATTACGGTAGATTATCTATTATTTCAAATTATAAATTAATTGTTAAAAATAAGTTTTTAGTAAGTCCTAATTGCTTTTTTCCGAAGCCAAAAGTAAATTCAATAGTGATACATTTTAAACCAAAAAAAAAGGTTACATTTATCAAGAATTTAAACAATCTTGAAAAAGTCACGAATATTTTATTTTCAAATAAGAGAAAAATGATTAATAAAAATATAAAGAAACTATTTAATAAAAAAGAAATCGAAAAAATTGGTAATATTAATTTAAGTAATCGACCTTCAGAGATAGAACCTAATATTTATTATAAAATGGTTAAAATTTATGAATCTCAGAAGTAGGTTTTTTGTATAGTTTGATTATATTTTCAATTTGTTTAAAACACACCTCTAAATTCTTATTAATAAGCACATAATCGTAATCACTCCAGTGCATATTATCTTTATCAAATGAATTAAATCTTTCAGTGATTTCTTCTTTAGTATTTTGATTTCTTTTAGTTAACCTTTCGTGGAGCTCGTCTTTGTCTATTGTCAAGAATATTTTTATGAATTTTAAATTTTTAAATTTTGATATTTGTTTAGTACCTTGCCAATCAATATCAAAAATAATATCGTTACTTGATGTGAGCTTGTCAACTTCATTTCTAGATGTTCCATAATAATTTTCAAATATTTTTGCATATTCATAAAAATTATTTTTATTTATTAATTCTTGAAATTTTTGGAAAGAAACAAAATAATAATCTACACCATTTATTTCATTAGATCTTGGTAGTCTAGTTGTGTGTGAGACTGATACTTTAAAAGATTGGTACTTTTGTTGAATTTTTTTTGTCAGGGTGGTTTTTCCTACACCAGAAGGAGAGGATAAGATAACCATGATATTTTCATTACCATGCGTCATTACAATTTATTATTTTAAGATGATTTACTTTCAATAAATTTTATTGCGTCTCCAACTGTCAAGATTTTTTCAGCTTCACTATCAGATATTTCTGATCCAAATTCTTCTTCAAAAGCCATAACTAACTCAACTGTATCTAAGCTGTCTGCCCCCAGATCATCAATAAAACTAGCTTCTTCGGTTACTTTTTCCTGATCAATACCTAAGTGGTCTGCAACAATTTTTTTTATTTTACCTTTTATATCTTCTGACATGAATTCCTTTCGTAAGTTTAATTTCTTAATAGATTATTAGATAGAATTGTCAAGACATATACATTCCACCATTAACATGAATAGTCTCTCCATTAATATAATTGGCCATATCAGATGCTAAAAAAGCTACACAATTTGAAACATCTTCGCCTGACCCAAGAGTTCCAGTAGGGATCTTGCTTAATAAAATCTTTTTAAAATCTTCGCTAATTTTATCTGTCATATCAGTCTTAATGAAACCAGGAGAAACACAGTTTATATTGATATTTTTTTTTGCGTATTCTAGCGCTAGACTTTTAGAAAAAGCAATAATACCTGCTTTTGATGCTGCATAGTTTGCTTGACCAAGATTTCCAGTGTGTCCTACTATTGAGGTAATATTTATTATTTTTCCATATTTATTTTTAAGCATTTTTTTAATTGCAAATTTACACATTAAAAAACTTGATGTTAAGTTTATATCTAAAACTTTCTTCCAATTCTCTTCTGTTAATCTTATCGATAAATTATCTAGTGTAATTCCAGCATTGTTTACTAAAATATCTAACCCACCTAATTTTCCATGCATGATATCAATAAATTTTTCTATTTTATCATGTTCATCTAATTTAAATTTTTCAACATGTATTTTTGGAAATTTTTTTTTTAAACTATTCAGCTTTTCTTCATTTGTGCCTGTTGCAACAATATTTGAACCTAAATTATTAAATTTCTCAACAAGAGAATTTCCTATTCCTCCAGTAGCTCCAGTAATAAGAATATTTTTATTTTTTAAATTCATTAATTAAATTTTTAATATCAGTAATTGAGTTAATTGAAAAGCAATTTGCATTTTTTACGGTCCTTTTAACCATTCCTGTTAAAACTTTTCCTGGGCCTATTTCAATGTAATTTTTAATACCTGTATCGGACATTTCAATTATACTTTGGCGCCATTTTACAGTTGAAAAAATTTGCTCAATTAATAACTTTTTAATTTTATTAGTATCTGTCTCTGGTTTCGCGGTTACATTGGTTATTATTTTAAATTTTGGATTATTAAACTTAGTATTATTTATCTTTTCTTCCATATCTTTTCCTGCTGGTTTCATTAAAGAACAATGAAAAGGAGCGCTCACTTTTAATGGAATTGATTTTATTTTTTTCTCTTTTAAAATAATTTTAAAAGAGTCCACACTTTTTTTATTACCACTAAGAATTACTTGTCCATCAGCATTATCATTAGCGATTTCACAAACGCCATCATCTTTGTTACTTGATTTTAACAAATCAGTTAAATCGTCAATATTCATTCCTAAAACTGCAATCATACTACCAGCACCAACAGAAACTGCTGCTTGCATTGCCTTTCCCCTTTCATTTAATAAATATAAAGCATCATTATAACTTAGTGACTCTGAGCACACCAAAGCACTATATTCACCTAAAGAATGACCTGCAAAATATTTAAACGAACTTAAATCTAAACCAAATTCATCTTTTAAAACCTTAAATATTGAGAAACTTACTATTAAAATTGCAGGTTGAGTATTTTTTGTTAGTTGTAATTCAGTTTCTGGTCCTTCCAGAATTATTTTAGAAATTGGATAATTTAATTTTTCATCAGCCTCTTTAAAGAATTTTTTTACAATATCAAAATCTTTATAAAATTCAGATCCCATGCCTACTACTTGTGATCCCTGGCCTGGAAATAATAATGCGTTCATAATATCTAAGTTTATTTAATAATTATTACTATTGCTATAACTAATTTTTATAGTATAAAACAGCTTTTATTAACAAACACAGAAATTAAATTAACTTGATCAATCTATGGCTTTTTACGAGAACACCTTAATACTTCGACAAGATTTAGAAGAAAAAAAATTAAAAGATTTAAAAGAAAAATATAATGAATTAATCAATAGTTCATCAGGTAAAGTAATGAAAATTGAAGAATGGGGTTTATTAAATTTAACTAAAAAAATCAAAAAATTTAACAAAGGTTTTTTTATTCATTATAAGTTTGAAGGGAACAATTTGACGGTAAATGAAATAGATAAAAAAGCAAACCTAGACAACTCTATAATTAGATCACTTATAGTTAAGTATAAGAAATTAGACACAAAAAATGAGTTTTTTAAAAAACCAAAATAATGAAAAGAAAAAATAATAAATTTAAAAAGAAAAATACTAATTCTTTAAACAAACTAAGTCTCTTTCAAAAGAATGATGGAAGACTATCAAGAAAATGTCCACTATCAGTAAAAAACGCTCCGATAGTAGATTATAAAAATGTCAGTGTTTTAAAGAAATATATTTCTGATAATGGAAAAATTATTTCCTCTAAAATTACTAATGTTTCATTAAATAAACAGAGAAAATTAACCAGGGAAATAAAAAAAGCCAAATACTTAAGGTTATTATAGATGGAAATTATCTTATTAGAAAATATTATAAACTTAGGAAATATAGGAGATAAAGTTATTGTCAAAAACGGCTATGGTAGGAACTATCTTCTTAAGCAAGGTAAAGCTTTGAGATTTAATAAAGAAAACTTGGAATTGGTCAAAAAAAAGAAAGATGAACTTAATAAAAAAAATTTAGAAACTAAAAATAAATTTAAAGATTTAGCAAAATTAGTTAACAAAAAAACATTCACTTTTTATAAAGAGTGTAAGGAAAATGGTGAGCTTTATGGTTCTATTAAACCAAAAGAGATTACTAATTTAATTAGAGAAAAAGCAAATGCAATTATCAGTCCTTCTGTTTTAATTCTAAAAGATGAAATAAATAAAATCGGCTTATTTAATGTTGAGCTTAATTTCCATACTGAAGTCAAAGCATCAATATCAATAAAAATTGATAAAGTTCAATCTAAGTAACTTTTCCACAGAGTTAATAGAAAAGTGTGTAACTTTTTACTTTAATCCGCTTGGTTCTAACATATTATCAAAATGTGAAAGAATTAAAATCTCATCAAGATATTGAAAGTAAACAACCTTCAAATTTAGAAGCTGAACAAGCTTTGATAGGTTCTATTCTTGTAAATAACGATATTATTGATGAAATATCAAATATTGTTAAAGCAACTACATTCTATGATCCTGGTCATGTAAAAATTTATGAGGTTATTGAAAGCTTAAATAACAAAGGAATGATTGCAAACCCAATAACCTTAAAAAATTTTTTCGAAAAAGACAATATGCTTAATGAAGTTGGTGGAACAGAATATTTAGTTAAACTCACAAGATTTTCTGGATCTACAAAACAAGCTATCGACTACGCAAAAATTATTCATGAAATGTATTTGCGAAGGGAATTAATTCAAATTTCTGATAAATTATCCTCAGAAACTCTTAACGCAAATACTCAAGAACAAACTGCAGAAAATATAATTGAAGGAACAGAAAAATCCTTGTTTGATTTAGCTGAAAGAGGAAGTTTTTCCCAATCTTTTTTAAAATTTAATCAAGCTTTAGATCAAACAATTGAAATGGCAACGCAAGCAATGCAAAATGATCAAGGTATTGTTGGAGTGCCTACTGGCCTTTCTGATTTAGATGAAAAATTAGGAGGACTGCATAAATCTGATTTAATAATTTTAGCAGGTAGACCTTCTATGGGTAAAACAGCTTTAGCGACTAACATTGCATACAATGCTGCTCAAAATATTTTAACGAGACAAGAAAAAACCTCGGTTGCTTTTTTTTCACTAGAAATGTCTTCTGAACAATTATCTACTAGAATTTTATCTGAGCAAGCAAGAATAAGATCTGATGACATTAGGCGAGGTAAAGTTACTGAAGAAGAAATTAACAGATATATAGAAACTTCTAGAAATATTTATAATCTCCCTCTTTTTATCGATGAGACACCAGCAATTACAATAGCCACTTTGAGTAATAGGGCTAGAAGAATAAAAAGATTATTTGGATTAAGTTTGATTGTTGTAGATTATATCCAATTAATGAGATCTAGCTCGAATAGAAATGATGGTCGTGTTCAAGAAATATCTGAAATTACTCAAGGTTTAAAAGCTCTAGCAAAAGAATTATCAGTGCCTGTTTTAGCTTTATCACAATTGTCAAGAGCAGTAGAACAGAGAGATGATAAACAACCACAACTAGCGGATTTAAGAGAGTCTGGATCAATTGAACAGGATGCAGATGTAGTAATGTTTGTCTATAGAGAAGCATACTATTTGGAGAGAAAACAGCCAAAACTTGGTTCAATCGAACATGCAGAATGGCAATCAAAAATGAACGATGTTAATGGATTAGCTGATATTATTTTAGGTAAACAAAGACACGGTCCGACTGGCACAGTGAAAGTTGAATTTGAGGGAATTTATACAAAATTCAAAGATTTGACTAAAAATTAAACATAATTTTTCTTTAGTTATAAAAAAATTAAGATATATGTGAAATGGTCTTATGTTTGCTAATATTTATAAAAAATTAGTTATAGATTTCTCCAAAATTACACTTTTTCTACTTGTAGTATTAATCGCCTTTTCTTTATATCAATCAAAAAATTTCAACCTAGACGCATCCTCGGACGCACTTTTACTAGAGGGTGACCCTGATCTCAAATATTTAAGAGAGGTAAATAATACTTACGGTTCTAAAGATTTCTTAGTTTTAACTTATACGCCAATTTCTAGTTTTACTGAGAAAGAAACTATTCTTAATCTTCAATTACTTAAATCTAAAATCCAAAAATTAACATGGGTAGATAGCGTTATAACAATTATTGATGTTCCTCTGCTTAAAAGCACAGATGAGAATTTAATGGAAAGACTTATAAATTATAAAACTTTAGCTTATCCGGAAATCGATAGAAAAAGAGGTTTTGATGAAATTTTAAATAGTCCTATTTATAAAAACTATGTAATTAGTGAAGATGGAAAGACCTCTGGTATCGTTGTTTATCTTAAAAAAGATGAAAGATTAGCAGATTATATTAAGATAAAAGATAAGTTTTTTGTTCAATCAAAAGAAACAGGTTTATCTAAAGAGGAAAAAAGTAATTATAAAAAATTTATAAAAGAATACGAGAATTACAAAAATTTATACAATATTAGGAATCATCAAAATATTACAGAGATTAGAGATGTAATTAATAAATACGGTGAGAATGCAAAAATTTACTTGGGAGGAATTCCTATGATTGCTGATGATATGATGAGTTATATTAAAAGTGATATTGTTGTTTTTGGAATAGGGGTTTTCATTTTTATAGTTTTAACTTTATGGTTTATTTTCAAAAATTTAAAATGGATTTTAATGCCGTTATTAGGATGCGCTACCTCTGTAATAATAATGATAGGTTTGTTAGGTTTAATTGGTTGGAAAGTAACAGTGATTTCGTCAAATTTTATTGCTCTGATGCTGATACTAAATATGGCAATGAATATTCACGTGACAGTAAGGTTTTTGCAATTAAAAAAAGAGTTTCCTAACCTTTCAAAAGAAGAAGCTATATTAAGTGCAAGCAAAAAAATGATGCTGCCAATCTTATATACTGTGCTCACAACAATATGTGCATTTCTCTCTTTGGTGTTTAGTGGAATTAAACCAATTATAGATTTTGGTTGGATGATGACTTTAGGATTGATAGTTTCTTTATTAGTAACATTTCTGCTTTTACCCTCTTTGATTAACTTGCTTTCCTCTGAAAAAGAAATCGGTCTTAAAGATACTGAAAAATCTAAAATTACGTATGCTTTAGGTTCTTTTACAAAAAATAATAAGATTATGATTTTTGGTACAACAATTCTTGTAATTCTATTTAGTATTAATGGGATATTCAAACTTGAAGTTGAAAATAGTTTTATAAATTATTTTGATAAAGAAACAGAAATTTACAAGGGGATGAAAAAAATTGATAGTGACTTAGGTGGAACTACTCCATTAAATATAATACTTAAATTTCCTACAAAAATTGAAAATACCAAAACACAAGAAGATGAATTTGACGAGTGGGAAGAAGAAAATACAAATAATGAGGATAAAGCTAAATATTGGTTCACTAGAGATAAAATGGATAAGATCATAAAAGTTCATGATTATTTAGACGCTTTACCGGAAATTGGAAAAGTTCTCTCTTTTGGTTCTATATTAAGAGTAGCAGAGGATTTAAATAATAAAGAATTACAAAGTTTAGAAATAGCAGTCTTGTACAGCAAGATACCTGAGGCGATTAAAAATGAGATAATAACTCCGTACATATCGGTTGAAAAAGATGAAGCAAGGATAAGTGTTAGAATTAAAGACTCATTAGAAAATTTAAGAAGAAATGAACTTATTAATAAAATAAATTCTGAGTTAAATACAAAATTAGGGTTAAAAGAAGAGGAATACCAATTAGCTGGCGTTCTTATCTTATTTAATAATTTACTTCAAAGTTTGTTTAAGTCTCAAATTCTTACCTTAGGAATAGTAATATTGGGAATTTTTTTAATGTTTTTTGTTTTATTTAGAAATCTTGTAATTTCATTAATTGGAGTAGTTCCAAATTTTATTGCAGCTTTTTTTATTCTTGGGATAATTGGTTTTCTTGGCATTCCCCTTGATATGATGACTATAACTATAGCAGCGATCACTATAGGTATCGCTGTAGATAATAGCATACATTATATATATAGGTTTCGAGAAGAATTCAAAAAAATTAAAAATTACAGTAAAACCTTAGACAGATGTCATAGTACTGTTGGTGTTGCAATTTTGAATACATCTATAACTATTATTTTTGGTTTTTCAATTTTAGTTTTATCAAATTTTATTCCTACTATTTATTTTGGAATATTTACTGGTTTAGCGATGATGCTAGCGATGGTATCGGTTTTGACATTATTACCTAAATTAATACTCACTCTTCAGCCGTTCGGCAAAGAATTAGACAACATACAATGATTGCAAATTTTTTTGACACTCTAGTTAACAGTCTCAATATATTTGATGTGTTTGTTACGGCTATTTTTTTTTATAATGTGCTACAATGTCTTGTAAAAGGATTTTCATTAAGCTTAATCTCTTTCATGAAATGGGTTTTATCAATTATCGCTACTATTATATTAGTCCCAAAATTACAACCTTTGGTAAGTGAATATGTGCAGTCTGATTTTATCAATAATATTGGTTTAGGAATTGCTATTTTTATATTCACACTTTTCATAACAATATTAATTGGAAAAACTTTAAGTAAAACTATAACTTGGACTGGTGTTGGTTCGGTTGATAAAGGATTTGGTTTATTATTTGGTTTTTTTAAAGGCTATGTAGTATCTGTTTGTCTATTTTCAATTTTTAATTGGTTTTATCCTTATCAAAATTGGGGTATATCTGCTGAGAGAGCAGTTTCATTTGATATAATAAATAAAGGAAGTAAATTATTAATAGAAGAATTTCCATCTAGGGATGATTTTATTGATACAAAAGAAAAAATTGAAAAAATTTGATTTAGATAAATTGAGAGAAGAATGTGGTATTTTTGGAGTATCTAATCACCCAGATGCTTCCGCTTTAGTTGCGCTAGGTTTGCACGCGCTTCAACACAGAGGCCAAGAGGGATGTGGAATAGTCTCATTTGATGGTAAAAATTATCATTCAGAAAAAAGGCAAGGATTAGTTGGTGATCATTTTACAAATTTAGAAACATTAAAAAAATTACCGGGAAATGTAGCCATTGGTCACAATAGATATTCAACAACTGGGGAAACCTCTTTAAGAAATATTCAACCATTTTTTGCTGATTTACATTTAGGTGGATTAAGTGTTGCTCATAATGGAAATTTAACTAATGCACTGATTTTACGAGAGGCATTGGTAAAAGAAGGAGCAATTTTTAGAACAACAAGTGATACAGAAACAATTGTTCAGCTGATTGCAAAGTCAAAAAGAGAGAAGTTCGTAGATAAGTTGATTGATGCGCTATTTCAAATACAAGGTGGGTATTCTTTAATATTGATGACAAATAAAAAGCTGATTGGAGTCAAAGAACCTTTTGGGATTAGACCTTTGGTAATTGGTAAATTAAAGAGTTCCTACATACTGGCTTCAGAGACATGTGCGCTTGATATTGTTGGAGCAACATATGTTAGAGATGTTGAAAATGGTGAAATAGTTATTATTGAAAATAATACTATAAGATCTGTTAAGCCTTTTTTAAAACAAAAAGCAAGACCTTGTGTTTTTGAGTATATTTATTTTGCAAGACCAGACAGTTTAATTAATAAAAAATGTGCTTATGAGTATAGAAAAGAATTAGGTTCAGAGTTAGCTAAAGAAACAGACGTTAAAGCAGATTTAGTTGTACCTGTACCAGACTCAGGTGTACCCGCTGCTTTGGGTTATGCTGAACAATCTAAAAAGAAATTTGACCTAGGTTTAATTAGAAATCATTACGTTGGAAGAACTTTTATTGAACCTACGCAAAGTATAAGAAGTCTAGGAGTAAAATTAAAGCTTAACTCAACAAAAACAACAGTAAAAAATAAATCAGTTATACTTATAGATGACTCTCTTGTTAGAGGAACAACTTGTTTAAAAATTGTGAAAATGTTATTCGAAAGTGGCGCAAAAGAGGTTCATGTGAGAATAGCGTGTCCGGAGATTAAATATCCTGATTTTTATGGTGTTGATATGCCAACAAAAGAGGAATTATTAGCTCATTCCAGAGATAATAATGAAATGTGTGAATATATAAACGCCACAAGTTTAAAATTTTTAAGCTTACGAGGTTTATATAGAGCTTTATTAAACAAAGAAAGAAACAATAATTATCCTCAATTTAGCGATCACTATTTTACTGGAGATTATCCAATCAAACCAATAGATAGAGTCGAGGGAATAAAAATTAAGCAATTATCACTGCTTAGTGGTAAATCAAATAGCTAGCTAACA
>CACOYX010000014.1 GCA_902631535.1 uncultured Pelagibacteraceae bacterium
TAATAAAATTTTAACATGAAATTAGCAAAAAACTTAGAACGATTAGGAACCGAAACAGCTTTTAGTGTTTTAGCGGAGGCTAAAAAACTTGAGGCTCAAGGAAAAGAAATGATACATTTAGGTTTGGGTCAACCTGATTTTAAAACACCCCAGCATATTATGGATGCAGCAAAAAAGGCAATCGATGATGGACACCACGGATATGTTTTAGCGAACGGTATAACAGAATGCAGACAAGCCGTTTCTAGAAAAATAAAAAGTTTATACAAAAAAGATGTAGATCCGGAGAGAATTATGATTATGCCGGGAGGGAAACCCACAATGTATTATGCAATTCAAATGATCGGAGAACCTGGTGCAGAAATAGTTCATCCAACACCTGGATTTCCAATTTACGAGTCGATGATAAATTATACTGGTGCAAAAGCTGTTCCCTATGATTTAACAAAAGAAAAAGATTTAAAGTTTGATCCAGAAAAAATTTTATCTTCAATTACTGACAAAACAAGATTAGTAATTATAATTAATCCAAATAATCCAACAGGTAGTTTTGTGGAAAAGTCCGCAATAGATTTTCTTGCTGAAGGGTTAAAGAAACATCCTCATGTTTATATATTAAGCGATGAAATTTATAGTAGACAAATTTTTGATGGTAAAGAAATGCCTACGTTTTTTAATTATCCAGATCTTCAAGAAAGATTAATTGTCTTAGATGGATGGAGTAAAGCTTATTCTATGACAGGTTGGAGAATGGGTTGGAGTGTGTGGCCTGAAAAATTAATTCCACATGTCACAAAATTAGCAATTAATAGTTTTTCTTGTGTGAATGCGCCTTCACAATTTGCCGGCATTGCAGCACTTGACGGACCTGATGACTCTATACATCACATGATGGAAAAATTTGATCAAAGAAGAAAATTAATTCATAAAGGCCTTAACGATTTACCGGGAGTTACTTGTAGTATGCCTGGAGGAGCTTTTTATGCTTTTCCAAATGTAAGTGGAACAGGAATGAGTGGATCTGAATTTTCAAAAAAATGTATGCATGAGGCTGGTGTGGCAATTGTTCCTGGAACAGCTTTTGGTAAGACATCTGTTGATTTTGTACGTTTTAGCTTTGCCGCTTCTCAGGATAATATACAAAAAGCACTAGATAAAATATCAAAAATGCTTAAGTAAGGTAACTTATGAGTAGTTTACAAATGCCAAAAGTCGATAGTTCTATTTTATCAAAAAAAGATAAAATCATTTCTGATATAGGAAGAATAATAAATCCAAAAAATGTTCTTTCACACCCAGATGAATTAAGACCTTTTGAAACTGATGGCTTAACCGCTTACAGACAAATGCCTATGGTCGTAGTTATGCCTGAGACTGTAAAGGAAGTTAGTAGTATATTGAAATATTGTAATGATAATAAAGTTAAAGTAGTCCCACGAGGAGCTGGAACTGGTTTATCGGGCGGATCATTGCCCTTAGAGGATTGTGTGCTTATGGCGATGGGAAAATTTAATAAAATTTTAGAAATTGATTACGAGAATAGATGTGTGGTAACACAACCTTGCGTAACAAATTTAGCAATCACTCATGCTGTTCAAGATAATGGATTTTACTATGCTCCAGATCCTTCAAGTCAAATTGCATGTTCGATAGGTGGAAATGTAGCTGAAAATTCTGGAGGCGTGCACTCTTTAAAATACGGAGCTACAACAAATAATCTTTTGGGTATCGAAGTCGTGCTTATGGATGGAACAATAACTAAATTCGGTGGTAAGGCAATGGACTCAGAAGGTTACGACTTTTTAGGTTTGATGACTGGATCAGAAGGCTTATTAGGAGTTATAACAGAAGTTACAGTAAAAATTCTTAAGTCGCCAGAAATTGTGAAGGCTGCATTAATCGGCTTTCCAACAATTGAAGATGCTGGAAATTGTGTAGCAGAAATAATAGCTGAGGGATGTATACCTGCAGGAATGGAAATTATGGATAAAGCTCTTACAAAAGCAACAAATGATTATTCGAAGGCGGGATATCCAACGGACGCAGAAGCAATGATGATTGTTGAGTTTGATGGAACTGAGCATGAGGTAGAGGCCTACATTGAAAAAGCAAAACAAATTGCAGAAAAAAATAATTCTTCTAGCTTAAAGATAAGCAAATCTAATGAAGAGAGATTAAAATTTTGGGCAGGTAGAAAAGCAGCTTTTCCAGCTTGTGGAGTTTTAGCACCCGATTATATGTGCATGGACGGTTCAATACCAAGAGGTAAACTTGCAGAAGTACTTAGAGAAATCACAAGACTATCAAAAAAATATGATTTACCCGTTGCTAATGCTTTCCACGCAGGCGATGGAAATCTTCATCCATTAATTATGTTTGACGCTAACGATAAGAACTCGCTTAAGAAATGCGAAGACTTTGGAGCTGATATATTAAAATATTGTGTTAAAGTTGGTGGAGCTCTTACAGGTGAGCATGGAGTAGGAATAGAGAAAAGAGAATTAATGTGTGAGGCTTTCAACGATAAAGATATTCAACAACAGCTCACTATAAAAGTAGCTCTAGACCCAAATTCATTATTAAATCCAGGCAAAGTTTATCCAATACTTAGAAAATGTGCTGAGGAAGGGAGAGTTCACGTCCATGGAGGAAAAACAAAATTTCCAGACATCCCTAGATTTTAACCAAAATATTTTTAAACCATCTACCAGAGAAGAAATTGTAGAAATCGTAAAAAATTGTTACAAAAAAAGTATTCCCTTAGAAATAAGCGGTTTACAATCAAAAAATAAAATTGGTAGAAATTTTCAAGCTGAGAAAACTTTAGATCTTTCAAATTATAAAGGGATCATAGATTACAGACCTGAGGAGCTTTATATTAAAGTTAAGGCAGGCACTCCTATAAGTGAAATTGAAGAAGCACTTAAAAAAAATAATCAACAATTAGCGTTTGAGCCTAACGACTTTGGTTACTTATTTTCAGGAGAGAGTAACAGCGGTTCGATCGGAGGAGTAGTTGCTTGTAACTTTGCAGGATCAAGAAGATTTAAAGTAGGAAGTGTTAGAGATCATCTTCTTGGTTTTCAAGGAATTAATGGAAAAGGTGAAACGATAAAATCAGGTGGAACAGTTGTAAAAAACGTAACTGGCTACGACTTGTGCAAGATATTATCTGGATCTTTTGGAACACTCACAGTTTTAACAGAAATATCAATTAAAGTTTTACCAAAACCAGAGACAAGTAAAACACTAATTATAAAAAATCCTCATGTTAAAAAAGCACTTAATTATTTAGGACAATCTTTATCATCATCAACCGATCCCTCTGGAGGCGTTTTTTATCCGGATTATTTTGGAAAAAATTTCATTTTGAATGATCTTACACATGATGGAGGCTTGACTGGTATAAGAATAGAAGGTCCTATGAACTCAGTTGACCAAAGGATTAATAGACTTTCAAAAGAATTAGCTCTTATGGATAACGAGTTTTCAGTTTTAGATAGCGTCCAAACAGAAATTTTTTGGAATAAAACAAAAAACTTAGAAGTTTTTAAAAATTCAAAAAGTAATTTAATAAGAGTAGTTGTGCCTATAAGTGAAACGTTACAAGTTATTCAAAAGCTTAAAAAAGATGATTTAAATTATTTTATTGACTGGGGTGGCAGTCTTATTTGGATGGCGTTTGATCACTTAAATTCTAAAATCCTCTCAGAAATAAAGGAAATTACTAAGAACCACCAAGGATACTATACATTAATTAAAATAGAGGATGACTTTAAGGCCTCTGCTGACATTTTTACAATAGATCCAATTAAGTATAAAATCAGTGAAAAAATAAAAAAAAGTTTTGACCCGAAAAGAATTTTTAACCCGGGTAAGATGTATACAGGAATTTAAATGCAGACATCATTTACAGAGAACCAATTAAAAGACAAAGATAACAAAACCAGTGAAACAATTATAAGAAAATGTGTTCACTGCGGAATGTGTAATGCAACTTGTCCAACTTACGGAATTAATGGAGAAGAATTAGAAGGTCCAAGAGGAAGAATATATTTAATAAAAGATATGTTAGAGAATAAAAAACCTGCTACCAAACAAATTGCAAAACATATTGATAGCTGCTTATCATGTTATTCTTGTATGACGACTTGTCCATCAGGCGTAAACTACATGCACCTCATTGATCATGGAAGAAATTATGTTGAAGAAACTTATAAAAGACCTTTTTTTGATAGATTGTTTAGAAATATACTTTCGTTCGTATTACCAAGACCAAAAGTATTTTTATTAATGGCTTTGTCTTCTAAAATTATTAAACCTTTTAGTTTTTTATTTCCAAAATTCCTTAAAAACGCACTAAGCTTAATGCCAGACAAAATACCTTCCAAGAAATTAAAAGAAAAAAAAGTTTATGAAGTTACGAAAGGTAAAAAAATTTCAAGGGTAGCACTATTAACTGGATGTGTTCAAAGAGTAATCTCACCTGAAATAAATGAGTCGACAATTAGACTTTTAAATAGACATAATGTTGAAGTTGTTGTGATGCCAGATATCTATTGCTGTGGTTCTTTAAACCATCATTTAGGTAAACAAAAATTAGCACATGAGTCTTTTAAAAATAATATAAATAGTTGGCATGACGAATATCTTAAAAATGGTTTGGATGCGATTATTAGCAATACTTCAGGCTGTGGTACAACTTTAAAAGATTACGGACACATTTTTAAAAATGATAAAGATTTGAAAAAAAAAGCAAAAAAAATTTCTGAGTTAACAAAGGACATCACCGAGTATCTTGATGAGAATTTAAAGTTAAATATAAATATAAACACCGAAAAAAAATATAAAATTGCTTATCATTCAGCTTGTTCGATGCAGCACGGGCAAAAAGTTCATCAACAACCTAAAGATTTAATTTCAAAAACTGGCAACGAGGTTTTAGAAATACCAGAAGGACATTTGTGTTGCGGATCTGCTGGGACATACAATATTCTTCATCAAAAAATGGCAAAATCGTTATTAAAAAATAAAGTCAAAAATATTGAAAAAATCTCTCCTGATTTTATTTCAACAGGTAATATAGGCTGTATGACACAAATTTCATCTGGAACTAGAATTCCTATTATCCATACAGTTGAATTACTTGATTGGTTCACAGGAGGACCGAAACCATATAAATTAAATAATTTCTAAAATGAAAAAAAAAATTTTTGTTACTAGAAGGCTCCTTAAAGAAAACGAGGAGAAGCTTCAAAGCTTATTTGAAGTGACTTTAAATAAAGATGACAAAATTTATACACCCCAAGAAATTATTGATGGATCTAAAAATTATGATGGAATCTTAAGTTCAGTTACTGATCCAATTAATGCTGATACTATATCTAAATTGTCAAGCTCCATTAAAATTATCGCTAACGGTGCAGTTGGTTTTGGAAATATAGATATTCAAGCTGCTAAAGCAAAAGGAATTATAGTTACAAATACTCCTGATGTTTTGACTGACGCCACAGCTGACATCCAAATATTACTTTTATTAGGAGCGTCTAGAAGAGCTTATGAGGGTCGTATTGAAGCCGAAACTCAAAACTGGAAATGGTCTTTTGATTTTTTATTAGGAAAACAAATGTCAAATAAGAGATTAGGAATTCTTGGAATGGGCAGGATAGGTAGAGCGGTAGCTAAAAGAGCGAAGGCATTCGGTATGGAAATACATTATCATAATAGAACTAAACTTTCTTCTGATTTAGAAGATGGTGCAATTTATCACAAAGATCTAAAAAGTTTGTTTGAACAAAGTGAATTTTTATCAATCAATTGCCCTGCCACTCCAGAGACAAAAAACTTGATAAATAGAGAAACATTAAAGTATTTAAAAGAAAATACTGTTATAGGTAATGCTGCCAGAGGAGATATTGTAGATGATGACGCTATGGTAGAAGCTTTAAAAAATGGAACTGTCTTTGCTTATGGATTAGATGTTTATAATGGCGAACCAAAAATTCACCCAGATTATTTAAAGTTAAAAAATATTTTTTTACTACCCCACTTAGGTAGTGCGACTAAAAGAACGAGATGGGATATGGCTTACCGAGCTACAAAAAATTTAGAGGATTTTTTTTCTGGCAATAAACCACAAGATCAAGTGAATTAGCACACCTATAGATTGAATCTGCAAATTAAAATAATTCTAAAAATATCGAGACTCTGAATTGAGTTTGTGCTTAAATCTTTAAGTTAATTAACTAACGGAGGACATATGTCAAAAAAAATAAAAGGAGTAAAAACTCCATCAAGACGTAAGTTCTTTAAAGTAGCAGCAGCCACGGGTGCTGCAGCGGCAGCAACTGTTGCAATGCCAAACATTGCTTTAGGTGCTCCTCAAACTTTAAAGATGCAAGCGGCTTGGCCGTCAGGCGCTAACATTTTCTTTGAAATGGCTGGCGACTACGCAAAAATGGTAGGCGACATGTCTGGAGGTGAATTAAAGATTGATCTTCAGCCAGTTGGAGCTGTAGTAAAAACTTCGGAAATTGGACAAGCAGTAAGTTCAGGTGTACTTGATATGGGACACTGGGTAACAGCTTACTGGTATGGAAAAAATCCAGCAGCTTCTCTTTTCGGTACTGGTCCGTCATACGGAATGTCATCTCAAGAGATAATGGGATGGATAGAGTATGGTGGAGGTAGAAAACTTTATGATGAAACTCTTGCAAAAGTAGGTTTCGATTATATCGGTTTCTTCCATATGCCAATGCCTGCACAGCCTTTTGGATGGTTCAAAAAGAACGTAACAAAAGTATCTGATGTAAAAGGTATGAAGTACAGAACAGTAGGTTTAGCTACTAACGTATTAACAGCAATGGGAATGGTTGTAAGACAATTACCAGGTGGTGAAATTCAGCCTGCAATGAAGACAGGTTTGATTGAAGCTGCTGAGTTTAACAACCCAACTTCAGACTCTCAGTTTGGTATGCAAGACGTTTCTAAGCATTATCACTTAGGAAGCTTCCACCAATCACAAGAGATGTTTGAAATTCCAGTAAATAAGAAGACATTTAATGGATTATCGCCTAAGCATCAGGCTATTCTAAAAAATGCTGCTTATGCTGCGAACAGTGATAACTACTTTAAAGCATTAGTAAGATACTCTGCTGACTTATCTAAATTGATGAACCAGCACAAAGTAAATGTGTATCAGACATCTGATGCGATCTTAGCTCAACAGTTAAAAGGTTGGGATAAAGTAATCGGTGATTTCAATAAGAAAGATCCATTCTTTAAAAAGATTGTAGACTCACAGAAGAAATACGCTAAGAGAGTAATGAAGTACTTACTCATGAACCAACCTAATTACAAGTTGGCTTACGAGAATGAATTCGGCTCAATAGCTAAAGTTAAAATTTAATTATATTTTAAACGTAAAAAGGGGGTGATTTTTCACCCCCTTTTTTTATGGAAATAACAAAAAAATTAGCATAGTTTAAAATTTCATGAGGGGATTTATTCATTTTGCAGATACTTTAAGCACTTCCGTTGGAAAGGCATTTTCATGGTGTATCGTAATTTTAATGGGCGGGACTTGTTATGAAGTTGTTATGGCATATGCCTTTAACGCTCCTACGTTATGGAATTTTGATTTCAGTTTACAAATGTACGGTGCGATTTTTATGATGGCAGGTGCTTATACTTTATCTACAGAAGCTCATGTAAGAGGTGATGTAATTTACAGACTTTTTAAACCAAGAACACAGGGTTACATTGACTTAGTTTTATATTTTATATTTTTCTTTCCAGGTGTGCTTGCTCTTGCATTTTATGGTTACGAATATGCTTCATTAGCTTGGAAAATAAAAGAGACAAGTTGGAACAGCCCTGCGCAAATTCAAATTTACATGGCTAAATCCTTAATTCCTGCTGCGGGAATTTTACTAATCATTCAAGGGATTAGTGAAGTTTGTAGAGCAATCATTTGCATTCAAACAGGACACTGGCCTGCGAGACTGGTTGTAGCAGAGGAAACAGAAAAAATGTTAATGAGAACTTCACAAGACGAGGATCAAAAAGATGTTATTTAGTTTAACAAATCCTGAAATAGCAATTTTAATGATGGGAATATTCTTATTCGCCGTCTTACTTGGTTTTCCTATAGCTTTTACGCTTATGGCAATGGGTGTTGGTTTTGGTTATTACGCTTATTTTGATCCTACAAGAATGGAACATCTTTTCGATAATAGGATTTTTCAATTATTCGTTCAAAATACTTACACAGTTATGGATAATACGGTTCTGACTGCGGTCCCACTCTTTTTATTTATGGGGTATTTAGTTGAAAGAGCTGGAATCGTTTCAAGATTATTTTTTGCGATTAGACTAGCCTCTCATAGATTACCTGCTTCAATGGCAGTAGCTGCATTAGTTACTTGCGCACTATTTTCTACAGCAACTGGGATTATCGGAGCCGTGGTAACTTTAATGGGGCTTCTTGCTTGGCCGGCGATGATCAGAGCTGGATATGATAAAAAATTTGCTTCCGGAGTAATTTGTTCTGGAGGTTGTTTGGGTATTTTAATTCCACCAAGCATTATGTTAATCGTTTATTCTGTAATTGCTCAACTTTCTCCTTTAAGATTATTTGCAGCAGCAATTTTTCCAGGATTATTATTAGCAGGACTTTATATAGGTTATGCAGTAACTTTAGCTTATTTTAATCCTTCAATCGCTCCTAAACCACCTAAAGAAGATATTCCACCAAGATCAGTAATTCTAAAAGAGGTAATGGTTTCTTTCTTACCGCTTTTCTCTCTAATAATTTTAGTATTAGGAACTATTTTAGGTGGACTTGCAACTCCTGCAGAAGCGGCAGCTGTTGGAGCATTCGGAGCGTTAGTGCTCTCATATTTTTATAAAACACTTAAGTGGAAAAACTTTAAAGAGTCAGTATTTTTAACTGCAAAAACGACTGCGATGATTATGTGGCTGTTTATAGGATCATGGACTTTTGCATCAGTCTTTTCGTATTTAGGCGGGCACGAAGTATTTGAGCATTTCTTTAAATCAATGAACCTACAGCCTTGGCAGTTCTTAGTAATTACGCAAATAATAATTTTCTTACTCGGTTGGCCATTAGAGTGGACAGAGATATTAATTATTTTTGTACCAATATTTTTGCCTTTAGTGGCATTTTTTGAGGTAAACCCTTACTTTTTTGCAATGTTAATTGCATTAAATTTACAAACTTCATTTTTAACCCCACCCATGGCGATGTCCGCATACTATTTAAAAGGCGTGCAAGCTAAAAATGTGGAGTTAATGGAAATATTTAAAGGCATTATGCCTTTTTTAGGTATAGTTATATTAGCTATGTTTTTAATGTACCTCTTCCCAGGAATAGCTCTTTGGTTGCCAGATACATTATTTGCTAATTAACGAATTTAAATGATAGACGTTACATCTTTAAGTGCTTACGAGTTATCTCAAAAACTTCATTCAGGTGAAATATCATCTGTCGATCTCTGCACAGCATATCTAGATAGAATAAAAAAATTTGAAAAAGATGTTCAAGCTTGGCAATTTATAGATAAAAAACTTTTAATAGAAAAAGCTGAAGAAGCAGATACTTACAGAAAATCAGGAAAACCTCTGGGGCCGCTACATGGGATGCCAGTCGCAATAAAAGATATTATTGGAACTTATGACATGCCAACTGAATGTGGGACAGTTTTTAGAAAAAAAATGTCGAATTCACAAGACTCTGAAATTGTAAACTTACTAAAAAATTCGGGAGCAATTATAATGGGCAAGACTGTCACTTGTGAACTTGCATACATACACCCTTCTAAAACTAAAAATCCACACGATTATTCAAGAACACCAGGAGGGTCGTCAAGTGGATCAGCAGCTGCAGTTGGAGCTCATATGGCGCCTTTATCTGTTGGTTCTCAAACTGGAGGCTCAGTAATTAGGCCGGCATCATATTGTGGAGTTGTTGGTTATAAACCCTCTTATGGACTAATCTCAAGAAATGGTGTCCTAAAAGTATCAGATAAATTGGATACAATGGGTGTATTTGGTAAAACTGTAAAAGATGTTGCCTTGCTTGCTAAGTCACTAATTAGAAAAGATTTACACGATCCTTCAACAGTTTATTTTGCTGCAGAAAAGATGGTGGAGGAATGTGAAAAAGGTCCTGTTTTTGACCCTAAATTTATTTTTTATAAAACAAAAAATTGGAAAAATATTAACAAGAAATCTCAACAGGCTTTTGAATTTTTAATTAAAAATTTCAAAAAGAATATCGAGGTCTTTGATACACCATCATATTTTGAGGACATTCCAAAGTATCATCAAATAATTCATGAAGTTGACATGGCAAATAATTTTCAGGTTTATTATAAAAAAGATAAAACAAAACTATCAAAAGAAATGAGAGAAGCTATTTCCAGAGGATTAAAATATTCAGCCAAAGAATATGGAGACGCTGCAGATTTTATGAAGCAAAGCTATGAGTCTTACAAAGAAGTATTTGAGGATTATCATGGAATTATAACTCCATCATCAAGCGGCGTTGCTGACAAGGGGTTAAAATCTACTGGGAGCGCAGACTTTCAAAAGATTTGGACTTATCTTGGATTACCCACAATTTCTCTGCCTTTACTTACAGGTGAAAATGACCTACCATTAGGCGTCCAGGTAGTTGGTGACAAACTTGATGACTTAAGATTCTTGGGAACAGCGAACTGGCTAGAGAAAAATTGCAAAGATGAAGGATAAAGTTACAATAATTATTGGAGTTGCACTCTGTACGTTTTTTTTAATTGGTCTAGCTACGACATTAACTAGATCAATGATGATAGGTTTTTTTGATGTGCTTCCTGTTTACATTTTAATGGGTATGGTAATTGTAATGATGTTCTATGAAGCCTTCATTGACAAAAAATAATCTTTACGCTCCTTATTTACTTTTGTTAATTCAGCCAATTTTTATGGCTACAAATACTATTGTTGCAAGAGGAGGTGTGGAGTTCGTACCTCCTATTTCCTTAGCGTTTTGGCGATGGTTTACAGTATTCATAATATTATTTCCTTTTTTTTTTAATGAAATTTTAAAATATAAAAAAGAATTTAATAAAGAGTTTTTTAAGCTGTTTTTCTTAGGCTCAATGGGCTGTGGTATATGTGGAGCTTTTCCAAATCTTGCAGGTATGACAACAACAATGGCTAACATTGGTATAATATATACATCTTCACCAGTAATAATAATTTTTTTATCAATTCTATTCTTTAAAGAAAAAATTAATTTTTTAAGGATATTAGGTTTATTAATTTGTATTTCAGGTGTTTTTACAATTATATCTAAAGGTAATTTAGATTTTTTAATTAACCTAAATTTTACAACAGGTGATCTATGGGTTTTGGGAGCAGCTTTAGGCTGGGCTCTTTACTCAATTTATTTATTAAATTGGAAATCAAAATTTAGTTTGATGGCCAGATTTACTTTAATCGCTATGTTTGGATTTATATCACTGCTCCCATTTTTTATTTTAGAAAATATTTACTTTGCAAAGACAAACTATAATCAAACATTTTTGTTCTGGATTATATTTGCAGCTATTTCTCCTAGCATTATAGCTTTTTCCTTGTATACACAATTACAAAAATACGTAGGCGCATCCTTTGCCGGGTTTACTTTATATTTGTTCGCAGTCTATGGATCTATCTTTGGAATTATAATTTTTGAAGAACCTCTTCTCAGTTTTCATTATTTAGGTGGCTTATTGGTCTTTACTGGAGTTTATTTCGCTAGGAAAAAAGTATGAAGTATCTTTATTTAGCTTTATCATCAATTGTATTAGCCTATATCATAATTGTGCTTTTCACTTATCTATACCAAAGAAAATTACTTTATCACCCAAGTGAAAATAACTACACAGGAGATGAAATTCAATTTGAATATAAAGAAGTTCTTATTGAGGTTGATAAAGATATAAAACTAAAATCATGGTTTTTGGAAAAAGACTTAAAAAAAAATAAAACTATTTTATACTTTCATGGTAATGCCGGTGATCTAACTAACAGGGTTCATAAACTTAATGAACTAAATAAACTAGATGTAAATATTCTTATTATTTCATGGAGAGGATTTAGTGGCAATCCAGGTAAGCCCACAGAAAAAAAATTATATAATGATGCTAGAAAGTCAGTCGAATGGCTTAACAAGGCTGGCGTTATAAATAAAAACATAATTTTATATGGCGAGTCACTAGGCACAGGTGTAGCTACTGAATTGGGTCAAAATAATTCTTTTGCAGGAATTGTTTTAGAGTCACCTTTTACCTCGATTGCTGATGCAGCAAAAATTTATTATCCTTATTTGCCAATCGATTTATTAATAAAAGACAGATACGACTCTTTAAAAAAAATCAAAAATATAAATGTTCCTATCTTAGTGATGCACGGTAAGAAAGATGATGTTGTCCCCTTTAAAATGGGGGTAAAATTATTTGACAATGCCAATCAACCTAAGTTTAGCTATTTTTCTGATACCGATGATCATATGATGGAGTTTAACGATCAACTTATAAATTCTTTAAAAAAGTTTTTAGGTTTCAATACCTAATAGGGCTTTTGAATAATATTCAGCATTAAAGGGTTGTAAGTCATCTTCTTTTTCTCCCATCCCTACTGCAACTATAGGTAAATTATATTTTTTACAAATAGCTAAAACCACACCACCTTTTGCTGTGCTATCAAGTTTAGTAATAATTAAACCCGTCAAATCATGTATCTTACTAAATTCTTCAACTTGATTAAGTGCATTTTGTCCTGTGGTTGCATCTAAGACAAGAATTACTTCGTTAGGATAAGAAGAGTCGATTTTTTTAAGAACATTAATAATTTTTTTGTATTCTTCCATTAAATTTTTTTTGTTTTGAAGTCTTCCCGCTGTGTCAATCAAAGCTACATCAATTTCATTTTTTTTTGCAAATTCAGCAGTTTTAAAAGCCACAGAAGCTGGATCACTATTAATTTCCGATTTAATAATATCAACTTTGACTTTCGCAGCCCAAACTTGCAGTTGATCTATAGCAGCTGCTCTAAAAGTATCTGCAGCTCCAAAAACTACAGATCTATTATTGTCTTTAAAATACTTCCCAAGTTTTCCGATACTAGTTGTTTTTCCAACTCCGTTTACTCCAGATACAACTATCACAGCAGACTTCGCATTTCCCATCAGGCTTAGATCTTTTTCATACTTTTGAAGATTAATTGCTAATTTATCTGCTATCAGTTTTAAAATTTCTTTATGATCTTCCAATTTTTTATCAACTTTGAAGTTCTCAAAATCTTTTCTTAGTTCTTTTGCGACTTCTACCCCTGCATCAGATGTAATAATTAATTCTTCAAATTCTGTAAGAACATTTTCATCAATTTTTTTTTTGGAAAATATATTTTTAAAGCCGGTAGACAGCCCATCTGAACTTTTACCTAATCCTATCTTAAATTTATCAAATAAACCCATTTATATTTCAAGGCTAGTATGTTTTA
>CACOYX010000015.1 GCA_902631535.1 uncultured Pelagibacteraceae bacterium
CTTGATGAACCACCTGAAATCGAAAAAACTTGTGAGAAGTGTGCTTATTTAGAAGGTGGAAAAAAATTTTAGTTAATTATCTATTACTATTCTCGTCATCGTTATTAGATGATTGATCTTTATTTTCTGATTGAGGTTCTTCCTCAGTAGTTTCTGTCGGGGTTTCCTCTTGAACTGGTTGCTCTGGTTCTGGCTGAGTTTCTGGCTCTGAATATGTTTCTTCTTGAGCTGGTTCCTCTTGAGGTTCAGGAGTTGGATCTTGTTGAGACTGAGCTCTAGCTATATCAGCAGCACTTTTAGGTGAAGGTTCTCTTCTCATGAAGAAATATATTCCAGCTGCAATTACTGCAATTGCACCTAAGATATAAAGAAGAATATTTACCATGCTTAATCCTTTCTCCTCCGTAGCTTCAGTCGTTTCTTCGTTAACTGGCTGTACCTCTTCTTCTTCAGGTTTCGCGTCTTGTTCTTGGGTTGGTTGAACGTTTACTTGCTCTTTAGGTTCCTCTTTTTGAGGTTCTGGCTCTGGTTGAGGCTCTGGTTCTGGTTCAGGCTCTTTTGCTGGCTCAGGCTCAGGTTCTGGTTCTGGTTTTGGCTCAGGTTCTGGCTCTGGCTCAGGCTCTGGTTCTTTAACTTCTGGAGTTGTTATCTGTGTTTCCGGAGCTTTAGCAACTTCTTCTGGATCTTTAGCTTTTGGATTAATCACACCTGTAGCTGCAACAACAATACCGATTACTATTACTGTTAATAGATCCATAGTTAGCTTTTAAACGTTAATTTGCAAAATTCACTTATAATCATGGACAAATTGGGTGCTGTCTGTGAACAAAAAAGCTTAAATTATATGAGATTTTATTTGATTTAATTATTTTTAATTTGGTTTAAAAATTAAACAAAGTCCATTATTGCAAAATCTTTTTCCCGATTCTTTTGGACCATCATTAAAAACATGTCCGTGGTGTGCGCCACACTTTGCACAATGGTACTCTACTCTTACCATACCAAAGCTATTATCTATTTTAGTTTTAAAAGCTCCTGGCAAGGCTTCAGAAAAAGATGGCCAACCAGTTCCACTATCAAATTTAGAGGTTGAGGCAAATAGTTTATTTCCACAGTTAGCACAATGATAAAATCCCTTTCTTTTTTCCTTTAATAAATCGCTAGTAAATGGTCTTTCTGTGCCTTCATTAAACATTATATTTTTTTGCTCCTTAGATAAGTTTGGATTAATGACTTTTTTAGTTGCTGCAAAAATAACTTTAATCGGTAAAAGCAATGCTAAGAATGATGCTCCCAAAATTTTAATAAATTTTCTTTTCCTAAATTCCATGAAATTAGTTTAATATACCTATAATATGAAAACAATTTTTTTGTTATTTTTAACAGTATATATTGCTTATTTTCTTTTTAGACCAGTGACAAAAAAAGAAATAGACAAATTTAATGATCCAGATAACTGGTCAAATATGGGATTTTAATGCGTTAAGATGTTCTAAAATACTTTCAGATAAAGCTTGTAAATCATAACCCCCTTCAAGAAAGGATATAATTCTACCATTGGAATGAGTATTGGCAATATCGACAATATTTTTTGTGATTTTAAAAAAATCATTTGATTCTAAGTTAATATTCGCTAACGGATCTCTTTTATGAGCATCAAAACCTGCTGAAATTAAAATTACCTCTGGTTTAAATTTGTCTACTGCTTTAAGAATTTTTTGATCAAATATTGCTAAAAAATCTTTACTTGTAGTACCAGCTTTTAAAGTTGCATTAAAAATATTTCCAACTCCAGTTTCATGTTCTGCGCCTGTACCAGGAAATAAGGGAAATTCGTGAGATGAACCGTATATAACTGATCGATCCTTATAAAAAATTTCTTGGGTGCCATTACCATGATGGACATCAAAATCAATTATTGCAACTTTATTAATTCTATATTTTTTTTGTAAGTATCTTGCTGCTACAGCAACATTATTGATAAAGCAAAAACCATTGGCTCTTACAGACTCAGCGTGATGACCCGGGGGCCTTACTGCGCAAAAAGCTCTTTCATTTTTTTCCATAAGATTATTAGCTGCTGCAATACCAGCTCCGCATGATCTTAAAATTGCATTTTTACTGTTAGAACATAACATAGTATCAGCATATGGTTCTTTTTCTACACCTACTAATCCATCTGGTGGAATATTAGAAAAAATTTTCTCTATGTGTTTTTTTGGATGAACCAAAGAAACTGTTTCTAAATCAGCTAATGGTGCCTCTTTAAACATCACTTTTAAATTTGATGATTTAATCGAACTTGTAATACTCTCTAATCTTTCTTTTCTTTCTGGATGAGCATGACCATTAAATTTTTTTAAGCAATCATTGTGAGTATAAACAATCATAAATACTTATTTATAGCATTAGCTGCTAAAGTTGAGGATGAGTCATTAGTTTTAAAATTTTTCAAAATCGCCTGAATATTTGATACTTGTTCTTCCATCTTTTTTGGATTGTCAAGAAAATTAGAAACAACTTTAAATATATTTTTTGCGTTACAGTTTGACTGAAGTAATTCTGGTATAATTTCTTTTTTTGCAGCGATATTAATAATATTTGCAAATTTGGTTTTGACTAATATTTTTATAATTAAAAAATTTATTAAACCCACCTTGTATAAAATTATAGAGGGTATTTTAGCATTAGATATTTCAAGCGATACTGTTCCTGATTTAGAAACGGCAAATACTGACTTTTTTAATATATGATTTTTAATTTTATTATCACTTATAACCTGACAATTTTTTAAATCATTTTTTGAGAGATATGATTGAATTAAATCTGAATACTCTTTTGTAGAATGAAAAACATAAGAAAAATCACTATATTTCAAATTCATAAGTTTGATAAAATTTAGGAGGATTGGTGTTAAAACGTCTATTTCAGACTTCCTGCTGCCTGGAAAAATTGAAATTAAAGCTTTATTTTTTCCTAAAATTTGATTGATATCAATCGCACTTTCAGTAGTTACATCAAGTAATGGGTGGCCAACAAAATCATGGCTTATATTTTCTTTTTCAAAGTAAGTTGTTTCAAAATTAAATAATAAAAGGATATGGTCAATAAATTTTTTAATTTTTTTAACTCTATCCTCTCTCCAGATCCATACTTGAGGGGCTACGTAATGGATTGTTTTAATTTCAGGATTTTTTATTTTTACTCTTTCGGCTACCCTTAAGGTAAAATCTGGACTATCAACAGTAAGTAATATATCAGGTTTAAAATCCTCTATGGCTTTAACTGTTTCATCAATTTTTTTTTTAATTTTAAAAATATTTAAAATTACATTGGTGAAACCTAAATATGTAATTTCTTTAAGATCATAAATTGATTTAATTCCTAACTTTTTTAAATTTTCTCCACCAACTGATAAGTATTCTATATTTGAATTTAACTTACTTAAATCAGCAATAACTTTTGAAGCGAGTTTATCACCTGATGCCTCACCTGTTAAAATAAATATTTTTTTCACTTCTTAAGTCTCCAAATAGATCCTTCGTCTGTTAAAAGAAAAATATTTCCTGTACTTTTTTGAATTTCAATATCTCTAATCCGTCCAATTTTTCCTTTAAATATAATTTTTTCATCAAGAATTTTATTATTTTTAAATTTAATTTTCCTTAATGATTGATCTCGTAAAGAAGTAATTAAAGCGTCTCCGTTCCATTCTTTAAATTCATTACCTTTGTAAATTATCATGGAACTTACTGCAATCGATGGAACCCAATATTTTATGGCTTTAGTAAATCCAGGTTTCCATTTTGGACCTATTCGCGTTCCCGTATAATTAGTTCCACCCCATCCTAAAATTTTCCATCCATAATTTTCGCCATATTTCACTTCACCAAACCAATCTCCTCCTTTAGCTCCGTGATTAGTAATATAAATTTTGTCATCAAAAGGAGAAAGAGCCATGCCTTGAGGGTTTCTAACTCCTATTTGATATATCTCTGGCTTCCACTCTCTTTTATCTTTATCTCTAAACTTTGGATTATCTTTGGGAAATTTTCCGTCTAAATGAATTCTAATAATGCTTCCAGGGTGTTTTGTTGGGTCTTGAGCAATCATTCCTTTGCCTCTTTCCCCAACTGTCACGTAGAGAAGATTATCTTTTATTTCTAATCTTGATCCAAAATGATAACCTGAATTTATTGGAGGTTCAGCTCTAAAAATATTTTTAAAATTTAAATTTTTATCATTAAATTCTGCTGAAGCAACTGATGTACTAGAATTACCGTTTTTAAGATTTTCGGAAAATGAAACAAAAACTTGATTATTAAAATAAAGAACTTCCAGCAAGCCTCCTTGTCCATCCTCCAAAATTTTCAAATTATGTTCAATTTTTTTAATTTTTTGATTTTCAAAATTTACTAATATTAAATTACCTGATTTTTCTGTAACTAAAGCTGTACTATTATTAATAAAAGAGAGGCTCCATGGACTATCTAAACCATTAACGATGTTTTGTAACTTTGGCTCAATTGATTGATTATTAAGTGTCTGAGTAAAAAAAAGAAAAATTATTAGTATTATTTTTTTCATTTTACTAAAATAAATATCTTATTTTTATTTGCGAAATTGATAGATTTTTTTTTATCTAAAAAAATATTTTTTTTATGCTTTAAAACTATACCTTTAAGACCTGCAGCTTTACATTGTTTTAATGTATTTAAACCAACAGTTGGTAAATCAACCCTAAAATCTTGTTTTTTTTTGGGAAATTTGACTAGGACACCTTTATTTATATTTTTAATTTTTTTAATCTTTTTTAGCATTTTTTGTGTCCCCTCTTGATTCTCAAGAATAGTAAGATTGCCTCTACTTATTGCGCCTTGAACATGACTATATTGATTTGATTTGTTCAATGATCTCAAGGCATTATTTATATCCAGTTTATCTTTCTTATCAGGTATGAAATTAGAATAATTCCCCTTAGATAAGCTAAGTTCAGGTGTGAAAGCAGTTGAGCTTATAGTTTTAATTTTTTCATTTTTAAAAATTTCAATTATTTCTTTTAAGAGTGCAGCATCACCTAATTTTGATTTTTTAACAATTCTTGGAAAATAATAAATTCCTTTAAAATCTAGTTTTATCTTTGCAAAATTTGGTTTTTGTATTTTACCGGCAAATAATACTTTATTACATTTATTTTCTTTTAAAATTGAGATAATTTTTCCAAATTGTCCTACAGACACCGAATGGGAACGTCTATCCTTTTTAAAAGATTTTTTTTTTGTTAGATCGATTATTAGATATTTTTTTTTACCTTTAATTTTTTTGTAAATGTATTTTGGAAAATTTGTTTCTCCAAATATTAAACCGATCATATTTTAATTCTGCGGTGAACAAATAGGTCTTTTTTTATCTTTTTCTATAAATCTAATGACTTCTGAAACTAATTCATTATCTTTGTACTGACCATTAATTTTACTTAAATTTTCATGTAAATTTTTTGAAGAAAAAATATCTTTATACGCTTTATCTAAACCCATGATTTTTTTGTTATCATATTTTTTTCTTCTTAAACCAATTAAATTTATCCCTTGTAAATAATTTCTATTTCCAATAGATAAACCGAACGGAGTAACGTCTTTTAAGACTCCTGTCATACCTCCAATCATTGCAAGTCTTCCTATTCTTGTGAACTGTTGTACCGCTGAGTTTCCGCCGATTACTACTGAGTCCTCAATAGTAACGTGACCTCCTAATGGCACGTTATTTGCAATGATTACATCGTTTCCAATATTACAATCATGCGCAATATGAGAAGAGATCATAAATAAACAATTATTCCCGATAACAGTTCTTGAACCTCCTCCTTCTGTTCCTGGATTTATTGTAACATACTCTCTAATTGTATTATTTTCTCCAATGATTAATGTTGTTTTCTCATTTTTAAATTTTAGATCTTGTGGCTGTGTGCCAATGCTAGCGAACGGAAAAATTTTTGTTCCTTTTCCAATTTTAGTGAAACCTTCAATATGTACATTGGAAATTAATTCAACTTCGTCTGATAATTCTACATTTGGACCAACGTAACAAAAAGGTCCAATTTTTGCTTTATTTGAAATTTTAGCTTTTTTATCTATTACGCTTGAGCTGTGTATCATTCTTTTCTATCCACTATAGTAGCTGACCATTCCGCATCAGCCATTCTTTTTCCTTCAACTTTTGCGGTGCCCTTATACTTCCAAACTCTACCATGAGATCTAATCGCTTCAATCTCTAAACGCAGTTCGCAATCTGGAAGAACCGGATTTCTAAATCTAGCTTTATCAACTCCCATTAAATATACTAATTTATTTGCATATTCTTTAGGATCAATGCCATGAGCTGTAAGAGCTGCTGCGGCTTGTCCAAATGCCTCTACAATAAGAACTCCTGGCATTACTGGTTGACCTGGAAAATGTCCCTGCACATAAAAACCATTTTTTTTTACATACATTATTGCAGTAGCCGATTTAAGATGAACTATATTTGTTAATTTATCGATTAACAACATTGGTTCTCTATGTGGTAAAAGTGCTTCTATTTCCTTTTTATTCAATTCAGTTTTTCTCATTTATTTTTTATTTTTTTTAATAAATTCTTTAAGCGGTATTGCTGGATATCCCATAACAATTTGGTTATCCCCTATGTCTTTAACCACTCCGCTTCCACCTCCTATTTTTACATTATTTCCAATTTTTAAATGACCAGAAATACCTGCTTGACCTCCAATAGATACATTATTACCAATATTTGAGCTACCTGCAAAACCAACTTGTCCTGCGATCTTGCAGTTAGAGCCAATTTTTACATTGTGGGCAACATGGACTTGATTATCTAAGTAAGTATTTTTACCTATAATTGTATCATCGACTGAACCTCTATCTATTGTACAACCCGATGCGATTTCAACGTCATCATGTATATAAACTTTACCAATATGAGGTATTTTAAAATTTTTTTTCTCATTAGGAATAAACCCAAAACCCTTTTGACCTATTTTACAATTATCTTGAATCACAACTCTATCTCCCAATAAAGAATTTTTTAAAACAACATTTGAACCAATAATGCAATTTTTACCAATAATTACATCATGTTCGATAATTGAATTCGAACCCACAATTGTACCTAAACCTAATTTAACGTTTTTTCCAATTAAAACATTATTTCCAAATTTAACTGATTTATAATGTTTCTTGTTAACTTTTTTTAATGTCAAATCAGGATAATCAATATCAGCAGTTGGATAAATTTTTTTTAAAACAACTGCTAATTCATAAAGCACATTTTTAACAATAATTGCCTCAACACTGTTAGGTAAATCTTTTGCTAAATTTGAGGAAGTTATACAAAAAGATGCTTTGGTTAATTTTGCATCATTTAAATATATCTTTGAGTCGTAAAATGTCAGATCATTTTTATCTGCTTTTTTTAAAGTCTTTATTGAATTAACTTTTACTTTTTTTTTAAAATTGGTTTTTAAAAATAGCTTATCTATAGTAAAAATTTTTTTTGGAAAAAAAACATTTTCTTTCATTAAACTTATTAATTTAGTTTAACAGATTTTATCTTATTGTTTAATCTTTTAATAATGTCTTGAGTAATATCTAGGCTTTCATCAGCCAAGATTAAACTTTTTTTGTCCATTACATACCTTATCTTTTTTTCTTCCATATAAGTTTTAATTACTGGATTGAGATTTTTCAAAAGTTCTACTCTAGCTTTTGATCTTTGCTTGGCTACTGAGTCCAAAAGATTTTTTTTACCCTTTTGTAAATCTATAACTTTTTTTCTTAGTTCTGTAACTTTTTTTTTATATTCTTCCTCTGAAATTAATTTTTTTTGAGCTATTATTTTTTTTTCTTCTGATTGAAGGTTTTTTTCTTTTTTAGATATTTCACTCAAACCATTTTCTAATTTACTCTTTAGATCTTTTTGAGCTTTCTTTCCCGCAACACTCTCATTTAAAATAAATTTGAAATCTAAATAAAATGGCAGTTCCGCTGATAAATTTTGATTATAAATTGTTAAAAAAGATATTATTAGAAGTATTTTTGATATTTTTTTCATTTTAGAATGTTGTTCCTAGGTTAAAGTTAAAACTCTCTGTTTCATCGGTATCAGCTTTTGATAGATTTTGCGAAAATATAAATGTCATAGGTCCGATAGGTGAGCTCCAATTTAAAGCAACGCCAGTTGAAGATCTTATTTTATTACTATCATCTAAAGTGCTATCGTAGTCTATACCCCAAACATTTCCAAAGTCTAAAAATATTCCAACGTCCATATTTGTATCTTCAGGAAGAATTTTTGGAAGATTAGCCTCAAAATTTAATGCTGATGCGTAATTTCCTCCCACATGATCTTTTCCGTCTATAGGGCCAATCATGCCTTTCTTAAATCCACGAAGTCTTTTTGTGCTCAAAAAATTTCTTTTACTTATTCTTACATCATCATCATCTAGTCCATTTATTGCTGAAAAATAAAATTTACTTGCACCAATAATATCTTCAGAGATTGTTCTGTATATACTTGATGATAACGTATTAGAAATCGAGCTTTTATCTGCAATGAAAGGAAATGATTGTTTAAATGAGGTTATTGCTCCATTTGTTGGCATGAAAGCTCTATCTCTGGTATCGTAAGAAAATCCATATGACCCCGATAAATCTGTAAATTCACCGCTTTGTTTTTTTAGTGCTGAAGAAGCTGAGCTCAAAGTTTGCAAGTCATCATAAGATGCTGACAATCCTAAACTTGTAAAAATATTTTTGTATTGTTCGAATTTAGTATTTATTCCAAAACCAACTAATGTATTTTCAAAACCTTGGTCAGGTTTATCATTGTTTTTACTGAATAAGTTATAACTGATTTGATTACCTAAAAAATTATAATTTGGGTCTAAATATTGTATGTCTCCCGCAAGAGATTCTTCATCTACTTCTAATTCAAATTTTATTTTTTTTCCTTTGCCTAACCAATTATTTTCAGAAATAGAAACACCAAATGAACCTCCATTAGTTCCAACACCTGCTCCTGCACTTATTTCACCAGTTGGTTTTTCCTCTATATTAATATCAATTACTTTTAAATTATTTTCAGTGCCTTTTGATACTTTTGAACTTACGTTTCTAAAAATATTTCTTGACCTAATTTTGGCGACAGATTTATCTAATTTTATTTGTGTATATGGATCACCTTCGTCCAACAATAACTCGCCTCTAATAACTGCCTCATTGGTAATATTGTTTCCAATAACATTAATTCTTTCTACTAATATTTTTTCTCCCTCGAAGATATTAAATTTGATTGCAATATTTTCTCCATCTAGAATTTCTTCCACATTGTGTTCTACAAATTGTAAATTATTTTTTTCGATTAACCTATCAATTGACTCTAGTAATTTTTGAATCTTAAAGGGAGAATAATATTCTCCAATAAATTTTTTATACTCTTTATTTAGTTCTAAAAATAATTTGTTATCAAAAGTAGGATCTAAATTAGTGCTAATTTTTTGAATAACATATCTTGTCCCAGCTTCAATTGAATAAATTAAGTTGACATCTCCGGACTCTAATATTTCTGCAGAGTTTGAATTAATTGAAATATCGTAATAGCCAAGTGATTTGTAATAATTTTGAAGTAATCTTAAATCCAGATTTACTAAATTTTTATTAAATTTTGTATTTCTTGAAATAAATTTCCAAAATTTATGCTCTTCACTTGCTATGATATCTTTAAGTCTTTTATCTTTAATTTTTTTGTCACCAATAAATTTGATAGATGCAATTCTAGATTCTTTTCCTCTTTCAATTTCAATAATTAAATCTAAATTATTACCTTCTAAATTTTTTATTTTAGCTTCAACTTTTGGAAAATTGTAGCCAATTGAAGAATAAAGAGTTTTAATTGTCTCTAAATCATTAGAAAGATTAGCTTTAATAAATGATCTTTTCTCTTTTAAAGAGATATTTTTTTTAATTTGTTTCTTTATACTATTATTTTTTTCGCCAATTAATATAAGTTGATTAACTATTGGGTACTCTTTAAGGACAATTTTTAATACATTATTAGAGAAGCTTACATCTACATTTTCAAAAAAATTCGTTGAGTAAAGATTTTTTAAAATCTTATTAACTTCATTTTCATTAATTTTTTTTTTTAAATCTATTTCTCCATAAATTTTAATTGTTTCATCACTAATTCGTTGATTTCCATTTATAATAATTTTGTTGACTGTTTCATTAGCAACACCAGCTCCTGAAAAGATAAAAAATATTATTAATACTTTAATAAATCTTGTCATAAAATTGTTTAATCTTCTTATATGTAATATTTTTTGCCCAAGTATCTACAATGTAGATTGTATTAAAATTAGACGGTTTTCTTATAGCATATTTTTTATAATTTTTATCTTTCAAAACGTCTAAAATGACTTTTTGTATTCCTAGAAAAGGTATCTTTTTTCTCAAAAAATGGTCTACTAGCACTTCATTTACAGCATTGATAATTATAGGTGTTGAATCGTGCTCATTAATACGTTTTATTATTTTAGCTATTGGGAATATTTTCTTGTCAATTTTTCGAAATATCAAATTTTTTATTTTTTCTTTTTTTTCAGTTTTAAAAATATTTTCAATATTTATTTTTTGATCAAATAAAGCATTTGCAATTGGTATAATCATTGTTGTGTCATGATAAATAAATTTTTTTAGTCCATTTTTAAAATCTACAATTGCATGAACTAATGATTCAGGATGAATAATAATATCTAATTTTTCAGGTGGTAAATTAAACAATCTTTGCGCTTCGACTAATTCTAATATTTTATTCATTAAGGTTGCAGAGTCTATTGTAATTTTTTTACCCATTTTCCATTTAGGATGTTTCAACGCATCTACTGGTTTAATTTTTTTAAACTGCGAAACTTTGTAATTTAAAAATGGCCCCCCTGATGCTGTTATTATAATTTTATTTATTTCATTAATTTTGTGATTTTTAAGAAGACTCATTATTGAATAATGTTCTGAGTCTATTGGCACAATTGTAGTATTATATTTTTTTATCTCTCTTCTAATTAAATCCCAGCCACAAATTACTGACTCTTTGTTTGCTATTAAAATTTTTTTACTTAATCTTATTAAGTATATTGTTGGTTTTAAACCAATAATACCAGGTATAGCTGAAACGGTAACATCTGATTTTTTTTTTACCTTAATTTTTTCAATTTTATTAATGATTATTGTCTTATTATTTCTAAATTTTTTTTTGATTTTTTTATAAATTAATTCATTATTAACCAAAAAGTAGCTAGGCTTATATAATCTAATTTGATTACAAATTTCTTTATAATTTTTATTTGCTGAAAAAATATATGGTTTGAAAAATTTTTTTTTTTTATTTATTATTTTTAATGTGGTTAAGCCAATTGAACCAGTTGACCCTAAAATTGATAATAATTTTCTCATTTAGTTTAATATTATTATTGTTAAAAAACCTACGGGTAATCCAAGAAGTATTCCATCGATCCTATCTAGAACTCCTCCGTGACCAGGTAAAAAATTTCCAGTGTCTTTTAATTTTGCTTTTCTTTTTAAAAGAGAGAATAATAAATCTCCTAATTGACAAGAAGTAGAAACTACCAAAGCAAGTATTAAAATTTTGAAATTAAAATTATTTAAAAAATAAAAAGATAAGATATTTATAACAAGTGAGGTAAGGATAAGAGATCCTAAAGCTCCCGCATAAGTTTTATTAGGGCTTATCTTGGTTAATTTTGGTCCATTAAATAACTTCCCGAAAATGAAACCTCCTAAATCCGAAGCTACGCATCCCAACAACAATATAAAGAGGATATACTTTGATAAAATATTAGTGGAAAAGTATAGAAAAATTAAACAAAAAATAAAAATATATGTAATAAAAAAAATATTTGATAAAATAACATTAATTTTATTTTTGAAAGTTTTTTTTGAAATTTCAATAAATTCTAATAAAGAAAGCACACTTAAAACAAGCAAAGAATATGTTAACATTATATCAAAACTAAAAATTACTATAACCAATATTAATAAGACTAATGACGTATAAATTCTTTTTTTTAGATTATTTGTAATCATACTCTTCCATAATTTCTGTTTATCTTTTTGTACATCTTTATGATCCTTGATAGATCATTTGAGTTAAAATCAGGCCATAATTTTTTTAAAAAAAATAATTCTGCATATGCTAATTGCCAAAGAAGAAAATT
>CACOYX010000016.1 GCA_902631535.1 uncultured Pelagibacteraceae bacterium
ATATTTTAATTAACAGCTCCAAATGTAACTGTTATTCTTATAAATATATAAAGGGTGATCTAGAAAAAAATTCCTCTTTTGAAAACTATTTATTATCCTCAGGTTTAAAATTTAATAAGCTTGATATTGAAATGAATCATAATGAAGAAAACTCAAATAGTAGTCTTTTTTCAGCCTTGAATTTAAGGAGTAATGAGCATCAAGAGATTAAAACTCGAATAAATCATAATACTCCAAATTGTAAAAGCTATCAGAAGGTAAAAAATGTTTTAAATGATGAAAGTAAAGGTGTGTATCAAGGAAAAATTTTTGTAAAAAATATCGCACAAAAAACTGACGCATATCAATTGAGTAAAGCTTTAATTTTAAATGATACAGCAGAATTTGATGCAAAGCCTGAGTTAGAAATTTATGCTGATGACGTAAAATGCTCTCACGGTTCTACTTCTGGAAGTATAGATTTAGACTCAATACATTATCTTAAATCAAGAGGTATTCCTGAAAAGGAAGCATATCAAATGTTAATAAATGGTTTTTTATGTGAGATTATAGAAAAATTAACCGAGGGAAAAATAAAAAATTTTTTAAAAAAAAAATTAGAAAGTCAAATTAGTGGATATTAAAAATATAAAAAAAGAGTTTCCAATTTTTAAACAAAAAATTAATGGCAAACCCTTAGTTTATTTAGATAGCGCCAATTCTTCTCAAAAACCAAAAGTTGTTATAGATAAAATCTCGAACTTTTATGAAACAGAGTTTTCTAATGTTGGAAGAAGTGTTCATACTCTAGCGGTAAAAGCAACGAATAGATTTGAGGCTACAAGAGATAAAGTTCAAAGATATTTAAATGCCAAGCATAGAGAAGAAATTATATTTACTAAAGGCGCGACAGAAGCAATAAATTTAGTAGCATCGTCCTATGGAAAAAAATATATCAAAAAAGGAGATGAAATATTAATAACAGAATTAGAGCATCACTCTAACTATGTACCCTGGAATTTTTTAAGAACCGAAAAAGGAGCGGTAATTAAATTCGCTCAAGTCAATGAAAATGGTGATATTGAAATAGAAGAAATTAAAAAACTAATTACTGATAAAACTAAAATTATTGCTATCACACATATATCAAATGTAACAGGAGCAGTTTTACCGATTACGAAAATTGTAGATCTTGCAAAAGAAAAAAATATTCCAGTATTAATTGATGGTACACAAGGTGCACCACATTCTGCAATTGACATGCAAAAAATCGGATGTGATTTTTATGCAATATCTTGTCATAAAATGTACGGACCAAATGGTCTCGGTGTATTGTACATGAAAAAAAAATGGGTTGAAGATTTACCTCCGTATCAAGGCGGTGGAGGTATGATTAATGAGGTAAAAAAAGAAGATATAACTTTTGCAGATGCTTATACGAAATTTGAAGCTGGAACAATGCAAACAGCAGAAGTCGTTGCTTTTGCGGAGTCATTAAATTTTATTGAAAATCTTGGTATTAAGAACATTGCTTTGCATGAAAATGAAATTTTACAATATGGTTTAGAAAAATTAAAAAAAAATAATTCTGTAAATATAATTGGTGATCCAAAAGAAAGAGGGTCAGTTTTATGTTTTACTTTAAAAGATATTCATCCTCATGATATTGCAACTATTTTAGATGACGATGGTGTTGCAATAAGAGCAGGACATCATTGTTGCCAAATATTACATGATAAACTTGGTATACCTGCAACAGCTAGAGCTTCAATAGGTGTTTACAATGATAAAGAGGATATAGACAAATTATCAGACTCAATTAAAAATTGTCAGAAAGTATTTCAGAATTAATGGACTTAAAAGAATTATATCAAGAGATAATTTTAGATCACGGAAAAAATCCACGAAATAAGGGCAAGTGTGATGGGTATACTAATGATGCAAAAGCCCACAATCCTTTGTGTGGTGACAAAGTTCATATTTATTTAAAACTTAATAAAGATAAAGAAATTGAAGATTTAAGTTTTGAAGGAGAGGGGTGCGCTATTTCTTTAGCATCAGCATCTATTTTGACTGAAACAATTAAAGGAAAAGATTTATCTTTCTTGAGGAAAGTTAACGATGACTTTCTTAATATGATAAAGAATAAAACAAAAATTACAATTAACAGTCTTTCTGCGGACCAGATAACTACAATTACGTCTTTATCTGGAGTACAAGAATTTCCAATGAGAGTTAAATGTGCAACAATGGCTTGGCACACTTGTTTATCAGCAGTGGAAAAAAATGAATAAATTAAAAGATAAAGTAATATTAGAAATTAAAAAAATCTACGACCCTGAAATTCCTGTAAATATATATGAACTTGGTCTGATTTACAAAATAGACATTAAGGATGAAAAAAAAGTAAATATAGAAATGACTTTGACTTCACCTAATTGTCCTGTTGCTGAAAGTTTGCCTAAAATGGTTAAAGATAATATACTGAAGCTTAATGGCGTTGATGACGTTGATTTAAAATTAGTTTGGGATCCACCTTGGACTCAGGATATGATGTCTGAAGCAGCAAAATTAGAATTGAATTTATGAGAAATCATGTAATTAAATTAAGTGAGAGTGCAGCCGAGAGAATTAAAGAAATTATGTCCAGAGCACAGAACAAAACTATTGGGGTAAGAGTAGGTGTGAAATCTGGGGGTTGTGCAGGAATGTCTTACACAATGGAATATGCAAAAGATATTAAACCTAATGAAGAAATAGTAGAGGACAAAGGAGTAAAAGTTTTAATCGATCCAAAAGCTGTAATGTATCTTTTAGGGACTGAAATGGATTACAAGAAAGATAATTTTTCATCACAATTCGTGTTTAAAAACCCTAACGAAACTGAACGATGCGGATGTGGAGAGTCTTTTAAAATTTAATTTATACAATAAAAATACATGAGAAAAATAGCAAGCGTAGAACTATTAAGGTTTCTAAGCGCTATGATGGTAATCATTTGGCATTACCAACAATTTTATCTTCCGTATAATTTTTTTTCAGATACGACAATTTTGATCTCAAATAGAGATCAACAACCGTTTTATAATTTTTTAAGTTTATTTTATAATCACGGAAATAAAGGGGTTGATTTCTTTTTTATAATTTCAGGATTTGTCTTTTCTTACGTTTATTTCTTTGAAAATAAAAAAATAAAATTTAAATTTTTTTTCATTAATCGTTTAGCAAGACTTTACCCCTTACATATTCTTACTTTAATCATTGTGACTTTATTACAATTATACAGCTTAGAAAATTTTGAAAATTATTTTATCCATATTTATAATGACATTTACCATTTTTTCTTAAATTTATTTTTTATATCTGGCTGGGGCTTTGAAACCGGCCCATCCTTTAATGGACCAATATGGAGTGTATCTGTAGAGATAATAGTTTATTTTTTATTTTTTTTCTTAATGTTAAGTTTTAATAAAAATAGAGTTTTGAAATCAATTTTGCTAGTTATTTTTCTAATCTCCCTTAGAAAAATATTAAGTGATGAAATACTTAATAAAATAAATATGAATATAATTAACTGTGGAATTTTATTTTTTGAAGGTGTATTAATTTATTTTGTAATAAATAGAGTCAAAAATTCTATAGTTTCAATTTTAATTGGCTTGATTTTATTGTTTATCTCTACTTCTGGTAACTTTAAAATATATCTTTTTCTGCCAAGTGTTTTATTAATATTTTTATCTTTCGAAAAATTCTTAAGTAAAGACATTTCTTATATATTTAGTTTTTTAGGAAACTTAACCTATGGAACCTATCTTTGGCATCTTCCATTGCAAATTTTAATTATGATAATTATTAAAAATGTTGGATTAAATTTTTCAATAATAAATACAAATATATTTTTTATAATCTACTTGTTGTTACTGTTTTTCTTATCAATTGGAAGTTTTTATTTATTTGAAAATAAAGCTAGGTGGTGGATTAGAAAAAAATTTAATTAAAATAGTATATTATTTTTAACCACTATAATACATTTCAAACTCAATTGGATGAGGTGTGTGCTCAAATTTATAGATTTCTTGGAACTTTAATTCAATATAAGCATCGATCTGATCATCGGTAAATACTCCACCTTCAGTTAAGAATTTTCTATCTTTATCAAGACTTTGCATTGCCTCTCTTAAAGAACCACAAACTGTAGGAAGTTTTTTTACTTCATCTTCAGATAAAGAGTATAAATCTTCATCGAAAGCTTTGCCTGGATCTATTTTATTTTTAATTCCATCTATTCCAGCCATCAGCATTGATGCAAAGGTTAAGTAAGGATTACCAGCTGCATCTGGAAATCTAATTTCCATTCTTGCAGCTTTTGGATTCATAATTACTGGTATTCTACATGACGCTGATCTGTTTCTTGCAGAGTAAGCTAATATCACTGGTGCTTCAAAACCAGGTATTAAACGCTTGTAACTGTTAGTCGTTGCGTTTGAAAAGGCGTTAATTGCTTTTGCATGTTTTAAAATTCCACCTATATAGTATAATGCTTCTTTAGATAACCCTGCGTATTCTTTACCCATAAATAATGGTGTGTTGCCTTTCCAGATAGATTGGTGGCAATGCATTCCTGAACCGTTGTCTCCTTTTACTGGTTTAGGCATAAACGTAGCTGTTTTTCCAAAAGAATGAGTTACCATTTGAACAGCATATTTATAAAGTTGAACGTTATCTGCCATGTTTGTTAAAGTACCAAAGTACATACCTAATTCATGTTGACTTGGTGCTACCTCGTGGTGGTGTTTCTCAACTTTTACACCCATGTCTTTAAGAGCTTTTAAATATTCACCTCGCATGTCTTGTGCACTGTCAACTGGAGGAACGGGAAAGTAACCACCTTTTATTCCTGGTCTATGACCCATGTTACCATTTTCATATTTTTTACCTGTATTGTAAGGACCTTCTGAACTATCTATACTAAAACTAGTTTCATTCATGTCGTTTTTAAATCTTACGTCATCAAATACAAAAAATTCTGGTTCCGGTCCAAAGTATGATTTATCTCCGATTCCAGATTTTTTTAGATACTCCTCTGCTTTTTTTGCAGTTCCCCTTGGATCTCTTCCATAAGGATCTTTTTTAACTGCGTCTAGAATATCGCAAAATATATTTACTGTTGTGTGAGAGTTAAACGGATCAATAATTGGTCTTGCCAAGTCTGGCTTTAAAATCATATCTGACTCATTTATTGCTTTCCAACCGGCGATAGATGAGCCATCAAAAAACACACCGTTTTCAAGCATGTGTTCATCAACAACAGTTGAGTCCATTGTCAAATGTTGAAGTTTACCTTTTGGATCTGTAAACCTTAGATCCACGAATTCAACTTGTTTGTCTTTAATCAGCTTTAAAATGTCTTTTGAACTCATTTTGCTCCTTTAGAAATTTGTTTAATCGTTGCGAACATATATAAGGATGGTTTTTATAGTATAATTAAATATATATATCAGCTATGCATTTATCACATATCCACATATTAGATTTGTTATGAGAGAAGCAAATACCTTAGATTTATCTTTATTAATATTGCTAGCTGTAATTTGGGGATCCTCTTTCTTTAATATAAAGATAGCCACATATTCTTATGACCCAATTACACTTGCTTTAGTCAGAGTTATTTTTGCAAGCATTCCATTATTAATTCTTTGTAAAATATCTGGGATTAAAATTGAAGCTTTTAGCAAAAATTGGAATTGGTATGCCCTAATTGGTCTTTGTAATATTGCAATACCTTTTGTTCTAATTGCTATAGGAACTGCCAAAATAAATAGTTACCTCGCAGCAATACTAATGAGCACAACTCCCTTAAGCGGTTCGATACTTGCACATTTTTTTACTAAAGATGAAAAATTATCTTATTTAAAATCTTTAGGTGTTTTAATAGGTTTTAGTGGAATTGTATTATTATTTTTTGACAAAGTAATTATTAATAGTGAAAATTATATTTACGCTCTTATAACTATTTTAGGATCAACGTTTTACTGTATTGGAGGTTTGTTGACTTTAAGATTAAAAAATAAAAAAAATGAAAATGTTACAACTTCTACAACTTTATGGTCAGTAATTTTTCTTTTGCCTTTTTCGTTAATTATTGAAACACCTTGGGACTCTTCCCCAACTTTTGCTTCAACTCTTTCATTATTATATTTGGGTGTAATTGCAACAGGCTTAGCCTGGCTAATAAGATTTAGAATATTAACGGTAAATGGTTTAGTTTTTCAAACTCAAGTAGCATATTTAATACCTATTTTCGGAATAATTTTTGGCTATTTTCTTATGGATGAAGTAATTACTTGGAAAGTGATAGCATCATTAGTTGTAATACTTATTGGAATTTATATATTTAAGAAAAATAACAAAGGATAGATAAATAAATGGGCACAGAGTCAATTGAAGCAAGTTTTTTATCAATTTTTGCTTTAATAACTTTTTTTACATTTTTTCTTGTAAGCAAATACTCACATAAAATTAGAGACGGCGCTTTACTTGATAAAGATTTTTTGAAACCACAGGCTTTTCACGATCTACCAGTCACTCGAAGCGGGGGAATTGCTGCAATTATTTCTCTAAGTATTTTTTTTGTAATTTATTACTTGTTGTATTCTAAAATATTATACGATTATATTTTAGTTAGCTACTCCATGTTTATAGTTGGCTTTTTAGATGATTTAAAAATTAATATAAAACCATTTAAAAGATTAATTATTATGGTGCTTCCTCTTTTTTTAATTATTTATATTTTGCCAATAAAAATTTTTAATATCGATATACCATTTCTAATACCTTTAATGTCTAGCCATATATTTTCCTCAATGTTTGTATTATTATGTTTTTTATTTGTAATTAATGGAGCAAATTTAATTGATGGTTTTAATGGCTTATTGGCAATAAATTTAATCATTATTAATATTATATTGACTTATATTAATATGAGTTTTGATAATCTTGAATTTGCAATTTTATTAATTTCCCAAATTATAATCCTCTTGTCATTTTTATTATTTAATTTCCCTAACGCGAAAATTTTTCTAGGAGACAGTGGGGCCTACATATTTGGAGCATTAACCGGATTAAATACAATAATAACAAACAACTTGAATCCAAACATTTCTTCCTTCTTCTTTTGTACACTTTTGTTTTATCTTTTTTTTGAAGTGTTTTTTTCATTTTTTAGAAAATTAACTCAAAATAAGTCTCCTATTTATCCAGATGATAAACATTTACACATGCTAAGCTTTTACAAAATTTCAAATATTTACGGAAAAAATAAAGGAAATTATCTTAACTCAATTATCATAAATCTTTTGTATTTGGTGCTGATTATTCCTGGGTTGTATTTATTAAATGATCCTCAATTAAGTAGGTACTGGTTCTTTATCTTATTGTTAATTTATTTAATAATTTATTCTAGACTTTATCGTTTAACTAAAAATTAAATTGATATATAAAACAACGACTATTAATTGGGCAAGTGGCGGAATTGGTATACGCGCTGGTCTTAGAAACCAGTGCCGCAAGGCTTAAGAGTTCGAGTCTCTTCTTGCCCACCAAAATATTATGAAAGTAGAAGTTAAATCAAAAAAAGGACTTAGAACAATTTTATCTGTAATAGTTGATAAAAAAAATATACAGATAAAAATGGAAGAAAGACTTAAAGAACTTCAAAAAGAAGTAGCTTTAAAAGGTTTCAGACCAGGAAAAGTTCCGCCAGAAGTAATTAAAAGTCAATTTGGAAAATCTATATATGGAGAGGTGGTTGATAAGATTTTAAGAGAAACTAC
>CACOYX010000017.1 GCA_902631535.1 uncultured Pelagibacteraceae bacterium
AAAGCTACAAGTTTTAAAGTAAAAATTGAAGATAAAATTATTGAAGAAAAATTAAAAGAGATTTCAGATCAAAACAAACAATTTGAAGATAAAAAAGACAATGAAAAAGCAATTAACGGAGACCAAGTAACTTTTGATTATTCAGCTACAGTTGACGGCAATAAATTTGATGGAAGTGAAGGTAAAGGTGTTCAACTTGAGTTGGGCAAGGATCTTTTTTTAAAAGGTTTTGATGAACAACTAGTAGGCGTGAAAAAAAACGATAAAAAAATTGTTGACGCTACTCTCCCAGCCAATCATCCAAAAAAAGAACTTGCTAATAAAAAAACTAAATTTGAATGTAAAATTCTAAATGTAAAAAAACCTAAGGCAGGTAAAATCGATGATGAATTTGCTAAATTAATGGGCGCAAAAGATATTAAAGATTTAAAATCTTTGATTGAGAAACAAATTTCAGGCCAATATTCTCAGGCTTTAAATTCAATTACTAAAAAAGAAATATTAGATCAAATTGAAAAAAACCATCAGGTAGATTTACCTCAAAACTTAATAGATCAAGAAATTTCAATTATGACACAAAACCTCAAGCCGGAGGATAAAGAAAAACATAAATCTAACAATGAAAAATTAGCAAAATCTAGAATTAAACTTGGTTTATTACTTAATGAATATGGAGAAAAAAATAATTTAAAAGTATCGGATGACGAGGTTAGAAACGAAATTCAAAAACAAATTAAAGGTATGCCCGGCCAAGAAAAAATGGTTCTCGAGTACTACCAAAAAAATCCTAGCGCTTCTCAAAGTTTAAAAGGATCTTTATACGAAGAAAAAATAATTGAGCTGATTAAATCAAAAATCAATTTAACGTCTAAAGAGATCAATATAAAAGAAGCTGAAAAAATAATTACTGAATTTAATAAACCAAATGTAGATACCAAGGCATCAAGCAACATATCTGCTGCAAAAAATAAGTCAAAATCAAAAAAAATTAGTAAAAAGTAACCAATAGTTGTATAAACCAACTATGAGTCGGGAATTCGAAGAAAAAATGAATAGCTTAATACCAATGGTTGTTGAACAAACAAGCAAAGGGGAAAGAGCTTATGATATTTACTCTAGATTATTAAAAGAAAGAATAGTTTTTTTAGTAGGCCCAGTTAACGATGCTGTAGCATCTTTAGTAACAGCGCAATTATTATTCTTAGAGTCAGAAAATCCTAACAAAGAAATAAACTTTTATATAAATAGCCCAGGAGGTTTAGTAACCGCAGGTTTAGGAATTTATGATACAATGCAATACATTAATTCACCTGTTTCCACTCTTTGTATTGGTCAAGCTTCATCAATGGGTTCATTTCTTTTAGCTGCAGGAGAAAAAGGAAAAAGATACTCTCTTCCCAATTCTAGAATTATGGTTCATCAACCCTCAGCTGGTTTTCAAGGGCAAGCTACTGATATTCAAATACATGCAAAAGAGATTCTTTCTTTAAAGGAAAGATTAAATAAAATTTATTCTAAGCATACAGGTAAATCGGTAGATCAAATATCTGATGCTTTAGAAAGAGATAATTTTATGACAGCAGAAGAAGCAAAAAAATTCGGACTTATAGACTCTGTTGTGGAGAAACGAAAATAAAACACAATATCTAGCTTTTTTTACAACTTCAACTTGCTAAGTATTTAGCAGAGATTTATATTAGGTATATTGATTCGATATGACAGAAAAAAATAACAAAAATATTTTATATTGCTCTTTCTGCGGTAAAAGCCAACATGAAGTTAGGAAACTTATAGCCGGTCCAACAGTTTTTATCTGTGATGAATGCGTTGAGCTTTGTATGGATATTATTAAAGAGGAAAACAAAAGCTCACTAGTAAAGCATCAAGATGGTGTACCATCTCCTAAAGAGATATGTAATGTATTAGATGATTATGTGATTGGACAAAAGTTTGCTAAAGAAATTCTATCAGTTGCAGTTCACAATCATTACAAAAGATTAAATCATGAGACAAAAAATAACAAAGATATTGAATTATCAAAGTCAAATATACTTTTAGTAGGGCCAACAGGTTGTGGTAAAACTTTATTAGCACAAACTTTAGCAAGAATTTTAGATGTTCCATTTACAATGGCTGACGCAACAACTTTAACCGAAGCAGGTTATGTTGGAGAAGATGTTGAAAATATTATTTTGAAATTATTACAAGCAGCAGATTACAATGTTGAAAAAGCACAAAGAGGCATTGTTTACATTGATGAAGTTGACAAAATAAGTAGAAAATCTGAAAATCCATCGATAACAAGAGACGTATCTGGTGAAGGAGTCCAACAAGCTTTGTTAAAAATTATGGAAGGGACAGTTGCAAGTGTACCCCCTCAGGGAGGAAGAAAACATCCTCAACAAGAATTTTTACAAGTGGATACTACTAATATTTTATTTATATGTGGAGGTGCTTTTGCAGGTTTAGATAAATTAATTGATAGCAGAGGCAAAGGAAGTTCAATCGGTTTTGGTGCAAAAGTTAAAAATTATAAAGAGCAACCACTTTCTGAAATAATGAAAATGTTAGAACCCGAAGATTTAATTAAATATGGATTAATACCTGAGTTTATTGGAAGAATGCCTATTATAGCAACGTTAGATGACTTGGATGAAAAATCATTAATAAAAATTTTAAAAGAACCGAAAAATTCTCTTATTAAACAATATCAAAGACTATTTGAATTCGAGGATGTTGAACTTGAGTTTAAAGACGAGGCTATTTCTGAGATAGCCAAAAAAGCCATTTCCAAAAAAACAGGTGCTAGGGGACTAAGATCTATTCTTGAAAATATTTTACTAAAAACAATGTTTGAACTGCCGGATATGGAAAATGTGATTAAAGTAACAGTGGATAACGCGGCTGTAACTGGCAAGTCAGCGCCCATTGTCACATATGGAAAAAAATCATCAACATCAGTCGCTTAACTAGAATTTGCTTCTTGAAATAAGTATTTTAATGTTCATATTATTAAATAATGAAAGCTTCTTATTTAAAACCTCTACTTCCACTTAGAGACATAGTCATATTTCCATCTATGGTAGTCCCGCTTTTTGTAGGGCGAGAAAAATCTATCAAAGCTCTTCAAGAAGCAATGAAGACAGATAAGTCGATAGTATTAGTTACGCAAAAAAACTCAGAGATCGATGATCCTGTAGGTAAAGATTTATACCAGTACGGATGTTTGAGTAAAGTATTACAACTACTTAAATTACCTGACGGTACAGTTAAAGTTTTGGTTGAGGGTGAAAGAAGAATTAAAATATTAAAGCATAATGATAATGAAAATAACTTTTTAACCTGTGAAGTAGAAGTTGCTGAAGATACAAATACATCTAAAGATTTGGAACTCATGGCCTCTGGGTTAATAAAAAAATTTGATAGGTTGCAAATTCTTAGCAAAAAAGAAATAAATGATGGAACTAATAACTTAAAAAGTCTAAAAGATCCTTCACAAATAGCAAATAATATTTCCTCAAATCTTAATATTCAGATTTTTGAAAAACAAGAACTTCTTGAGATTATTGATCTAAAAAAGAGATTAGAAAAAATTCATCAATTAATAGAAAAAGAAACAAGCGTTCTCTCTGTTGAGAAAAAAATTCGTGGAAGAGTTAAAAATCAAATGGAGAAAACTCAAAGAGAATATTATTTAAATGAGCAATTGAAAGCAATTCAAAAAGAGCTAGGAGAAATCGATGAAGGAAAAGATGAGTTAACTACTTTGTCAAAAGCAATAACAGATGCAAAAATGCCTAAGCTTGCAAAAGATAAATGTATGTCAGAGCTAAAAAAACTTAAATCAATGAGTCCAATGTCAGCGGAAGCAACAGTCGTTAGAAATTATCTTGACTGGATGACAGAATTACCCTGGTCAACAAAATCTAAGATAAATACTGATTTAAATAATGCTCAAAAAATTCTTGACGAAGATCATTATGGTTTAGAAAAAGTTAAAGAGAGAATTATTGAATTTTTAGCTGTCCAAAAAAGAATACAAAAAATGAAAGGTCCGATATTATGCTTAGTTGGCCCTCCAGGGGTTGGTAAAACTTCTTTAGGAAAATCTATTGCTAAAGCAACTAATAGAAAGTTTATAAGGATTTCACTAGGAGGGATTAGAGATGAAGCAGAGATAAGAGGACATAGAAGAACTTATATTGGTTCTTTACCGGGAAAAATAATTCAAATGATGAAAAAAGCTGGAACTAAAAATCCTCTTTTTTTATTAGACGAAATAGACAAAGTAGGAAATGATTATAGAGGAGACCCATCCTCGGCGCTATTAGAAGCATTAGATCCTGAGCAAAACAAAGAATTTAATGATCACTATTTGGAGGTTGATTACGATCTTTCCGACGTAATGTTTGTTACAACAGCAAATACTTTAAACATTTTACCACCCTTACTTGACCGAATGGAAGTAATTAGGTTGTCAGGTTATACAGAGGATGAAAAGGTAAATATTTCGCAAAAATATTTAATACCTAATCAAAGTAAAAATAATGGATTAAAAAAAGATGAATGGTCTATTGATGAAAACATTAATAGAAAAATTATAAGACATTACACAAGAGAGTCTGGCGTTAGAAATCTTGAACGAGAAATTTCGAAAGTTGCAAGAAAATTGGTAAAAAAAATTGATAATAATGAAAAAGTAAACAATCCAATAAATGAAAAAGATTTGAAAGATCTACTAGGTGTTCAAAAATTTAATTATGGCGAGATAGAAGAAACTAATAGAATTGGTGTTGTGACAGGATTGGCTTGGACAGAGGTAGGGGGCGAAATTTTAAAAATCGAGTCTGCTGTTATGCCAGGTAAAGGTAAAATGCAAATCACAGGAAAACTTGGAGATGTGATGCAAGAGTCTGTTAAAGCAGCAAAATCTTACATAAGATCTAAAAGTTTAGATTACGGAATTATTCCACCAATTTTTGATAAAAAAGATTTTCATATTCATGTGCCTGAAGGAGCTACACCTAAAGATGGACCTTCTGCAGGAATAGGTATGGTCACATCAATTATTTCAGCGATTACAGAAATACCTGTAAACAAAGATGTTGCAATGACAGGAGAAATAACTCTAAGAGGCTTAGTATTGCCTATAGGAGGATTGAAAGAAAAATTATTAGCAGCGCATAGAGCTGGAATTAAAAAAGTTTTAATACCTAAAGAAAATCAAAAAGATTTAATAGAAGTTCCAAAAACTGTTTTGGATTCAATAGAAATAATTCCTGTAAAAAACGTTGACGAAGTATTAAAAGTGGCTTTAACTAAACCACTAAAAAGTGTTGAGTGGGTGGATGTAGATCAAATCTCTAATAAAGAAAAATTAAAAAAAGAATTAAGTACTCACTAATTTAGTCCAACCAATCTTCAAACTTTTCTAAATTATCTGATATATAATTAGGTAAATTAAAATTCGGTGTTTTTTTTAAGATTGAAGCTCCCGACCATTTATACTTTTTTTGATCAATATTATAATCATAAATAACTCTTTTTTCGGATATGAATTTTTTGATATCTTCGAACTTTAAACCACTTTCCTGAAATTCGTAATGATGTGCATAATTAAGTAATTTTTTTTCCAGTTGTTCTGGTGTCCTTAAACAAGTGAAATGCCAGCCACCGTTTTTTACGAACATAAGATTGGAATATTTTTTTTTTGAAAAAAAAGTATCAATTCTCCACTTTGGATATTTTTTACCTTTTATATTTCGTAACCATTGAGGAGATAATAAGTTTTTATTTTTTACTGCTTTAGTGCCTTGCCATAAGAATTTGTCATAAAGTAAATTAAGTTTGTAATAAAGAATTTTTTGTTCAAAAATTACTATTTGATTTTTTATTTGATGAAAGTTTAAGTTTTCTAAGTTTGGAATTTCATCAAGATCACTTATTAAGATTAAATCCTCATCTAAAGCTGCCGATAAACCATCTGTTAATTTTTCCCTCTGAAAATAATCTCTGGCCATACCATTCAGAATTAATTTTTCTCCTAATTCCTCTTTCGTGTCCTCGTTATTTAGGTCTAGGATATTTTTAGGTTGATCATCAACTACAATATAAATAATTTTATCTTCAAACTTTTTAAATTTTTTAATATCAAAATTAAGTTTTTTTTTATTACCATTATGGGTGTAAGTAGCTTCTGTAATTACAAATTTCTTAACAAATTTATCTAATGAATTCAGCCTTATATCCAAAAGCAAGTCTTCATCAAAATACATGAAGCAATCAAATATATCCATGTTATTTGAGTTATAATAAAATATAATATAAGTAAATATTTATTAAATTTTTGATGAAAAAAAAAATAATTATTACTGGTGGTTTAGGTTATATTGGTACAGAGATATGTAAACTGTATTCTGGGGTAAGCTGGCATCATCAAATAATTGTAATAGATAATAGATTTATTTCAGAAAGAGTAAATCAAATCAGAAATTGGAATATGGAATTTATCCAAGGAGATATACTGGATAAAGACCTGATCAATAAATATTTTAAAGACGCAGATGTTGTTCATCATTTAGCCGGTATCACTGATGTGCCTAGAACGAAAAGGGAGTCCTCTTCTGAAAAAGATAAAGAAATTATAGAGGTGGGTGAAAAAGGTACTCAAAATATTTTAGAAGCTATAAGTAATAAATGTAAAATTATATTTCCCTCGACGCACGTCATCTATGAAGGAATAGATGAAGTTAAAACAGACATTAAAGAGGAAGAGACCACTAAACCAGTTTTATCTTATTCATCATCAAAAGCTATTAATGAAGAACAACTTAAAAAATCTGGAAAAAATTTTATAATTTTAAGACTAGGATCAGTCTATGGCTACTCCACAGACTCTATGAGAATTGACATTATGCCCAACTTGTTCTCAAAAATAGCATCTCAAAATGGCACATTAAAATTATTTGCAGGTGGAAGACAAATAAAAAGTCTTGTTCCGCTAATAGATGTAGCAAGATGTTTTAAATTTATGGAAGAAAAAAATGATATTAATTCTGAGATATTCAACTTAACAAAAGAAACTCTTACAGTTAAAGAGGTTGCTGAAATATGCAAAAAATATAATCCAAAAATAATATTAAAAGAGACTAATGACGAAGTTCCAAATTTAGGTTTTTCTTTATCAAATAAAAAACTACTAAATACTGGTTTTGAGTTTTTGTATAACTTAGACCAAAATATAAAAGAGATGATACAAAAGTGGTCAAAACAAAATCTAATTAAAGATTTAGAATTTGTGAAGGATGGGGAAAATTTATTTGAAGACGAAAGGGGGGTAATCAGCAATCATGAATTAACCGAGCCTATCAATTTAATAGGAATGATTGACTCAAAAAAGGGAACAATCAGAGCTAACCATTATCACCCACAGCAAGAACAAAAATGTTTATTTACTAAAGGACAAATAATTGAAATTTTTCAAGATATAATTAATCCTAATTCACCAAAAATTACGCAAGTAGTTAATGCAGGACAATTATCAATTATAAAACCAAATGTAGCACACACGATGGTTTTTACAAAAGATACAACTTTTTTAAATCTTGTGAGAGGAGAAAGGGATCATGAGAAC
>CACOYX010000018.1 GCA_902631535.1 uncultured Pelagibacteraceae bacterium
CTATGTCTGAAAAATTGAAAAACTTTAAATTAATTGGAGTAATTCAAAAAGGACAATTCATAAAAATATCCTCTAAAGGTGATTTTGGAGGTAATAACTTTTTAGATATATCAATGAAGAAAGACAAAAGAACTCAAAAGAAATATTTAGAAATTTACTCAGATTTACCAAGACCACTATTAACTGAGTTTAGTTTTTTTAAAGGACTTTCAGGGGGAAAACTTCTGTTTACATCAATTATTGATGGTACTATGTCGTATTCGAAACTTAAGATTGAAAACTTTAAAGTAATTAATGCTCCAGGGGTAATTAAATTATTATCCCTAGCAGATCTAAGAGGATTAGCAGACTTGGCAGAAGGAGATGGCCTATCTTTTGATGTACTAGAAATTGATATGGAAAAAGATAAAAATTTTTTAAAACTCAATGAAATAATAGCTTTAGGTCCAAGCATGTCAGTTTTAATGGATGGTTATCAAGATGAAAATGAATTGACCAGTCTTAGAGGAACATTAGTACCTGCGAAAACTTTAAATAAAATAATTTCCAAAATACCCGTTATTGGAAGTATTGTTATACCTAAAGAAGTCGGCGAGGGCCTATTTGGTATTAGTTTTAAGATGAAAGGTACGAAGGGGAAAATAAAAACTACTATAAATCCTATAAGAACGATAACTCCAAGATTTATTCAAAAAATTATTGATAGAAATAAAAAAACTAAGTAATTTTTACAAGGTAATGTTTTTTCTTTCCATACGAGAGTTTAAGAATATTTTTTTTAAAATCTTTCAATTGAAGTATTTTTTTTTCATCTTCAATTATAATTCCATCAATTTTTAGACCTCTATTTGCTATTGCTCTTCTAACTTCACTTTTTGAATTTAAAATCTTATTATTAGCAATAAAATCCAGAATACTTAATCCTTTTTTAATAATTTTAGAATCAATTTTAATTTCAGGTAAATCTGACCCAATACCACCTTCATCAAAAGTATCTTTTGCAGTCCTCTCAGCCTTTTTTGACGCATCCTCCCCATGTAAAATTTTAGTTGTCTCATTTGCTAATAGAATCTTTAGATTATTAATGTTTTTTTCTCTTTGAAATAATTCGTCAACTTCTTTTGGTGCAACTTCTGTAAAAAATTTGAAAAATCTTTTCACATCTCTATCATCAGTGTTTCTCCAAAACTGCCAATATTCATAAGGAGATAGTTCATCTTCATTTAACCAAATAGCACCTTTTTCAGTTTTGCCCATTTTTGAGCCAGAAGATAAAGTAATCAAAGGTGATGTTAAACCAAAAGCTTCTTTTTGTAACAGTCTTCTTATTAAATCTGTACCATTAACAATATTTCCCCATTGATCGGAACCTCCAATTTGTAAAATACAATTATAGTTTTTATATAACTGGAAAAAGTCATAAGCTTGTAAAATCATGTAGTTAAATTCCATGTAGCTTAACGATTGTTCTCTTTCTAATCTAAGTTTAACGCTGTCAAAAGTTAGCATCTTATTAATTGTAAAATGACTTCCTATATCTCTTAAAAACTCAATGTAATTCAACTTTGTCAACCATTCCGCGTTATCTATAAATATTGGTTTAGTTTTTTTATTTGAGGTATTTAAGATCTTATTAAAGACTTTTTTTACGCTTTTTATATTTTTTTTGATTTCATCTTGTTTCAAAATTTTTCTGGTTTTGTCTTTTCCAGATGGATCACCAATTAATGTCGTACCTCCACCCAAAAGCACAATGGGTTGGTGCCCATATTTTTGCATTAATCTTAAAATCATAATTTGTAGTAAGCTGCCGACATGTAAGCTAGTTGCTGTGCAATCAAAACCTATGTAACCTGAAATTGACTTTTTTTCACTTATTTTGCTAAGTTTATCCAAATTTGTACATTGGTTTAGATAACCCCGCTCTTGCATTTCTTGTAAAAGAGTATTTTTCATAGTGCTATTTACTTAAGCAACTATTATACAAAAATTGTTATAAATAAATAAAAATATGCAAAAAAATTGGGTCTCAATAGGATTAATGAGCGGTACTTCCGGGGATGGAGTAGATGCTTCCGTCATTAGAACTGATGGGATCAATCAATACGAGTCTATTAAAGATAAGTATTTTGAGTATAGCCCTAATATTTATAAAGATATTCACAATTTAAAAGAAAAAATTCATAAAACTCAACATTTAGAAGCTCACAAAAGTGAAATTAATAATTTAGAGAGAAAAATTACATTATTTCATGCTGAAATAATTAAAGAGTTTAATCTTAGCGAGGACACTCTTATAGGTTTTCATGGTCAAACTATTTATCACAATCCTAAAGAAAAAATTTCAAAACAATTAGGTAATGGAAAACTGTTGAATCAGCTAACAAATATGAATGTAGTTTATGATTTTAGAAAAAATGATATTTTAAATGGTGGAGAAGGTGCTCCTCTAACACCAATCTTTCATCATTTGATAAGCTTACAACATAAAATTGATTTACCCGTTTGCTTTCTTAACATTGGAGGTATCTCAAACATCACTATTATAAAAGAAGGTGGAAATATTTCTGAATTGATAAGTAAGGATATTGGACCTGGTAATTGCCTCATAGATACCTGGGTAAGAAAAAATTCTAAAGAGAAATTTGATCGAGATGGTCTTATAGCGGCTAGGGGTGTAAGAAATGAAATAATATTTGAGCAAGCACAGGAATTATACGTAAATAGGAACATTAAAAAAAATTCTTTCGATATTAATGACTTTGATATCTCCTTTATAAGAGGTTTAAACTTTGAGGATGGAGTAACAACACTTACAGATTTTACAGCTAGTATAATTGGTGAAGAATTATTTTTATCTATTAAAAATTCTAAAAAAAGAATTCAAAATATACTTTTATGTGGTGGCGGAAGAAAAAATAAGATTTTAATTAAAAAAATAAAAGAATATTCTACACCTAAAATTAATTATAAGTTAGTTGATGACTATAAAATTAATGGTGATTTTGTAGAGTCACAGGCTTTTGCTTTTTTAGCTGTTAGGTCTGTTTTAGGGTTACCTATTTCATTTCCAAATACAACTGGCTGCAAAAAACCATGTATTGGTGGCGATCTCATTAAGAATTAAATTAAAGCAGTTTTTTCTTTTAAATACTTTTCTATCTCAGCAACCAACTCTTTCTCTTTGTTTTTAAAAAAGTGATTAGAATTTTTAATCTGAGAAAAAATTACCTCAACTCCTTTTTGATTTTTAATTCGATTATCTAATTCATTAATACTTTCTTTAGTTACCAACTCGTCATTTTCACTATAAATAACTTGTCCGGAAGTTGGACAAGGTGCTAAAAAAGAAAAGTCATATACATTAGGTTGAGGTGATACAGCAATGAAATTATTTACTTCAGGTCTTCTCATAATTAGTTGCATGCAGATTAAAGATCCAAAAGAAAAACCAGAAACCCAACACTGACTATAATCTAAATTTTGTCGTTCTATCCAATCTAATGTAGCGGCAGCATCAGATAATTCTCCTTGTCCATTATCGAAAACTCCATCACTTTTCCCAACTCCTCTGAAATTAACTTTAATTACTGAAAAACCGTTTTCTAAAAAAATATTATACATGAGCTGAACTATTCTATTATTCATTGTTCCACCATATTGAGGATGGGGGTGAAGTACGATTGCAACTGGAGATCCAAATTTTGGATTTTTATAGTACTTAGCTTCGAGCCTTCCTGCCGGACCTGGTATAAAAATTTCTAAACTTTTAGGTTTCATAATTGATAATGATTATTATTTTTATAAAAAGTTATGATTTATAGCATGTTTTTCTGCGGCAAATAATTTTTTTTAAATCAGACTAAATTAGTAGGAATTAATTTAAAAATGCTGTATTACAACGATAATTTATGAAGTTAACTACTAGAGGCAGATACGCAGTAATGGCTATGGCAGACTTAGCTTTGTTCAAAGATAAAGGACCAACAAGTCTTACAGATATATCTTTAAGACAAAACATTTCTTTAGCATATCTAGAACAGATTTTTATTAAGCTTAAAGATAAAAATTTAGTAAAAAGTATAAGAGGAGCCAAAGGAGGATATGTTTTAGAATTCGAGCCTGAAGATATTAAAATCTCAAATATTATTGATGCTGTTGATGAAGAGGTGAAAATGCTAAATTGCAAAAAAGAGTCTAAAAAAGGTTGTAATAACAAATCTTCTAAGTGCATTACACACAATTTATGGGATCAGCTTGATCAGCATATTAACAACTTTTTTGAAAAAGTAAAATTACAGGATTTAGTGAAAAATTCAAAATAATAATAAATGAAAACTGAAGATTTAAAAAATAATAAAGATTATAAGTATGGATTTACAACTGATGTTGAAAACATAAGATCACCCAAAGGTCTTAGTGAGGAAACTATCAAATTCATCTCTAAAATTAAAAAAGAACCTAAATGGATGTTGGAGTGGAGATTAAAAGCTTTTAACAGATTGAAGGTTTTAAAAGAGCCTAATTGGCAAAAACCAAAATATCCAAAAATAAATTATCAAGATTTGTATTATTATTCTGCTCCTAAAAGTACATCTGAGAAACCTAAAAGTTTAGATGAAATAGATCCGAAAATTTTAGAGACTTATAAAAAACTTGGAATACCCTTAGATGAGCAAAAAAGATTAAATGGTATAGCAGTTGATGCTGTTTTCGACTCAGTTTCTGTTGCCACCACTTTTAAAGATGAGCTTACTAAAAAAGGAATTATCTTTTGTTCAATTTCAGAGGCTATTCAAAAACACCCGGATCTTGTTAAAAAATATCTTGGTACAGTAATACCATTAAGTGATCATTATTTTGCTACTTTAAATTCAGCTGTTTTTACAGATGGTTCTTTTGTTTACATTCCACCCAACACAAAGTGTCCGATGGAATTATCAACTTATTTTAGAATTAATGCATCTGAAACTGGTCAATTTGAAAGAACTCTTATCATTGCAGATAAAGGAAGTTATGTAAGTTATTTAGAAGGATGTACTGCTCCAATGAGAGACGAAAATCAACTGCATGCAGCAAATGTAGAATTAGTAGCTTTAGATGATGCAGAAATAAAGTATTCAACCGTTCAGAATTGGTATCCAGGTGACGAAAAAGGAGTTGGAGGAATATACAATTTCGTAACAAAAAGAGGCGCTTGTAGAGGAAATAATTCTAAAATATCTTGGACGCAAGTTGAAACAGGGTCTGCCATTACATGGAAATATCCAAGTTGTATTTTACAAGGTGATAACTCTGTTGGAGAATTTTACTCAATAGCAATTACAAATAATTTTCAAAAAGCAGATACCGGCACAAAAATGATACACCTTGGTAAAAATACAAAAAGTAAAATTATTTCAAAAGGAATTTCAGCAGGAAATGCAGACAATATGTACAGGGGACTTGTTGATATAAAGAATAAAGCAATTAACTCAAGAAATTATACCCAATGCGACTCTCTTCTAATGGGTAATAAATGCGGAGCACATACAATTCCGTACATCAAAAACAATAACGCAAGTTCAACAATAGAGCATGAAGCAACTACGACTAAAATCAATGAAGAACAACTTTACTACTGTAATCAAAGAGGTCTAGATCAAGAAGAGGCTGTAAGTTTAATTGTGAACGGATTTTGTAAAGAAGTTTTGCAGCAATTACCAATGGAATTTGCCGTTGAAGCTCAAAAGCTTGTAGCAATAAGTTTGGAAGGAAGTGTTGGATAATGTTAAATATTAAAAATTTAGAGGCAACTATAGATAACAAGCATATTTTGAGAGGTTTAAACTTAGACATTAAGCCTGGGGAAGTGCATGCAATTATGGGTCCTAATGGCTCAGGAAAAAGCACGTTAGCAAATGTGTTATCAGGTAAAAACGGCTATGAGATTAAAGGTGACATCAAATATAATGGAGAAAGCTTAAGTGAGCTTTCGACTGAAGAAAGAGCACAAAAAGGAATTTTTTTAGCATTTCAATATCCTTTAGAAATACCAGGGGTAAATACGAACACTTTTTTAAGAACTTCTGTGAACTCAATCAGAAAAGCTCAAGGTGAGAAAGAGTTAGATGCTTTAACTTTTTTAAAATTAATAAAAGAAAAAGCTTCAGAGCTTGGTATTGATGAAAAATTTTTATCACGTCAACTTAATGTTGGATTTTCTGGTGGTGAAAAGAAAAAAAATGAAATTCTACAAATGAAACTCCTTCAACCAAAATTATCAATTTTGGACGAAACAGATTCAGGTTTAGATATTGATGCACTCAGAATTGTGGCAGATGGAGTTAATTCTTATAAAAATAAAAATAACGCTTTTTTAATAATAACGCACTATCAAAGATTACTGGATTATATAAAACCTGATTTCGTTCATGTCCTATCAAATGGAAAAATTATTAAAACTGGTAATTCAGATCTCGGAGTTCAATTAGAAAAGACTGGTTATTTAAATATAGTTTAAATGGAACAAAATTACGATTTTAAAATAGATAAGATTAAAGATCTGTCCCCAGAGGAAATAAATTTAAGAAAAAAAAACTTAGAACTTTTTTATCAAACTGGGTTCCCTAATAAAAAAGATGAAGATTGGAAATTTTCTGATCTGAATTCAATTTTAAGCA
>CACOYX010000019.1 GCA_902631535.1 uncultured Pelagibacteraceae bacterium
CAGGAATGAAGGTTCAAAAAAGAAATGTTTCAATGGTTTATCAGCAATTTATTAATTATCCTAATTTCACGGTCTATGAAAATATTGCATCTCCTTTAAAAATCACTGGTGTTAGTTCAGATGAAACAAAACAAAGAGTAGGCAAAGTTGCTGAACTATTAAAACTTTCAGGAATGTTAAATAAAAAACCAAATGAATTATCGGGTGGTCAACAGCAAAGAACAGCTTTAGCTAGAGCATTAGTGAAAGACTCAGATTTAATATTACTCGATGAACCCTTGGCAAATTTAGACTTTAAACTTCGTGAAGAATTACGAGAAGAGCTTCCAAGATTGTTTGAAGATAGAGATTGTATCGTTGTTTATGCAACAACAGAACCTTCAGAAGCATTATTGCTTGGTGGAAATACCGCAACGTTGCAAGAGGGAAAAGTAATTCAGTACGGTAAAACTTTAGATGTCTACAACAAGCCGAATTCTTTATTATCGGCACAAGTATTTAGTGATCCTCCGATGAACATAACAAAAATTAAAAAAGTAGGAGATAGTTGTTCATTTTTAGATAATTCAGTCAATTGGAAGAGTAAAATAAACATTAAAGATGGGGAATATAAAGTAGGTATAAGACCTCACAATATTACTACTTATAAAGAAGGTAATAATTCACTTGAGATAAAAGGAAAAGTTTTAATTTCAGAATTAAGTGGATCTGAAAGCTTAATTCATTTTACTAAAGGTGATTTAAATTGGGTCTCACTTTCAAACGGTATTGTTCAAAAGAATGTTGGAGATGAAATGAATTTATATATGAATGCTGATGAATTTATATACTTTGACCATGATGAAAGGTTAGTAACTAATGGCTAAGATTACCTTAAAAGATTTAAGTCATAGTTATTTAAAGACACAATCTTCCAATGCTGATTGGGCTGTAAGGGATGTTAATATTGATTGGAATGATGGTGGAGCTTATGCATTACTAGGACCATCAGGCTGTGGGAAGACAACGCTTTTAAATATTATTTCAGGCCTGATTAATCCAACTAAAGGAGATATATTATTTGATGATAAAATGGTCTCTAATTTAAACCCAGTTGAAAGAAATATAGCTCAAATTTTTCAGTTTCCAGTAATTTACGACACTATGACAGTTTATGATAATTTGGCCTTTCCATTAAGAAATAGAGAAATTGAAGAAGAAAAGATCAAATTAAAAGTTCATGAAATAGCAGAAATGCTAGAACTTTCCTCTACATTAAACAATAGAGCCTCGGGTTTAACCGCTGATGGAAAACAAAAAATTTCTTTAGGAAGAGGCCTAGTTAGATCCGATGTAAATGCAATAATGTTTGATGAGCCACTTACCGTAATTGATCCTCATTTAAAATGGATTTTAAGATCAAAGTTAAAAGAGCTTCATCAAAAAATTAATAGAACTATGATTTATGTTACACACGATCAAACAGAGGCTTTAACATTTGCTGATCAAGTAGTCGTGATGCATGAAGGTCAAATTGTTCAGACAGGTACCCCAGTTGATCTTTTTGAAAAACCAAAACACACATTTGTTGGTTATTTTATTGGATCTCCAGGAATGAATTTGCTTCCATGTGAATTTAAAGGAGGGGAAGTAATTCTAAATGGTAAGAAAATTGAAACTCATAAAAAAGTAAAATCAAATAGTTTTAGTAAAACAGAAGTTGGAGTGAGACCTGAATTTATAAATTTTAGTTCTGAGGGTATTCCAGTTAAAGTTTTATCAGTAAGTAATACGGGAAGACATAAGATTGTAGATACTCAGAGTGAAAGCGGAAAAATTAAAATGATAATTAAGCCTAATGAAGATATTCCTTCAGGTTCAGCATTCTTAAACTTTAAAAAGGAATATACTTATGCTTACGGAGATAACTGGATTGTAGAATGAATAAAACGATAAATCAGAAAGCTTGGTTTTTTGTCATTCCAGTATTTGTACTGGTAGCATTCAATGCAATCATACCATTAATGACAGTGGTGAATTATGCTTTCCAAGAAACTTTTGGAAATAATGTTTTTATGTGGGAAGGGACAAGATGGTTTAAACAAATCATGTTATCTGAAAGATTTCATGCGTCATTAGGCAGACAATTTTTATTTACATTTATAATTTTATTTATCCAAATACCCTTAGGAATAGCTATAGCGCTTACTATGCCAAAAGAGGGAATAGGAGTTCCTGTTTGTTTAGTTTTGATGTCTATGCCTCTTTTAATTCCATGGAATGTTGTTGGAGCAATGTGGAATATTTTTGCATTACCAGATATTGGTTTTTTAGGACATTCATTAAATGCATTAGGATTTGACTATAATTTTACTCAACAAATTGGAGACGCATGGTTTACGACAATCTTAATGGACGTATGGCATTGGACTTCATTAGTTGTTTTATTATCTTACGCTGGCTTGCAATCTATTCAGCCTGCTTATTACCAGGCCGCAGAAATTGATGGGGCTAGCAGATGGGCTGTATTTACAAAAATAGAGTTACCAAAAATGAAAAAAGTTTTAACTATCGCAATACTCTTAAGATTTATGGATAGTTTTATGATTTACACTGAGCCATTTGTTTTAACTGGTGGAGGTCCAGGAAATGCTACAGCATTTTTATCTATAGATCTTGTAAAAATGGCTTTAGGTCAATTTGATTTAGGGCCAGCAGCAGCAATGTCACTAATATATTTTTTTATAGTATTATTAGTTTGTTGGGTTTTTTACACTTTGATGATGAGAAATGAGGGCAATCAATGAAAAAAACTAAATGGATAGTTCCAACAGTTTACATTATTTTTTTAATGTTACCGATTTATTGGTTATTAAATATGTCTTTTAAAACAACTACTGAGATCATTAATACTTACACTTTATGGCCTCAAGAATTCACCTTAGAAAACTATAAAACAATATTTACAGATAGCACTTGGTACACAGGTTATCTTAATTCGATTTACTACGTTGTAATGAACACAGTTATATCCGTTGCAGCCGCACTTCCTGCTGCTTATGCTTTTTCCAGATATAAATTTTTAGGAGATAAGCATTTATTTTTCTGGTTATTAACTAATAGAATGGCTCCACCTGCTGTATTTGCTTTACCATTTTTTCAGTTTTATTCTTCCGTAAATTTATTCGATACACATGTAGCCGTAGCTCTTTCTCATTGTTTATTTAATATTCCTTTAGCTGTGTGGATTTTGGAGGGATTTATGTCAGCAGTTCCTAAAGAGTTGGATGAAACAGCTTATGTAGATGGTTATTCATTCTGGAGATTTTTCTTTAAAATATTTATACCAACAATAACTGCTGGAATTGGAATTACTATGTTTTTCTGTTTTATGTTTTCTTGGGTAGAACTATTATTAGCTAAAACGCTTACTGCTGTAGCAGCTAAGCCTATAGCTGCCACGATGACTAGAACCGCTAGTACATCGGGATACGAACTTGGATTACTTGCTGCAGCAGGTAGTTTAACAATTATACCAGGTGCTATAGTTATTTACTTTGTGAGAAATTATATTGCGAAAGGATTTGCGTTAGGGAGAGTATAATTATGTTTAATATTTTAAATGCTGCAACATGGGGTGATATGGCCAAAGAAAAAGAGAAAGGTTTCTTTGAATTTGAGTTTATTACCTGGATGGCTTGGACTTGGCAGACAGCAGCTTTTTTTATATTTATTGCTTTGTGTTTGACAGCAATGGTTATTTGGGAAAAAAAATCACCCGGCGGTAGCCCTAGAAAAGGTATTTTAGGTTTAGACACCACCAGAGGTGATAGACTATTTATTTCACTTTTGGGAAGTGCTTTCATCCATCTTTTTTGGTTAGCCTTTGTTGGTAGCATCTTATGGATTGCAACAATAATTTGTGTTGGTTACGCTGTAGTAGTTTTCAAATATGTTTAAATTAAAATTTTGTTAATAACTCTACAAATATGTTTTATTTCAATATCTTTTAAAGCAAGACCAGATGGTAAATAGAAGCCGTTTTTAGATAGGTAATCAGAATTTGTCATTTTATCTCTTTTGAATAGTTTCATTTTTTTAAAGATACTTTGTTTATTCATACTCAAAAAAAATGGTCTTGTATCAATTTTATTTTTTAGAAGTTTTTTCATTAAAACATCCCTTTTAATTTTGCAGTTTTTTTTCAATAAAATGCCGAACACCCAATAAATATTATTTGAATAACTATTTTTATTTTGTTGTAAAATAATTTTGTTATTATTTTTTAAGTTTTTATAATAAAGATTTCCTATTTCTCTTTTCCTTTTTATTATTTTATTTATATTTTTAAGTTGACCGCATCCTAAAGCTGCTTGTAAGTTTGTCATTCTATAATTCCATCCAATATCATCGTGATTGTATCTATCAAAATAAGAGTTAGAAAAAGACAGATTTCTTAAGGATTTACATTTTAAATATAAATTTTTATTATTAGTAACAATCATACCACCCTCGCCAGTAGTTATATGTTTATTAGCATAAAAACTAAAAGTGCTTAAATCACCAAAACTTCCACAATTCTTTTTTTTATATTTAAGACCAATAACTTCTGCTGCATCTTCAATAATCCTTATATTTTTTCTTTTAGCTATTTTAATAATTTTATCTAAATCTACAGGTAGGCCATAAATATGGGTTAGAATTATTGCAGATGTTTTTTTTGAAATTTTTTTAATTACTGCTTCTGTTTCAACATTCCAGGTTGATAAACTGCAATCTACTAAAATTGGTTTAAGATTACATTTAATTACACATAAAGCAGTAGAAATTATTGAAAATGCTGGAATTATAACTTCAGTTCCTTTTTTAAGATTAAGTGCTTTTAAAGCAACCTCTAAAGCTGCAGTACCACTTGATACAGCAACGCCATATTTTCTTAAATTAAACTTAGAAAAATTTTTTTCAAATTCTTTAACGTATTTACCCTCAGATGAGATCCAGTTTGTTTTTAAACAAGATAAAATATTTTTTTTTTCATAATTATATAATTTTGGTACATTTACTGGTATAAAATGTCTTATTTTTTTCATCTATTTAAATTATTAAAACTTTGACTTGTCTTTTGACTCAGAGTAAGGGCCTTGTTTAACCTCTATCATCTTGCAATTTTTTTTTACCTCAAAACCATGTCCACCTTTTAAAAGTATAACAATATCATTTTTCATTACAGTTTTGCTAAAAATATATTTTTTTTTATTATCAAAAAAATTAATTTTTAATATACCACCTAAAATAATTAATACCTCAGTTGAACCTTTAATTTTTCTCACCCTATTCTTATGAGTATGTGGTTGAATAAGATGTTTTTTAGGGTGATTCATGAAGGCTACTTGCTGACTTAATTTTGGATCAGTAAAAAAATTTATACCTTTTTTTTTTAAGTATTTACCCTTTATAATTATAGCAAGAATTTCTTTTTTATATGTTATATTTTTAATCATAAATAGAAAACAAAATATTAATAACAACAGTTCTTTGCTTAGTAAACATGAGTTTTAGCGTTATACTTCCTACATTAAATGAAAACGATCATATCATAAAGTTAATTGAGGAAATTTCTCAAATTTTTGTTACCCAAAAAATTCAATATGAAATAATTGTCGTAGATGATAGTTCAGATGACGGTACTTACGAAACAGTAAAAAAATTTCAACAATCAGCAACCTATTTAAAGGTATTATCAAGGAAAGATAAAAATCGAAATTTAGCTAATTCACTAAATGATGGAATTTTCATAGCGAAATTTGAACATTTAATATGGTTAGATGCTGATTTTCAGCACCCCCCTAAATATATAAGTGAATTTATTAATAAATCAAAAAAATTTGATGTCATTATATGTTCAAGATTTTTAGAGGAAAGCGATAGATATTTTAAAAATTCAAAATTGGAAAAAGAAATTAATGAAAATCAAAGTTATATATTTAATAAGATTTGTCAAAAAATGTTATTTAAAGATATAACTGACTATACTAGTGGCTTCATTTGTATAAAAAGAAAATTTTTTAATGATTTTAAATTGAAAGGTTTTTATGGTGATTATTTTGTTGATATGATTGTTGAATTAAAAAAGAAAAAATTTAAAATAATGGAAATTCCATTTAAAGATGAGGCAAGAGCATCTGGAACATCTAAAACAGTGGTAACAATAAATGTAAAGTATTTATATACTTGCTTCAGATATTTCGTAACATTAATCAAATCTATTGTAAGAAGTAAAATTAATCATTAAAAAGCTACATGATCAGTAAATTAAATTTTAAAATTTTTCTTTACTTTTTTTTCATAATTTATTTAGTAATTGGATTTATAATTTATCAAGATTATGGAGTGGGGCTTGAGGAGCATTTTCAAAGACTAAATGGATTTTATTGGTTAAATCATTTTTTCTCTCTCACAAATTTTGAAGAATTTAAATCAC
>CACOYX010000020.1 GCA_902631535.1 uncultured Pelagibacteraceae bacterium
AAAATTATTCTAGAAGAGCGAGAAAAACAAAAGAAAATAAAATTAAAGCTTATGGAACAAGAAAAAAAAGATGCTCAAAAAAGATTATTAGAACAAGAAAAATTAGCTTTAGAGGCAAAAAAAAATGAGCTCAAAGAAGAACAAAAACTTGAAAAAGAGAGAAAACTAGATTTACAAAGATTTATAAAATTAGAACAGGCTGAACTTAGAAAAGAAAGAGCTGAGAAACAAAGACAATTTTTAGAGCAGATTAAACTAGAGAAAAAAATTGACCTTTTTAGAAAAAGAGAAGAACTAGAAATCAAAAATCTTGAAAAATATGTTTTAAGCCAACAAAGGGAGTCTTATGAGGAAGTTCAGCAGCGTATTGGTAAAATAAAAGAAAAATACAAGTTAATTAGAGAGAAAAAAATAAATGAAGCAATAAGAGAAAGAGTTGCAAGTTTAGGTATTAAAATAGAGGAGACTGATGATAAAGCAACGTTATTAGAAAAAGAAAGAGTTTATAATGAAGAAAGAGAAAAGATCGAATATGCTCTTGAAAGTTTTTACCGATCAGCCCATAGTTTGTGTTTTCAATTAAATAAAAAATATATTCCAAAATATTTAAGCATCATCAGATGTATTGATAAAAGATTTGAAACAGGAGAAATTTATATAAAATGGGACGACGCGATCGAAGCTGATTGGTTAATTTTAATTTATATAAAAAATAATTCACCAGATGAGGGAATTATAATTGAAGACAAAACCAATTCTGAAAATCACACAACATATGAATTTCAACCAAATGAAATATTTAAAGCTTCGGATGTAATGGTTGATGCTTTAACAAAGTTATTAGATAGTGAGAGAAACAAAAGAAAAGTTAGTTAATAAGATCTTCTAATTTTTTAATCTCACCAATTTTAAATATAATCGCCTCCTCTTTTTTGTAGCCAAACTTTTCAGCATTTTCTTTAAACCTTACAGGAGGCTCCCAAATAGGTTCCAAACTTAATATTGCAGTACCCCAATGCATACCTATAACTTTTTTTACTTTTAAATCTCTCATTAAAGATAAAAGCTCTTCAGGGTTTGCGTGAGCTGTAGATTTATCCTTGATTGGAACGATTGGATAGAAATTGTAGGCGCCTAAATTTCCAAAACCCAAATCGATAGGACCAAATTTTTTTCCTAATTCTTTGTAAAATGGTGCTGGCCCAGTATCACAAGCAAAAAAGATTTTTTTATCTTTGTATTCAATTAAAAAACTCCCCCAAAGTGTCCTATTTGTATTTCCATCTCCCCAAATCCACCGTTTTGACCAGTGTTGACTTGGAAGCATTGTAACTGTGATTTCATCATTAATTTTAATTTTATCAAACCAATCCATTTCTTTAACAGTATCTTTTTTATATCCATTTCTTGTGAAATATTTTCCAAGCTTAAGAGGCACAAGAACTCCAGCATTCTTATAAGGAAAATTTTTAATCGTACGAATACTCATGTGGTCATAATGATTGTGTGTCAGCAAAAATAAATCAATTTTTGGAAGTTCTTTGAGACTCAAAGGAGATTCTATGTATTTCTTGGGACCAAATATCATAGGTCCATAATTCTTCTCAAAAACTGGATCAGTAATAATTGTAGTATCTCCAAGTTTAATTATAAAACTCGCATGATCAAGCCACATCACATAAGAATCAGATTTATATTTTTCAAGATTTTTTAAAACTATTTCCTTATCAATTACATGCTCAGGTGGATAATCGATCTTAAGTTTTTTCTTCTCTTCTCTAAAAACTTTCCAATCCCATTTAAAATTAGGATCCCTTTTTGGACCTCCTTCTAGGTTTCTAAAAGCAAATAACTTTCCATCTTTATAAATATGGTGGTAAGGTTTTTGATCCATTGCAGCAAGCTCTATATTAAAAAAAAGAATAATTAGTAGAAACGATGATAATTTTTTCATTATCTCTATTAATATTTTTTTCTAGTTTTGTTGTTAAGTTTATTCCCATATTCTTGTATTTTATCCCACTCATTTTTTTTATTTTTTTCTTTTTTTTCAGCTTTATAGGAAACAATTAAAGGAAGAATAATTAGAGCTAAGACAATCACGATACAAGCAATAATAAGGGGTAAATTCATACCCCTTATTATCATAAATTATTTTAATTTAAATAACTATTTAGCTGTCTAGACAATTTGACTTATTAATTCTTTTGTCAAAATCTTTCTGAGCTTCTTTGCTTACTACCCAAACATATGAGGACTCTTGTAACTGACTAGAATCAGCAACTGTACAACGTTTGCCGATTTTTACTTTCGCCATGTTTCCACCGGCACAATTGGTAAACAAAAGCAATAACGATAAAATAGATAATGTTTTCATATTTATAGAAATAGTTAAAAAATCTGGATTTTGCTTGGCATAAATTAGTCAAAAAAAAGAAACATTTATCTTTGTTGAAATAAAACTCCTTAAAGATTAATGTTCATTATATGGCAGACCATATTTACAAAACAAAAGTTTATTATGAAGATACTGATGCCGGAGGTATAGTTTATTATGCTAGATATTTACATTTTATTGAACGAGCTCGAACAGAGATGATTTATGATTATTTAAAACTTAACCATAAACAGTTGAAAGATCAATTTAATGCAATTTTTGTGGTTAGAGAATGTAATGTAAAGTACTTAAAATCTGCAAATTTTGAGGACAATCTACAGGTTAAAACGAAGGTCATAAACAAATCATCGGTAAGGCTTAACTTACTACAAGAAGTTTCTAGAGATAATGAAACATTAGTTACAGCACAGGTTGAATTAGCAGTTATAGACACCAATGGATCAGTCAGTAAACTTCCGAGGGATTTATTAAAAAAAATATAAATTTGACTAATAGAAGCCAAATCTTTGCCCAAATCTGAAGCTAAATTCAAATCAAGTTTGCAATTTTAGCATTACTTAAACCACTGAAAATAAACTAAAAAGGAAAAATGAAATTAAAAGCACTTAAAAAAAGTAAAAACAAATCAACTATTAGAAAATTAAGAAGAGTCTCTTTATTCGAGCTTCAAAACTCCCCAAAAGCTTTGCTTTTTAGAGCAAAAGTTTAACATCTTTCCACAATAACTATTTGGTAGCCTAATGATCATAAGGCCATTGTTTTTAGAGCCATAATTGTTAAATTAATCTGTGAAAACTAAGAAAGAAAATAATAAAGTAGCCATCATTATGGGATCTGGCACTACCGATTATCCTATAATGAAAGATTGTGAAAAAATCCTTAAACAACTTAAAGTTAAATACCAAACTTCAATAGTAAGTGCCCACAGAACTCCAAAGCGGATGTTTCATTTTGCAGAAACCGCGGAAAAAAATGGTTTTGGTGTAATCGTTGCAGGAGCAGGCGGAGCTGCACATTTAGCAGGTATGGTCGCTTCTTTAACCACTTTACCTGTCATAGGCGTACCTATTGAAAGCAAAAAACTTAAGGGACTTGATAGTTTATTAAGTGTGAATCAAATGCCAAGAGGTGTGGCAGTGGCAACAGTAGCTATCAATGGTGCTTTTAATGCAGGTATTTTAGCTGCTTCAATAATTGGTAACTTTGATACAAAAGTAAAATCAAATTTAGAAAGATGGAGAAGACTCCAAACCCAGTCAATTAAAAAAAAACCTAAATAATAAATGTATGATATCACTTTAGGGATTATAGGCTCAGGGCAATTAGGCTCGCTACTTTGTCAAGCGGCTAAAAAGCTAAATGTAAAAACTGTAGTCATATCTGATGATAAACAAGGCCCTGCACAAAATTATTCCAACGATTTTATTTATTCAAAATATAATGATGAAAATAAAATCAAAGAATTTATTGATAAAGTCGATATCGTAACTTTTGAATTTGAAAATATACCGATAGATATTTTAAAGAAAATAGAATTAAAGAAAAAAGTTTTACCTAAACCAGAAATAAATAAAATAATTCAAAATAGAAAGTTAGAAAAAACGTTTGTCAATAATTTAGGCATTAAAACAACAGATTGGGCTTTTATTAAAGAGGCCGGAGACATTGAAAAAAATAAATTCTTATTACCTGGAATTTTAAAGTCAAATACACTTGGTTATGATGGGCACGGACAATTTGTTTTAAATTCTCTTGATGATGTAAAAAAAGATTGGTGTTTTACTGCCGATTATATTTTAGAAAAGAAGGTAAACCTTAGGAAAGAGATTTCAGTTGTAATTACAAGATATTTAAATGGTGAAACATATATTTACGAACCCATAGAAAATATTCATAAAGACCAAATCTTAAATCATTCAAAAATCCCTGCAGATATTAGTAAAATAATTTTCATTAAAGCGCAGAGTAATGCAAAACTTATTTCAGAAAAATTAGATTATGTTGGCACAATGTGTGTTGAATATTTCATCGACCAAGATGATAATTTGTTAGTTAATGAAATTGCTCCCAGAGTTCATAATTCAGGTCACTTAACAATAAACGCTTTTAGTATTAGTCAATTTGAAAATCATGTAAGAGCAGTATGTGACTTAGGTCTAGAAAAAGTAGAAAAAATTTCTAACGCTGAAATGTTCAACGTCTTAGGAAAAGATATTGAAACCTATAGATCAAAAAAATTTAATAAAGATGAATTTTTTTATGACTATGGAAAAAAATCAATTAAAGATAAAAGAAAAATGGGACACCTTACAGTTTTAAAAAAATAATTATTTAATCGTTATTCTATGCATAACTCTTCTGCAATTTTTGATTTCACTAGCCATATGCAGAATGCTTAAATTATCCCAAAGACAGATATCACCTTTAGACCACTCATATGAAAATATGAACTCTTCTTTGTTTACGTGATCTATTAAATAATTCTTTAAATATTCAGCCTCGTCTCTTTTTACATTTTTAATTTTCATTAAATGTCCTGGAGATATATATAAGGTTTTCTTTCCATCAACGGTAATAACTATTGGGTGTTCAGCTTCCATGCTTTCTGAAGATTTGATGCCCATTTCTTTTTCACGCTCAAGTCTTGTTACTGCTATAGGACCAGCTGATGAAAAAACTCCAGTAGCATCTTTAATTTTTTCTTTGATATTATCTGGTAATTTGTCGTAAGCATTAAAACCAGATGAGAATATAGTATTACCTTGACCAACTGGTATCTCCTTTCCCATCAACATTGTATATCTTGGTCTGTCATTTGATAAATAACTCGTATCTTGGTGAAGCCAACTAGAACCAAAGCTTAAATTTTTATCATCTGGCTTTCTCTCAATTACGTTTATAAATGGGAATTTTTCATCTAGGCCTTTAAGTCTTGGATACACTACAGGTTGACCAATAGTTTTTGCAAAATTTTGATAAGTTTCAGGATCAAGATTTTGTTCTTTTATAAATATTACTCCGTATTGGTTTAAAATTTTTTTTATTTCTTTTGCTTGAGCTTGATCTAGGGATTCTAAATTAATATCTCTGATATAAGCTCCAACATTATTTTTTCCTGGTGAGATAGATAAATTCATTTAATTCAAAGGTTTAATTAAGGCTGGGTCGTTATTTACTGGGTTATTGATATCTTTTGATATTTCATAGAACTTTAGTTCTGGTGGTTTAATAGAGTTTAAAATTTCCATGGCATCTTTTTTAACATTTAAATAGTTATTTATTTGACTTTGATTAAT
>CACOYX010000021.1 GCA_902631535.1 uncultured Pelagibacteraceae bacterium
GACGCAAGAAATTTTTTATTTAGAAAAAGATATGTACGAGGCACACGATGCATTAATCTGTATTGGTGAAAAAAATTTTGTAGACGATAAAAGTAGATTTAGATACAATAAAAATCATTATTTTAAATCTCAAGAGGAAATAGAAAAATTATATTCTGATATACCTGAAGCGTTAGAAAATAATTACAATTTTCATTTAAGATTCAATTTTAAACCAAAAAAGTCCAAGCCAATATTACCGTCTATTGCAAGTAAAGAAAGCGGTTCTCCTGAAGAAGAATTATTAAAATTAGCAAAATCTGGCTTAGAAAATCGATTAATAAATTCTATTTTAAAAAAAAATCAAAGCAAATCAAAAGAACAAATTAAATCAATGTATGAGGATAGATTGAAACATGAAATAGATATTATTAATTCAATGGATTATGCTAGTTATTTTTTAATAGTCTCTGACTATATCAAATGGGCTAAAAAAAATTTCATTCCTGTTGGTCCAGGGAGAGGCTCTGGCGCCGGGTCTTTAGTCGCTTATTGTTTAGATATTACAGATTTAGATCCAATAGAATTTGATCTTATTTTTGAAAGATTTTTAAACCCTGACAGAATTTCTATGCCTGATTTCGACATCGATTTTTGCGAGGAAAAGAGAGATCAAGTATTTGAGTATTTAAAAAATAAATATAAAAATGGAGTTGCACACATAATTACTTTTGGAAAATTAAAGGCTAGAATGGTTTTGAGAGATGTTGGTCGTGTCCTAGGGCTTTCTTACGGCCATGTTGATAGAATCTGCAAAATGGTGCCATTTGATCCATCTAGACCTCTTACACTTCAAGAGTCTATTGATCGAGAACCTAGATTTAAAGAAGAGGTAAAAAATAATTCCAAGGTAAAAAAACTGTTAGAGCTTTCACTTAAACTAGAAGGACTAAATCGAAATATGGCTACCCATGCTGCAGGTGTGGTAATAGCGGGAGATAAACTTTCAGAACAATTTCCTTTGTATATTGATCATAGTTCTAATTTAACTTTACCGTCAACGCAGTATGATATGTACTCTTCAGAAAACGCAGGGTTAGTTAAGTTCGATTTACTAGGTTTAAAAACACTAACTATAATTGATAACACTATAAAAAGATTAAAATTAAAAAAAATTAATTTAGACATAAGTAAAATTGACCATTGCGACGAAAAAGTTTTTTCAATGCTTTCTACAGGTGAAACAACGGGGTTATTTCAGCTCGAGAGCGCTGGGATGAGAGAAGCAATTAAACAAATGAAACCAAATAAATTTGATGACATCATTGCTTTAGTTGCATTATATCGACCTGGACCGATGAGTAACATTCCTATTTATAATGATTGTAAAAATAGATTGAAAGATCCAGATTATATACACCCGTCTTTAAAGGAAATATTAAAGCCCACATATGGAATTATAATCTATCAAGAACAAGTAATGCAAATTGCACAAACTTTAGCTGGTTTTACTGCTGGAGAAGCAGATATTCTAAGAAGAGCTATGGGTAAAAAAAAGAAAGCTGAGTTAGATAAGCAAAAAGAAAGGTTTATTAATGGAGCAATCAAAAATGGTATTGCAAAAGATGTTGCTAATTTTGTATTTACAAAAATCGAGCCTTTTGCACAATATGGTTTTAACAAAAGTCACGCAGCAGCTTATGCTTTAATAGCTTATCAGACTGCCTTCTTAAAAACATATTACAAAGAAGATTTTATAGCAGCTACAATGTCAACGGAACTCACAAACACATCTAAATTAAGAGAATTTGTCGAAGAACTAAAAAAATTAAAAATTGATATTGTAAAACCGTCAATTAATAAATGTTTTTCAGATTTTAAAGCTATAGACGGCAAAATTATTTATGGACTAGGCGCAATAAAAAATGTTGGATTTGAAGCAATATCAAATATTGTAAATGAGAGAGAAAAAAACGGTGTTTTCAAATCTTTTCTTGACTTCATTAATAGAGTAAATGCAAGAGATGTTAATAAACTTCAATTAGAAGGTTTAGTTAAAGCAGGAGTATTTGATGAATTTGAAAAAGATAGGAGTAAAATTTTAAACTCAATACCTAAAATTATACAACAAATAAAGAATATTAACGATGACAAATGTAATCAACAAACAAACCTATTTGGAGATCAAGAAAATTATTTATTAGATTTTGAATTTTTACCTTCAAAACCATGGCAACAAAAAGAATTGTTATCTGAAGAATTTAAATCAATTGGATTCTATCTAACCAATCATCCATTAAATGAATTTGAAGAGACATTTAATCATCTTAACATAAATTCATATAATCAATTCTATGAGAATGATAAAAATGAAGGTTTAGTAGCTGGTACAATCATGTCGATTCAAGAAAAAAAAAGTGCAAAAGGAACTCCATACGCGATAGTAAAATTTAGTGATAAACTTGCCGAATTTGAACTTTTTTTATTTGCTGAAATTTTAGTTTCTAACAGGGAAAAATTAAAAGAGGGTGAGTCTTTTGTTATGACTTTACAAAAGGATAAAATTTCTGGTGAGACTGAAAAAAAAAGAGTTAATGTTAAAAAAATTCTTAGCTTAGATGATGTGATAAATAAGCCTTATTCAAAAGTGACAATAGAATTAAGAAAAGATTATGATATTGATGAGATAAAGGAATTATTATCCAATAGAGGAGAAACAGAAATAAATCTGATCATTAAAGATGAAAATAATCAAGCCTTCTTTTCATTGGAAGAGACAAGAAAATTTGATTTAAATCATTTAAAAGCACTAAAAGCTAAGAAATACGTTGAAAAAATAACAGTTTAGGTGGTTGATTTTTTAAACTGTTTGTATATATCATTAAACAATTTCGCACACAGTTGCAAGGGCATCGCCCTACCGGTCCATTAGTTTGGAATAACTGTGGTGGATTAACCGGAAAAAAATATGAACGTACCAAAAGTAGACATTAAACAACTTTTAGAAGCCGGCGTACATCTTGGTCACAAAACATTAAGGTGGAACCCAAAAATGAAAAAGTATATTTTTGGAGAAAAAAATTCTATTCACATTATAGATTTAACTCAAACAGTAGACTTCATAAAAAATGCGCTCGTACAAGTTCATAAAGTTATTGTTGGCGGAGGAAAATTATTAGTTGTTTCAACGAAAAAACAAGCTTCAGAACAAGTAAGTGAACTAGCTAAAGCAACAGGACAATACTTTGTGAATTACCGTTGGTTGGGAGGAATGTTAACTAACTGGAATACGATTCAAAATTCTATAAAAAGATTAAAAAAATTAGACGCACAATTATCAAAAGAAAACTTAGGTTTTACAAAAAAAGAAATTCTTAAATTTGGTAAAGAAAAAGAAAAACTTCAAAGATCTTTAGGAGGAATAGCTGAGATGAAAAAAACTCCAGACCTAATTTTTATAATTGATACGAACGTTGAAGCTCTTGCAGTTGCAGAAGCAAAAAAACTAGGTATCCCAATTATAGCTGTTCTTGACACCAATTCTGATCCTACAGGTATTGATTTTCCGATACCAGGCAACGATGACGCGAGAAGATCAATAAATTTATATTGTGAACTTTTAAAAGGCACAATCAAAGACGCTGAAAAATTTATTAAAGGATCTGAAGATAAAATTGAAGAAAAATCGTCTAAAGTAAAAGAAAAATAATTCAAAATTATTACTAAATGTCAAATAAAGATTTACTAGACAATATTAAAAAACTAAGAGAGATGACGGGTGTTGGTTTTAAAGATTGTAAAGTTGCCCTTGATGAAACTAATGGTGACTTGGATAAGTCAATAGAATTTTTAAGAAAAAAAGGAATAGCCAAAGCTTCAAGAAAAATGAGCAGAACAGCATCGGAAGGTCTAGCACTAGTTAAAGAAGGCGACGGAAAGGCTTCAATTATTGAGATAAATAGCGAAACAGATTTCGTAGCAAAAAATCAAGATTTTATTAATTTTTGCAAAGAACTTTCAGAAATCAATTTTATTTCAAATGGTGATTTAGACAAACTTAATAATACAAAAATGAAAAATGGTATTCTGGTTAAAGACAATTTGGTAAATTTAATTGCTAAAATTGGCGAAAAAATTACAATAAGGAGAGCAAAATTTTTTGATAACTCTAATGGAGTAAATTTTTCTTATGTGCATTCGGCAATAGAAGAGGGTATTGGCAAAATAATTTCTATTGTAAAACTTGAAGGAATTTCTAAAGGTAAAAACAATGATATTGGAGTAAAAATTGCAATGCATATTGCTGCCTCAAATCCTTTAGCAATCGATGCAGATAATATAAAGAAAAGCATAGTAGATAAAGAATTAGAAATAATAAAAGCAGAAATAATTAATTCTGGAAAACCAAAAGAGATGGCTGAAAAAATCTCTAAAGGTAAAATTTCAAAGTTTTTAAATGATAATTCACTTTTAAATCAAATATGGATAATGGATCCAAAAAAGAAAGTTTCGGAAATCTTAAATGAAAATTCATCTGGGAAACAACTCAAAATCTTAGATTTTATCAGATATAAAGTTGGAGAAGGGATTTAAAAAGTGAGCAGTGAGTTTAATGAAAAAAATTATTCATCTAAGATGGATAAAAGTATTCAATCTCTTAAAAAAGAAATAGCTACAATAAGAACAGGTAGAGCTAACACAAATATGCTTGATACAATTAAGGTAGATGTATACGGACAATTAATGCCTGTAGATCAATTAGCTACAATAAGTGTGCCTGAAGCAAGATTAATTTCTATTCAGGTGTGGGATAAAGCTAATACAAATTTGATAGAAAGTGCCATTCAAAAATCAGAACTTGGAATTAATCCTCAAATAGATGGACAAATAATCAGATTGAGGATCCCAGATCTTACGGAAGAAAGAAGAAAAGAATTGATTAAAGTACTAAGAAATATGGGAGAAAAGGGAAAAGTTGCAATAAGAAATATTCGAAGAGAAGCTAATGAGGATCTTAAAAAAAAATTTAAAGATAAGATAATATCAGAAGATGATAGTAAAAATTTTGAAAAAAATATTCAAAAACTTACAGACAGCAATATAGAAAATATTGATAAAATACTTTCAGATAAAGAAAAAGAGATTATTCAAATATGAACAAACTCAACCATATTGCCTTTATTATGGATGGCAATGGGAGGTGGGGTAGAAAAAAAGGAAAAAGCAGAAACTTCGGTCATTTAAAAGGCGTAGAAACTGTAAAAAAAATAGTTAAAGCCTCAATTAAACTTAAAATACCAATTATTACTTTTTATGTTTTTTCATCAGAAAACTGGAAGAGGCCAAAAAATGAAAAAAGTTATATATTTAAACT
>CACOYX010000022.1 GCA_902631535.1 uncultured Pelagibacteraceae bacterium
TGTTGAAGATTATTTTAAAAAAAAGAAAACTGGACATATTTCTATCGTTTCTTCCATAGCTGGTTATAGAGGACTTCCTAACTCAAGTGGATATGGTCCATCAAAAGCTGCTTTAACAAACTTTAGTGAAAGTATTTACTTTGATTTTAAAAAATTTGGGGTAAGGGTCTCAATCGTATCACCTGGCTTTATTAAAACTCCTTTGACTGATAAAAACGAATTTCCAATGCCGTTCTTAAGAACACCAGAGTATGCTGCAGAAAAAATATATAATGGACTAATTAAAAGTAGTTCTTTTGAAATCCATTTTCCAAAAGGATTAACTTTAACCTTAAAATTCTTAAGGATTTTACCGTATTGGCTTTATCTATTTTTGGTCGATAAATTAGTAAAACGTTAAACTTGAGACAAAAAGTCTTAAACTGTTAAGTTCAAACACTGTAATATATATTATGCGTAAAAAAATTTATAAAAACTTATTAGTTGGAGGGTTTTACTTTTTTTTAATTAAAGGCTTATTATGGCTTGTTATATTAGGTGCTGCTGCTTTAGGAATTGGTAATTTTTTTTAATATGTACATAGCAATGAATAGATTTAAAATAGTTATTGGAAAAGAAAAAGCTTTTGAAGATGTGTGGAAAAATAGAGAAACACATTTAGAAAATGTACCTGGATTTAAAAAATTTAATCTAGTCAAAGGGGAAAAAAAGGAAGATCATACTCTTTATGCGTCACACAGTATTTGGGATTCAAAAGATGATTTCATAAATTGGACTAAATCTGAAGCTTTTAGACTTGCACATAAGAATGCAGGTCAACATCAAAATTTATATTTAGGTCATCCTAATTTTGAGGGTTTTGAAAAGGTAATTTAAAAATGGAAACTGAAGTATTAAATAAAGAATTTAAAGTTTTAAATTTAACAATTGAAAAGTTATCACTTTATTATGGATTTTTTTTAATTGCTTGGGGAATAATAGTAAGTTTTGTAAGCGGAAGCTCCTCAGTTACTTCTTATATTCCTTCTTTTTTAGGTTTTCCTTTATTAATCTTTTCATATTTAGCTATAAAGTTTCCATCAAAAAAAAAATTATTTATGCATATTGTTGTAATTTTTGGTCTAATTATTTTTCTTGGCGGATTAGATTTTATTAGAACTTTAATAAGTGGATATGCTTTTGAAAATTTTTGGGCAGATACATCTAAAATAATGATGCTGCTGACTGGTCTATACTTTTTAATTCAGTGTGTAAGATCGTTTATCTTCGCAAGAAAAAATAGAGTGTAAAAATATTCAATTCTTATAATTTCGACTCAACAAACTCCCAATTAATTAATTTATCGAAAAAATTTTCTAAGTAAGCCGGTCTTTTATTTCTATAATCTAAATAATAGGAATGTTCCCAGACATCACAACCTAATATAGGTTTCATACTATGAATAATTGGGTTTTCAGCATTTGGAGATTTAGTTACTACAAGCTTATCTTCTTTCAAAGATAACCAGCACCACCCGGATCCAAACTGAGTAACTCCAGCATTAATAAATTCTTCTCTGAATTTTTCAAAACTTCCAAAATCTTGTTTAATCTTATTTTCAAGTTTTGACGGAACTTTTCCACCTCCGTTAGGTTTCATACAATTCCAAAAAAGATTATGATTCCAGTGTTGACTTGCATTGTTAAAAATACCTGCTTTTTTTTCAGCGGATGATTTTTTAATTATATCTTCCAAAGATAATTTTTCATAATCAGAATCTTTTATAAAATTATTTAAATTTGTAATATACGTTTGGTGGTGTTTACCATGATGTAAATCTAAAGTTTGCTCTGACATTATTGGAGAAAGAGCTGAATTAGCGTAGTCTAATTTAGGAAGTTCAAACATATTAATCTTTTATAAACATTACAGTTAATTCTGCAACCTTAATTCCAAATTTAGTCATAGTCGCCCTATTTATTGCCACTCGTTCATCTTGCATGAAAATCCAATCATCAAAAGTAATTTTAACATTTTTGCCCTTAACTGGCACAAGTAATACATACTCAAATTTAAAAGCTGGACCATATGAATATCCTTTAGCTGTCCCAACTACATCAGAAGCTGCTCCTTCATAGTTATGTTCATCAATTTTTTTGATAGTCCACTGACGAGTTTGTCTTTCCCCATCGCTCCAATCAAAAACCTCGTCTAAAATTAACTGAGATCCATCCCACTTTCCATTTAAATCTGCTTTAAATTGCCTTGTAACTTTTCCAGATCTATTTTGTAATACTCCCCAAGCTTTAACGTTACCTGATAAATAATTTTCGATAACTAGTCTTGGTTTTTGATCTTTAAAATCTGTTGGTTTCATTTTATTTGCGCATCCAGTTGTTAAAATTAGTAAGCATAGTCCTATAAATTTTTTCATTATGAATATCTATTAGACATGGAGAATTGAATCAAGTTAATGTTTTTTGACTTAAAACCACCCTCACAATAAGATAAGTAAAATTCCCACATACGCTTAAAATAATCGTCAAAACCAAGAAGGCTAATTTTTTCCCAAACACCTAAAAAATTTTCTCTCCAAGTTGCTAAAGTTCTGGCATAATCGTCCGAGTAATTATTAATCTGTTCTAGTTTTAGATTATTTTTTTTAATTATATTTTCCATAAATTTAATTGAGGGTAAAAACCCACCTGGAAATATATATTTTTGAATAAAGTCCTCATTTGCTCTGTATCTTTCAAATAAATCGTCTTTTATCACGATGCCTTGAATTGCAGCAGTGCCATTATTATTAAGTACTTTTTTAATTGTACCAAAATATTGATCCATATATTTTTCACCGACAGCCTCTATCATTTCTATTGACGCTACATGATCATATTTTTCTTTAAGATCTCTGTAATCTAAAAATTTAACATTAACTTTATTGTTTAACCCTGAGTCAAATATCTTCTTTTTAGTAAATTCATATTGATTTTTTGAAATCGTAATACAGTCTACACTCACTTCATAATGTTTAGCTAAGAATTCAGCAAAACCACCCCAACCACATCCTATCTCTAAAACCTTGTTACCATCTTTAATATTCATCAAATTTATCAGCTCTTGAAATTTATTTCTTTGTGCAATTTCTAAATCATCTTTCTCATTTTTATACACCGCACTGGAATAAGTGAGAGATTTATCAAGCCACAATTTAAAAAAATCATTACCTAAATCATAATGTTTTGAAATATATTTTTTACTTTTAGATTTTGTATTTGATGCAAATATTTTTTTTAGAAAATTTTTGATTTTTTGTAATTTTAAACTTCCTGAAAAAGAATATATTGTATTAATATTTCTAGCTGTTAGTTCAATTAAATTTGTTAAATTTGAGGTGTAAAAATCTTTTTTTATATGAGCTTCTCCTAAAGCTGAGCTTCCACCCATAACAACATTTAAGTAAAAATTAGGGTTATTAATTTGAATATTTGAGGATAATTTGCTCTCTAAGTCACCAAAGTGAAAAACTTTTCCATCATAATTAATAAGTTTTAAATTTCCTTGAGAAATTTTCTTTAATTTATTTAAAACAAATCTTTCTGAAATTTTTATAAAACTCATTAATATTCTTCGTAACTTAAATTATTTTTTATTTTAGTATCTCTTTTTCTATATACTGCCCCTTTTTTCCATAAAAGTAATGCTTCAAAATGTATCGAACTAATAATTTTAATTGTCA
>CACOYX010000023.1 GCA_902631535.1 uncultured Pelagibacteraceae bacterium
TCTTCCAGCTACAGGGTGTATAGCGTAAGTAACTTTAATGTCATTTTTTTTTAATTTATCTACCATCTCTCGAAGAGCGTGTTGAGCTTGGGCTACGGCCATACCGTACCCTGGAACTATAATTACAGATGATGCATTTTTCATTAAAAAAGCTGCATCCTCTGCGTTACCACTTTTAACAGGCTTTTGATCTTTCTTTTCTTTTTTATCATCAGTAGAATTGTCTGCTCCAAAACCACCTAGAATTACACTAACAAAAGATCTGTTCATGGCTTTACACATTATATATGAAAGTATTGCTCCTGAGGATCCGACAAGTGCACCTGTTATAATCAAAGCAGTATTTTCTAATGTAAAACCTATTCCAGCTGCAGCCCACCCAGAGTAGGAATTAAGCATTGAAATTACTACAGGCATATCTGCTCCTCCAATAGGGATAATTAATAAAACTCCGACAAGAAATGAGATTATAATTACAGTCCAAAAAATATTTGTAGATTGAGTTTTACATAGATAAAAAATTAAAACAAATATACCTATACCAAGCATCAAATTTAAAATATGCTGACCACTAAATGTAATAGGAGCTCCAGACATTATCCCTCTTAACTTTAAAAAAGCTATTATAGATCCTGAAAAAGTTATTGCTCCTACTGCCGCTCCAATAGACATTTCAATAAGACTCGCTAATTTTATATCACCAACATTTCCCAGATTAAAAGCTGCAGGATTTAAAAAAGCTGCGATGGCGACGAAAACTGCTGCTAAACCTACTAAACTGTGAAAACCAGCCACTAATTCTGGCATTGCAGTCATCGGAATTTTAAAAGCTATAAAAGCACCGATTGCTCCACCAATAACTAAAAATATAACTACATAAACTAGGGATGTTGAAAAATTTCCAATTGATAGGAATGTTACTACGATTGCAATTATCATTCCAGCAATTCCGAAATAGTTTCCTTGTCTAGATGTATCTGGTGATGATAATCCTCTAAGCGCAAGAATAAATAATATTCCAGATACTAAATAAAAAATCGCTGCTAGATTAGCTGAAATCATTTCTTTTTATCTTTCTTTTTTTTATACATTTGAAGCATTCTTTGAGTCACCAAGAAGCCTCCAAAAATATTTATTGCTGCTAAAATGATTGCTGTAAATCCAAAGATACTCGAAGTATTAAAAATACTCTCTGAGGTTCCTGCTAAAGCTGCGATAATAGCACCTACAATAATAACTGATGAGATTGCATTAGTAACTGACATTAACGGAGTATGAAGAGATGGAGTGACACTCCATACAACATAGTAACCAATAAAAATTGATAAAATAAAAATACTTAATCTAAATATAAACGGATCTATTTCCATAATTAAACTTTTTTAATTAACGATTTATCTATTATTTCGTCCTCTAAATTAATATTAAAATCTTTCTTCTCTTTACTATATAGGTTACGTATAAAACTAAATAAATTTTTAGCATATAAGCTTGAAGCTGTAAGTGGCAAACTATTCATCAAACTTTTGACACCTATAATCTTTATACCATCAATTGAATTAATCTTGCCTGCTTCTGAAAATGCAGAGTTTCCTCCTTGTTCTGCTGCTAAATCATAAACAATAGACCCAGGTTTCATAAGTTTTATTAAATCCTCTGTTAAAATTCTTGGAGCAGGTTTCCCGGGAATTAATGCAGTGCATATTACTATATCATTTTTTTTTAGTGCTTCTTTCATCATTTCTGCTTGTTTTTTTTTATATTCATTTGACGCTTCTTTCGCGTAACCACCAGCAGTTTCCATATCTTCATTTTGTTCAACTGTTAAAAATTTTCCTCCTAAGCTTTCTACTTGCTCTTTTGATGCAGCTCTTACATCTGTTGCTGAAACGATCGCACCTAACCTTTTAGCGGTTGCGATAGCTTGTAAACCCGCTACACCTGCTCCAATAACTAAAACTTTAGCTGCTGGTACCGTACCTGCAGCCGTCATCATCATAGGTACAGCTTTTTCAAATTCTGCAACACAATCGACTACTGCTCTATATCCAGCTAAATTAGATTGAGAAGATAGAACATCCATAGATTGAGCTCTAGTTATTCTAGGTAATAATTCTAAAGAAAAAGGCTTAATCTTTTTATTAATCATTTTATCAATTTGTTTTTTATTTTTTGATGGATTAAGCATACCAATTAAGATTGTATTACCTTTTAAAATCTCAATTTCATCTTCTGAAGGACAATTAACTTTCGTAATTAGGTCACTTGAGTTTAGCACTTCTTTTGATGACGCTTTTATCTCAACACCATTGTCTTTGTATTCATTATCATTAATTCCAAGGTGAAGTGCATATTCTTTTTCAATACACACTTTTAATCCTAGCCCAATGATATTTTTTGCTGACTCAGGAGTTAAAGAAACTCTTTTTTCTAATTTTGTATTTTCTTTAATTGAACCGACTATCATTATTAATTGTTTTTGATTTTAAAGTAATGTGATCGCCAATATCACTAGTATTGCAATAACTGCGATCGTTCCCCACAGTACAAACTTTGTGAAACCATTGTAAGTTTTTTTGAAATCGTTATCGCTCATCCTTAACCTTGGCGAGCTTTAAATTTAGGATTTTTTTTATTAATTACGTAAAGCTTTCCTCTTCGCTTAACTAGTTTCGAGTTAAGGTCTCTTTTTTTTAATGATTTTAATGAACTTGCTATTTTCATAATTTTTAAAGTTAAAGCCTGGCAACGTCCTACTCTCCCATATCTTAAGACAAAGTACCATCGGCGCTGAAGGACTTAACTTCCGAGTTCGGAATGGGATCGGGTGTGGCCCCTTCGCAATAATTACCAGGCAGAGTCTTATATTCTGTTTAAAATTATATGTAAATAGAATAAAATTGAGTAAATTAGGGTAATTTGGTGGGCGTGATAAGAATTGAACTTATGACCTCTACGATGTCAACGTAGCGTTCTACCACTGAACTACACGCCCTATCTAAGTTTATTTAAATAATATTTTAATTGTAGTTTTTTTAATACAATTTTTTGCCAAAATAATGAAAATCCTTTTGAATTAAATACTTTCTGATTAGAACTTATCCAGTCCTTAATTTCTTTAATATGTAATGGTAAATTTTTCGATAAATTTTTTTTATGTTGCCTGTATTGCGCAAGTGGTTCATTTACGCAATAAAAATCAGTAGATAAACTTAAACTTAGTATTAAATCAAAATCACCTATAATATTATAATTAGGATTAAATAATTGTTTATTAAAAATATCCTTTTTGATTAATATTGTTAAAAGACCTACCCTATAATTATTAAGCAAATCTTGAGTAATTTTGCCTTGAGGTAATTTTTTACTTGTAAAAATTTTCATTTTTTTTTTTTCTTCATCAAAAACAAAAAAATTAGAGTAAATTAAATTACAATCTTTATTATTTTTATAAACATAAATTTGCTTTTCAAGTTTATTATTCAACCAAATATCGTCAGTGTCTAAAAAAGCAATTAATTTTCCTCTACATTGTTGAATTGCTGAATTTCTAGCCGCGTAAAGGCTCATAAATTTTTGAGACTTAAAATATCTTATTCGATTATCTTTAAAACCGTTTAAAATTTCTTTACTTTTATCTTCCGACAAATTATCAAAAAAAATTAATTCCCAATTTTTGTA
>CACOYX010000024.1 GCA_902631535.1 uncultured Pelagibacteraceae bacterium
ACGACTAATTCAGAGGCGGATTATTACTGGTTTATGGAAAATCCGTCTTTAAAGTTTTATACAAATTTTCATTTTTCAAATTATTTTGGATCTAGATTAGTTGGGGGGATTTTTTTATTAGTACTTTTGTATTTAATAATTAAAAATTTCAAGAAAATATTAGAAATTAATTATTATACATTATTTACTATTATAATAGTTTTTTCTTATTTGATACCGATTGTATTTGGTTATTTGTTTAAGCCTATGCTACTACCAAGGCACACAATGTTCAACCTGATACCAATAGTGCTTTTATTATCGAGTCTTATTTTCAATTATGAAAGTAAAAAAAGAAAATATTTTTTGATTATTCTTTTAACAACTTTTACAATTGGCAATCATTTTACTGAGCAAACCATTAAACAATTTTATAAAGAAAGAGTTCCCTCTAAACCAGAATATAGCAAAGCAGTAAATTATATTTACGATTCAGAAACAAAAAATTACACCCTTAAAATTGAGAACATGAAGAATGATAAGGCCTCATTAAGTGCAATACAAAATTATATCAATCATTTGAATAAAGAACTTAAACCCATTCAAATAAATGATTTAAAATCAGGCAAACAAATATTTTGGTATTTTTGTCCACTAGATATTAATTCCAAAGACTGCTATTTACCTGAAGACATAAAGAATAGATCTATAATATTAAGACAAAAGCAATTTAATAGCATAATTTTAAATTTAGTTGAGATTAACATTTAAAAAAATAATATTGTTCTTACACTCTGATCAAATAAAAAAACATGAGTTATTTTAGAATATATATTTATCTAAAAACTTTAGATTTTATTTACTCTTTATTATCGTCATCTAAATCCCGAGAACTTAAAATCAAAAAAAAGTTTAATAGTTTCACAAAAAAAAAATATTCAATACTTACAAGTCAGCTTCGAGTTGGCTTCGTTTTAGTTCTTAAATACTTAACAAAGAAATTTCCAAAAAAAAATCAAGTAATTGTTAATTCATACAATTTAGAGGAGATGGTTAATATTTGTCAAAATTTAAAATTAAAAATAGTGTTTACCAAATTGAATAAAAATATATTTATAAGCGAAAAAGATTTGATAAAAAAAATTAATAAAAAAACTTTAGCTGTTGTAATTACTAACATTTTTAATAATCATCGTGATATTTTAAATGTAAAAAAAATATGTAAAAAAAATAAAATTCCGTTAATAGAAGATAATGCAATTTATTTTGGTAATTATTTAAGATCTAATAGAAAAAAAATATATTCTGGAAGTTTTGGTGATTTTTCTCTTCATAGCTTTAATATAATGAAGAATATTTCCGGTATGTTTGGTGGCTTGGTATCAACAAATGATAGTAATTTTGAAAAATTTGCTTTAAGTGAAATTAAAAAATTTAAGAACTTTCCAACCCTTAAATATTTAAAGCAGACCTTGATATTCTTTGTCTTAAAAGCTTTTTCTATAAAAATATTTTATAGATTATTTTTCTTTAAAATGATCAAATTTGCCCATAAAAAAAACTTAAAATTTATTATGGAAGCAATTTATCCAAGCTTAAAATTTAACAAAAATAATCATTTTAGTAAGTATTTGTATAAAATACATCCTTTAACGATTAAATTTGTAGATCGCCAGCTTTCGGATAATGAATATTTTTTAAAAACTTATTATGCAAGAATGCAAAATAATTTGCTTTATAATAAACTATTTAAAAAAAATAGAATTAAAAATTTAAATTTTATTGAAATTAAAGATAAAAATTTTCAAAATTTTAATGAATACCCAATAATTGTTAAAGATAAAAATAAATTAAAAGATTATTTATTTGAAAAGGGGATCGAAACAAAATTCTTGCAGTATATAGATTGCCATAAGATTTTTCGTCATTTAAATAAATCAGATAGATTAAATGATTACCAAACAAAAATACTTTGCTTACCTAATCACATAAAAATTTCTAAAAACTACATAGTTTATATTGTTGATTGTATAAATTCTTACTATAAAAAAACTTAAATTTTAAATTTTAGCAAGATGCTCGCCTATTCTTCTTGCATTTGCGATTGTTATACCTAACGGATATTTATTAGTTTTAAAATTAAATACCGAACTATCTACAACGTAAATATTTTTTGATCCTTTCAATCTACAATATTTGTCAACTGACAAGCGCCCTTTACCGTTAAAGGGTATAGAACCAAAATAATGATAATCAGCTCCGAAACCAGGAAAAATTGAATAATAAAATGGAAAAATGATTTTTTTCTTAAATAAAAATTTGAAAATATTTTTAATTTTTTTTTTAAAAATATTTTTTACATCTGATTGTTTACAATAAAGTCTAAATTTTTGACCATTTTTCCTTAAAAAAATGTTACTATACTTTGTATCCAATAAAATATTTGAAAAAATTGTTCTATGTCTCAAAAGATTGAAAATAAATTTAATAGGCTTTAAAAAAGGAAATGCCTCAACTATAGACTCAGTTATTAATTTATTTCCAGGACGGATATCTGCACTGTAACAATCTTTATTTGAATTACTAATTATTTGAAAAATTGATGGAGTGAAATTCAACTTAAATTTAATGATTTTTTTTGAAAAGAAAACACTTAATAATCTTGGATGATGTTTAATCTTTATTTCTTTGCCGTAATTTAAATAATCTGCCACAAGTTTCGTTGTAGCTATTGTTCCAGAGGCTAAAACTAACTTTTTTGCAAAAATTTTTTTTTCTTTATTTTTGTTTTTACACTGCAACTTAAAACAATCTTTTTCTTTTGAGATATTGCTAACGTAATAATTGTGAAAAATTATTTGTCTTTTATTTTTTATAGTCTTAAAAAAATTTTCAGAATTTAATTTATTTTTACTTTCATTAACAATATTTAATTCACCTTTAAATTTTGACTGATTAAAAAAACCTAACATAGGTTTTTTACAATTAAAATTTGAACCTTTATTTTTGATTAATCTTTCAAATTCATTAGGGATAATAAAATCTTTTTTATAAATAAATTTATCATTTAAATAAGAACCTATTAAATTATATTTTTTTAAAAATTTAAAAAAATGTTTTTCAATAGATGAAAAAATTTTCTTATTTATATTTTGATCATTGTTGATATATCCATCTAACTGTAATCCCCAATAGTTTGATAATCCACCGAAATCTAGAGATCCTAAAACTTTACAATCATCCTCAATAACTAAATTATTTCCATAAAAATAATTTTTTACATTATTTGTTTTACCTCTCATTTGTGTAGGAAGATATTTAAATTTCCCATTATTATTTTTTGTCAATGGCTTTTCATCTTTGTAAGAAATAATATTAATTTTTTTTCCATTTTTAGAATATTCGTCAGCAAAATTAAGGGCTGACAAACCACTACCGATTATTGCAAGATCTAAAACTTGTTTTTTCATTTATTTATTAAATTTTTTTTACTAAAACATTCAT
>CACOYX010000025.1 GCA_902631535.1 uncultured Pelagibacteraceae bacterium
TTGATATGGCATTTGAACCAAAAAAAAATAGTAGATTGAGTTGTCAAATAATTGTAAGCGATGAATTAGAAGGTTTAGAAGTTGTAACCCCAGAAAAGCAGTCTTAATGAAAAAAACTGATGTTATTATTATTGGAGCAGGACCAGTAGGTCTTTTTGCTGTGCATCAGTTAGGTATTAAAGGTCTTAAAGCTGTTGTTGTTGACAATCTAGATAAAGCAGGTGGACAATGTATTGAATCAAAAATATAATGATATTTATCAAAAATCTATCCAAAGCAGAGAGGAATTTTGGAAAAATATCTCTGAAAACATTTTTTGGTACAAAACACCAACAAAAATTTTAAATTCAGATAATCCGCCGTTTTATAAATGGTTTGAGGACGGTGTAACAAATACTTGTTACAACGCTTTAGATCTTCATATCGATAAAGGTAGAGGTGAAAAACTTGCAATCATCTACGACAGTCCAATCACAGGAGTAAAAAAAAATATAACTTACAATGAATTAAGAGATAAGGTTGCTTTGTTTGCTGGAGCATTAAAAAATCAAGGTGTTAATAAAGGTGACAGAGTAATCATTTATATGCCAATGATACCTGAGGCAGTGATTGCTATGCTTGCATGTGGAAGAATTGGAGCGGTTCACTCTGTTGTCTTTGGTGGCTTTGCAGCGAATGAACTTGCAAGTAGAATTGATGACTCTAAAGCAAAAATTTTAGTTACAGCTTCATGTGGTTATGAACCTGGTAGAACAGTTCACTATAAACCATTGGTTAATAAAGCTTTAGAACTTGCAAATCATAAACCAGATAAATGTATAATTTTTCAAAGAGAAAAAGACAAAGCAGAGCTCAATTCTAAAATAGATATTACTTGGGAAGATGCTCATAAAAATGCAGAACCTGCAGAGTGTGAGAAAATGAACGCTAATGAATACGCTTATATACTTTATACTTCCGGAACTACGGGTTTACCAAAAGGAATTGTAAGAGATATAGGTGGGCATATTGTTGCTTTAAAGTGGACAATGAAAAATATTTATAACATTAATCAAGACGACGTATGGTGGTCAGCAAGTGATATTGGCTGGATTGTTGGTCACTCTTATATTGTATACGCTCCATTATTTTACGGATGCACTACAGTCTTATTTGAGGGAAAACCAGTGGGTACTCCTGATGCTGGAGTTTTTTGGAGAGTTATTTCAGAACACAAAGTAAAATCTCTATTTACAGCTCCAACTGCAATAAGAGCGATTAAAAAAGAAGATCCAAATGGTGAATTTTTTAAAAAATACGATTTAAGTAAATTTGATAAATTATTTTTAGCAGGTGAGCGGGCTGACCCTGATACAATAAAATGGTTTGAAAAATTATCCAATTCACCAGTGATAGATCACTGGTGGCAAACTGAAACTAGCTGGGCAATTACATCTGATTGCACTGGTATCGAGTCTTTTCCAGTCAAGTATGGATCGGCATTCAAACCTGTTCCAGGTTATGATTTGAAAGTTTTAAATTCTGAAGGTAAAGAGGTAGGCCCAGGTAAAATGGGAGACATAGTTGTAAAACTTCCACTTCCTCCAGGAACATTTCCTACCCTTTGGGGTGCCGATAAAAGATATAAAGAAAATTATATGTCTACTTATCCGGGATATTATCAAACTTATGACGCAGGACACATTGATGAAGACGGTTACGTATGGATCATGTCCAGAACTGATGACATTATAAATGTTGCTGGTCATAGATTGTCAACTGGAGCAATCGAGGAAGTTTTGGCTGAGCATAAAGATGTAGCTGAATGTGCTGTCATAGGTATTGCTGACAAATTAAAAGGGCAACTACCCATCGGCTTACTTGCTTTAAAAGCGGGTGTAACAAAAGATAAGAAAGATATAATCAGCGAATGCATAAAGATGGTCAGAGAAAAAGTTGGTCCCGTCGCAGCTTTTAAAATAGCGATAGTTGTAAAAAGATTACCTAAAACGAGATCTGGAAAAGTTTTAAGAGGAACTGTAAGAAAAATTGCTGATAATGAACCTTACAAAATGCCAGCTACAATAGATGATCCTGCTATTTTAGATGAAATAAAAGCAGACTTAGTTGAGAACAAAATTTTAAAACTTTAACGGTGTTCCTTTGGACTCCGCAACCACTTTACCATCTGACATTACCAAATAACCATTTACGATTGTTGCTACAGGGAAACCTTTTACTTTATGATTGTTAAAAGGTGTCCATCCACATTTACTTGCTATCATCTCATTTTTGATAACAACCTCTTTATTCATATCGGCAATTGTTAAATCTGCGTCGTAACCCTCTTTAAGATATCCCTTATTTTTAATCCCAAAAATTTTACAAGGATTTTCACACATTAAGTTTATCAGTTGTTGAAGTGTTAGTTGTCCATTATTTACATGATCCAGCATAACTGGAAAAATAGTTTGAACTCCTGGCATACCTGAAGGAGAATTTGGATATTCTTTGTCTTTATTTTCTTTTAAGTGTGGGGCATGGTCGGAACCTAGCACATCGACTATATTATTCTTAATTGCAACCCATAAACGATCATAGTGTTCTTTAGTTCTTAAAGGAGGATTCATTTGAGCATAAGTTCCAAGTTTGTCGTAACAATCTGGTGCGTACATAGTTAAATGCTGAGGTGTAGTTTCGAAAGTAACATTTTTTTTGTGCATAGCTAAAAAATCTACTTCTTCTCTCGTCGTAACATGAAGGACGTGAATTTTTTTATTATATCGCTCTGCAATTTTAACTACCCTTCGAGTAGAAGACATTGCGACTTCTACATTTCTCCACTCGGCGTGTGAATGAACGTCTCCTTTTTTAATAAATTTTTTTCTAAGTTTTATAACATCTTCATCTTCAGAGTGAATAGAAACAATTCTATCACTATTGGAAATTACTTTTTCGATATCGGCCTCTTTATCTACTAATAAGTTTCCTGTTGATGAACCCGCAAATAATTTAACACCACAACATCCTTCAACATCTTTTAGTTTAGCAAGTTGATTAGTATTATCAGGTGTTGCTCCAAAATAAAAAGCATAATTACTATGCATTCTATTTTTAGCTGCTTGTAACTTTTTATCAAACTCAACCAAATTAGATGTAGGTGGGTTAGTGTTGGGCATTTCAAACAAAGCGGTTACTCCGCCTAACACCGCAGCTCTACTTCCGCTTTCTAAATCTT
>CACOYX010000026.1 GCA_902631535.1 uncultured Pelagibacteraceae bacterium
TTATACACAGCATTAAACATTTGCTGTGCTCGCATCTTTGCTTTTTTTTCCTCAATTTCTGCTTTTCCTATAAGAAAATTTTTTAATTGATCAAAGTTTAGATCATAAAAATTTTGTTTATTCATTAATTAGATATTAAAAACTTGAGTGGGGAATTTAAACCCCACTCCATAAGATTGGCTAAAGTTTTGTTCGGTCAGTTTTTAAATGCTTTAAAATTTTTCCAGCATTTTTACCTTCCTTAATCAAATAGCCACTAGTTCCATTAGCATTTGCCTCTGGAGCTACGGCTTTTTTGTTAAGTGTGCTTGCTAGTTTAGCCTCTGACTTTTCTCGGCTGAACTTACCAAGCAAACGTGAAAATCTATCCATCACATCTCCTTTCTTCAACCGCTTTGCAACTCCCTTATGGAGTCCGGCATGCGAATGCCGAGTCTTTTTTCCCATGACATATGGGTAATCAAACTTTATTATAACGATAATATTTGTCAATGGATAATAAGCTTTTAGGAGTAATCATTATAGGTTTTGGCCTCTTAGTTCTTTTTAGTGAACAAGAGTATTCATGGGTTGTTTCTGCAATTGCAGTGGGGATAGGCTCAGGATTTATAATACGAAAAAGTGAAAAAAATGATATAGACAATTAAAGATGTCTAAAAAAATTTTCATTGTTTACGGCCATCACAATACAAAAAAATGTTTCAATCAATCTGTTAGAGACACATTTATAGAAGAAGCCCAAAAGTTAGGTTACGAAATTGATTTAATTAATTTACATGAAGAAAAACCAATCCCTTTTTTTGATGGGTCAGCACCTAGTGAACAAGTGCTCGATTATAGAAAAAGATTAGAGCAAAGTGACATCTTATTAATGATTTCACCTTGCTATAACTTAAGAGCAACTGCGATTTTAGAAAACTGGGTTGATTTAGTCTTAGCTCCTAAATGGTTTTTTTCTTTTAAGAGATTAGTTGGTAATTGGGGATATCCAGTTGCAGGTGCCATGAAGAATAAAAAAGCTATTGTGTCAATGTCCTATGGTGGAAATTGGTTTTCAATACAAACTTGGTTTCAGAATATACCTTTTAGAAGAATAAAAGCTGGAGTGCTCAAGTTAGGAGGAATGAAAACAACTTATATAAGATTTTATGAAGTTCTGCCTGGCATGACGACACAGAGATTTGATAGACACATGAAAAAAGTAAGAAAATTAGTGCGAAATTTATAATAATTTAAATTTCTTTTTAAAAAGTATATAAACTTCATATGGAAAGCTTTAAAAATTGGATGACAGAAGCAGCGAACATTATGTTCGATGATAGTAAAAATGACTTAAGAAGCTTGCCAAAATCTGTGAGGCTTCAAATATTGATCGTATTATCATTTGTTTGGTCAACTGTTTTTAGTTTGTACGTTTTTAGCGTGACCTCCTTCATTTTTGGTTGGGCTGGGGTAGTTATGGCCCACATAGGTTTAATTATTGCAGTTTATCTAACTTTTAAATTTTTCCACAAAAAACAAGAACAACCTATTAGTGTCTTTCAATCAGGAAACTATAATCCAGCTAAAATTTTTGCGATTTTTTTTATAGTCTTTTTTATTTTTATCTTCACAAAAGGTATTGATGTTTTAACAAGGACTAATTCTTACGAAACTCCATACTCCGGTCCTGATACGACTACTGAGGAAAGAATTAAAAGATTTGTAAAATAGATAATTCTTATCTAAAATTATTACATGAGATTATTAAGAGTAGGAGATATTGGGCAAGAAAAAGTTGCAGCCTTAGATAGTAATAATATTATGCGAGATCTATCTTCTAATATTAAAGACTTAAACCCTGAAACTATAAATCTTGATAATTTAAAAAAATTAAAGCAAATTAAATTAGAAACGCTTCCTGAGATTAAAAAAGATATTCGTATTGGATCTTGTATTAATAGGCCAAGCAATATTCTTTGTATTGGCTTAAATTATTCACTTCATGCTGAACAAACAGGTTCTAAACTTCCGGATTATCCAATAGTATTCAATAAAAGTCCTGATTGTCTTCAAGGACCCTTTGATCCAATTAAAAAAAATAAAACGCAAGAAAAATTAGATTATGAAGTTGAACTTGCTGTTGTAATAGGAAAAGATGCATCAAACGTTTCAGAGGATGAAGCTCTAGATTATGTTTTTGGCTATTTCATTTTGAATGATATTTCCGATCGCCATGTTCAAAAAGTAATTGGTAATGGACATTGGACGCTTGGAAAATCTTGGTGTGCTCCTGCGGGTGGAATTTTAGTGACCAAAGAACACATTAAAGAGATAAACGATATTAATTTATCTTTAAGTGTAAATGGTGAGGTTAGACAAAACGGAAATACTAAAAATATGATATTTAAAGTTAACTTTCTAATCTCACATATTAGTAAATATTTAAATTTAAAGCCTGGCACCATTATATCGACGGGCACCCCTGCTGGAACTGGTATGGAGCAAAAACCACAAAAATTTCTTCAAGTAGGTGATAAACTCCATCTTAAAGTTGATTATCTTGGAGAACAGAAATATGAGATCGTAGAGGCCTAATGTCTAAAAGATATAGTGGAAAAAGTTTTAAAGATTCAAGTGTAATGAAGAAGGCTAAATTAACTTTGAAAGAGAGAAGAAAATTAAAAAGAGAGAAGAAGAAGAAATAATGTGCGGAAGATTTACTATAAGAAAGCCTGTTACTAAAACAATCGATATCGTTAAAACAAACATTAAGGTTGAAGATAGTGATAATTATAATGCACATCCTACCCAAAAACTTCCAATCATAAAGTCTTATACAAATGGAAAAGCACTTGAATTATGTGAATGGGGATTAGTTCCTGCTTGGTCGAAAAAGCTTGAAAAGTTTTCTCCTCTAATCAATGCTAGAAAAGAAACATTGATGGAAAAAGTTACATTTAAAAACCTTATTCAAACGTCAAGATGTATTGTACCTGCGGATGGTTATTACGAATGGAAAAGAGAGGA
>CACOYX010000027.1 GCA_902631535.1 uncultured Pelagibacteraceae bacterium
TGCTATCAGGTTCCTGTCTATCTTTAATATCTCCTTGGAGAATAATTGAATATTCTTTACCGTCTCTAGTAAAATTTGTTACTCTTCTTGATCCGAAAATTGTTTCAATGGTTTTACCTATATCCTCTGTTGAAACCCCAAGGTCGGCAGCTTTCTTTTGATCAATTTTAACATTTAATTGAGGTTTGTTTAGATCGAAATCATCTTCTATCGAAGTAAGTCCTGGATTTTTTCTTGCCTCTTTTTTTATAATTTCTTTCCATTCAATAAGCTGATCATACGTATTTCCTAAAATAACAAATTGCACAGGGCTCTCAATTCCTCCTGTTCTTATTCCTTGAGGCATGATTGGAAATGCTAATACACCGGGTACTTTTGAAATTTTCCCAAAAGATTCTCTCATTATTTCAACACCGTGACGATCTCTTTTTTTCCAAGGCTCAAGTAGTACAATAATAAAACCACTATTTACTTGTTTTGCAGATTTACCGAAACCTGGTACTCTCATAATCAATTTTCTGTATTCTCCTTTACCTACATTAGGTAATAAAAGACCTTCAATTTCCTCAGCTCTATCCTTTGTAAAATTAAAGCCGGAACCTTGAGGCGCCTTTACGATTACAAAAAACGCCCCTCTATCTTCAGGAGCAATTAATTCTTTTTTTGTAAAATTGAAAAAAAATAAAGTTAGAACTAATGTGACTAATAAAAAAATTGTTATCGTTGTTCTTTTTTTAATCCAACCTAACAAAGATACTTTATACAAATAAGTTAAATTCTTTAAAAATTTTTCAAATTTTAAAACAATTTTTGACTTATTCATATTTTGCTTAAGGAACTTACTGGCCAACATTGGGCTTAGAGATAAAGCAACAAAACTTGATATAATAACAGCAGCAGCAAGTGTGATTGCAGTTTGTGTAAATAGCACACCTGTAATTCCTTTAATAAAAATTAAAGGGACAAAGACAGCAACCAAAACGACTGTTGTAGCAATTATTGCAAATGAAACTTGTTTAGCTCCTTTAAATGCTGCAACAAGCGGGGTATCTCCCAACTCTATTCTTCTTACAATATTTTCTAACATTACAATCGCATCATCTACAACAATTCCAATGGCCAATACCAGGGCCATAAGAGTAAAGAGATTGATTGAAAAATCAAAAATATAAATTGCTAAAAAAGTTGAAATTAATGAGACAGGCAAAGCTACCAAAGGAACTATAAGCGCTCTTACATTTCCTAAAAAAAGGTAAATAATTATAGTCACAAGAATTAATGCGATAAAAAGTGTTTTATAAACTTCTTTGACTGCAGCTTTAATATAATTACTTCTATCAAATGAAACTTCTAAAGTTGTATTTGGGGGTAAGCTAGGTTTGAGTTCTTTAATTTTCTTTTTAATCCCTTCGGCAACAGCAATAGTATTAGCATCTGATTGTTGGTAAACTCCTATTCCAACTACTTGCTTTCCATTCCCTTTAAATAAAGTACGCGTTGACTCAGCACCTAGTTCTACTCTTGCTACATCAGAAAGAGTTATAATTGATCCATCTGTTGCTCTTTTTAGTGGTAAATTTTTATAATTTTCTAAATTACTGTAAGCTTTATTAAGTTTTATAGTTAGATCAATATCTTTTGATTCTATTCTTCCTGCTGGAAATTCTACGTTTTCTTTTCTGAGTACATTTTCAACTTCCTCGGTAGTCAAGTCTCTTGCAGCAAGTGCGATTGGGTCTAACCAAATCCTTAGTGATAATTCTCTTTGACCACCAAGTATAACTCGACCTACTCCATCTACTGTTGAAAACGTATCAGTTAAATATCTATCTGCATAATCGGTTAGCTCCAAATCAGACATAGTTTCAGAATTGAAAGACAACCACATTGTAGTTCGCATACCGGCGCTTTGCTTGAAGATTTCTGGTTGATCAGCTCCCTCTGGTAAGTTATCTAAAACTCTAGACACAGAACTTCTGACATCGTTAGTAACATCATCTAAGTCTAAATCAGTTTCAAATGTTAGAGTAATTCTTGAGCTTTCATCCTCACTGAAAGAGTCGATAGTCTCTAATCCTGGAGTGCCTCCAACGAAATCTTCAATTTTTTGTGTGATTTGTGTATCAACTATCTCAGCTGAAGCACCTCTATATTCAGTTTGAATTGTAACAACAGGTGGTTGAACATCAGGCAATTCATCCGTTGGGATTTCTTGAAAAGTTACTAATCCAAATATAACTAAAACCAAACTCATTACTGAGGCTACAACAGGTCTTTTGATTGAAAGGTCGGTTAAAAACATTTATTTGGCTGTTGTAATAATTTTAATTTTACCTTTATCTCTTACTTTAGAAACACCCTCACTGATAACAAGATCACCTTCATTTAACCCAGATAGAACTGAAACTTTACCAAAATTTCTTTTACCAATTTCAATATTCTTTTTTTCAGCGGTGTCATCATTTACAGCATAAACAAATGCTGTATTACCCTGAATTGTTACAGCACTTTCTGGCACACCAATTTGGTTTTTTTCATCATAGATAATTTTTACAGTCATTAGTTGGCCTGGAATAATTTCAAAATTTGAATTATCGACTATTATTCTTGACAGAATTGATCTAGTAGAGGGGTCAATACGAGAACTAATTGTTTCTATTTTAC
>CACOYX010000028.1 GCA_902631535.1 uncultured Pelagibacteraceae bacterium
ATTTTTAATTTAAAAAAGATGAAAGAATTTATAATAGAAATTTCTTAGTTACTTTGGTTTTGTCATTTTAAGGGGGCTCATAATTTTATCGTAGTCCCTCTCTTTGATTAGTCCAGCTTTAATTACTTCATGTTTTAAAGTAGTTCCATTTTTATGTGCAGTTTTAGCTATGAACGCAGCTTTATCATATCCTATTTTAGGAGCCAAAGCTGTGACAAGCATTAAGGAATTATCTAACAAATACTTTATTCTTTTTTTATCTGCCTTTATGCCTTTTACGCAATACATTGCAAAAGTTTTAGAGGAGTCACTCATAATTTCAATTGATTGTAAAATATTATGAATGATAAGTGGTTTAAAAACATTTAATTCAAAATGACCATGGGAGCCAGCCATAGTTATACCATTATGATTCCCAATTACTTTTACGCATACCATAGTAACCGCTTCTGATTGAGTTGGGTTCACTTTTCCAGGCATTATTGATGAACCTGGTTCATTTGAAGGAAGAATGAGTTCTCCATATCCTGCTCTTGGGCCAGAACCTAAAAATCTTATATCATTTGCAATTTTCATTAAACATACCGCCGTTGTATTCAACGTCCCAGAAAAATTTACAATTTCATCATGTGCAGCTAAGGCTGCAAATTTATTTAATGCTGGCTTAAAAGGAATTTTAGTTATTTTACTAATCTCTTTTATAATTTTTTTATCAAAATTTTTTCTCGTGTTAAGTCCGGTTCCAACTGCTGTTCCTCCTTGAGCTAGATAATGAATCTCTTTAAGCGCATCTTCTATTCTTAAAATGCATTTTTTAAGCTGCGATTGGTAACCTGAAAACTCTTGACCTAGAGTGAGAGGAGTTGCATCTTGTAAATGAGTTCTGCCAACTTTTACTATATTTTTAAATTCTTTTGATTTCTTCCCTAATTCTTTTTCAAGAATTTTTAACGATGGCAGAAGTTTTTCTCTAGCTTTTAGTGCTATAGCTATATGCATTGCAGTAGGGAAAACATCATTAGTTGATTGAGACTTATTTACATGATCATTTGGATGTATGGGTTTTTTAGATCCTAATTTTCCACCCATCATTTGGATAGCTCTATTTGCTATGACTTCATTAACATTCATATTTGATTGAGTTCCAGAACCTGTCTGCCAAACCTTTAATGGAAAATGATCATCATGTTTTCCCTTAATTACTTCTTCTGAAGCTTTAATAATGTATTTACTTAATTTTGGATCTAAATCTTTATTTTTTGTATTTACTATTGCTGCAGCTTTTTTAATAATTGCTATTGAATGGATCACCAAGGGTCTGACTAAGAAATCTCCAATATTAAAATATTTATTAGATCTTTCGGTGGAGGCACCCCAATACTTATCACCAGGGACTTTGATTTTTCCAATACTATCGAATTCTATTCTGTATTTCATATTTGATTCATGGATATAATACACTCTTATTAATAAATTATAAATTATAAAGGAAAGAAATGACCAATTTTGAAAGTGTGAAAAAATTTATGGAAACTTTTGGCCAAGAAATAAGAGAAAAAGCTGGTTTTCCAAACGAGAAAATTGTTTCTCTTAGGTATGAACTAATAAAAGAAGAGCTTGATGAGTTGCAGGAGGCTTTAAAAAATAATGATATTAAGGAAGTGGCAGATGCATTGACTGATATACTTTATGTTACTTATGGAGCAGGGCATGCATTTGGTATTAATTTGGATAAATGTTTTTCAGAGGTACAAAATTCTAATATGAGTAAATTAGGCATAGATGGAAAACCAATCTATAATGATAAAGGTAAAGTGATGAAGGGTCCAAACTATTTTAAACCTAATTTAGGAAAGTATGTAGCATGATGAAGAACAATTCTTACTGGATACTTCTTGGAGTTGCTATCGGCATATTAATATATTTAGCAGATAAATACATTTTTTAAGCATGCTTTTAAGTTTTAATAAGCAAATATTATTGTATTTAATAATTGGTACAGGAACGTTGTTTAGAGTTTACAATGTGGATTTTGATGATTTATGGTATGATGAGATTATATCTTTTTGGGTGGCTAATCCAAATTTTTCTTTTAAGGAAACTCTTGTATTTCATAATCAAATAGAAACTACTTCAATAGTTTACAATCTTATTTTAAAAAACTATTTCAAAATTTTTGACTATAACGTTTTTACCGGAAGGATTTTTTCTACATTTTGGGGAGTATTGAGTATTTTTACAATTGCTTACCTTGATAAAAAATTAAATAAGAATAGTAATTCATACTTGTTTTCCTCTTTTTTAATTAGCTTAAATATTTTTTTAATTGGTTATTCTCAAGAACTAAGAAATTATACCTTACTTTTTTTTGTAACATCTTTAACACTAATTTTTTTTATTAAGTTTTTAGAAA
>CACOYX010000029.1 GCA_902631535.1 uncultured Pelagibacteraceae bacterium
GTTTATTTTAATGATGATTATTGATGGAAAAAAAGAAGCAGAAATTTTAAGACAAGAGATTAAAAAAGAAATTGACACATTAAAAACTAAAAATAACAAAGTTCCTGGATTAACGGTTATATTAATTGGTGATTTTGCGCCGAGCCAGATCTACGTCAAGAATAAAGAAAAAAGTGCCAAAGAGGTCGGAATTAATTCTAAGGTAATTAGATACTCAAAAGAGGTATCAGAAAAAGAAGTTTTAAAAAAAATTGAAGATCTTAATAAAGATGCTGAAGTTTCTGGTATACTAGTCCAACTTCCTTTGCCCCCCCAAATTAATAGGGAAAAAATTATTAATGCTGTAAGTCCTAAAAAAGATGTAGATGGATTCCATCCTATGAATGTTGGCAACCTTTCTTCTGGTCATCATGCTTTAGTTCCTTGCACACCTTTAGGATGTTTATATTTGATAAAAAAAGTTGAGAAAAATTTATCGGGAAAACATGCAGTTATAATCGGCAGATCAAATTTAAATGGTAAACCTATGGCTCAATTACTTTTAAAAGAAAATTGCACGGTCACTATCGTTCACTCAAAGACAAAAGATTTAAAACAAGAGTGTTTAAAGGCTGACATCTTAGTCGCGGCAGTTGGAGTAGCTAAATTAGTAAAAGAGGATTGGGTAAAAAAAAATTCAATAGTAATTGATGTTGGAATAAATAAAGTGGGAGATAAAATTGTTGGAGATGTTGATTTTGATTTTGTAAAAGAAAAATCTAAGGCTATAACTCCGGTACCAGGAGGGGTAGGGCCCATGACTATTGCTTGTCTACTAAAAAATACCCTAGATTGTTTTAAAGCTCATTAGATTTAGATTTATCGATTTTTAAGTATTTACTATTTCTAAATCTAATTATTACAGTTGCTAAGGCTACAATTAATATTGCAATCGATATATAAATTAAGTTAGACGGATCACTCTCTTTGTCCTGCAAAATAATAAATCGTGCTAAAGCTGTTATTGCAATCACTAAAGGATAAGTAATTCTTACTGCTCTAGTTTCCCAATAAGACCTAACTAATCCTATAACTTCTATGTAAATGAACATTAAAAGTAAGTCTGCTAATGTAATGTCCCTATTTTCGTACATCTCTCTCATTTCTAAAAAGAAAGCAATGATTGTTGAGATTAGGACAACTACAACGGCAACTAACTGAATATTTCGAATCGCATTGTTCATCTAATAGTGTTGTATCAAAAATTTAACCTTTATTTAACTGTTTAGAATGAAATTTTATAAAATTTTCGACTTTTTTCTTATTAAAAGTTTTATTTTCCTCAAAAGAAACTTTTTTCATTGAATAGGCTTTGTTTTTTGTTTTTCTTGAAAGAATTGTAATATTTCCCTTGTATAAGCTCAAAACTATTTCACCAGAAACTAGATTTCTTTTTTTATCAATTATTTTTTGAAGTTTTATTCTTTTTTTCGAAAACCAATATCCATTGTAAACTAATTCAGCATACTCAGGCATAATTCTCTCTTTATTGTGCGCTGTTTTTTTATCTAAAGTCACCGACTCAATTGCTCTATGCGCAGCATATAACAAAGTCCCACCAGGTGTTTCGTAAACACCTCTTGATTTAATTCCAATAAATCTATTTTCAACAAGATCTACTCTCCCAATTCCATTTTTTCCAGCGAGAATATTTAATCTATTTAAAAGTTTATCAGGTCTTAATCTTTTTCCGTTCACAGCAATTGGATCACTATTTTTAAACGTAATTTTCACTATTGTTTTTTTATTTGGAGCTTTATCTGGTGAAACAGTTCTTTGAAAAATAAATTCTGGCGCAGAATTTTTTGGATTTTCTAAAACCTTACCCTCAGTAGAAGTATGAAAGATATTATCATCCACAGAGAAAGGTGGAGCACCTTTTTTATCTTTAGGAATTGGAATATTATTTTTCTTAGCATATTTGATCAAGTCTGCCCTAGATTGTAGTTTCCATTCTCTCCATGGTGCGATAGTTTTAATTTTTTTTCCGCCAAAAAAAGCATAACCAAGTTCAAACCTAACTTGATCATTACCTTTTCCTGTAGCACCGTGAGATACAGCATATGCGTTAAATTTTTTTGCTATCGCTATTTGTCTCTTAGCTATTAAAGGCCTGGCTATTGAAGTGCCTAGTAAGTAGACACCTTCGTAAACAGCATGAGCTCTAATCATTGGAAAGACATAATCTTTTACAAAGATATTTTTTAAATCTTCGATTATAATATTTTTAACTCCAAGGCGTTTTGCGTTGGT